>DASVGO010000044.1:0-173008 GCA_036379495.1 Rhodanobacteraceae bacterium | reverse complement strand
CGGCGCCGCGTCGATCGCACTGTAATCCTTGAACTCGCCACCGAAACGCTCGGCCCCCACCTTCGTCAGTGCCGCCGTCAGTGTCGTCTTGCCGTGGTCCACGTGACCAATCGTGCCAACGTTGACGTGCGGCTTGGTGCGTTCAAACTTGCCTTTTGCCATGGCTGCAAACCCCGGTGGAGTCAGAAAGATTGAGGAGAAAAGTGCGTCAGTATCAGGCGCAGGATATGGTGCTCATGACAGGAATCGAACCTGTGACCTCTTCCTTACCAAGGAAGTGCTCTACCGACTGAGCTACATGAGCGGATGCTCGGAAGCTCCAGCTACGCATGGAGCCGATCAATGGAGCGGGAGACGGGAATCGAACCCGCACAATCAGCTTGGAAGGCTGAAGTTCTACCATTGAACTACTCCCGCCCAGCGGGGACTTTACTTTGTCGGCCACCCCGAAACGGATGGTGGAGGGAGGTGGATTCGAACCACCGAAGGCGTAAGCCAGCAGATTTACAGTCTGCCCCCGTTGGCCGCTTGGGTATCCCTCCAACAAAGAACGCGCATTTTCGCGAGCAGCGCGCAAACTGTCAACACCATTCGCTCCCTTCGCCAGCCCGGAGCCATGGGACAAAGCCGAAACCGGGGGCAAGATCGCGCAGCGAATCACGACCACGCCATGCCTGCCCGGACGCAGCAAAGTCCGACTGGCGCGCAAGGGAAATCGGGCGCTCGTCCTGCCCGTCCGCGTTTGGCGAAACGAGCCCAAGGACTGACTCCCCGTGCGAATCGACATCAACCGCGCGCCCGGATCAATCCGTACGGATGCGGTAGCACGGCACGTAGGCCGAGCCGCCAGGCAGCTTCATGCGGTCCTGCGCCACGAAGGCCTTGAGCAGGGTATCCAGCGCCTGCATGACTTCGGGATCGCCGTCGATGTCGAACGGGCCGTTGGCCTCGATCGCGCGCATGCCCTCCTCCTTGACGTTGCCGGCGACAATGCCGGAGAACACGCGGCGCAGGTCGGCCGCCAGCTCGTCGCGCGGACGGTCGCGGTGGATGCGCAGCCCGGCCATGGCCGCGTGAGTCGGCTTGAACGGCTGCTGGAAAGTGTAGGGAATATTGAGGCCCCAGTTGAAGTAGAACGCATCCTTGGTATCCAGCCGGTTGTTGCGCACCTTGTCGATGCCGCGCTCCATGGCACGGGCCACAGCCATCGGATCGTCGACGATGATCTGGTAATGCGCGGCCACGCCGTCGCCCAGGGCAAGGCGCAGGAAGCGGTCGATCTGCTCGAAGTAATCGGCCGATTCGCGCGGACCGGTCAGGATCAACGGAAACGGAATGCCCTCGTTGGCCGGGTTGAGCAGGATGCCGAGCAGATACAGGATTTCCTCGCAGGTGCCGACGCCGCCGGGAAACACGATGATGCCGTGGCCGAGGCGCACGAACGCTTCCAGGCGTTTTTCGATGTCCGGCATGATGACGAGGTGGTTGACGATGGGGTTGGGCGACTCGGCGGCAATGATGCCCGGCTCGGTGATGCCGATGTAGCGATTGTGTCGACGCCGCTGTTTGGCATGCGCGATGGTGGCGCCCTTCATCGGCCCCTTCATGGCGCCCGGACCGCAGCCGGTGCACACGTCCAGCATGCGCAGACCCAATTGGTAACCGACATCCTTGGTGTAGTCATACTCGCTGCGCGAGATGGAGTGGCCGCCCCAGCACACCACCAGACACGGGTCGACATGCGGCAGCAGGATGCGTGCGTTGCGCAGGATTTCGAACACGGCGTGGGTCAGACCCGAGGAATCATCCAGCGTGAAACCGCCCCGTTCCAGCGTGGTGGCCACGTACACGATGTCTCGCACGACCGCCATCAGCAGGTCATTGATGCCGCGAATGATCTTGCCGTCGACAAAGGCCTGCGCGGGCGCGTTGGTCAACTCGATCTTGATGCCACGGTCCTGCTGCAGCACCTGCACGTCGAAATCCGGATATTGGCCCAGCATGCCACGCGGGTCATCGCTCAGACTGCCGGAGGTGAGCACGGCCAGCACGCAACGGCGCAACAGCGAATGCAGACCGGCATCGCTGGCGTCACGCAGGCGCGTGACTTCATCGCGGGACAGCACATCCAGACCACCACCCGACGGCGTGATGCGGGTACTGACGGTGCGGGCGCGTTCACGCTCGGGAAGGGTGTCGACACTCATCGGGACTGACTCTCCATTGAAACATCCGGAAGGCGATCAGCTTAGCATCGCCTGCCCGGCTGCCACACGTGAAAAGGCCGGCGTCCTGCAAGACAGAACGCCGGCCCGCGGTTTGCCTTCCGGCAAATCAGAACGTGTAACGCAAAGTCAGCATGGCCGACCAACGCGAAATCACGTGCACCGGGTTGTAACCCGCATCCTGCACGACGTACTGATCCGGCGAGTAATTGCCATTCTGGTCCGTGGGCAACTCGTAGATGTACTGACCGTTGCTGTTCACGCCACCATAGTTGGCCAATCCGCGCGTGTCATACGGCAGGTATCGGACCTGACCCCAGTGCTTGTCGAGCATGTTGAGGAAGTTGTAGATGTCCAGGCGCAAGATGCCCTTGTTGCCGTGGAACAACCCCGGCACTTCCTGCACGAAGCTCACGTCCAGCTGGTTGATCCACGGCGCGTGATCGCTGTTGACCTTGGCAATCGAGCCACGATGCGAGTTGAGGTAGCGGTTGTGGCTGACGAAGTCCTGGAACTGCTGGATCAACTGGGGGCTGGCCGCCTGGCCCTTGTAGTTGGCAAAGAACACCTTCGGATCGTTCAACGTCGGGATGTAGACCGGATCCTCGTAGCTGATGCCGTCGCCATTGACGTCGCCATTGAAAATCCACGTGTACGGCAAGCCGTCATGACCGACGTAGAACGCCGACACGCGCGTGTAGTAATCGCCGAAGAATGCGTGCCGCCACGAGAACGACAACTTCACGCTGCGCGGAATGTTGCGCTCGGCAATACCTGAGACATTGTCGTTCGGATTGATGCGCGCCACGTACTTGTAACCCGAGGACGCCTGCGAGCTGTTGCCCGGATTGACCTCGGTGGCATGACTCAACGTGAATGACGCATGCGCGGCCCAGTTGTTGGAGAACGGCTTGCGCAAGGCCAGTGTCAAGCTGTCGGACTTGCCCTTGTTGGTGTTGGTCAACAGGGTCGACAATGTCGAGAAGTCCGGATTGGCGTTGGCATTCGCATACTGCCCGTGGGCACGCGGATAGGCGCCAGGGATGGTCCAGAACTGCTCGCGACCATCCGGCAGCGTGCCGGTCGGCGCACCGATGTTGACCGCTTCATACAGGATCGCGGTATGCGCGCTGACTTCCTGCGCCTGGATGGATCCGATCAGGCCCCACCACGGCAATTCGCGGTCCAGAGCCAGCGTGTACTTCCACACGGTTGGCAGCTTGAAGTTCGGCGAAATCGTGTCGACGTCCATGATGGTATTGCTGGACGACGGAATCGGCTGGTTGTGCGGATCCGAACTGAACGGGGCACTGCTCGGGTTGTACGACCGGTAGGTTGCCACCGTGACACCGTTGTTCTGGTACGGATTGGTCATCCACACCGTCGGCGGGAAGCTCTGGAACAGACCAAAGCCGCCGTGCAGCTGCGTCAGTCGTTCGGTGTTGAAGCTGTAGTTGAACGACAGGCGCGGCTCGATGATCTTGTTTTTGGATCCGAGTGAACTGTTGTTCGGGTAACCGAACGCCTTGTCGAAAGCCGGATTGTAGAACGGTTTGCGGTTGGAGTACGGAATATCCATGCGCACGCCATACATCACCGACAGGTTGTCGTTGACCTGCCAGGTGTCCTGGATGAACGGGCTGAACTGGCTGTAGGTCCACTTGGCCGCCACATCTCCGAGGGTGTAGCCCGGCGCCGGCTGGTACAGGTTGTATTGGTAGTAGTCACCGCTGGCGAACTGGGCGATGGAATCGAACGTGTACTGACCGAATTCGGTGCGCCCGAACAGGTTGTAGATCTTGTTGCGCTCGTAGTAGAAGCCGGCCTTGAACGTGTGGTCGCCGGCGTAATAGGTACCGGCAAAGAACAGGGAGGTCTTCTTGGTGTCCACCGAGTTGTAGTGGCGATACTGATCTTCACCCAGATGCACGATCGGCGTGCCGTAGCCGTCGATGCTGACATCCACCTCGGGCTGCTGGAACGGCGCCGAGGTGTCCTGCACGAAATGCTGGTAGCCGACCTTGGTCTCGGTGGAGAAATTCTCATTCCAGTCGTCGAAGAATTGCAGCGAGATGTTGTCGTTCTTGATCGCCTGCACGTAGTCGTAGCTGCTCAGACCAATGCTGTTGGACGAGTTGCCCTGCACCACCGGATGATTCTCGCGGGTGAGGTTGTAGCTCAAGCTGACGCGGTGGTTGTTGTTGATGTTCCAGTCGATTTTGGCCAGGTAGCGTTTGTCCTTCAGCGTCACTCCCGTGCTGCCGAAATTGCCTGGATGCATGCCCAGGCCATTGGCAATGTTGATGATCTTCTGCAGATCCCCCGGAGAAATCTTCTCGTCGGTCGAAGGCCCGTTGCCCAGGCTGTAATCCATGCCATTGGCCGAATCGGCGCCGATGTCCACGGTCTGCTCCTGCTCGGCCGACACGAAGAAGAACAGCTTGTCCTTGATGATCGGCCCGCCCAGGGTGAAGCCGCCGGTCCAGTCGCGCTTGTAGCCGTTGTAGTCGTATCCCGGATTGCTCGAATCGAGCCAGCCTGCCTTGCCGACCATCTTGCTGGCATTGTGGTAGGCGTAGTAGACCGACCCGTGGAACTGGTTGGTGCCCGATTTGGTGACCGCGTTGATGCTGGCACCCACAACGTCGGAGCTGACGTCGTAGTTCGACGTCGAGATGTTGTACTCGGCAATTGTGTCAGGCGAGATGGCCGAATTCTGGTACGGCAAACCATTGGCATTCAGACCGAACGGATCGCCGACGGTGACGCCGTCGACACTGATGTTGTTGTAGCGGTTGTTCAAGCCTGCATCGGAAATGGCGCCGGTGGTGCGATTGACCGTGATGCGCGGATCAAGTCGCGCGATGTCGGCAATCGAGCGATCGCTCGACGGCGTGCCAGCCATGCGTTCGGCGGACACATTGGTCGAAAGGCCCTTGTTGTCCGGGTTGAAGGTCTGATTCAGCGCATTGGCCGACACCGTCACCGCCGCCAACTGCTGTACCTTGGCCGACAGGCTCAGGTTGACGGCACTGACCTGGCCCAGTTGCAGGTAGACGTTGTCACGCTCGCCCGCGGTCATCCCGGTTTTGGTCACCGTGATGCTGTAGGGGCCGCCGACACGCAAGCCCTTGGCGTTGTAGCGCCCGCTGGCGTTGGTGGTAACGACGCGGGTGGTGCCGGAAGGCACGTTGACGATCGTGACGGTGGCGCCGGCAACCGGCTTGCCGCCGGCATTGAGCACCGTACCGGTCACGGCGGAAGAGGTGACGTTCTGTGCCATCACGGCTGGGGCTGCCAGCAATGAGGCAATGGCAAACGGCAGTATCCCTTGACGGATTCTGTTCATCATGATTTCAACCCTTGGCTTGCAACGCGAAGAAGAAGGAAAGTCCTGCGGAGTGAGTGAAGTCCCGCGGAGATGTGCCAACGTATCGTGCAGGCGCCACGCCTGACAAAACCGACCCCCTGAGGCCGATATCCCCGTCTGTCATATGCCGGCGCGCACCGCCTCGGTAGCTACGTCGGCGTTAAGCGCAGTTTAACAACAACCGCACACCTTGCAACCACCTTTTTCACCCGCGATCCCATGGATGGAACTGGCGGATCATGCCTCGGAACATCCTCAATTTCCTGACATCGGTCCCGCGCCGTGACTACATGCCGCTGGCGTGCAGATAGCCTGCAATGCCCTGCAGAAACATTTGCACCGACAGTGCGATCAACAGCATGCCCATGACCTTTTCCAGCGCCATCAGCACGCTCTCGCCCATCAGTTTGAACAGGTAGGTCGAGCACAGCAGAATGGCTGAAGTGGCCAGCCAGGCCAACACCAGGGCCACGCCCCATTCGAGGATGCGACCAGGCTGCGCAGTGGTGAACAACAACAATGCAGCCATCGCCGATGGCCCGGCCACACCGGGAATCGCCAGCGGCACGATGAAGGGTTCACCACCGGCCGTCTTGCCGAAGATGCCACCACCGTCAGCCGGCGGGAACACCATGCGGATGGCGATCAGGAACAGCACGATGCCGCCGGCGATGCTGACCGACTCCTGCTTGAGCTGCAGCAGCTGCAGGATGTACTTGCCGCAGATCAGGAATGCCAGCAGCACGCCCAACGCGATCAGCAGCTCGCGCACCATCACGAAGCGCCGGCGCTTGGGCGGCACGTCCTTGAGCAGACTCAGGAAGAACGGGATATTGCCCATCGGATCCATCACCAGAAACAGCAGGATGCCTGCCGACAGGGTGGTCATCTGCGATTCCATAGGAAGCTCCGTGGCGAAATAGGAAGATCGGCCGCAAGCACGCCGCGTGCGTGCAAGGGCACAGGTTCAGGGGAATGGACAAGTATCGCCCGAAATCAGTGGCGCCGCTCCAGATCGCGGGCTGGCATTCACTGATCCAGGTTGCCGGTATGCCAGGACCTTGCACGCAGCCATGCTGTTACCACACACTGCCAGACTCCGCAGAAACCGTCCCAGATCACGCCTCGCGGGACGCACGCATCGACGACATGCGCGAGGCAACGCAACCGGCAAGCACGCACCATGCAACGCAGCGGGCACGATGTCGATTGCGTGCCTCAAGTGTTTTCCGGCATGCGACCATCTCGGCGACTATTAATGCGTCATTTTCGGTCTTGCGCACATGCAACCGGCACGTGAACAACATGTCACGCTGACGCCGAATGTTCAGGCCGCAGGTCGAGCGTGCGACCACGCCAATCGGCACCAGCCGCCGACAACAGATGCACCACGGCACGCGCCGTGGTATCCGGCTCCGGGATCAAGCGCGGATCTTCGGCAATCCAGGCCTTGCGCCGCAGGAAGGTGCGCATGGGTCCAGGCAGCAACAGGTGTACGCGCATCGAGTCGGTATCGTGCTCGTCGTGCAGGGTCGAGGCCAGTCGTTCCAGCCCGGCCTTGGCCACGCCGTAGGCGCCCCAATGCGAGCCGTCCAGATTGGCCGGGTCATCGGTGATGAAAACCACCGCGCTGTCGGCCGCCTCGGTCAGCAACGGCAGGCAAGCCTGGGTCAATGCGAACGGCGCCGACAGGTTCACCTGCAAGGCGCGCAGCCAGTCATCGGGCTTGTGGTGCGCAATCGGCGTCAGGCAAATGAAATGAGCCGCCGCATGCACCAAGCCATCCAGCCGGCCAAGCTCGGCGCGTATCGTGTCGGCAACCTGCTCGTAATCCGCCGGCGTGGCGCGTTCGAGGTCCATCGGCACGATGGCCGGCTGCGGCGCGCCGGCGGCCTCGAGTTCGTCATACAACTTTTCCAGCGCGCGAACCTTGCGCCCGGTCAGGACCACACTGGCTCCCGCCGCCGCCGCCGCCTTTGCCACCGCGCGACCCAACCCGCCCGTGGCTCCGGTGACGAGAACCACGCGACCAGCCAAGGCATCGACCGCCGGTTCAGGCACGGACATGCGCCGCATCGGCATGCTCATGCGTCCGGCCTCCCGCTGATGTCGGCAAGGATGCGCGCCAACTCACCCGATGCATGCAGCTCTTCGATGATGTCGCAACCGCCGATCAGTTCGCCCTGGATGAACAACTGCGGAAAGGTCGGCCAGTTGGCATACGCCGGCAGACCCGCGCGCACCTCGGGATCGGCGAGCACATTGAAGGCCTCGAACGGCACCTCGGCCGCACGCAACGCCGCCACGGCACGACTCGAAAAGCCGCACATGGGGAATTCGGGCGTGCCCTTCATGAACAGCACCGCGGGGTGCGCGTTCACGATGGCCTGGATGCGATCGGCAATGTCCATGCTGGCAAGCTCGCAGAAGCAGGTCGCCATTGTAATGGATTGGATCCGAAGCCATGGTCATGATGCCCAATGTGGTCGCAGGGTTTACACTCCTTGTTCACTCAACCTGCGCCCGGCGCGTGCCGGACGTTTCCCTTCAGGTCCATCCCAAGGAGTCCAACCATGGCGATCGAGCTACCTCCCCTGCCTTACGCGAACAACGCGCTGGAACCACACATTTCCGCCGAAACACTGGACTACCACTACGGCAAGCACCACGCCGGCTATGTCACGAAGCTCAATGCCGCGATCGCGGGCACCGAACTGGCGGATGCCGCGCTGGAAGACATCATCCGCAAGGCTTCCGGCGGCCTGTTCAACAACGCCGCACAAACCTGGAACCACACCTTCTACTGGAACAGCCTGAGCCCCAACGGCGGTGGCGAGCCGACCGGCAAGCTGCTTGAAGCCATCAACAAGTCCTTCGGCTCGGTGGACAAGTTCAAGCAGGAGTTCACGACATCGGCCGGCGGCAATTTCGGCTCGGGTTGGACGTGGCTGGTGCAGCGCACCGATGGCTCGCTGGCCATCGTCAACACCTCGAACGCGGCCACGCCGATCACCGGTTCCGACAAACCGCTGCTGACGGTCGACGTGTGGGAACACGCCTACTACATCGACTACCGCAACGCGCGCCCGAAGTACCTTGAAGCGTTCTTCAATCTGGTCAACTGGGATTTCGCGGCCGGCAACATGGCCTGAGCGGTTTTCCGTACGAACGACGACAAAGGACTCCCTCGGGAGCCCTTTTGTCATGCCGTGACGTCATGCCGCGACGCGCCACGCACGCGCCCTCGGTTCATGCGTCATCCAACCAGGGCAGCCAGCACCGGCGCCGCCTGTTCCTGCCGGCCCAAGACCGTGGTCACGGCAGCCACACGCTCATGCAACGTGGTCAGATCAGGCGCGCACACCGTGGCATGTCCCACCTTGCGACCCGGTCGCGGGTCCTTGCCGTAGTCGTGCCAATGCGCTCCCGGCACCTTGAGAAAGGCATCGACATTCGGCAGTTCACCGACCCAATTGAACATCGCGCTCGGGCAACGCGCCGAGGTGTCGCCCAGCGGCAAACCCAGCACGGCGCGAACGTGGTTCTCGAACTGACTGGTGACGGCACCATCAACACTCCAATGCCCCGAGTTGTGCACGCGCGAGGCCATCTCGTTGCCCTTGAGCTCGCCATCGACGACGAACAGTTCCAACGCGAACACGCCCACGTAATCGAGCTTTTCAGCCAGGCGCCGCGCGTGTTCGAAAGCCTTCGGCGTCAGCGCCTCGGCGTCAGGTGCGGGTGCCAGACTCATCGACAACACGCCATCGACGTGCCAGTTCTGTGTCAGCGGCCAGGCGCGGAACTCACCATCACGACCACGCACCGCCACCACCGACACCTCGCGCTGGAACGGCACGAAGGATTCGAGTATCAGCCCGTATTGCGCCGCCGGCTTGCCCAACGCCGCCCAGGCCGCCTCGGCATCCGTCGCGCTGCGGAGACGAAACTGGCCCTTGCCGTCGTAACCCATGCGACGCGTCTTCAAGATGGCCGGAGCCCCCATCTCGGCCAGGGCACGATCAAGATCGGCGCGCGTGTCGACGGCACGAAAATCCGCCGTCGGCAAGCCGATGGCGTGGAACGTGGTCTTTTCCGCCAGCCGATCCTGAGCCACGGCCAGCGCGTCCGCATTGGGTGCCACGCGCGTGCGTGATGCCAGCCAGCGCGCGGCATCGGCCGGCACGTTTTCGAAATCGAAGGTGACCACGTCGACCGCATCAGCCAAGGCACCCAGCGCCTCGTGATCATCCCACGCCGAAGCCGTGACCGGCGCGACCTGTGCCGCACAGACATCGGCGTGACCGTCGACCACCTGGAACCGGATGCCCAGCGGCAACCCGGACAACACCAGCATGCGTGCCAACTGCCCGCCGCCCAGAATGCCGACCACCGGCCGCTTGCGGCTCACGGCGCTGTCCTCGGATCATCATGATCGAGCACTTGCCGCGTCTGCTCCGCGCGGAAAGTCTCCAGCGCGGCAGCCACGGCCACATCGCCCAGAGCCAGAATCGAAGCCGCCAGCAGCGCGGCATTGACCGCGCCGGAACGCCCGATGGCCAGCGTGCCGACGGGGATGCCGGCCGGCATCTGCGCGATCGAAAGCAACGAATCGATGCCATTCAATGCCTTCGACTGCACCGGCACCCCCAGCACAGGCAGGCGGGTCTTTGCCGCCAGCATGCCGGGCAAATGCGCCGCCCCGCCCGCGCCGGCGATGATGACCTCGATGCCGCGGCCGGCTGCCTCTTCGGCATAGCTGAACAGGCGATCCGGCGTACGATGCGCCGACACCACCTGCGCCTCGTGGGCAATGCCCAGGCGTTCGAGCATGGCCGCCGCATGCTGCATGGTTTCCCAGTCCGAACGTGAACCCATCACCACGCCGACACGTGGCTTCGTACCCGTCGCATTCATGGTCGTTCCGGTCAAAAACCGCTATTGTAGAGGCATGGACAAACGCCTGCTCGACATTCTGTGCTGCCCCGTCAGCAAGACGCCGTTGCGCCCCCTGCGGCGCGACGAGCTCAAACACCTCAATCAGGCCATCGACGAGGGTACTGTGGACACGGTGGCGGGTGCCCGCGTCGCCCAGGCGCTGAATGCGGGGCTGATCACCACGGATGGCAAGGTGATTTACCGCATCGAGGACGATGTACCGGTGCTGTTGCCCGAGGAAGGCATCGGCACCACCCAGCTGAACGGATTCCCTGTCGCACATTCCTGACACCGGCGCGACGTGACCGCAATCACGTTTTGCCGCCCCTGTCGGGCGACAATGATCTTCTGGCGTGGCACACGCCGCTGACTGTCCAGGGCCAGCCATGAGCACTTCCAACGATCCGACCAACATCGTCGACTTCGGCCCTCGCCAGGATCCGCGCACCGAGCGCGTGGGCAAGCTGCTGGAAACCGTCCGCGATGCGTCGGCCAAACACCTCAAGGAATTGATCGACGGCATGTTCGAGCATGTCGACGATGCCCTGTTCGATCTGGCCGAAAAGGCCGAAAGCAACGCCGTGCAGACCCAGTATTTCGACGGCATGCGCGAGGTGCGCAAAAAGCGGGCACTGGTCGAGCGGCGATTCCTGGAAACCGCGCATCGTTCGCTCAGCAACCTTGCCACCGGCGCGGCCAGCCCGCTTGCCGGTACCACGCACGGCACCCAGTCCCAGAACGAATTGTCGCTGGTGGACGACAGCGAGCTGGAAGAATCGCTGGCCATTGCCAGCATGATCGGCAAGGCTCAAAGCCGCCTCACGCGACCGTTGTATGCTGTCAACCAGCGCTTGTCGGTCATCTGCGGCGGCAACAAGGTCGAAGGCGCCAACAACCCGGTCGGCCCGGCCATGTTGTGCGAAGCCTTCCGTCAGGCCATGCGCGAGCTGGACGTGGAAACCCGCGTGCGGCTGATCATCTACAAGCTGTTCGATCGCTACGTGATGGCCGGTCTGGACACCCTCTACGGCGCGCTCAACACCACACTGGCCCAGGCCGGCGTGTTGCCGAAGTTGCACCATGCCGTGCCCGGGCGCCGTCCTTCCGCCGCGACGGCATCGGCCGGTGCGCAGGCTGCCGCCGGTGATGGCCCGGCAGCCGAGGATGCCGACTTCCAGGCCGAGTTCTACCAGATGCTCAACGCGCTGTTGTCTGCGCGTCAGCGTGACGTCAACTCCACCACCCTCGGCACCCCATCGCTCAGCCCGGCCGAGCTGCTGGGCGCCCTGAGCCTGTTGCAAAACGAGATCGCCGTGCATCCGACACCGGCCGGTGTCATCCCGCCCAGGGATCGCACGACTCTGGGAGACATTGCCCAACTCAAGGAACACCTGCAGTACCAGATCAACCAGCTGCGCGGCGACAGCCGTGCACGCATGTCCGGGGCCGACGAGGACACCATCGATCTGGTCGGCATGCTGTTCGAATTCATTCTGGAGGATCGCAACCTGCCCGCGGAAATGCAGGTGCTGTTGTCGCGCCTGCAGATCCCGTACCTCAAGGCGGCCATCCTCGACCGACGCATGTTCGCGCATACCTCGCACCCGGCCCGGCGTCTGCTCAACGCACTGGCCGACGCAGCCAAGGGCTGGTCCGACGAATCCGACCGCGACCGCCGCCTGTACGTCAAGGTACAGACCATCGTCGAATCCCTGTTGCAGGACTTCGACGACGACATGGACATCTTCGCCCGCCTCGAACAGGAGCTGGCCGACTTTCTTGCCACCAATCGCAAGCGCGCCGAGCTGTCCGAGCAGCGTGTTGCCGAAGCCGTGCGCGGCCGCGAAAAACTTCAGCAAGCCCGCCGGCTGGCCGCACAGGAGATCCTCTCGCGCATCGATCGCCAGCAAATGCCGGAGCTGATCCACAGCATTCTCACGCGCGCGTGGGCCAACTATCTGGTGTTGATCGTGCTGCGCCAGGGCGAAGACTCGCAGGAGTTCCGCGTGGCTCTGCGTTTTGTCGATGACTTCGTCTGGAGCGTGCAGCCGGTGCACAACGACGCCGATCGCGATCGCCTGCGCCAACTGTTGCCGCTGTTGGAGAAATCCCTCCGCCACGGCTTGGCCACGGTGGCTTTTCAGGATGCCGATGTCCAATCCCTGATGGCACAACTGAATGCCCTGTACCACAAACAGCTGGGCGAGCCGGTTGAACTCGAGCCAGATGCATTGGCCGCCGATCTGCCAGTCGCCACACCTTGCATTCCAGATTCGATCGACACCATCGCCAAACCCGAGGTGATCGCCGAAGTCACCGCCAGCGAGCGCGAAACCGCCGCCCTGGATCAGGACGACCCCAACGTGGCGCGCGTGCGTGCGCTCAAGGTCGGCAACTGGCTGGAATTTTCCAGCGGCAAGGAAGGCACGGACGAACGCGCCAAACTGTCGTGGATCAGCCCGATCAGCGGCAAATACCTGTTCGTCAACCGGCGTGGCCTGAAGGTGGCCGACAAGACCATGGCTCAGCTGGCCAGCGAATTCGCCAACGGCACGGCCAGCGTGCTTGAAGAGCTGCCGTTGTTCGACCGCGCACTCGACGCCATCGTCGAACGCCTGCGCAAGACCCAGGATTCGGCCAAACAGCCCCAATGACGGCTCGAGCGAGGGGTACCGCCAAACACGCACGGCGTCGACGCATCCCGCATCAATGTTCATGCATGGCAGCGGATACGACACATGCATGGCTTATCATGTGCCCATCTGCACGCTTGCGATCCCCCCATGCCTGATGCCTTGCGCACCGCGACACCTGACGTCCGACTCCCCCCAACCGAACTGATCCATGCCGATGTCGCCCGCGCACTGGCCGAGGACATTGGCGCCGGCGACGTGACAGCCGCCTTGCTCCCGGCCGAGGCCATGGCCGAGGCTCGCATCGTGTGTCGCGAGGCTGCCGTCATCGCCGGCGCCGCCTGGGCCGAAGCCTGCTTCCACCAGATTGATCCGACCACCCATGTTCAATGGCATGTGCGCGACGGCGAGCGCGTCGACACCGATGCCCTCGTGTGCACGATCAACGGCAAGGCCCGCGCACTGGTGACGGCCGAGCGCACCGCCATCAACTTTCTGCAGACGCTGTCCGCCACGGCAACCTGCGCCGCGCGTTACTCCGCTGTGCTGGCCGGCACCCACACGCGCATGCTGGACACGCGCAAAACCATCCCCGGCCTGCGCGCCGCGCAGAAATACGCGGTGCGCTGCGGTGGCGCCATGAACCACCGTGCCGGCCTGTACGATGCCTACCTGATCAAGGAAAACCACATCGCCGCCGCCGGCGGCATTGCCGCAGCGGTGCATGCCGCCCGTTCGCAGCATCCCGAGCTGCTGCTGGAAGTCGAGGTGGAGACCATGGACGAGCTCGACCAAGCCATTGCAGCCGGGGCCGATCGCATCATGCTGGACGAATTTTCCCCCGACGCCATGCGCGCGGCCGCCGCGCATACCGCCGGCCGGGTGCCGCTGGAAGTGTCTGGCAGCATCGGTCCGGATCGCCTGGCCGCCATCGCCGCCACCGGGGTGGATTTCATTTCCGCCGGAGCCCTCACCAAGCACATTCAGGCCATCGACCTGTCGATGCGTTTGCGCTTGGTGTAGCCAAGCCGCCAATCGGCGGTGCATTCCGCGACCCGGGTCACGCAAGCTGCCGGCACGGGCTTGCCGACCGACCACATCGGACCCACACTGTAGCCATGCCTGTCGAACTGCTCGTGCTGCTGGCCTTGGCGATCGCCGCCTGCGTGTGGCTCGATGCCATGCGCCAGCATGACCATGCCCTGCGCGCGGCCAAGCGCATCTGCGCCGCGCAGGAAGTGCAGCTGCTCGACCACACGGTCGGCCTGAGCGCCCTGCGCCTGCGTCGCCATGAAGGACGACTGATGCTGGAGCGGCACTACGGCTTCGAGGTCAGCCTCACCGGCAATGACCGCCACCGCGGCCATTTGTGGCTGCTGCAGGGCCAGTTGGCCGGGGTCAGTGCACCGTGGCTGAAGCCACCGGACGTGCGCGCCATGGACGCGCGCGCCGAAGTCGCGGACCTGCTCGACCGTATCTCGCACGACCATACGCCACACTAGACGCCGGGCGGCGTCACTCGACAAGGCCCACCTTGAGCGTGCGTTGCGTGCTCATGCCTCGATCATCGACGACACGCACTTGCCAGATGCCGGCATGCGGCGGGCGCCATTCCAGCGATCCGCCCGGGACCGTGCGGCCGACATAGGCATCATCGACAAACCAGTATTGCGTGTTCACCGAGGCATCGTCGCTGGCACTGAAGCGGATGGCGTTGCCATGCGGCTGATCCACGCGCATGGCATATTCGCTGGCGCGCAGCGGAGAAGTGATGCGCGGAGGTTCGCCCTCGATGCGGCCGGCATCGGCACAGCGATCGTTGCCAGGCGGCAAGCGGATCGACATGCCGGCATGCGCGAACACGGCCGCCAGCTCCGAGGGCCAATACTGGAACACCTGTACATGCGTGCGTTTGCCGAGATACGGCGGACACGCCGGCTTGCCGGTGGCATCGTCCATCATGACCGGGCGATACACATGTCCGACTCGAATCGGCGACACCCCGGGCTCGAACCACGTCCACCCCCGCGCCGGACACCAGCGACTGGGCAGCAGACCCGTGGCCAGGCAGACTTGCACCCGCTTGAGCGACGCCGGCGGTTTGTCCGGCGCGGCCACGAGGCGGGTGTCGGCCGCCCGCATGGCATCGTAGATGCGAAAAAACAGCGGTGCCGCAGCCTTGATTCCGACGAAGGCCGGATTGGGCGTGGAATCGAAATTGCCGACCCATGTCACCAGCACGTACGGACCAAAGCCGCCCGCCGTCCAAGCATCATGGAACGCCCAGGAAGTACCCGTCTTCCAGTACACCGGCAAGCCGGTCGGGCGCGTACCGAAGGCCGCCCCCGGGCGCGGGTTCTGCTCCAGCATCCACGTGACGACGTAGCTTGCGGCCGCGCTCAGCAGCCGCTTGCCGTGCACCTGCGGGGTGTCCTTGAGCAGACGCAGCGGACGCAGCAATCCATGGTTCGGAAGCAGCGCGTACATGCGTGCCAGGTCCTGCATGGTCACGTCGCCACCGCCGAGCACCAGCGCCAGCCCGTAATAGGCACGACTGTCCATGTCCTGCACGCCGGCTTGCTGCAGAAAGCCGTACAAATCGGGATCATGCAGTTGCGAATCCACCCACACGGCCGGCACGTTGCGGCTGCGGATCAACGCCTGGGTTGCCGTCACCGGGCCTTCGAAATGCCCGTCGAAATCTTCCGGCGTGTAGGGCCCGAACGCGGTCGGCACGTCACGCAGCACGGTCGCCGGTGTCAGCACGCCCTGCTCGAAGGCCAACGCATAAATGAATGGCTTGAGCGTGGAGCCGGGCGAGCGCTCGGCCAGCGTGCCATTGATCTGCCCCTGGATGGCGCGATTGAAGAAATCGGCCGAACCGACCATGGCCTTGATGCCCATGCTGCGCGTATCGACGAGGATCGCCGCGGCGTTGCGTATGCCGATGCCCCGCCGGGCCTGCACATAGCGTTTGACCTGACGTTGCAACAAACGCTGCAGACGCAGGTCGATGGTGAGCGTGACGCGCGCCGGCAAGGCTGTGCCATGGACCCGTGCATGGGCAAGCAACTGGTCGACGGCATGGGGGGCCGCGAACGGCAACTGACGCGTCGTGCGCAAGGTCAACGGCATCGCGAAAACCGCCTGCCAGCGGCGTGCCTGCGGGTGCTTGTGCAGCCAATCGCGGTACAAGTCATTGCGCGCACTGGCAAGGCGTGGCGCCACCACGGTCGTGTCCACGCCATGCATGACTTCGAGCCGGCGCGACGGGTTTTGCGGCAACACGGCCAACGTCAGGGCTTCCGGCAGCGTCAAATCACGCGCCGACTTGCCGAAGTAAACCAGGCTTGCCGTGCCCGCACCCACGACGTTGCCGCCGTACGGCGCAAAATTGAGATACGCTGTCAGGATCTGCTTCTTGGAATGGAACAACTCCAGTTCGACGGCCAGTGCAACCTGATGGAGCTTGCCGAGCGGCGTGCGCGTGTGCAGGTGATACAGCAGGCGCGCCAGCTGCATCGTGATCGTCGATCCGCCCTGCGGATGGCCATGTTCGACGTAGGTCACCCAGGCGCCACGGATCAGCCCCCAGGGATTGAATCCGGGATGCCACCAGAACCACTGGTCCTCGTGCAGCAGCGTGGCCTGAATCAGCTGCGGCGAAAAATCCTTGTAGGGTGTCCACAACCGATACTGGCCATCGCTGGCCAGGGTCAAGCGCAACAGATGACCGGCATCGTCGTAAACGGCTGTCGATTGCGGAAAGGCATCCCGCAATCGCGGATGTGGCCACAACCGGCAGCCCACCAGCACGGCAGCCAGCAAGGCGCACGCCGCCAGCACGTTCTGCCAGCGGCGGAGCAGGCGCAGCACGCGCCGGCCAAGCGATCGGCCAAACCCCATCACGCGCTCACGGCTTGGGCGCCACCACGGTCAAGGTACCGCCACCCGGCGCCTGCGCCTGCACCTGCGGCCGGTACATGTCAGACGCGTAAATCGGCGGTATCCGGAAAGTGCCGACATTGGTGGCGCGAATCTTGTACGTGAACTCCTGCACATCCGGCGTGGCCGGTCCGTAGATCAGCACTCGATCCTCACGGACTTCGGCAAAATTCGGCTGCCATGTCGAACTGGGAAGCCCGATCGGCGAAGTCCAGCCACCGCTGCCGCTGCCGCTGTTCGCCTGCGCGGATGGTGTGCGCAGTACCGGGTCGAAGCCACCCGGCAACAGGTCGACGATGGCCACATGATCCACATCCTGCTTGCCGATGGCGCGGATCAACACGTGCACTTCGATTTCCTCGCCCAGCGTCACCTTGTCGATCGGTTTGCCCTGCATGTCGGTGTAGCGACGCACCACTTCCAGACCCTGCTTGATGGCCTTGCCCGGCGCCTTGCGGTCGTAGCCGCTCTGCGTGACCACGCTCCACGCCGGCTGTTGGCTGCCATTGACGAAGCGCAGGCCCGTGGCAGCGGCGCTCCAGCCATGGGCATCAAGCAAGTTGCCGGCAACCTTGCCGATGGACACGGCCTTGCCGCCGGTTTGCAGTGCCAGGATGTTCATCTTGTCCAGACCACCGGCATTGACACTTGCATAAGCATCCAGCGCCAGCAATGTCATCGACGCGGACAAGGTGTTGTAGTGGTGATGGACCAGCGGCCAGGCAATGTTTTCCAGCACCTGCGGCGGCAGGTTGCGGACACGCTCGGGGAAGTGGCGCGCCAGAACGTAGAGCACGCTGGCATCGCGCACGGCCGGGCCGTAGTAATCGACAAAGTCGAAATCGTCCTCATCAGGCTTGTCGCGTTCCAGCACAGACAGCGGTCCGGCGATGAGCTTGTCCGCTTCACGGTCCTGCTTGAGCATCTTGTAGGACGCCGCCAGCCAGGCCGCAGCCAGATCATCCTTCCACCGCTTCGGGTAGCGCTTCTGCAGACGCTGCTGCACGGCGGCAATGGCATTGGTGGTGATATTGCCTTGTTCAGTCAAAAGGTAAATGGCATAAGCGCGATCACGCAGGCCCGACAGGCTGGTCAGGCTGTCGTCGCTGGCCAGTTGCTTGAGGTAGCCATTGCCGGCGGACAGCATGTCCGGCGACACGGCCACGCCACGCCGCCGCGCTTCGAGCAGGAAATTCATCGCGTAGTCGGAGATGAACGGCAGCGAGGTCGGCGTGGCCGACCACAGACCAAATCCGCCGGCACTGTTCTGGCGCGTTTGCAAGGTGGCGAGAAAATGCGTCAGCGCCTGCGCATTGCTGATGCGCTTGCCCCCGAAGGTTGGTCGGAAGGCCGGAATGAAAGCCTGTGCCGCCGGCCAATGCGGCACGATCAGGCGCGGCATGGCTCCACTGACAAGCTGTTCGGTGCATTGATAGGGGTAGTCGATGAGGTAGCTGACCAGACCGCGCGCCAGCACCTGCGGCGACGACGACAACACCGCATCGCGCCGCGCATACGGCGTGTACATCCGGCGCAGTCCGGTGACATCGAATTGGCCTCCCGGCGCCACCCGGTGAGTGTCGATGCTGACGCGGTAAACCACGTCCGGGCGCACCGAAATCGTGGTCGCCAGCTGCACCGTGTGCGAACCGTACTGCGCCGTGAAATGCAGATCAGCCGAACCCAGCTTGTCCATGGCCTTGACGCGGAACAGCACCTTGCCCTCGCGCATCGATGCCAGGTCCACCGTCTGCGTTGCCGAATCGAGCACCTTCAGACCCGCATCGGTCACAAGCGTGACCTTGACCGGCACCTTGGCCTTGCCGATGTCCGTCAGGTTGTTGGCCACGCCGACACTGATGCGTGCCACATCGCCCGGCGCCAGCGTGGTCGGTGCATTTGGCGAAAGCACGAAATCGCCACGCACGATCGTCTTGCCCTGCCAGATGCCGATGCGCCCGGGCGTGACCGCCACGGCCATGACGCGCAACTGGCCATTGAAATCACCCGGCACGTGATAGGTGAAATCCTTCGCGCTCGTTACCGGCACGATCCCCGACCAATACGCAACCGGAGCCTTCTCCTTGCGGTGGAACGGATTGAGCTGCCGGCTGATGGCCGCGTTGGCATCACCGCCCGGCGTGGAGGCAGCGGAGATCAGTTTCTCGAACTCGGGCAGGATCAGGTTCAGGATCTGCGAGGTGGAAACGCCCAGCATGCGCTTGGCAAAGAACGTGTCCAGCGGATCCTCGAAATGGTAACGCGCCACCTTGAGAATGCCCTCGTTGATGGCAAACACCACCACCTTCGCCGGATGCGCGGTAACGAGATGGAACACGGCATCATGTCCCGGCTTGACGAGCCCGGGCACCGTGACCTGCAAGGCATCGCGATGGCCGGCACGACTGATGCGGAACGGCGCCACGCCGTAACTCAACGGACTCATGAAGATGGCATCCGATGACGGATCACGCACGAACTGCACGTTGACGTAACCGTTGCCCTGAAAGTTCTTCGGGATGGTGATCGACTGCACCGAGCTGGTGGTATCGGTATGGAACCAGGTGTGCGCGTACACCTTGTCGCGTTCGATGGTGATGAGCCCGCTGCCGGTGTACGGCGCGCGGATCGACACATGGATGGTCTGACCCGGCTTGTACACCTGCTTGTCCAGCGTCAGCTGCAATTCCGCGTTGCGTTCCAGCGAACGGCTGACATTGCCCGCGCCAGCCACCGAATAATCGATGCGATTGACCACCTTGTGGTCGCTGGCGCGCCGAATCACCAGTGCAAAATTGCCCGGCTTGCCGGTCGCCAGCGTCACAACCTTGCCGCCGACGGGAATGACCATCGGATGCGAGGACAGTGGAATGTCCTTCTTGCGCGATTCGTATTTGTAGGCGCCGGACGGCTGCCGGGTCAGCACCGAGACGTATTTGCGCTCGACCCGCTCCGCGATCAGATGGTCCAGGGCGATGGATTTGGCTTCAGGATTGATGGCTACCAGGCGCACCTTGCGCACGGCGCCGCGCGGCACATAGTGAAGATCATCTTCGCTCTTGTAACCGACCAGCCAGGCATTGTCCGAGACCATGGCCGAGGCCAGCGCGGCAACGTTGCGTCCGCCACCGGCGGCATACACACGCGCCAGGAACGTCAACCGATACGTGGCATCGGCATATCGGGACAAGTCCAGCTTGAAGCTGGCGTGCCCTTTGGCATCCGTGCGTGCATCTGGCAAGTCCTGCTGGTAACCCTGCTTGGCCTGGTGCAAGTCGTGGAAATGCCAACCCGTCCAGCCGGCAAATTCGGGATCGGCCGGCTGCAAAGTGATCGACGCACTGACGCGACGATCGGATGCCGGCGTGCCGAACAGGTTGGCTGCATCGACTTCGCCGAGCAGCTTGTCCGGCGACACCCAGCCATCAGCCACATGGGCCGACAAGGACGCCGCGACCTTCATGCGTTGCGGCATGAACTGCTTGACCGCCACCGTGGTGCTGCCGATGCGCGAAACATCGTGGCCGTTGTGCATGATGTACAGATTCACCGTCCACGTGCCCGTCGCCGCTGTTTGCGGAAACGTCCACGACAAGGCGTTGAAACCGGTGCGATCCAGCGTCAATGGAAACTTCTGCACCACGTTTCCGCGCGGGTCGACCAACTCGGCCTGCAGCGGAATGCCTGCCACATCCAGCGACCAGTCCGCCGGCCTCACGATGGTGCCGACGTGCATGGTTTCACCGGGCCGATACAGTCCGCGGTCGGAAAACAGGTAGGCCGTCAGTTGACCCGGATTGACGGCATTGGTGGCGCCGCCCACGCTGAAACGCGAGTAATCCAGCAGACGGTCGCTGGCGCCGACGGGCAAGAATGATGCATCGCCACCTTTGGTCACCAGATACATGGCCGGCTGGTTGGCGTGATCGAAGCCATCCAGGCTGGGAAAGTGCACCATGCCATCGGCACCGGTAGTGCGCGAAAGCAGGGACTTGCCGTCGACCGCCACCACCGAAACCGTGGCACCCGCCACGGGGTGACCGGTGTGAATCGACTGCACGAACACATCCTGGCTGCCGTCAACCGCCGTTTTCACCAGCAATCCGAGATCGGTCACCACGATCAGCCGGCTGTCGGTCGGCGCGCCGTACATCTTCCCGCCGTCTTCGCCGCGATTGTCACAAGCGCTGATGCCGGCACCACTCACTGTCGCGGCGGCACTTTTCGCCGACGTGGCCGGTCGCGCCAGTTGTGCCTTGCGTGCCGCGCAGTCACGGGCACGACGTTGCCTGGCGCGTGCGGCCTTGGCCGGGTCATAACCGGACAGGTGCAGCCAGAACACGCCGCGCTGGCCTGCGGCCAGATATTGGCCGAGGTCGATCCCGGTGTACGCCGCCTTGGCCGGGTCACCCGCCGGCAAGGCACGCCGGATCACGTGACGATCGACGATCTGGTCCTCGCTGAAGGCATACGGCAACTGCGGATGGCCATATGTGCCCTGGTTGAGGCTGGCCAGATGCTGCAATTGCCCTGGCAACACGCGTCCGATGGCCAGCTTGAACCCGGGCATGTTGCGCGACACCACGGCGATGCGCCGACTGCCGCTCAACGACAACAACGAGCCGGACCCGACAAACGCCAGCGTCTGCGGATAGGCCGGCACCGTGAACACGCGCGCCAACGGCTTGCCCATGACATAGCCGCCGAAGGACTTCACGCCCTTGTCGATGCGCACGTAAATGCGCTGACCCGGCTTGGCATGGAAATGAAAACTCTGCAGAGGCTGCCAGTCGAGCTCGGTGGGCGTCACCGCAAGCGGCAGCGGCTGCGAGCGCGCGATGACCTTCGTGCCGACGTCGGACACATCCCACGGATACGTGTAGCTCCCGTGCTGGCCAACACGATGTTTCGGCAGTACCCACGCGTGTACATGACTGGCCACATCCGTCGCACGTACCGCTGCGCTGAATCGGGCTACCAGCACTTGCTGCGGTTGCTGGTTCTGATCCTCGGCCACGGTCGGCGCGAGATCATCGACGGCAAGACTGTACAAACCGGGGATGGCCACGGACGTGTCCAGTGCAGCATCCGTACCCGCTCCACCGCGCAAACTGGTCACCCCGGCGTCAACCGTGACCTGCAACTGGCCCGCATCATGCGGCAGCGGCAAGCTCGCCGAATGCACCCACGCCTTGAGCTTGTGCTTGCCGTAGGTGATGGTGAAAGCCACCTTACGGGCCGGCTTGCCCTGTTCATCGAGCACGGCCAGATGCACACGCTTTTCCAGCGATGCCGCATCCACCGGGTAATTGAAGTCGATCTCCTGAATCACCTGCTTGTTGCGGGCATCCTTCGGGTCCTGGTGGAACTCGCCCTGCGCCAACGTGGCCTGGAAAGCCTCCGTCGCAAAGGCAAAATGGTTCTTGCCCACACGCACTTGCGGCGCCAGCAGCTGCGCCACGTCGAAATGCACGCGGTAATGCTGCCCGACGGGCCAATCCGCCGCCGGAGTGAATCGCAGGGTGTGGTCGTCAACCCATTTCCACGTGCCCTTGACCGAAGGGCTCGTGGAAATGCCCTTGCGGATGACCTCGTTCACCTTCTCGATCGGCGCGGCCGATCCGGAGAACGTTACCTCGAGCGGATGCACGATGGGCGGCAGGTTGTTCTTGCGGGCATAGTCGGTGACCGCCGGCGCCGTCACCTGAAACGTCAGATGCGGCGGCACGGGTCGATGCGTGTACCAGTGCCAGCCCCAGTAGCCGGCAACGATCAGCACGATGACGATCACTGCCATGCCGGCCGAGGTGCGCGGCCGACGACCCACGGCACGCATCCAGTCCGGCGCCGTCCAGTGGAACTGTCCGAACAGCGGTCGCAACAGCCAGGCCAGCACCCGCCACACCCCGCGCAACACGCGCACAGGCAGCCGCAACAACCACTTCAAAAGATCCATGTCCCGCTCCATCTGCCTTGACAACAGATGCCGTCGCCCCGCAGACGTCACCTCCCGATCGCGCGAGCGTAGCAGATTTCCGAACGACGGAACCCGCGCTTACTTGACCACTTTCAGATGCGGTGCCCCGCGCTTGGTAGCCTTGTCCGGCACAGCTTCCGGTGGGTTGCCTTCGCCGGAAACCGGGCCATCGCCTGGTGACGGAGCAGGCGGCGGTACGCCGTCATGACCCTCTTCGGCAAACATCATGCCCTGCCCGTTTTCCTGCGCGTAAATGGCCTGCACCGCCGTCACCGGAAAGCTGACCACATGGCTGACACCGGAGAACCGCGTCTTGCAGTTGATCCAGTCATTGCCCAGATCAAGGTCCGCCACCGCCTGCATCGCCAGATTCAGCACCACCTGACCATTGCGCACGGTCTGCGGCGGCACGCGCACCCCTTCGGCCGTGGCATCGACCAACACGTAGGGAGTGAGATGATTGTCGACGATCCAGTCATAAATGGCCCGCAACAGATACGGGCGGTTGGGCGTCATGGCAACGGTATCTTCGGTACTCATGCCACCTCGCGCATCGCCCGTTCGGCATCGGTGAGGCTGCGTGCAAACCCCTGGGTACCGAAGATGCGCTCGCCGTAATCGACAACGGGCTTGCCGGCATGGCCAAGATCCACGCCGAGCATCGGCAAGCGCCAGATGACCGGCGCGACCAGACAGTCGGCCAAACTCATCTCGGGATTGAGGAAGAATCGCGACGCCTTGAACAACGGCACCGCCGCCAGCAATTGTTCGCGCAGGTGCTTGCGCGCGGTATCGGCTGGCCGGCCGCCAGCCTGGATGGTTTCGATCAGGGGCAACCAGTCGTACTCGATACGCGCCGCAGCAAGGCGCAGGCGGGCGCGGGAAAGCGGGTCGATCGGCATCAGCGGCGGATGCGGGTAGCGCTCGTCCAGATATTCGCAAACCACGGTCGAGTCATACAACACCATGTCGCGCTCGACCAGAGTCGGCACGTCGCCATAGGGGTTGATCTCGACCAGATCATCCGGCGGGCGATCAGGATCGACCATCTCGCGCTCGTAGGAGACACCCTTGGCGGCAAGGATCAGGCGCACCCGATGGCACTGGATGCTGTCCTGCGTGGTGTACAAGGTCAGAACGGTGCGCGAGTGCGCGACTTGGGCCATGCGAAGTCTCCCCTACGGGACTTGGGCGGTGTCGACCATCATAAACGACACCGCCGCATTCCGTCAGTGGACATCCTTCCAGTATTCGTGCTTGAGCAACAAGGCCAGGAACGTGAAGCCGGCCAGATAAAGCAGTACCCACGGCGCCATGCTGTGGCGCGGCAGGGCCGACGGGTCGGACACGTATTCAAGGAAAGCAGTGAGGTCACGGGTCGCTGCATGGAACTGGGCAGGTGTCATGCGCCCGGGCCGCTTGAGCTCCAGACCTTCCACCACCGGCTTGTCGCCGGGTTTGGGCGTGCTCATTTTCGCGACCTGGATGCCCTGCAGTTCCCACAACACATTGGGCATCGCGGCATTCTTGAGAATCGTGTTGTTCCAGCCCACGGTAGTTGATGGGTCGAAATAGAACGAGTTGAGATAGGTGTAGACCCAATCGGCGCCCATCTCGTCCACGACCAGCGACAGATCAGGCGGTGCCTTGCCTAGCCATTGCCTGGCGCCGTCGACGGGCATCGCCGAGACGATGTTGTCATGGAACTTGCCCCCGGTGAAATCGAGGTGCTGCATGACATCCTTCTGGCTCAGGCCCAAATCGTGCGCGATACGCGAATAGCGCATGAAGTGCAACGAGTGACAGCCCGAGCAGTAATTCATGAAGAGCTTGGCGCCACGCTGCAACGAGGCCTGATCGCGGACGTTGGCGCCCGAGTCCATCAGTGTCTGGGCCTGTGCGCCCGCCGCGCCGAACAACAGGCCAAGCGCGAGGACAAAGGGAACAACGATTCGCTTAGTCATGCGTGGTCACCCGTTCCGGAACCGGCTTGGTTCGCTCCAGACCGAAGAAGGTATAAACCCAGAGGAACACGAAATAGCCGAAATAGATCGCGATGAAGATGTAACCGATCAGATGCAGCCACCAGGTGATGTCGGTATTCGGACCGAGCACATGCAAGATGACCTTGCTGGCGACATCTGCACCGATCAGGCCAAGGCAGACGAAAGCAATCGCGAACAGCGTCAGAGCTACCTTGTAGCTGGTGCCGCGATAGCGGATCGACTTCACCTTGCCGCGGTCAAGCCAGGGCATGAAGAACAGCACCGCAATCGAGCACAACAGCGCCAGCGCGCCCAGCCCCTTGTCAGGAATGGTGCGCAAAATTGCGTAGAACGGCGAGAAATACCACACCGGTTTGATGTCCGGCGGCGTCACCAGCGAATTGGCCGGCGCGAAGTTCTCGTGCTCGATGAACCATCCACCCACCTTCGGCGCCATGAAGATGATGAAGGCGCAGATCAGCAGGAACACGCCCACGCCAACCATGTCCTTGAGCGTGTAATACGGATGAAACGGGATGCCGTCCTTCGGTGCATCCGGACTCCAGCGGTTGCCTTTGGGACCATGCTTGACGTCGACACCATCCGGGTTGTTCGAACCCACTTCATGCAGTGCCGCCAGATGCAGCACCACCAGCAACAGCAACACCAGCGGCAGCGCGATCACGTGCAGCGAGAAGAAGCGATTCAGTGTCGGACCACCGACGATGAAGTTGCCCATGATCCAAGTGACCAGCGTATCGCCGATCCACGGAATGGCACTGAAAATGGAGATGATGACCTTGGCGCCCCAGTACGACATGTTGCCCCACGGCAACACGTAGCCCATGAAAGCCTCGGCCATCAGGATCAGGAACACCAGCATGCCCAGCAGCCACACCAGCTCGCGCGGCTTCTTGTAGGAGCCGTACATCAGGCTGCGGAACATGTGGAAATAAATCACGATGAAGAACATCGAGGCACCGGTGGTGTGCATGAAGCGGATCAGCCAGCCCCAGTCGACATCGCGCATGATGTACTGCACCGACGCGAACGCTTCGGACACCCCCGGGAACACCTGCCGCGCGCTGGGCGTGTAGAACATCGCCAGGAAGATGCCGGTCACGATCTGGTTGACCAAGATCAGCAGCGCCAACGACCCGAAGTAATACATGAAATTGAAATTCTTCGGCGCGTAGTACTCGGTCATGTGCTTCCGATACGCCGGCAGCAGGCCGGGCGCCCGCTCGACAAACCACTCTTTGGAAAAGACCTTGATCATTCAGCTGACCCCTTGTTCTCGGTTACGCTGTGTCTCTTGCCCCCGGCGCACGCCTGCGCCAATCACACGTACGTCGCCGGCTCCTTGCCGGTGACACGGACATGAGTGTCATCAATCCATTGATATTCGGGTATCGCCATGTTGAGCGGAGCTGGCGAACCGTCATAGACGCGCCCCGAAATATCGTAACGCGAGTGATGGCAGGGGCAGAAAAAGCCCGATCTCCACTCCGGATCGAAAGTCTCCGGTCCGATTTTCGGCTTGAAATCAGGCACGCACCCGAGGTGGGTGCAGATGCGGATCATGATCAGGTACTGGGCCTTGATCGAACGATGCGGATTCTTGCAGTTCGGCGGCTGTTGCACCGCATTGCAATCCGGATCCTTGAGCCGACTGGTCACGGTTGAACTCGTCAACGTGGCCAGCATGGCTTCGGTGCGATTGACAACACATACCGGCTGACCACGCCAGCCATAATCGACAATCTGACCCGACTGGATCTTGCTGACGTCGATGGTGACGGGAGCACCCGCAGCCTTGGATCGCGCACTGGGCATCCACGATCTGACGAATGGTTCGATGGCCGTTCCAAGACCGCCCAAGCCAACCACTGCCGTGGTCGCGGTGAGGAAACGGCGACGACCATGATCAACCACTTCATCCGCCATCTGGTCCTCCACAAACAGCTGTTGAAAAGATACTGACTGGGGGCCGCGCTCAAAATGGGGTCAATGTATCGCCGGGTCCGAACCCGTACAATGCGGTAAAACGCCGCTGGTCAAACTCCACCCCCGAACAGAACAACGCGTCGACACCCCATCTGCCGCGCGCGTCCCGGTTACCATACAACGCAAACGCCGGTTTGCCATCCCCGACCCGCATTTCACCCCGCCGTGGCCGTTTTCCCCATGTACACGGCCGTTTGCCGTCACCCGATCCGACATCCATGAGCCGTTTCAACCACACATTTGCCTTCGTCGCCCGTTTCGTCGTCATCGGACTTGCCGCGGCCTTTATCATCAGCCTGTTCTGGCCCGGTACCGGTAGCGTGCTGCGTGCCCGACTGGGTTTCGACAGCCACGCACCAGCGGCTGCGCGCACGGTCATGGCCCCTGCCAGCAACGCGGTACTGCCGGCGAACGAGGGGCCGGTATCATATGCCGATGCGGTGGCGCGGGCGGCTCCATCGGTGGTCAACATCTACGCCAACAAGCTGGTCACCACGCAACGCACGCTGGCCGGCCCGTTGCGCCGGATCTTCGGCAACGTGCCGATCGGGCCGGCCGTCACGCAACCCGAACAAAGCCTGGGCTCGGGCGTGATCGTCAGCCCCGGCGGCTACGTGCTGACCAACAACCACGTCATCGCCGGCGCACAGAACATCCAGGTGCTGCTGTATGACGGCCGCGTGGCTCAGGCCAAGGTCGTCGGCGCCGATCCGGATACCGATCTGGCCGTGCTCAAGCTGAATGTCGGCCACCTGCCGGCCATCCAGATGGCCACCCGCAAACCGCGTGTGGGTGATGTGGTGCTGGCCATCGGCAATCCGCTGGGCATCGGCCAGACCGTCACCATGGGCATCGTCAGCGCCATTGGCCGCCAGTTGAGTTCGGCCAACCCGGAAGTTTTCCTGCAGACCGATGCCGCCATCAATTTCGGCAACTCCGGTGGCGCTCTGGTCAATGCCAACGGTCGCCTGATCGGCATCAATACCGCCCTGCTCGGCCATGCCAGCGGCGCCGAGGGCATCGGTTTTGCCATTCCGCTGGATACCGCCAAACGGGTGATGCAGCAGATCATCGACACCGGCCACGTGACCCGCAGCTGGCTGGGCATCACCTACGCCAACGTGCCGGTATCGGCCACCAGCGGCCTGCCGGCGGCGGCGCATGGCGTCATCGTCACCGGCGTGTATCCGGGCGGACCGGCGGATCGGGCCGGCATCCGGCGTGGCGACGTGTTGCTGGACATCGACCAGCACGACATCGTCGGCCCCGCCCACCTGTATCGACGCGTGTCAGTCATGAAACCGGGCACCGAGGTACAGCTGGCCGGCGTGCGCAACGGGCAACCCTTCCACGCCAGGCTCAAGTTGATCGAACGACCCTCGGTCGCACCGGTCCGCGCAAACAGTTGACGCGTGCGTACAATGCGCGGCTGCCACTGCCGATCACCTACACTTCTGCCATGCGCATCTACATGCAAACCCGACCGGCCGCTGGCGAGGCACCTCGCTACGTGCAGCTGGTGCTCGAACAGGACCTGCTCGGCGGCTGGACGCTGTACCGCGAAACCGGCACCCAGGGCGGTCGCGCCACCTTGCGCAAGGAGCTGTTCCTCGAGCGCGACGCGGCGCTGGCGGCCTTCGAGCAAACCCGCGATCAACAAATCAAGCGCGGCTATCGCGTGATGATTACCCAAGGCATGGAATCACCGCATGGCCAATGAGCTTGCCAACGACCGCCTGTTGCGCGCGCTGCGCCGCGAGGCCACCGACACCACGCCAGTGTGGATCATGCGTCAGGCCGGACGCTACCTGCCCGAATACCGCGCCACGCGCGAACGCGCCGGCAGCTTCCTCGCGCTGGCGCAAACGCCGGAACTGGCCTGCGAGGTGACGTTGCAGCCGGTCGAACGTTTCGATCTGGACGCCGCGATCCTGTTTTCCGACATCCTCACCATTCCCGACGCAATGGGCCTGGGCCTGTATTTCGTCGAAGGCGAAGGTCCGCACTTCAAGCATCCCGTGCGTGACGCGGCCGACATCGCCCGCCTGGCCGTGCCGGACATGGACGGCACGTTGCGCTATGTGACCGACGCCGTGCGCCTGATCCGGCAAGAACTCGCCGGTCGCGTGCCGCTGATCGGCTTTGCCGGCAGCCCGTGGACGATGGCCTGCTACATGGTCGAAGGCCACGGCTCGCGCGATTACGGGCAGCTGAAAAAGCTGTGCTGGGACGCGCCACAGCTGGCGCACCAACTGCTCGACACGCTGGCGCGCTCGGTGGCCGTCTACCTTGCCGCGCAGGCCGAAGCCGGCGCGCAGGTGCTGATGGTGTTCGATTCGTGGGGCGGCGCGCTGGCGCCGGCCATGTATCGCGAGTTCTCGTTGCGCTACCTCGCGCAGATCACGCAACAACTGAAAGCTGACCCGCACTCGCGCGACTTGCCGCTGATCCTGTTTTCCAAGGGTGCCAACGGCCATCTCGAAGCCATGGCCGACACCGGTTGCGCGGCGCTGGGCGTGGACTGGACCATCGACATCGGCGCCGCCCGCGCACGCGTGGGCGAGCGCGTGGCGCTGCAAGGCAACATCGATCCGACCATCTTGCGTTGCGACGACGCCGTCATCGTGCGCGAAGTCGATGCCGTCATGGACGCCTTCGGCGCGCACCCCGGCCACGTGTTCAACCTGGGTCACGGCATCACGCCCGACATCGCGCCGGAAAAACTCGGCGTGCTGATCGATGCCGTGCACGCCGCCGGGCGCCGCATTCGCGCCGCGTAGGTTGGTGGTGAGCGCAAGCGAACCCCAACGGTCAAATGGATTCACCCGCGCGGCGTTGGGGTTCGCTGACGCTCACCGCCAACCTACCTCGATCATCCAGGCGCATTCGCGCAATAAACCGTACAATCAGCGGTTTCGTTTTTGCGCGGCCATCCCATGGACAAGAGCTTCGAACCCGGCACCATCGAATCCAAGTGGTACGACTACTGGGAGTCGCACGGCTGCTTCAAGCCCGCGGGCAATGGCGAGCCGTACTGCGTCCTGCTGCCGCCGCCGAACGTCACCGGCACGCTGCACATGGGGCACGCCTTCCAGCAAACCATCATGGACATGCTGGTGCGCTACCACCGCATGCGCGGCGACAACACGCTATGGCAGGTCGGCACCGATCACGCCGGCATCGCCACGCAGAAAATCGTCGAAAACCAGCTCGCCGCCGCCGGCACCGACAAGCACGCGCTGGGTCGCGAAGCGTTCATCGAGCGCGTGTGGCAATGGAAAGGTGAGTCGGGTTCCACCATCACCAACCAGATGCGCCGCATCGGCACCGCCGCCGACTGGTCGCGCGAACGTTTCACCATGGACGAAGGCCTGTCCGCCGCCGTGCGCAAGGTTTTCGTGCAGTGGTATCGCGATGGATTGATTTATCGCGGCAACCGACTGGTCAACTGGGATCCGGTGCTGGGCACGGCGGTGTCCGATCTTGAAGTCAACAACGTCGAGCGCGACGGCCACATGTGGTCGATTCGCTATCCGGTGGCCGGCTCGGACGAGTCCGTCGTCATCGCCACCACGCGCCCGGAAACCATGCTCGGCGACGTCGCCGTGGCCGTGCATCCCGAAGACGAACGCTACACACACTTGGTCGGCAAGACGCTGACCCTGCCCCTGGTCGGTCGCCAGATTCCCGTCATTGCCGACGAGTACGTCGAACGCGATTTCGGCACCGGCTGCGTCAAGATCACGCCGGCGCACGACTTCAATGATTACGAAGTCGGCAAACGTCACGGACTCGAAAACCTCACCATCTTCACGCTCGACGCCAAGGTCAACGACAACGCGCCCGCAGCCTATCGCGGGCTGGACCGCTACGAAGCGCGCAAGAAGATCCTGATCGACTTGGAAGCCATCGGCGCGTTGGTCGAAACCAAACCGCACAAGTTGCAGGTGCCGGTCAGCCAGCGCTCGGATGCCGTGATCGAACCGATGCTGACCGACCAGTGGTTTGTCGATCTCACCTCCGCAAAAGGCCGCGAGAAGATTTCCGGCCCGGCGCTGGAGGCGGTGCGTTCGGGCCAGATCCGCTTCGTGCCCGACAACTGGAGCAAGACCTACGCGCAGTGGCTGGAAAACATCCAGGACTGGTGCATCAGCCGTCAGCTGTGGTGGGGCCACCAGATTCCGGCCTGGTACGACGAAGCCGGCAACATCTTTGTCGGCGAGGGCGAGGCCGATGCCATCGCGCACGCCATGACGGCCCCGGTCGGCGCACTCACGCGCGATGCGGACGTGCTCGACACCTGGTTCAGCTCAGCCTTGTGGCCATTCTCCACGCTCGGCTGGCCGCTCGATGGCGCGGTAAAAAATGATGCCGGCCAGATCGTCGCCAACTGGAGCACGGACAAGATCTACCTGCCCAGCGCGGTGCTGGTCACCGGTTTCGACATCATCTTTTTCTGGGTGGCACGCATGGTCATGGCCACTTTGTATTTCACCGACGAGGTGCCGTTCCGCGAGGTCTACATCAACGCCATCGTGCGCGACGCCGAAGGCCAGAAGATGTCCAAGTCCAAGGGCAACACGCTCGATCCGCTCGACCTCATCGACGGCATCGAGCTGGAACCGCTGGTCGCCAAATCGACCAAGGCGCTGCTGATTCCGCAGGTGCGCGACAAGGTCGAAAAACGCATCCGCAAGGATTACCCCGACGGCATTCCCGCCATCGGCACCGACGCGCTGCGCTTCACCTTCGCCGCGCTGGCAAGCTACAGCCGCACCATCAACTTCGACATCTCGCGCGCCGAAGGCTACAAGGCGTTCTGCAACAAGCTGTGGAACGCGGCGCGTTTCGTGCTGATGAATGTGGACGATGATGCCGCGATTGCCGCAGCCGGCACGCCACCGGCCACCGCGGCCGAACGCTGGATTCTGACCCGCCTTGCGCAAACCCTGGCCGAGGTCGAACAGCACTTTGCCAACTACCGTTTCGACCACCTCGCGCAAGCGTTGTACGAATTTGTCTGGAACGAATACTGCGACTGGTTCCTGGAGCTGACCAAGCCGGCCCTGAACGGCGATGACGCCACGGCCGCGGCCTCCACGCGCCGCACGCTGCTGACGGTGCTGGAAACGGTGCTGCGCGCGCTGCATCCGGTCATCCCGTTCATCACCGAGGAAATCTGGCAAGACGTCGCGCCACGCCTGGACATCCACGCGGACACCATCATGGCGCGGCCGTATCCGCAGGCCGGCGAATTCAGCACGGACGCCACCGCCGCGGCCGACGTGGAATGGCTCAAGGCCGTGTTGTCCGGCGTGCGCCGCATCCGCGCCGAAATGAACATCGCGCCGGGCAAGCCGATCGATCTGCTGCTGGCCGATGGCGATGCGTCGGATCGCCAACGCGCCGACACTTTCGCACCGTCGCTGGCCTTCCTCGGCCGACTGTCATCGCAAAACTGGTTGCAAGCCAGTGCCGACGAACCTGCCGCCGCCGCTTCCGTGGTCGGCCAGATGCGCGTGTTGATTCCGCTCGCCGGACTGATCGACCTCGACGCCGAAAAAGCCCGTCTGACACGCGAAATCAAGCGCATCGAGGGCGAAATCAAGAAATGCGAAGGCAAACTCGGCAACGCACGTTTTGTCGACAACGCACCGGCGGAAGTCGTCGCGCAGGAACGTCAGCGCATGACCGATTGGTCCACTCAGCGCGATGCACTGGGCGACCAACTCGCACGGCTGTAGTCCATGTTGGGGTTCCTTCGTCACCCCAACCTACACGGATAATGCGATTGCGCCACGTAGGTTGGGGTGAGCAGCGCGAACCCCAACACATGGTGTTCACCCCAAAATGCGATTGAGCACCTTGGCCAGGCGCGCGCCGCCCAGTCGCAACTGATGCTCGGCGACCGGACGCCACTTGGTCACGTAGGCGGCGCCAATGGCGTGATTGGCCGGAAACACCTTCTGCGCGATATGGCAGCCTGCCACCGCCACCTGCACGGCCGGAGCCACACCCGGTTCGGGCGCCGGCAGCTGCACCGGACCTTCGGATTCGAGAAACTTGGCATAGGGCTTCCAAGTCATCTCGCGCGTCTCGATCAGACCCGAATCCCACACCCGATGCAACTCGCCCTTGTGGCCAAACACCGTCACCTTGTACGTGTTGCCGCCCTTGTACGGGCCGTAATCATGCAACGGCTGATGCTCGTCGCCGACAAAGTGCACCACGAATTTCAGCGCCTGCAAACGCTCGCTGGCCGGAAGACTCTTGTCGCCCAGCACCTTTTCGTAATGCTCAAGCGCCGCCACCACGCACTGACCATGGCTGCACACGCGCGGCGGGTTGTAATGGCAATCGCGATTGTCGATGTCGACGTAATGCTCGCGATGCGTGGTCGCCCACAGATGTTGCTTGTCCGGATAATCGCGCAGCTGGTCCGGCCAATTGGCGATGCTGACCATGGTGATGTACGGACTTTGCGTGGCCAGCAGGCGGATGACGGCCGACTTGGCTTGCGGCGTCAACTGATCCCACGCCAATTTGGCCACCACGCGATGGCCCAGCGGCCCCCACGCCATGGCGGCTGGTGCCACCATCAGGCAGGACAAGAACGCGACAAAAGCAAAGCGGCGCAGGCGCATGGCGGTATCCGCAGATTTCAACAGGTTGTTCAGTATGCCACCGCACGCAGTCGTGCGCGCACGGCATAAGACGCTGGCGCGCCGATGACATCGACACGGTAGAATGCGCGTTCACCGCGGGCCTTGCGGCCCTTCACTTGCCTGCATCCAGAGGACGCCCCATGGCCATCAAGGTCGCCATCAACGGTTACGGTCGCATCGGCCGCAATGTGCTGCGTGCGCTGTACGAAGCCAAGCGCACGAACGAAATCCGGATCGTTGCCATCAACGACCTGGGCAACGCCGAGACCAATGCCCATCTGACGCAGTACGACACGGCCCACGGCCGTTTCCCGGGCGAAGTGTCGGTCGACGGCGGCGACCTCGTCGTCAACGGCGACCGTATCAAGGTCTGCGCCGAACGCGATCCGTCCAAGCTGCCGTGGGGCGAGCTGGGCATCGATGTGGTGCTCGAATGCACCGGCCTGTTCCGCTCGCGCGCCAAGGCCGCAGCCCACCTCACCGCCGGCGCCAGGAAAGTCATCATCTCCGCACCGGGCGAAAAGGACATCGACGGCACCTTCGTGATGGGCGTCAACGACGACAAGCTGCACGCCGGCCTGGAAATCATCTCCAACGCCAGCTGCACCACCAACTGCCTGGCGCCACTGGCCAAGGTGTTGAACGAAGCGATCGGCATCAAACATGGTTTGATGACCACCATCCACGCCTACACCAACGATCAGGTGCTGACCGACGTCTATCACAAGGATTTGCGCCGCGCGCGCTCAGCCACGCACAGCCAGATTCCGACCAGCACCGGCGCCGCCGCCGCCGTCGGTCTGGTGCTGCCGGAATTGAACGGCAAACTGGACGGCTTTTCGATGCGCGTGCCGGTGATCAACGTGTCGGTGGTCGACCTGACCTTCGTGGCCAAGCGTGCCACCAGCAAGGCGGAAATCGACGCCGCCGTGCATGCGGCCGCGAATGGTCCGCTCAAGGGCATTCTGGGCATCAACGAACAGCCGCTGGTGTCGATCGACTTCAACCACAACCCGGCGTCGAGCACCTACGATGCCACGCAAACGCGTGTGCTCGACGGCACCCTGGTCAAGGTTTTGAGCTGGTACGACAACGAATGGGGCTTCTCCAACCGCATGCTGGACATGACGGTGGCGCTGATGAAGGCCGCCTGATGGCGGCTCATCGTTCCTGACCCTGGCCTGTCGCCCTGGCGACAGGCTGCTGCTTCTTCAGCATCCGACTCGTCGTCGGCGCTGTCAGTAGCGAATACTGGCCCACGCCTTCTTCGCCATGCGCATGATCGTCACCATCCATGTCTTTTGGCATGGGTGCCTGTCGCTTGCTCGCGATAGATTGAAAGTTCACGTTTGGGGCGTGTTGCGTGCGCAACAGCGATGCGCTGCGCACAACCATCATCGTCGAATCGGGGAGGTTCGTCATGTACATGCGGTTTCGTGTTCTTGCCGTGTTCGGGTTGCTGGCGGCAACCGTGCCCTGCCTGGCCTCATCCAACTCGGGCATATCTTACGACAGCAACGGTTTCAACCCACGCATGCTGGACGCATCCGCGCCGCAAGCCGAGCGCATGCAGCTGTTTGCCCACGTGGTTCAGCTCGGAGTACATGGTGAAGTGCCTGCGCTGGATCTTGCCGGCACAATGTACTGGCAAGGTGCAAACATCCAGGGCTCGCCCGTCAAGACCGACCTCGCCCAAGCACGCAAGCTGCTGGCCTATGCGGCCGTGCATGGGGACGTGCTGGCCATGGCCAAACTCGGCGAGCTGAACCTGGCGGCAAAGCAACCGCAAAAGGCCATGATCTGGGCGCAGCTGTATGCGCATTATCTGGATCCGACCCGCCACGCCCGCGGGTTCCATGGCCGCATGTACGCCTATGCCTCGGATCTCATGCAGCGCACCATGCATGCCGGTGGCAAGGTCGATGACAGCGTTCGCACCGATGTCGGCAACATGATTGCCAAGTACGACAGTTCCATTCGTGCCGGCATCGACGCATTCATGGAACAGCGACGCAGCGGCAAGACGCATCTCGTCGTGCATTACATGGGACATTTCAACGGCGAAAAAGTGAACCAGAACGATGTCGCCGACTACATGGTAGCCTTCAACCCCGACGGTTCCATCAAAAAGGTATGGACACTGGCTTCCTGGCCCAACACCCATTTCGCTGCCACGACGCGCACTTGGCTTGACCATGCCCGCGCCAACCCGGCGCCGGCCAGCTCGGGCACGCGCTATCTCGAAATCCCCATCGTCTACAACAGCTACAAGACCCGATCCCTGCGTGTTTCCCACTCGAATTAAGCATCCATGGCGGTCATCTTCATCCCCGGCATCAAAGGCACTGAACTGGTAGACACCTATCCTCTCGACTGGGTGCCGCGCTGGCACGCACACACGGCCAACCCCATGGGACTGGCACTTGCCGATGGTCATGTGGATGCCCGGGATGCCCGCTGGATGCAACCTGGGCAACTGTTCACCGAAGCCTACGGCTCGCTCATTCACAAGCTGCGTGCGTGGCTCACGCCCGAACCGGTGCATGCTTTCGGGTACGACTGGCGCCAGCCGCTGGAAACATCGGCTAGGCGTCTGGTCACCTGGATGGACGACATCGTCGAACACGAACGTCTGGCCGGCCGCGACCCGACATTGAAGTTCGTCACCCATTCCATGGGTGGCTTGCTGCTGCGCTCGGCATTGCGTCTGCGCAACACCCGCGACCCGTTTGCCGGCGTCGGCCGCACGGTGTTCATCGCGCCACCTTTTCGCGGCTCCATCGGCGCTCCGTATGCCCTGGTGGTGGGCGAAACCGACAGCTGGTTCAATACCGACCAAGGCCAGCGGCACGTCACACGCGGATTTCCCTCGGTCTACCAAATGACGCCATCCTGGCGGGGTGCCGCCATCGCCGAGGATGGCCGCCCGGTCGATCTGTATGATCCCGACAACTGGCAAGCCAACGTCCGTCAGGCAAACACCTTCTCACCGGATTTCGTGCGCCACGCCGAGGCCTTCGTGCATGGACGTCGTGCGCGCCATGGTGGCCACAGCTCGGCCCCCATGCTGGATGACGCGGTTCTGGCCAAGGCCGCCGACAAGGTGCTCATCATCAGCGGCAGTGGCCAGCCCACGCCATGCGCTTTGCCCGTGTTGACGCGCAACGCGCGCAACCCGAACTGGTTCGACTTTGCGCACGCCCGCATCGACACACGCGGCGATGGCCGAGTATGGCTGCCCAGCGCTGCTGTCAAGGGAGTGCGGCTGGCGGCCTTCGCGGGCAGTGGCGAGCATGGGTTTGCCTGCCGTGACACGCGCGTCGCCAGCCTCACATCCCTGTGGCTGCAAGGCCAGGGCGCGTTGATGCTCACACCCCGCGGACCGAACGATCCGGTCAAACGGCCGCGCCGGTTCTTCCCGGTCTGGGATGGACGCATGGAGAGCCTGGACAAGCACACCGCTTGAATCTGGTTGATCAGGGACACGCCTGTCCGCATCGCGCACAAGCAAAAAAACGCGCGGCCAACGGCCTCTGGCCGCGCGCATTGGCGAAAATCATTCTGTCAGGGTCAGCGTTTGAGCAACGGCAACTTGTCCGCCATGCCATCCCACAAGTCCGCGCCTTCCATCGGGTCGATGCGCTCGGTCATCACCGGCCACTTCGGCGCGAGCTCGGCATTGATGGCCAGAAACTTCTCCTGCCCGGCCGGCACGTCCACTTCATGAAAAATCGCTTCGACCGGACATTCGGCCACACACAACGTGCAGTCGATGCAACCATCCGGATCGATGACCAGAAAATTGGGGCCTGCGTGAAAGCAGTCGACCGGGCACACCTCCACGCAATCGGTGTATTTGCAGTTGATGCAATTTTCCGTGACGACATGGGTCATGCTGATTTCCCGCCTGCGACGATGCTGCCATCGTGAGCGTCACTGGCGCCCCGCGCACTGATCCACGTCAGCCGCGCCGACACGCTCCATGACCCACGTCAGTGACCACGCGTGCGCCAGCCCTTATCCTTGGCACATGACCATTTCGCTGCAATCCCGCCCGACCCTCGCCACGCTCGACGAGGCACACATCGCCACCTTGGTCGATTGCTTTTACGACAAGGTGCGTGCCGACGACCTCATCGGCCCGGTGTTCAACGCCGTCGTTGCCGACTGGGACGAGCACAAGCGCCTGTTGACCCGCTTCTGGTGCTCGGTGGCGCTGCGTGCCGGCACCTACCGCGGCAATCCGCTGGGCAAGCACATGCCGCTGTCGATCGGGCGCGAGCACTTCACGCGCTGGCTTGACCTGTGGCATGCCACCGTGCCCGAAATCATGGACACAGATGCCGCCGCGGTCATGCTCGACTATGCCGACCGCATCGGCCAGGGCATGCGCATGGGCCTGGGCATTGGTGACCGCCCGCGTGGCCGCGAACTGGGCGTTCCGATGTATGCGGCACGCGGGCGCGACCCAACGACCTCCGACTGAGGCACGACCAAGCCGATCTCGCCCGACCGCATGGCGCCAAGCGGATCTGCCGCCCGGTGCTGCCATACCGCTCACGCCCCACCAAGCCCACCAGTGCATGCACACCCTCTCGCGCAGGCATGACTTTTGGCCTATATGAATGTGACGTGCATAGCATAATGTAGACACTCCGATGGAGGATCAGTCTTGCGGCACGCTGTGATAACCGCCGCTCAACCACGAAGCGGTCGGTATCACCTATCTGCTTCAACAAGTCCGCACTGGGAGGGTTGTACTTGTGATCATGCCGAAGCAGAAACCGCTGCCGCTGGTACTGGGCTGCCGTGCAGAGCCTGCCGGCGAGCAGCAACGTGCTGGCCGCCGTGACCAGCCTGCCGACCGATGCCACCATCGCGGCCGCCGCCACACAGTTGTCCGGCCAGCTGTACGCCAGCACCCAGACCGCGCTTTTGGGTGAAAGCCGCAGCGTGCGCGACGCCCTGCTGGGGCGCTTGCGTCAGGCCGATTCGGCCACCGCTGACCGCGCCGGCACGCAAGTCCACGGCGGCATCACCTTGTGGGCGCATGCCGTGGGCGCATGGTCACACCACAACGCCACCGCTGACGCGGCACGCATGAACGACAATCTCAAGGGTGTCATGCTGGGGCTTGACCACAGCTGGAACGACCACGCATGGCTGGGCGCCAGCGCCGGTTTCACGCACTCGTCGATCAACATCGACCAGCATCCCGCCTCGGCCACCAGCCACAATGTCGACATCGGCATGTATGGCGGCCTGCGCGCGGACGCCTTCAGTCTGCTTGGAGGTTTGGCATACACCCGGCAGAAGCTGTCCAGCCAACGCCAGATAACCATCCCGGGGCTGGCCGGGCAGGCCACCTCCGATTACAGCGCCAAGACCACACAGGTGTTTGCCGACGCGGGTTATCGCTTCGAGTTCGCGCGCACCAGCCTCACGCCGTTCGTGCGCGCGGCGTGGGTCAAACTGCAAACCGATGGCTTCGACGAACACGGCAGTGGCGCCGCACTGGTCGGCGCGAGTGCCGGCAAATCCATGGGCGTGGCCACGCTCGGCCTGCGCGCCACGACCCGTTTCGCGCTGACGCACGGCACGCTGACGCTGCACGAAAAACTCGGCTGGCAAGACGTGCTCGGCCAACCGGATGCAACCACCTCGCTGGCCTTCCAGCAAGGTCAGGCCTTCACCGTCGAGGGTGTCGGCGTGGCCGACAGTGCTGCCGTGGCTGGTGTCGGCCTGGGCTATCAAAGCGGTCATGGCTTCTCGCTGGACGCGTCCTGGACCGGCTGGCTTGCCTCCAGCGCGAAGGTCAATCAATTCAGCTTGCGCCTCGCCTGGAGCTTCTGAAACCACCAGCATGACAACGACAAAGGCCCGGTGCTGCCACAGCCCGGGCCTTTGTCATGCATGGCAGCGGTACAATCGCCACCATCCTATCTGCCATCAGCCAAGTGCCTGGATCGCCGCGTCGTAATCCGGCTCATGGGTGATTTCGTCGACCAGCTGCGCGTGGATGACCTTGTCATGCTCGTCCAGTACCACCACCGCACGCGCGGCCAGACCGGCCAGCGGGCCGTCGGCCAAGGCCACGCCGTAATCATGCAGGAATTCGCGGCCGCGCATGGTTGACAGCGTGGCCACGTTCGAGATGCCTTCGGCACCGCAGAAACGCCCCTGCGCGAACGGCAGGTCGGCCGAGATGCACAGCACCACGGTGTTGGCCAAACCCGAAGCCAGCTCGTTGAAACGGCGCACCGAGGCGGCGCACACGCCGGTGTCGATGCTTGGAAAGATGTTGAGCACCTTGCGCTTGCCGGCATGGTTGGCCAACGTCACGTCGGCAAGATCGCCACCGACCAGCTTGAAGGCCGGCGCCTTGCTGCCGACGGCGGGAAACGCGCCATCGACGCGCACCGGGTTGTTCTGAAAAGCTACTTGGGACATGACGTACTCCATCAAAGAAAAAACATGGCCTTGGCCAGAAACACGATGCCAATCATAAGACCCAGCACGATGCGATGCGTGTAGCGGAAGCGACACATGTTCATGCGTCCGTGGATGCCCGCCCACATCACCGAGACGAACACGGCCAGCACACCGAAGGCCAGGAACACCTTGGCCAGCAGCAGGTCACCGAAGGTCGTGCCGACGCACTGGAAATCGTTGCAGTGGTAGTCGAACAGGTAGAAGCCCGACAGGAACAGCAGCGCCACCACGAACGGCATGAAACGCCGCGCGCGTTTCATCACCGCCGCTTCGATGCGTTGCATCGTCGCCACTTCGAACTCATGATGCAGTGATTCCAGGATGATCACTTCGAACACCACGGCGCCGACAAAAATGATCGCGCACGACAGGTGGATCAGTTCGATCCAAGGATACCAGGCGGCCATGACCGAACCTCGAACAGGAAATCCGCATCATGCTTGGCGCAGCGGCAGCGCGCCCTGACATGGGTCAACATGGACCAGACGCACGCCGTGGCAATGCCAGGCGCAAAACTCAATCCGGAAAGAACAATCGCCGCAGTTCGGTACCCGGATCTTTCACCCGCATGAACGCCTCGCCGACGAGGAAGGCGTCGATGCCGGCATCACGCATGCGCTCGACATCGGCCGGCTCGCGGATGCCACTTTCGGTCACCAGGGTACGGTCATACGGCACCACGTCACGCAAGGTGGCGGACGTGTCCAGACTGGTGTTGAACGTGCGCAAGTTGCGGTTGTTGATGCCGATCAGCGGTGCCGGCAGGGCCAATGCGCGCTCCAACTCTTCGCCATCATGCACTTCCACCAGCACGTCCATGTCGAGTTCGGCGGCCAGCATGGTCAGGTCCAGCAACGGACCGTCCTCCAGTGCGGCCACGATCAGCAGGATGCAATCGGCGCCCATCTGACGCGCTTCGTACACCTGATAGGCATCGACGATGAAATCCTTGCGCAACACCGGCAGCTTGCACGCATCGCGCGCCATCTTCAGATAATCCGCACTGCCCTGGAAAAACTCCGTGTCGGTCAACACCGACAGACAGGTTGCGCCGGCCTTTTCGTAACTGCGCGCGATGTGCACCGGATCGAAATCGGGACGAATGATCCCTTTGCTCGGGCTGGCCTTCTTGATTTCGGCAATCACCGCCGGCTCGTCGTTCTCGATGCGCGCCTCCACCGCGGCGGCAAAGCCGCGCGTGGGGGGCAGATCAACGCACAGACGCATCAGTTCATCGAGCGACAGTTGTGCGCTGCGCTCGGCGACTTCCTCGCTCTTGCGCGCCAGAATGCGTTGCAGGATATCGGCCATGCGTCGTGTGCCCAGGCTGTCGGTGGTCGTCAGGCGCAAGCTTAGCGTACGAAATCGCCACGTGGGCAATCCACGCTGAAGCCGCACATGCGCGCCACCATTCAGACAACCACCCGGCACCGGATCATCGCGCCGGGATCAGGTCGATGCGAGGCGCCGTGTCGCCGCCACGAAATCATGCATCTTGCGTTGCGCCGCGCCGCTGTCGATGGCGTTCACGGCCAGACCGATGCCAGCATCGATGGACGGCGCCACATCGGCGGCATACAGCGCCGCGCCGGCATTGAGCACCACGATGTCACGCGCCACTCCCGGTTCACCGACCAGCACATCCAACACCATCGCCTTCGACCCGGCGGCATTTTCCACACGCAGGTTGCGACTGGAGGCCATCGCCAGACCGAAGTCCTCCGGTTCGATGGTGTACTCGCGCACCGTGCCGTCCTTGAGCTCGCCCACCATCGTGACGCCGCCCAGCGACACCTCGTCCAGCCCGTCGCGGCCATACACCACCAGCGCGTGGCGCGCACCCATGCGTTCCAGTACACGCACCTGGATGCCGACCAGATCCTCGTGGAACACACCCATCAGAATGTTCGGCGCACCGGCCGGGTTGGTCAGCGGACCGAGAATGTTGAACAGCGTGCGCACCCCCATCTCCTTGCGCACCGGCGCCACCACCTTCATCGCCGGATGATGGTTGGGCGCATACATGAAACCGATGCCGGTTTCGGCAAGGCACGCCGCCACCTGCGGCGACTTCAAATCGATCGACGCCCCCAGGACTTCGAGCAGATCGGCACTGCCCGATTTGGACGACACGCTGCGCCCGCCATGCTTGGCCACGCGCGCACCGGCTGCCGCGGCCACGAACATCGCCGTGGTGGAAATGTTGAAGCTGCAGGCGCCGTCACCGCCGGTGCCGACGATGTCGACGAAGTGGCTGTTGTCGGGCACTTCCACCTTGGTCGCCAGTTCGCGCATCACGCGCGCGGCGCCGGTGATCTCGCCGATGGTTTCCTTCTTCACGCGCAGGCCGGTGATGATCGCAGCCGTCATCAGCGGACTGACCTGCCCGGCCATGATCTGCTGCATCAGCTCGATCATCTCGTCGTGAAAAATCTCGCGATGTTCGATGGTGCGCTGGAGGGCTTCTTGCGGCGTGATGGGCATGACAGTACCAATGGAATCAGGAGGTTCAGGCAGCGCGTGGCAACGCCGTTTTCAGGAAATTGCCGAGCAGCGCATGGCCTTCGTGGGTCAGAATCGACTCGGGATGAAACTGCACGCCCTCGTACGGCAACGTGCGATGGCGCAGGCCCATGATCTCGTCGATGGATCCGTCGGAGTTTTCCGTCCATGCCGTCACTTCCAGACAATCGGGCACGCAGGTTTTGTCGACTACCAGCGAGTGATAGCGCGTGGCGATGAGTGGCTCGGGCAGCCCCGTAAACACGCCCTGCCCGCGATGGCGCACGGGCGAGGTCTTGCCGTGCATGATGGCGCCGGCGCGCACCACCTTGCCGCCAAAGGCCTGACCCAGCGCCTGATGGCCCAGGCACACGCCCAGCACTGGCACCGCGCCATCCAGCTTGCGCAACAGATCCAACGTCACCCCGGCATCATCGGGCGTGCCCGGTCCCGGCGAAATGACGATACGCTCGGGGTTCAACGCGCGAATGCCGGCCACATCCAGTGCGTCGTTGCGTACCACGCGCACCTCCTGCCCCAGCTCGCCGAAATACTGCACGAGGTTGAAGGTGAAGCTGTCGTAGTTGTCGATCATCAGCAACATGGTTGTCGTGGCCACCGACGGCCTGCGGTAAAAACGCCATTGTGACCACGCACCGCGCCCGGCTCAAGCCATGCGCGGATATAACGTCATTTCGCCCCGGCCGGTTGCGCATGCCAGCATGCAAGGCTCACGTTCAAGACAACCACGCCCTACGCACGCCACATCAATCCACTGACACGACCACCTCGTCGCCGGCGTTCACACCCGCGTAGCACAGCGCGGCCGCCACGACCGGCGCCGGAAAGCCGATCCGATCCAGCAGCGCAATGGCGTTGTGTTCGCGCGTAGCCCCGGCGCGCAGACGGTAGTCGAAGAAGCCCTCCACGTTCGGGTCTTCCTGAAAGTGGTACAGGCCGTAACCATCGCCCAGCAAGGCCTGCAGCTCGACATCGTGAGTGGTGACGAACACGCGCGCGTGGCGCCCGAGCGCCTCCAGCACGGCCCGCGCGATGGCGATGCGCTCAACGGTGTTGGTACCGCTGAACGGCTCGTCGATGAGAAACAGGTGCGGGTTGTCTGGCGTGGCGCGCGCCAAAAACCCGGCAATGGCCTCGACTTCGGCAAAGTAATGACTCTTGCCCGAGCCCACCGAATGCCGGTTGTGGATCGACGCCATGACGCGCGCGGCCGGCAGCGTCGCCGCACACGCAGTGCAGATGCCCAAGGTGCGACCCAGGATCACGTTCATGCCGAGCATCTTGATGAAGGTGGTCTTGCCGGCCATGTTGGAGCCGGTGACCAGGGCCGACCGCTGCCCCGGCGCCATGGTGTTGGACACGCCCTCGGCAATGAGCGGATGCACGCCACCCTCGATCATCAGACTGGCATCGGCCGCGAGCGTCGGCCGGCAATGTACGCGCTGCTGCACAAGCCACGAGGCCACCGCGATGCTCGCGTCGATCTCGCCAACCAGCACGAAGCTGGCGCGCAGCTTGTCGCGTACCGTGCCAAAACGGCGGATCGCATGCCCGCACACCAGCACGTCGATCAGCAGCAACGACTTCACGAGATTGGCCGCCTGCGCCACCACCGGCACCTGCGCCGCATCCAGACTGAACACCAGACGGAATCTGCCCAAGGCGCGCCTGAATGCACGCCGCGCCGGCGCCTCGTGCACAAGTGCCTGCAACGATGGCAGCGCGTCATGCTGACCGCGCAGGGTGGCCAACTGATCGGCCACGGCGGCCAGCGTCAGGCTGTTGGTCAACGCCTCGATTTGCTGGCGCTTGCCGAGAGTACCGGCCATCGAGACCAGCCAGTTCACGCCCAATACCGGCACGAACAACCACGCCGGCAGGCCCAGCGGCCAGACCAACGCAAGGATGGCAAGGGCCACGACGGCCCACGCGATGAGCCAGCCGTAATGCCGGCCAGGCGTTGGCGGATCACCGAACAAGTCGTCGGCCAGATCCTCGCTGCCGTCGCCTTCGAGCCGCAGCAGGCGCCGCTGGATGCACTCGCGCAGCAGCGGATCATCCCGCAGGCGTTGCGCCGCCGCATGGCGGCTTGCCAGCACAGCCGCATCCGCCAGCGGCGTGCGCAATCGGTGGTACAACACCTGCCGCCCCGGCGCCGTCTGGGTGGTGTCCATGTGTGCGAACAGGGCCGGAAATTCGAGATCGTCCCAGGTCTTGTCGTCGACATGCCGATCCGGTGCCTGCTGGCGCACCCGATCGAAATAGCGCTGCGCAAACAGTCCCTCGCCTTGGCCGGGCTGCCCCCATTGCGCGCGCCGTTGCGCCAGGTGCTTGCGTTGCGGACGCAAAATGTCCAGTGCATCCGCCGTCAAAATCTGCACCAACCGACCCGCATCAGCCCACGTTGTCATCCATCCACTCCCACCATCCGGCAACCGCCTCGACATGGCCCCGCCAAGAGGACAAATCAAGCCGGCACCGCCTTCGCATGGCACACTGCGCCGATGTTGCGCCCACACCGCCGCCGTTGGCTCTGGGTTGTGGCGGCCCTCGCGGTGGCCGCCGGGATCGCATGCGCCCTGGCTGGCTGTTCGACGCTCGGCTATTACTCGCATCTGGCCGCCGGCGAGGCGCATGTGCTGATGGCACGCCAGCCGATCAGCCAAGTCATCGCCAATCCGGCCACGCCCGCCACGTTGCGCCAACGGCTTGCGCTGGCACTCAAGGCGCGCGCGTTCGCCTCCAGCCACCTCGACCTGCCGCGCAACAAGAGCTACACGCTGTACGCGAATTTGCATCGGCCCTACGTGATGTACGACGTGTTCGCCACGCCCCGGTTGTCGCTCAAGCCGGTCACACACTGTTTTCCCTTTGCCGGTTGCGTGGCCTATCAGGGCTATTACCAACTCAAGCGTGCCAAGGCGCGCGCGGCGCAACTGGCTGCGCAAGGCGACGACGTCTACATCGGTGGCGTGCCGGCCTATTCCACGCTGGGCCATTTTGCCGACCCGATCTTGTCGACGATGAACGAATGGTCGACCGACACGCTCATCGGCACGATTTTCCATGAACTGGCGCACCAGAAGATTTACGTTAAAGGCGACACGGTGTTCAACGAGTCCTACGCTACCTTCGTGCAACGCGAAGGCCTGCGGCAATGGCATGTTTTTCGCCACTTGCCGCCGCCGGAAACCAGCACGGCGAGCCGCCGCGAGCGCCAGTTCACCGAGTTGATTTTGGCCACACGCACAAAGCTCAAGGCTATCTACCAAAGTCCGTTGAGCCGGGCGCAAAAGCTCAAGGACAAGCACGCGGCCTTCGCACAACTGCGGCAAAACTACGAGCATTTGCGCGACACCGACTGGCACGGCTACACCGGCTACAACCACTGGTTCGACACGCCCATCAACAACGCCAAACTGTTGCCGTTTGGCCTGTACGACACGCACGTCAACGCCTTCGCGCGCCTGTTCTACGACTGTCACGCCAAGTGGCCATGTTTTTTCACCCGCGTGCAGGCGCTGGGCAAGGCCAGCGCGGCCGAGCGCAAGGCGTTTCTGACGGCACACGTCAAAACCGCTTCCGGCTGACACAGGTCAAGGCCCGCAAACGCACCACCGCGCATGCTGCAGGCCCCTCCGCGAGCGAGCCTCGTCATGACAACGACCACCGACGAAACCACCTACCAAAGCTATCCGTTCGATGCGCGCGCGATCGCACACCGCTTTCGCCATTCAGCCATCTTCGGCGCACTCGACGTGCTGCAGCCGGGCGAGGCGATGCGCTTCGTCAACGACCACGATCCGCTGCCGCTGCTGGCGCAGATCCAGGCGCGCTACGGCGAACGCGTCAACGCGGTTTACCGCGCCCGCGAACCCGGCGCCATCGTCATCGATTTCGTCATCGGGGAATGATGTGGCATTTCCGGATTTTTTCGACACCGTACCCGGCGTGCGCGTGCATGACGGCTTATCCGAACTGCTTGGCGCCACGCCCGACGGCATCGTCGACTACCGTTACGCCGACGCCGTACGCCTGGCCGGCCATTCCTGCCCGACCGTCGCCGGCGCATACCTGATGGGCCGCGCCGCACTCAAGGCGCTGTATCCGGACAGCCTGCCCGAACGCGGCCAGGTCGAAGTCACCCTGCCTGACGCGGAAGATGCCGGCGTCACCGACGTCATCGGCCAGGTACTGACGTTGCTGACCGGCGCCGCCGCCAACGGCTTCAAGGGCCTGGGCGGACGCCACGGCCGCGCGCACTTGCTGCATTACGACGCCAGCGCCGGCGGTGGCGACATCATCTTCCGGCGCCGCGACACCGGCGCGCCGGTGGGCGTGCACCTGAACCTCGCCTCCGTGCCCGCCGATCCGGCGCAAGGTCCGTTGCTGGCGGCCATCCTCGGCGGCCAACCCGACCCCAACGACCAGGTCCGCTTCGGCCAACTCTGGCAGGACCGCGTGCAGCGCCTGCTTGAACACGCCGACGACCCGGAGGTCATTTGCGTCCGAACCGCGTAAAATGGGCACGATGAGCACTCCGAACCCGACCCAGCGCCCCGCCAGCGGCAGCAAGTTCACCGCACCACAGGGCACCCGCGCCGTGCGTGACGGCATCAAGGCCAATGCCAATGCCGAAGTGGCCGATGTCGGCCCCAAGCCGCCGTGGCTGCGCATCCGCATGCCTTCGGGTGGCGGTTATCAGGCCATCCACGACATCGTCGTCCAGCACAAACTGAACACGGTGTGCGCGGAATCCAAGTGCCCCAACATCGCCGAATGCTGGGGCCGCGGCACCGCCACCTTGATGCTGATGGGCTCGGTGTGCACGCGCGCCTGCAAGTTCTGCTCGGTCGACACCGGTAATCCGCATGGCTGGCTGGACCCGCTGGAACCGCTGCAAGTGGCCGATGCGGTGGCACTGATGGGTTTGACCTACGTGGTGCTGACCTCGGTCGACCGCGACGACCTGCCGGATTACGGTGCCGGCCATTACGCAGCCTGCATCGAAGCCATCCACAAGCGCTCACCCGACTGTGCCGTGGAAGCGCTGACGCCGGACTTCAACGGCGACGAAGCCTGCGTCGCGCGCGTGCTCGACGCGGGTCTGGCCACGTTCGCGCAAAACGTCGAAACCGTCGAACGTTTGACCCACCCGGTCCGCGATCCGCGCGCCGGTTACGAGCAAACGCTGAACGTGCTGGCCTTCGCCAAGACGCACAGCCCCCAAACCATCGTCAAGACCAGCATGATGCTGGGCCTTGGCGAAACCGATGAAGAAATCTACGCAACCATGGATGACCTGCGCGCGCACCGCGTCGACGTGGTCACGTTCGGCCAGTACATGCGGCCGACGAAAAACCATCTGCCGGTCAAGCGCTGGGTCACGCCGGACGAATTCAACCATTACCGCGACGTGGGTCTGTCCAAGGGTTTCACCGAAGTGGTCTCCGGCGCACTTGTGCGTTCCAGCTACCGCGCCGAGCGTGTGCTGGAAAAGAACAACTTGGGCTTGTAAGCTGCCTGATGGCTCCGGCAAGGCGGCAGCTTCACCCGTCGTCTGTACCAACGAGTGCATCACTTCCGCTTGGTCGCCGTGCCCTGCGCCACGTAATGCCGCTCGCCCGTGCGCGGGTCGAAATACACGGCCGTGGATTGATTGGTTTCCGGGTCGACAAAACGCTCGCCGGTGTCCTGCCAACCCGGCTCGACGCGCTGCGGATGGATGGGCTTGTAACGCCAGCGCTCCAGCGCCACGCCCAACCCGAAGATGACCGCGCCGGCAATCAGCTGCGGCACGAAGTCACGACCATGGCCGGTCGTGATCGCGATGATCGCGCCCAGCAGGCACAAGCCACCGATCACCATCAACACCTTGCGCAACATGGCAACGCTCAGCCTTCGGGCTCAAGCACCACGGCCGTGCCATAGGCGACGATCTCGCTCATCGTCTGGCCGATTTCGGACGAATCGTAGCGCATCATCAGTACGGCATTGGCGCCCATTTCCGTGGCGTTGACCACCAGCCGATCCAGTGCATGCCGGCGTGCCTCTTCCAGCATCTGCGTGTATTCGTTGATCTCGCCACCGACGATGGAACGCAATCCAGCCATGACGTTGCCGCCAATGCCGCGACTGCGCACCACCACGCCGAACACCTGACCCTTGACCTCGCGCACCCGGCGACCGGACACGTTTTCCGTCGTGACTACCAACATGGCCAAACCCTCCCGCGTGATGAATACGCCGACGTTACAACCCCTTGGCTGCCTGCGCCACCGCCCGGAACAAGGCACGTCCCTTGTTCATGGTTTCTTCCCATTCGGCCGCCGGATCGGAATCGTAGACAATGCCGGCACCAGCCTGGACGTATAGCCGTCCATTCTGGATGACCGCCGTACGGATGGCGATGGCAGTGTCAGCCTCGCCCCACCAGTTGATCCAGCCAATGGCGCCGCCGTAAATGTTGCGTTTGACCGGCTCCAGCTCCTGAATGATTTCCAGCGCGCGAATCTTCGGCGCGCCGGACAGGGTACCGGCCGGAAACGTCGCCTTGAGCACATCCATGTAACCAAGGCCATCCCGCACACGGCCGCGCACCTCCGAAACAATATGCATGACATGCGAGTAACGCTCGATCACGAACGATTCGGCCACCTTGACACTGCCGGTCTGGCTGACCTTGCCAACATCATTGCGGCCCAGATCAATCAGCATCACGTGCTCGGCGCGCTCTTTCGGATCCGCCAGAAGCTCGGCTTCCAACGCCCTGTCCTCGGCGTCGGTCGCGCCGCGTTTGCGCGTGCCGGCCAAAGGCCTGACCGCCACCTCGCCATCCTTCATGCGCGCCAGGATTTCCGGTGACGAGCCGACGATCCGGGTGTCGCCCAGATCGACAAAATACATGTATGGCGAGGGGTTCAGCGCCCGCAACGCGCGGTACACATCCACCGGCCGCGCATGGAACGGTACCGACAATCGCTGCGACGGCACCACCTGAAAAATGTCGCCGGCGCGAATGTATGCCTTGGCGTGCTCGACCATCGCCTCGAACTCATCGCGCGTGAACGAGGACTTGAAATCGCTCTCGTCGACCGGCTCGGGATGCATGATCTCGGGGTAGGTCGAACCGGTGTGGCGCAAGCGGAAAGCCAGTTGATCGAGCCGCCGGCACGCGCGCACGTAGGCCTGCGGCCGCGCCGGATCGGCATGCACGACGAGGTACAGGCGGCCCTTGAGGTTGTCGAACACGGCCACTTCTTCGGCCAGCATCAGCAACACGTCGGGCGTGCCCAGTTCGTCCGGGCGATCCCAGTGGGCCAAGCGTGGCTCAATGTAGCCGATGGTTTCGAAACCGAAATAGCCGACCAGCCCGCCGGTGAAAGCCGGCAAATCGGGCAATTGCGGCACGTCGTAATGCTTGCGCAACCGTTCGATCTCGGCCAGCGGATCGGCCACCTCGCGGCGCTCGGTCACTTCGCCGAAATCCTCGATTTCGAGCGTGTGTGCGCGCAGCTTGTACACGCGTCGAGCCGGCAGGCCGATGATCGAATAGCGCCCCCACTTGTCGCCGCCCTCGACCGATTCGAACAGGAAACTGTATGGCCCGTCGGCCAGCTTGAGGTACACCGACAACGGCGTGTCCAGATCGGACAGCACCTCGCGCACCACCGGGATGCGCGTATGTCCGGCCGCCGCCAGAGCGTCAAATTCGGATTGCGAAATCACGTCACCAACCACCCGATGAGGGAGGCGGCAGCATAGCAAGCGCGCCGCCCGCCGCCACCTGCCGCGCCGTCATATCACCATGCCTTTCAGTCGATGGCTGCACGCATGGCGTCGATTTCGGCCTTGTAATCGGCCGCCTTGAAGATCGCCGAGCCAGCCACGAAGGTGTCGGCACCGGCCGCCGCGATGGCACCGATGTTGTCAGCCTTGACGCCGCCGTCGACCTCCAGGCGCACCGGCAGCCCGCTGGCATCGATCAACTGACGCGCGCGGCGCAGTTTGTCCAGCGCCGACGGGATAAAGCTCTGACCGCCAAAACCGGGATTGACCGACATCACCAGCACCAGGTCGAGATTGGCCAGCTCGTATTCCAGATAATCCAGCGGTGTGGCCGGATTGAACACCAGTCCGGCCTGACAGCCGTGCGACTTGATCAACTGAATGGTGCGATCGACATGCCGCGTGGCCTCGGGATGAAAACTGATCAGCGACGCACCAGCCGCAGCAAACGCCGGCACGATGGCATCCACCGGCTCGATCATCAAATGCACGTCGATCGGCGCCGTGATGCCGTAATCGCGCAAGGCTTTGAGCACCATCGGCCCCATCGTGAGATTGGGTACGTAGTGATTGTCCATGACATCGAAATGCACCCAATCGCCACCGGCAGCCAGCACCGCGGCGGTGTCGTCGCCGAGGTGAGCAAAATCGGCCGAAAGAATCGACGGGGCGATGACGGGGGATTGCTTGGCCATGATGATCCTGTCGGAAACCGAACGTGCCGGCATTGTAGGCGCTACCAGCCGCGTTCGGCCTTGATGCGCTCGTAGGCGGCGTTGATTTCGCCGGCACGCTCCTCGGCGCGCCGACGCAAATCATCCGGCAGATCGCCAAGGCGATCCGGATGATGTTCGGAAATGAGCTTGCGATAGGCGCGTTTGACGGCCTTTTCGTCGGCCTCGTGCGACACGCCCAGCACCGTGTACGGATCCGGTCCCGACGCGGCACGACGCGGTGGCGAGTAGCCGCCCGCCCCCTGCCAGCCCTGTTGCCGACCGGCGTTCGCGCTGCCCGGCGACCATGCATAACCCTTCATGGCCATCAGCGCCATCAGCTCCATGTCGCTGATGTGCAGGCTGGCCGCAAGGCGCCGCAGCAGGTTGAGTTTGGCTTCGCTGGGGCCTTCGGCCAGCACGGTTTCCACCACCACGTCGACAATGGTGATGGCGTGATCGCGGCGCCCACCGGTCCACTGACGCAACTGTGCCGTGGCGGCGTCGATGTCGAAACCGGGCTGCTTGCCCTGATTGAAACCACCGATGGCCACCTGACGCTGTTCGGCGGACAGATTGAGCCGTCCCATCAACCGTTCGGCCACGGCGATTTCCGATTCGCTGATGCGCCCGTCAGCCTTGGCCACCGCACCGAGCACGGCAAACAGCGGCGCCACGAAATCGCCGATCGGCGCGGTCGGACGCAGACGTCGACTGCCCGATGCCAGCATCCAGCCCACCACGCCGCCGAGCAGGGCGCCCCACGGGTCGCGCAGCAGCAGGTAACCGATGATCGCGCCGATGATTGCGCCGATCATGGATGACCGCCCGACCCGGCCTTGGCCCCACCCGCCGGTTGTGCGGCAAACCAGCGCGCCAAGGCTTCCAGTTGCTTCCAGCTCAAGGGACCGACAGCCGCCTTCATCACCGCCACGTCACGCTTGCCGCTGCGGTAGTCCTTGATGGCCTTGAGCAGGTAATCGAGATTCTGCCCGGCCAGATTGGGCACATTGGGCATCACGGCCTTGCCGTACGTGCCGTGGCAAGCCGCGCACAGACCCAATCCCGACGGGCGGGACGGCGCCTTGGCCGACGTGGTGACCTGAGGGGCGGCCGCCAGCGCGGGCATGGCGATCAACCATGCCAAAACGGCATACGGTGCAGGATGTTTCATGGACGATCCGGGCCGAAAAAACGTGCCGATTCTACCAGCGCACGGGCCACCACCGGATGTCGCGCGTTACAATGCCGCCTTCATCCTGCCGGGAAACCTGTCGTGCCCACTTGCCTTGAACGTGCCGAACTGCCCGGCATGGAAGCCAGCTACCGCGGCAAGGTCCGCGACGTGTTCAGCCTGCCCGGCAACCGCCTGCTGATCGTCGCCTCCGACCGCCTGTCCGCGTTCGACGTGATCCTGCCCGACCCGATTCCCGGCAAAGGCGAAATGCTCACGCAGATCTCCAACTTCTGGTTCGGCAAGACCGCGCACATCCTGCCCAATCACCTGACCGGCACGCCGGTCGCCGAGGTGTTGCCGGCAGGCGCCGACGTGGCGCTTTACGCCAAGCGTTCGGTGGTGACCAAACGCCTCACGCCGGTACCGGTCGAGGCCATCGCGCGCGGCTACCTGATCGGTTCGGGCTGGAAGGATTACCAGGCCACCGGCGCGGTGTGCGGCATCGCGCTGCCCGCCGGTCTGCGCCAGGCCGAACAGCTGCCCGAGCCGATCTTCACGCCGTCCACCAAGGAAGCCACCGGCACCCACGACGAGAACATCAGCTTCGACACGATGGTCGCCCGCGTCGGCGCCGAGCTGGCCGAAAAAGTGCGCGAGGCCACCCTGGCCATCTACCGTTTTGCCGCCGCGTTTGCCGCCGAACGCGGCATCCTGATCGCCGACACCAAGCTGGAATTCGGTACCGACGAGCACGGCACGCTGCACGTGATGGATGAGATGCTGACGCCCGATTCATCACGTTTCTGGCCGGCCGACACCTATCGGGTCGGCACCAGCCCTTCAAGTTACGACAAGCAGTTCGTGCGCGACCATCTGGAAACGCTCGACTGGAACAAGCGCGCGCCCGGCCCGAGGCTGCCGCGCGAAGTCATCGACGGCACCGCCGCGCGCTACGCCGAAGCGTTGGAAAAGCTCGCTGGCATCCACGTGTAAATCGACGCATGATTGAAGGCGCCGGCGCAACCGGCCCTCAACCTGCCTTCACTCGCACGGTGCACAGATGCGCAATATCCACGAATGGTTCCAAAGTTACGGCAGCGATCACCGCCACCCGACCAACCAGGCCATCCACTGGGTGTGCGTGCCGGTGATTTTGTGGTGCGTGATCGCGCTGCTGTGGGTGATCCCGGTGCCGGCCGGCATGCTGCGACAGGGCGCATGGTCGGTGTTGGCCATGTTCGTCACCTTCCTGTTTTACCAGCGCCTGTCGCGCCGCATCGGCTGGGTGATGGCCGTCGTGTTCATCGTGCTGGCGCTGATCACGGCCGGGCTGTACCAGGGAATTGGCACGTTCGGGCTGCTGTGGCTGGCGGTGGCGCTGTTCGTGCTGGCCTGGATCGGACAGTTCATCGGCCACCACATCGAAGGCCGCCGGCCCTCGTTCCTGACCGATCTGGCCTACCTCCTGATCGGTCCGGCATGGCTGGCCGGCAAACTGATGCGACGTGCAGGCTGGAGTTACTGAAGCGGGCGGCGTGGCCATGAAGATGCGCCTTGCCTACAAGAGCATGTCGCGGCGCGCCAAGTGGGTCATGTATCCGAGCATGATCCTGGCCCTCGGCAACTTCGCCGCATTCGTCGCCGGCAGCGTCTGCCTTGGGGGCGATGCCATCAACGGCTTCATCAAGGCCGGCCACTATTTCGTCTGCGCGCACGGCAGTTGCCACCAGGTTTCCGCGCAGATCTGGCATTTCAGCTACTGGCACGCGATCAGCGCCTTGCTCGGCATCTTGCTGATATTTGCGGAGGCCGCGCTGTTCACCACCACGGGCGACATCCGCATCGACTGGAGCAAGTCCTGATCGGTTGTCGCCCTCATGCACCAAACCGCCTGCGCGTGCCGGGTCGAAGGCGATGACCGTCGCGCTGGACGGCCATCGCATGACACATGCATCCGATCAATGTTGCGCAGCCTGCATGGCCTTGAGTGATCCGGCCAGGTGGTGCGCGCCCAAGCCCAGCAACACGCCCAGGATGGCCAGGATCAGGAACACCCAGAACGCACGCATGAAACCCAGCGGCGAACCATCCTCGCGGCGCACGAGCAGATTCGTGATGCCTGCACCTACCAACAAGTTGACCACGAAATTGATGGCCATCGTCGCGTAGAAGTGATCCTTGCTGATCACCAGACCCACGACATGCATGATGATCCAGTCGATGATGCCGACCACCAGTGCCGTCAGCACGCACTTCCAGTAGTTGGCCCAGTACCCGTTGACAATGCGGTTGACCACCAGCAGAACCGCGCCGCAGATCAACAAACCAATGATCAAGCCGATGATCCCGGCAATCGCCGTGACGGCGGTCATATGATGAAAATCCATGAATCTGTTCCCTCGATGACAGAAAACCCATCCCGCACCGACGCACAAACGTCGGGCGGGCGCATGCATACCCCGTGTCAGAACCGATTGGCCCCCTCGCGCGTCGGCCCCGGTTGAAATGACCGGGGCTTGATGCCCAGCAAGCTTACCAGCTCCCCATTGTCGGCAACGAGATCCTGTCCGAGCCGCGCGGCCATGCCACGGCCACGGCCACCCAAGACTGTCAGCGCGCGCAAGATCCACATGGGTATCGGGACGCCCAGGGTGCCCGGCGCCAACTGCCGACGCACGCGCGCGAACATGTGCGTGGCGCTCAAGCGCTCCCCGCCGCCGATGCACAGCGTAGCGGTTGCCGGCACACCCTCCAGTGCCATCAGCACTGCTTGTGCCAAGTCTTGCGCATGCACTGGTTGACGCAGACCCTTGCCGTGCAGCAGCGGGAACACACGCCAACGCCGTGCCCGTGCGGCCAATCGTTCCAAGCTGCCGCTGGCGCCGCCGTAGATCAGCGTGGCTCGCAAAATGGTGCAGGCGCTGCCAAGTTCGACACAACGCTGCAGCAATCGCTGTTCGGATTCACGCAAGCGCGATGCGAGCTCGCGCTCTCCGGCATCCGGCGAATGCCGCTTGCTCTCGGCACTCATCGACGACATCGCCACGATGCGCGGCGCCTCGTCAATGTCCGCCTTGACCAGCCACTGCGAGAAATGATCCAGCGGCCCCAGGCAAATGATGGCCGTGACCGCCGCAGGCAGCTGCGGCACGCCATCGGGCAGACTGCCTCGCACCCAGGTGGTTGTCACATCGATCGCATCATGGTGCTCGCGGCTGACCGCAACCACCGGCATGTGGCGTGCCCGCAAGAGCGGCAGCAGGCAATGCCCGATCTGGCCCGAGCCTCCAAACACCACACACCTCATGTCCGTTCCTTGCATCCTCTGGTTTCGCACCGTGCTTTGCGCCGGCCATGTTCGAGGCACGGCATCGATGTTGCCGCAAACATAGCATGTACCCCAACGCGGCCCGTATCGGGACAACGCCCTACCGACTGTCGCCGACGGTGAGACACCAACGGTGTACAACGAAAGGCCGCGCATCCCCAGACACGACCATGACCCTGCGCAGCCTGTTCGTCGACTTCAACAGCTACTTCGCCTCGGTGGAACAACACGAGGCCCCTGTATTGCGCGAGCGCCCGGTGGCGGTGGTACCGGTGGCGGCCGAGACCACCTGCTGCATTGCCGCCAGTTACGAGGCCAAGGCGTTTGGCGTGAAAACCGGCACTCTGGTGCGCGAGGCGCGGCGCTTGTGCCCGGACATCGTGATCCGCGTGGCGCGGCCAGAGTTGTATGTGCAATGGCATCATCGCCTGATGGCCGCGATAGACCGCGCCATTCCGTTGGGCCATGTCGGTTCGATCGACGAAGTGGCCTGCGAACTGATGGGGAAGCAATGCCGGCGCGAAGTCGCCGAACAAGTGGCGCATCAGGTCAAGGCGGAAATCGCTGCCACCGCGCCCGGCGGCGCCATCCGCTGCTCGATCGGCATCGCACCCAATGCCTGGCTGGCCAAGACCGCTTCGGACATGCAAAAACCCGATGGGCTGACAGTGATCGAGCCAGCCGACCTGCCGCAGGTGCTGCATCGGCTGGAGCTGCGTGACCTTTGTGGCATCGGCCCGTCGATGCACCGGCGTCTGCTCGAACACGGCATTGACACGGTCGAACAACTGACCGCCGCACCGAAGCATTTGTTGCGCCACGCATGGGGCGGCATCGAAGGCGAGCGCATGTGGGCCTTGCTGCACGGCCAGTGGTTGCCGCCGGTGGTGACCACGCGCGGATCGATCGGCCACTCGCATGTGCTGGGACCTGAACTGCGTTCGCCGGCAGCCGCACGCTCGGTGCTGGTCAAATTGCTGGCCAAGGCCGCCATGCGCCTGCGCCGTGAACAGATGCTGGCCGGCGCGCTGGCGGTACGCATCCGCTACATCGGCCATGACGCGCGCTGGCAGGACAACCTTGCCTTCGACCCCACCGACGACAGCCGCACCTTGCTGCACCTGCTGACACACATGCTCGATGGTGGACGCCCTCGCGGACGCAAACTGCCGGGACCCATTCACGCCGTGCCGCTGTCGGTCAGCGTGACGCTGCATCGCCTGATTCCGGGCACGCAAAGCAGTGGTTCGCTGTTCGCACCCGCCAACACGCATGCGCTCGACGCCGTGATCGATCGCATCAACGCCAAATACGGCCATGACAAGGTTTACTTCGGCAGCATGCAGACCGCGCTGGCGCATGATGCCGCGCCGATGCGCATCCCCTTCAGCCGCATTCCCGACGCTGCCAGCGAAGGTGATGGCGCGCACAACGCGCTGTGGCTGCAATCGCTGAACCGCGCCAAGGTGCTGGCCGAAGACACGCATCGGCAACGCCACTGACGGGCCATCGACCGACGACCACGCCTGCCACTACCATGGAGACGCCATCCTGGAGCGTATCGGCATGACCGACCCCGAATTGCCCGCAGACGACGCCAATCAACTGTCGCGCCACACCACGCCTACCTGGGAAGTGGAAATGCTGATTTCCGGCGCAGCGGTTTTTGCGATGCTGCAAGCCCCGAGCTGGCTGCAGGCGCACCTGTTGCCCTTGATTCCCCGCTTCACCGACAACATCAGTGACATGCTGGTCGTGCTGTATGCCTACCTCGTCACAGCGGTCATCATTCTTGCCATCACCTTCAGCCTGCATTTGATCCTGCGTGCGCGCTGGATCGCCTTGGTCGGCATGCATTCGGTGTTTCCCGATGGCGTACGCTGGGACAAGCTCAGCCTCGGCCAGGTGCAACGCGAAGTTGCCCAGCAGGCCGACCGCGGCGCCGCCGACAGCATCGAACGCGCCGACAACCGCGCCACCGTGGTGTTTGCCCTGGGCACCATGCTTGCCATCACCATGCTGACCTTGAGTGTCGCCGTGGTCATCTCGCTGGGCGTCGCCGTGGTCATCCACCTCGCTACGGGCTACGCGATCAATGCCGTGAATGTGCTGTTTGCACTGGTCGTGCTGTTATTCGCGCCACTCATCCTCGTCGCCATCGTGGACAAATCATGGAGTCGACGCCGGCCCGGCAACCCGCGCGCGCGCCGGCTGCTCGCACCGGTGCTGAAGTTTTATGCCCGCATCGGTGCCGTGCAGGGCTACACCGTCGGCCGATTGCTGGAAAGCCATTTCGGACCACGCCGATTCCACGTGCTGACCGTTGCCGTGCTTTTCCCGATCATTGCCGGCGTGGCCTTGTCCATGCTCACCTGGAGCAACCCACTCGGCTTCGGCAGCTACGGCCTGTTCCCGCATCCGGCCACGCGAAGCGCCCGCGCCGTCGTCCCCGCACACTACGACGACCAACGCGACCCATCCCGCGATGCGGCCAGCGCCTTTATCCAGAGCGACGTGGTCACGGGCCCGTATGTCGCATTGACCATTCCCTACCTGCCGGGACGCGATGCCGCCGCCTTGCGTGACCACTGTCCGGCCGTGCACGCCGCCCACTCCGCCCAAGCACGCATCAATGCACGGTTTGACTGCCTGACCGCACTACACCAAGTATTCCTGGACGGCAAACCGCTGACCGCACTGCACTACGACACCACCGGTGATCCACGCACACATCGCCCCGCCTTGCTGGCCATGATCGACGTGCGCGATCTGGCTGCGGGACGACACGTGTTGCGTGTTACCCGCGCCCCGGTGCCGCCAGGCAGCCACCCACGCGACAATGGCAAGGACTGGCTGATCCCGTTCTGGCGCTGAGACCTTCTGCGTACAATGCGGAAAACCATCCCGCACCGCTCCTGCCATGTCCACTCCACGCAAGATCATCCACGTCGACATGGATGCGTTCTACGCATCGGTGGAACAACGTGACGATCCTGCCCTGCGCGGCAAGCCGGTGGTGGTGGCGTGGCGCGGTGCGCGTTCGGTGGTGTGCGCGGCCAGCTACGAGGCGCGCACCTTCGGCGTGCATTCGGCCATGCCCGCGGTACGCGCCGAACGTCTGTGTCCCGATGCCGTGTTCGTGCCACCGGACTTCGTGCGCTACAAGGCCGTATCGCGGTCCATCCACGCGATCTTCGCCGAACACACCGCGCTCATCGAACCGTTGTCACTGGACGAGGCTTACCTCGACGTGACCGAGGCCGCACGCGGGCACTCGGCCACGGCCATCGCGCAAGCCATCCGCACGCGCATCCGCGAAGTCACGCAGCTGACTGCTTCGGCCGGCGTCGCGCCCAACAAGTTCCTGGCCAAGATCGCCTCGGACTGGAACAAGCCCGATGGCCTCAAAGTGATTCGCCCGCACGAGATCCATGCCTTCCTGACGCCGCTCGACGTTGGCCGCATTCCCGGCGTCGGCAAGGTGATGCAACGCAAACTGGCCGCGCTCGGCATTGCCACGGTCGGCCAGTTGCGCGAGCGACCACGCACCGAACTGGAACAACGCTTCGGTCGCTGGGGCGTGCGTCTGCACGAACTGTCGCAAGGCCTCGACGAACGCGCCGTGGTGCCGCACCGACCCACGCTGCAGGTGTCCGCCGAAGATACCTTCGAGCACGACCTCACGCTCGACGAGCTGGAGCCGCACATCCGTCGCCTCGCCGAAAAAACCTGGGCGCATCATCAACGCGAGCCGCATCGCGTGGCGCGCACGGTGACATTGAAACTCAAGACCGCCGATTTCCACACGCTGACACGCAGCCTGACACCAACGACGCGGCCACACAGCGAAACGGAATTGGCTGACATCGCCTGCGCCCTGCGCACGCATGTCGACCGCCCCGCCGACACTCGCTATCGTCTGGTCGGCGTGGGCCTGTCCGGCTTCGTCGACAGTGACAGCCTGGCCGCGCAAGGCGATTTGTTCACGTCGTACACGCCAACGCAGGAGCCCGTCGTTTCCGCGACGGGCTCCTGAACAGGACAAGATGCGCGTTGGTCAGCTCACCCGAATCCAGCGCCACAGCTCGCGCCAGCTCGGCTTTTTGCCGAACATCAGGATACCGGTGTGATAGATGCGCGCAGCCAGCCACACGCAGCACCACATGCCGATCACCAGCAGCACCAGCGATCCAGCCAGATTGACACTGGACACCGACGTCAACGCCCAGCGCACCGGCATCACGAACGGCGAGAAGAACGGAATCCACGACATCACGTTGGCCAGTGTACCGGTCGGGTTGGCGATGGTGCCAAACATCGACAGGAACCCGATCAGGATCAGCACGGTGACCACGGTTGCGTACTGCTGCGTTTCCTGGGTCGAGTTGCACATGGAACCCACGGCGGCATACAGCGCACCGAACAGCAGAAAGCCGAGGATGAAATACAGCAGGAACACGACGACCATCGAACCGCTGATGGACAACATCGACAGCATCGCCAACGTCGACTGACTGATCCCGAACAAACCCGCCAGATGCGAGGCCTGCGTGGAAATCAGCAAGGCCGACACGCCCCAGATCGCCATCTGCAGCAAGCCCGCCGAGCCCACGCCCAACACCTTGCCCATCAACATCTGGAACGGCGTCAGCGAGGACACCAGCACCTCCATGACGCGCGAGGTCTTTTCCTCGATCACCGAGGTCATGGTACGGGCGCCAAACGAGATGATGGCGATGTAAAGCAGGAAGCCCATGCCATAGGCCACGGCAAAGGCCGAGCTGCCGGATTGTCCGGTCAGCTTGCCCTCGGACACCCGCCTGGCCGACAGATTCGCCGGACGCATGGCCTTGCCGACCGTGTCCAGACTGATGCCAGCCTGGGTCAGGCGCACCGAGGCAAAGGCCTTGGACAACTCGCTTTGCAGCATGGCCATGGCCTTGATCGAGCTGACATTGCTGCCGTAATAGGTAAGCTTGCCGCTGCTCAGCGTGTCCGCCGTCAGCTCCAGCACGCCGTCATACTTGCCCTTGTGGCTGGCACGCGAAAAGCCGGTTTCGTCGACCAACTGCTCGCGCACGCTGTCCGCCTTGCCTTGCGCCGGCACCAGCGTGATTTCATAGCGCGGCTTGGCGGTGGCGCCAGTACCGATCTTCTGCGCACGCAACACCTTGACCACCTGCTGCGCCAACGGGCCACTGGTGCCATCGACCACCGCCACCCGCGCCGTGTGATCGGACTGGCCCATCAGCAACATCGGCGCCACCGCCATGATCAGCAGCAACACCGGCACCAGGATGGTGGTGATGACGAAAGCCTTGCTGTGCACGCGCTCGACGAACTCGCGGCGCACCACGGACAGGATCTTGTTCGCATTCATGCGGCCACCTCCACACGTGCCGCATGGGCCGCTTCGGCGCCCACCTTGGCAATGAAAATCGACTGCAGCGACGGTTCCACCACCTGGAACCGGCTCAACCCCGTGCCGCAGGCCACCAGGGCCGACAGCAACCGGCCGGGATCGGCACCGGACGCCAATTCAATCTCCGCGCTGGCGCCGAAATCATCGACGCTGGCGACCAGGCTGCGATCGGCCAGCACGCCGCTGGCCAATTCGCGCGAACCGGAAAAATCCAGCGCCACATGGCGCTTGCCCGACTCGGCCTTGACCTGTGCCAGCGGACCATCGACCACCTTGCGTCCCTTGGCCATGATGACGATGCGATCGCACATGCGCTCGGCCTGTTCCATCACGTGCGTGGAAAAAATGATGGTGTGACCCTTGTGCGCCAGCTCCACCACGGTGTCCTTCATCACCTGCGCATTGACCGGATCGAGCCCCGAGAACGGCTCATCCAGAATCAGCAATTCCGGATCGTGCAGCATGGCGCCGGCAAACTGCACCTTCTGCTGCATGCCCTTGGACAGGTCCTCGACCTTCTTGTCGGCCCAATCGGCCACGCCCAAACGCTCCAGCCAGGCCTGCCCCTGCCGGCGTCCGTCGGCACGCGACAAGCCGCGTGTCTGGCCCAGAAAAATCAGGTGATCGAGCACCGGCATCTTCTTGTACAGACCGCGTTCCTCGGGCAGATAGCCGACGCGCTCGGACAGGTGCCGGCCATGCTTGCCAGTGCTGAACAAATCGACCTTGCCGGCGTCCGGCATCAAGATGCCCATGATGAGGCGAATCGCCGTGGATTTGCCCGCGCCATTGGGCCCAAGCAACCCGAAAATACCGCCCGACGGTACTTCGATGGACATGTCGTCCACCGCCGTGTGGCCCGAAAACCGCTTGGTCACGTGCTCCATGCGCACGTTGGGTGTAGCCATGATGTTTCCCCTCCTGCGAGGCAAGCTCCGAACAGGGCTCGCAAACTAGCATCATAGGGCACACCGTCCAATGGACAAATGTCATGCGTGACTTGCGGGCTACATGAAACGACAGCGGGGCCGGACGCGCTTCCAAGGTGAACGCGCGTGCCGGCCCCGCTGTGCACCGGGTCATTTTTTCTTCGGCATGTACAGGTCGGTAATGGTGCCTTCGGCCACCTCGGCCGCCATGCCGACCGATTCGCCCAAAGTCGGATGCGGATGAATGGTCAGCGCGATGTCGGCCGCCTCGCAATCCATCTCGATGGCCAGTGCCAATTCCGAAATCAGGTCGCCGGCATTGACGCCGACGATGCCGCCGCCGATGACGCGCCGCGTGTCCTTGTTGATGACAAGCTTGGTGAAGCCTTCGGTACGATCGATGCCGATGGCACGGCCCGACGCCGCCCACGGGAACTTGCCGACCTCGATGGCGATGCCCTGCTCTTTGGCCTGGCGTTCGGTGACGCCAACCCAAGCCACTTCCGGATTGGTGAAGGCCACCGACGGGATCACGCGCGCATCGAAATGCGCCTTCTCGCCCGTGCAGACTTCGGCGGCGACGTGTGCCTCGTGCGTGGCCTTGTGCGCCAGCATCGGCTGACCGACGATGTCGCCAATGGCGAAGATGTGCGGCACGTTGGTGCGCATCTGCGAATCCACGGCAATCAGGCCGCGCTCGGACACGGCAACACCGGCTGCCTCGGCGCCGATTTTGTTGCCGTTGGCGGCACGGCCTACGGCCACCAGCACGCGGTCGAACAGCTTGGTGTCGGGCATCGAGGCGCCTTCGAAGGTGACGGCGATGCCGTTCTTTTGCGCCTTGGCCTCGACCACTTTCGTCTTCAGGTGAATACCGGCAAGGCGCTGGCCCAGGCGCTTGGCCAAAGGCTTGACCAGATCGACATCGGCACCTGGCATCAGCTGATCGGCGAGCTCCACCACCGTGACCGCGCTGCCCAGCGCCGCATACACCGTGGCCATTTCCAGCCCGATGATGCCGCCGCCGACCACCAGCAACTTGTTCGGCACGTCGGCCAATTCCAGCGCGCCGGTGGAATCCATGATGCGCGGATCGTCCCACGGGAAGCCCGGCAACTTCAGCGATTGCGAACCGGCGGCGATGATGGCTTTTTCGAAGCGCACCAGCTGCGTGCCGTCCTTGCCGACCACTTCGATTTCGTGCGGCGACACGAAGGTGCCGGTACCCGTCAGCGTGGTCACCTTGCGTGCCTTGGCCATGCCGGTCAGGCCGCCCGTCAACTGGCCGACGACCTTGTTCTTGAAACCACGCAGCTTGTCGAGGTCGAGCTTGGGCTTGCCAAAGCTCACGCCATGCGCGGCGATGGCTTCGGCCTCGTCGATCACGGCCGCGGCATGCAGCAGCGCCTTGGACGGAATGCAACCGACGTTCAGGCACACGCCACCGAGCGTGTCGTAACGCTCGATCAGCACCGTGTCCAGGCCCAGATCGGCGGCGCGGAAGGCGGCCGAATAGCCGCCGGGGCCGGAGCCCAGCACCACCACCTGACAGCTCACGTCGGGCGTGCGGCCGGTCTCGCCGGTGGCCTGCACGATCGCGGCGGGAGTAGCGGCGACCGCCGGTGCCGGTGCCGGCACAGCCGGCGCTGCCGCGGGAGCTGCCACGGGTGCCGGTGCCGACGCAGCGTCGCCCGACGCAGCTTCCAACTCCACGATCACCGCGCCTTCGCCGACCTGGTCGCCTTCTTTCACCTTGATCGCCTTGACCGTGCCGGCAGCCGTGGACGGCACGTCCATCGTGGCCTTGTCCGATTCGAGCGTCACCAGACCCTGCTCGACCTTGACCGTGTCGCCCACGGCCACCAGCACCTCGATCACCGGGGCGCTGTCCATGCCGATGTCCGGCACCTTCACTTCAATCGTGTTCGCCATGATCGTCCCTTACACCAGCAGCTGGCGCAGGTCGCCCAGCACCTTGGCCAAGTACGCGGCGAAACGCGCGGCGGCGGCGCCATCAACGACGCGATGGTCGTAACTGAGCGACAACGGCAACATCAAACGCGGCTGGAAGGCATTGCCATTCCAGACCGGCTTCATGGCGCTGCGCGACACGCCGAGAATGGCCACTTCCGGCGCATTGACGATCGGCGTGAACTTGGTGCCGCCGATGCCTCCCAGCGAGCTGATCGAGAAGCAACCGCCTGACATGTCGGCCGGGCCCAGCTTCTTGTCACGCGCCTTTTTGGAAATCTCGCCCAGTTCGATGGCCAGATCGAGCAGGCCCTTCTGGTCGCAATCGCGGATCACCGGCACCACCAGGCCATCGGGCGTGTCCACCGCGATGCCGATGTGGAAATATTTCTTGAGCACCAGCTTTTCGCCGGTCTCGTCCAGCGAGGCATTGAACTGCGGATAATTTTTCAGCGCCGCCACGACCGCCTTGATGAGGAACACCAGCGGCGTGACCTTGGTGTCCGGATGCTCCTTGCCGAGCTGCTTGCGGAAGGCTTCCATGTCGGTGATGTCGGCCTCGTCATGCTGGGTGACGTGCGGAATCATGGCCCAGTTGCGCGCCAGGTTGGCCCCGGAAATCTTCTTGATGCGCGAGAGTTCCGTGACTTCGATTTCGCCGAACTTGGCAAAGTCGACCTTCGGCCATGGCAGCAGGTTCAAGCCATTGCCGCCACCGGTCGTGCCCGGACGCGCACCCGAGGCCAGCGCGTGCTTGACGTAATCCTGCACGTCTTCACGAGTGATGCGGTTTTTGCGGCCCGTACCCTGAACCTGGTGGATGTCCACGCCCAGCTCGCGCGCAAACGCGCGCACGGCCGGACTGGCATGCGGCGGATCGCCCGGCATCGACACGCTGCCGGCCTCCACCGGCGGCTTGCGCGGAACGGGAGCGGGCGCGGCGGCCATGGGCACCGACACGGGAGCTGGAGCAGGCGCCGGGACTGGCTCGGGCGCCTTGGCCGGCGCGGGCGCGGGCGCCACCGCGTCAGCCGTCGCCTCGATCAGCGCCACCACGCTGCCTTCGGACACCTCCGCGCCTTCAGACACTTTCACTTCCCTGACCACCCCGGCAAACGGTGCCGGCACTTCCATGGTGGCCTTGTCCGATTCCAGCGTGACCAGCCCCTGGTCCTTGCTGACGGTCTCGCCCGGCTTGACCAGCACTTCGATCACCGGCACGTTGTCGAAACCGCCGATATCGGGGACGCGAACTTCTTTGACCTCGGCCATGGGGCCTCCTGCGGAAAACGGGAATGCACCGCCGGATGCCCCGGCGATGCGAACAGGTCATGATAATGCGTATGCGCCGGATTGTTGACCCATGGGCCAATGGTGCATATGACTTGTGCCCCGTTCGCCGGACCGGCCTGCCGGTTATGATGCCCCCGGATCACCGCCATCCAGCGGTTGAGTAAACCAAGGCCGGGACATGCTGACCATTCGACACCTGTCAAAAACCTATCGCAACGGCGTACAGGCCCTGCGCGATGTATCGCTGGACATTCCGCACGGCATGTTCGGCCTGCTCGGACCCAACGGCGCGGGCAAATCCACGCTGATGCGCACCATCGCCACCTTGCAGATGCCCGACATCGGCACCATCGAGCTGGATGGGCAGGATCTTGTCGCCGACCCGCTTGTCACGCGCCGGTTGCTGGGTTACCTGCCACAGGAGTTCGGCGTCTACCCCAAGGTGTCGGCGCAGGACATGCTCAACCACCTCGCCACCCTCAAGGGCGTGACCAACGGCCGCGAGCGCAAGGCACTGGTCGAGGCACTGCTCAATCAGGTCAACCTGTGGGACAAGCGCTGGATGAAACTGGGCGGGTTTTCCGGCGGCATGCGCCAGCGTTTCGGCATCGCCCAAGCGCTGATCGGCGATCCCAGGCTCATCATCGTGGACGAGCCCACCGCCGGCCTGGATCCGGCCGAACGCAACCGCTTTCTGAACCTGCTGGCCGAGATCGGCGAACGCGCGGTGGTGATCCTGTCCACCCACATCGTCGAAGACGTGACCGACCTGTGCCCGCGCATGGCCATCATCGGCCAGGGCCAGGTGTTGCTGACCGGCGAACCGCACGAAGCCATCCGTGCGCTCGAAGGCCACGTCTGGCAGCGTCGCATCGACAAATCGCAACTGGCCACCTATCAGGCGCACATGACCGTGTTGTCCACGCGCCTGGCCGCGGGCACGACGATCATCCATGTGCTCGCCGATGCGGCTCCCGAAGAGGGTTTCGAAGCCGTGGCGCCGGATCTCGAAGACGTCTATTTCGGCCAGCTGCAACAGCAAGCCGCCACGCCGGCCATCGCCGAAGCCGCCTGACAAGGACTTGCGCATGTTCATGGAGATCTTCGGCTTCGAGCTTCGCCAGCAGCTCAAGACGCCACTGTTCTGGGTATTCCTGGTCCTGTTCTTCATCGGTGGTGTCGCGCTGACCAGCTCACCGATGATTGTCGCCGGTGGAGCGGTCGGCAACGTGCACATCAACGCACCGGTGGTGATCGCGCGACTGAGCATTGTCTTCGCGGGCCTGTCCACTCTGTTCGTCGTGGTGTTCATTGCCAGCGCGATGTTGCGCGATTTTGACCAGGGCACGGCCGAGACGATCTTCAGCACCCCGGTCTCGCGCGGCAGCTATCTGGGCGGTCGTTTCGCCGCCGGTTTCCTGATCGCGCTGGCCATTGCCGTGGCGTCCCTCATTGGCATGCTGATGGGCACCTTGATGCCCTGGGTCGATGCCACCCGACTGGGGCCACTGACATTGGCGCCATGGCTGTGGAGCTTTGGCACCATCGTGCTGCCGGACATGATCTTCATCGGCACGCTGCTGTTTCTGCTGGCGGCCCTCACACGCTCGCTGCTGGCCATGTTTGTTGGCGTAATCGTCGTCATCGCGCTGCAGGCGGTGGCCGCCAACCTGATGCTCGGTCTGGACCATCACCTCGTCTCCAGCATGGTCAACCCCTACGGTGGTCAGGCCCTGCAGGACACGGTTCGCTACTGGACGGCGCACAACTACAACACGCAGCTGCCTCCGTTTGACGGCGTGTTGATGGCCAACCGCATCATCTGGCTGCTGGTGTCAGCCGCCATGTTCGCCGGCGGCTTCTTGCTGTTCCGTCCCAATCGCGAGGGACTGCGTCTGCGCTGGCCCTGGCGTCGCCGGCGGCAGCGGGCAGCAATGGTCAATGTTCCCGTCACGCTGACACTGCCCAGCATTGCCACCCATCAGGATGCACATGCGTTGTGGCAGCAATTCGTGTCGATCACGCGCATGGACTTGCGCGGCATCATGCGCGGCGTGCTGTTTCCGCTGATGCTGCTGTTCGGCCTGATCATCCTGACCTCGATCCTGCTGACGCACGGCAAGGCCTACGGCACCGCGGTGTACCCGGTAACGCATCTCATGGTCACGGACGTCAAGGGATCGATGTCGCTGTTCCTGCTGATCGTGCTGTTTTTCTTTGCCGGCGAGTTGATCTGGCGCAATCGCAAGTTCGCGGTCAGCGACGTCATCGACGCCACCGGCGCGCCGTCGTGGATCGCGCTGACATCCAAAGCCACGACACTGGCCCTGATCGTCGTGATCTTCCTCGTGGTCGGCGCGATCTACACCATCGGCTACCAACTCATCGAGGGTTACACGCACCTGCAATTGGGCGTGTATGCCGTTGGCCTTGGCCTGGCCGCCATCGGTTTCATCCTGATGGGCATCCTGGCCCTGGTGCTGCAGGTGCTGGCCAACAACAAATTTCTTGGCTACCTGTGGTTCATCGTGTTCCTCGTCGGCAGTGCGCTGATGGGTTACCTGGGCTGGGGCGACAATCTGTACAACTACGGCGGTGGCCCGAGCACGCCATATTCGGCCCTCAACGGCTGGGGACATTTTCTCGCGGGCGCGTTGTGGTTCGATCTTTACTGGGCACTGGGCGCAGCACTGCTGATGGTGCTGGGCACGTTGTTCTGGGTACGCGGCACCGATCGTGGCAAGCGCTGGCGCAACGCCGGCTCACGCCTGTGCCGACGGCCGCTGCAGATCACGCTCCTCGTGACTCTTGCAGGCTTCATCGGTTGCGGTGCGTGGGTTTACTACAACACGCACGTTCTCAACGCCTACATCACCGGTGACCAGGGCAAGCAATATCAGGCCGAGTACGAAAAGCTGTACAGCAAGTACGCCAATGCGCCGCAACCGCGCATCACGGCCATCGATTCGAAGGTCGACATCTACCCCTACCAGCGCAAGCTCGACATGCACGTCGTGTACACGCTGGTCAACAAGCACAAGGCGCCGATCGACAAGCTGTACGTGAACTGGACTGCCGGGGTCCCGCCCACGCACGTCTCGTTCGCACCGCACACCACGATCAAACGCGACACGTTGCTCGGTTTCAGCATTTACAAACTCGACACGCCGCTGGCACCCGGCGCTTCGATGACCTACAGCTTCGATGTCCGCTACGACCCGCACGGATTCAAGAACAACCTGGGACCGCTTGACACCCGCCTGATCCACAATGGCACCTTCCTGACCAATCGCAGCCTGCCGTTGCCGACCATCGGCTATGACCGCCAGTATCAGCTGACCGGCAAGAGCGACCGACGCAAGTACGGCCTGCCGCCCGAACCGCGTACGCCACCGCTCAGCGAAGATCCGGCCAAACGCGCCAACACGTACATCTCGTCGGACTCCGACTGGATCAAATTCAATACCGTGGTGTCCACCGCCGCCGATCAGACCGCGATTGCGCCAGGCAAGCTCATCAAGACCTGGATCATCGGCAACCGGCGCTATTTCCATTATCAGACGCAGGCACCAATCCTCAATTTCTACGCCTATCTGTCGGGGCACTGGGCCGTCAAACGCGCGCAGTGGCATGACGTCAAGCTCAGCGTGTACTACAACCCCGCGCACTACTGGAACGTGAATGACCTGATCGCTTCGGCAAAGGATTCACTGTCCTATTACACGAAGCACTTCGGGCCCTACCAGTTCAAGCATCTGCGCATCATCGAGTTCCCCAACTTCGATGGTGCCTTCGCGCAATCGTTTGCCGGTACCGTGGCCTTCTCCGAAGCCGTCGGCTTCATCGCCCGACTCAAGAGCAGGAGCGCGATCAACTATCCGTTCTATATTGCCGCGCACGAAATTGCGCATCAGTGGTGGGCGCACCAAGTGATCGGCGCCAACATGCAGGGTGCCACGATGCTCAGCGAATCGCTGGCGCAATATTCGGCACTGATGGTGATGAAGCATCACTACGGCCCCAACAAGATGCGCCGTTTCCTGAAATACGAACTGGACCACTATCTGGCTCGCCGCATTCTCGATCGGGGCGGCGAAACCCCATTGGGCAAGGTCGAAGGCCAAACCTACATCCGCTACCGCAAAGCCTCGGTGGTGTTCTACGCACTGCAGGATTACATCGGCGAGGACGTCATCGACAGTGCCTTGCATACCTTCGACCAGACCTACCGCTTCAAAGGCCCGCCGTATCCGACTTCGATCGATCTCGTCAACGACATCAAGGCCGCCGCCGGCCCCAAGTGGGACCAGTTGATTGATGACTCGTTCTGGAAGATCACCCTGTACGACAACCGCGTCATCTGGGCCAAGGCGAAAAAGCTGCCCGATGGCAAATACCAGGTCACCATGCGAGTGCATGCAGCCAAGTATTATGCCAATGCCGAGGGCAAACAGACGCCGGCAAAGCTGAACCTGCCGATCGACATCGGCGTGTTCGGCAAGGCTGCCAACGGTGTCGAAGGCGACGAACCCGTGCTTTATCTGAAGAAGCAGAAGGTGGCCAACGGCGACAGCACGATCACCCTGACCGTCGATGCCAAGCCTTACCAGGTCGGCATTGATCCGTACAACGAACTGGTCGACCGCAACTCCAACGACAATCGGGCCAAGGTATCGTTCCAGTGACGACCCACCCGATTCGCTACCCGCCCGCGGCCCTTCGCCGGGCGGGCAGCGGAATCCGTTCGCACGATGTGATCAACCAACCTTGCGTGCCGGCCAAGCCGGGAACTGTCCACGTACCGAGGGCACGCCAAGGCGCCACGCCAGCCACACCAGTACCGGCACGGCCACGGCCTTGAGCGCAATCGTGACCTCGTAACTGCGGCGTACCCGTGCCGCCAGAAGACGTGCGGCATCAGCCATGTGCGGCTGTGCCAGCAACATCTGGCTGTCATGGATGAATGCCATCAAGCGCGCGCCGTACTGAATGGCCGTGACCAAAAACCACAGCGCCAGCAACACCGCCACCACACGCAACGCCACTCGCGCCCAGCCGCGCGTCAACAAAGCACCCGTGGCCACTGCCAACGTGACGCAGGCACAGGCGAGATAGGCGGAACCCCACATGACCATGCGCAGCAGCGCCGCATGGGCGTCATGGCCCGTACCGGGAGACCGCAACGCATGCGCCACCTGCCAGACATGCACGCTGTACTGCAAGATCCCGAAGGCTGCCAGCAACCACAACAGACAAGTCACCACCCGCCACGCTTGCAGTCGAAAACGGGATGATGCGGTTGTCGCGGAAGGTACGGGCATGACGGGCAGCACTCATGGGCAAACCGGCAGTGTAACTGCCACGCCGGATGCTTGCGTCTCATGGCCAATTGGACGTCGACCTCACCCACCCGCGCGCGCAAACGGAGCCAACCACCCAAAGGCTGATTTGCCCCGTCCACCCTACTCGCGGCTGATGGTGAACTTGCCGACAGCCACACCCAGATCCACACCCTCGCCCGTACCGGTCAACGCCAGCGATACCGGCCCCTTGGTCAGGGCCTGTGCCGAACCCGACTTGACCACGCCGGCGTGCGCTTCGGCCTGCGCGTAACTGCCCAGCACGTCACCGATCCGATGCACCACGCTGAATACGCCGGTACCGTCATCGACATGCCATTTGCCGGCGGTCAGACCGCCGCCGACCACGCTGATCCGCACAGGCATCGACTGGCCATTGGCGCAATGCACTTCCCCGCTGCCATCGGCACGTTTGTAGAAAAACGACCAGCCGGTCAGCGAGAACGTCATCCGGCAATGCAGCGTCGCCGGTGTCGTGTAGACCGTCTGCGTGGACTGCGTGGGCGTGGTGGAACAGCCGGCAAAAGCCAATGCCGCCAAGGACGCACCCAGCACCATCAAAGCCTGTTTCTTCATGGCAGCCTCCTGACTTGCTTTGGAAAGCCGGAGTCTGTTGCAAGCTGCCTGAACACAACCGCAAGCACCCGCGACCGGCTGACGACAGCATGCATGCCAGTCGAACAAACACACCGGGGACAGGCATAATGCCCCCAAGACAATGCCCACGAGGACACCATGATCAAGCACACTCTGGTCGGCTACGATGGCTCCGAATCGGCCCGACATTCGTTCCGTTTCGCCCTGGATCTTGCCCGGGCCACGGGTGGCCGCGTGCATGTGGTCAGCGTCCTGCAGGTCGCCGAGGGGGGCCCTGAAGCCTGCGCTTTGATGATGACCGACAAAAATGACGCGCACGTCAGCCACCTGGCCACCGAACTTGCGCAACTGGCTGGCGACGACAGCCCATTGTTCGACGCCGAGGTGGTTTACGGTTCCCCCGGCGACGTGTTGCTGGCGCAGGTGCACAAGCACGCGATCGACCACATCGTGATCGGCCACACCGAGCGTGGCGCCTTGCTGCGCTGGCTGCTCGGCTCGGTGTCCACCGACATCATCGCGCGTGCGCACGTACCGGTGACGGTGGTCCGCTGAACGGCCTGACCAAAGTCACTGCCTGCAACCATCCACATGTCTTATGATGCCCACCCGAGGGGCATCCGTTTTCGATTTCGCAAACCGATTGCAGAGGGGAAGGCCGTGGATTACGCCAACGTGCTGCCGTGGACACTGGACAGCATTGACTTCGACAGCATCATCGTCGAACGCATCCGTGCCAATGACGACCTGATGTGCCTGTTGTGCGCCTCCGCCTTCATCGAGAGCGGCTCGGACCTGTACACCCGCAACCTGGTCGAACATTACGCGGGCGACGAGGAAGTGGAAACCTGGCTGCGCGACCATTGGGAGCACGAGGAATTGCAGCACGGCCGGGCGCTGGCCACTTATGTCAGCCATGTCTGGCCCGACTTCGATTTCGACGCTGCCTTCGCCAGTTTCATCGGCGAATACGCCACTGTCTGCAAGACCGAATTTCTGGAACCCTCACGCTGTCTGGAAATGGCCGCGCGCTGCGTGGTCGAAACCGGCACCGCCACTCTTTATCGCGCCATCCACGAAAGCACCGACGAGCCGGTACTCAAGGCCCTGACCAAAAACATCAAGAGCGACGAGGTCCGCCACTACAGCCACTTCTACCACTACTTCCAGAAATATCAGGCAGAGCAGCGACTGGGCCGTCTCAAGATATTGCGGGCGTTGTGGAGCCGCCTGCGCGAGATCGGCAACGAAGATGGCGACATCGCATTGCGTCATGTGTTCAAGTTCCGCCATCCCGAATACCTGGTCGACAAGGCCACCTTCCGCGAGGCCAGCGACCGCATCTACGGCTTCGTGCGTCACAACCTGCAGCCGCAAATGGCGATCAAGATGATCCTCAAGCCGCTGGATCTTCCACCACGCCTGCATGCCGGCCTGCAGCCGCCGCTGACATGGGTGTCGCGGCGCTTCGCGCTGCACTGACGCAACCCCGCGTCAACTCAAGCGAGTCAACGTGGGCGCAAAACCCGTGCCGGGCAAGCTTTGCCCAAACAACCCCATTCGGAGTGTTTTGGGTTTAAAGTGCAAGCCTGAAGCCACCGCTCCCGGCGCGCAACCCGATCCCGGTCGAGGATGCCATGCACCACACGATCACGCTGCCATGGTCCATGGACAGCATCGATTATGCGCAAATCGACACCCGACGCATGCGCGCCAATGATGACTTGATGTGCCTGTTGTGCGCCTCATCGTTCGTCGAAAGCGGTGCGGACGTTTACGCCCACAATCTGGTGCACCACTACGACGGCGACGAGGAAGTGCAGACCTGGCTGCGCGACCATTGGGAACACGAGGAAGCGCAGCACGGCCGTGCACTGGCTGCCTACGTCACCCACGTGTGGCCCGAGTTCGACTGGGACGCGTCGTTCAAGACCTTCTTCGCCGAATACAAGGACATTTGCACGCAAGAGCTGCTGGAGCCTTCGCGCGGCCTCGAAATGGCTGCACGCTGCATCGTCGAAATGGGCACATCCACGCTCTACCGCGCCATTCACGACAGCACCGACGAGCCCGTGCTGAAGGCACTGACCAGCCACATCAAGAGCGACGAAGTGCATCACTACAAATACTTCTATCGCTACTTCCGCAAATACCAGGCACAGCAACATTACGGCCGCTTCACGGTCATGCGCGTTCTGTGGAAACGCCTGCGCGACATCGGCAACTCGGAAAGTGACATCGTGCTGCGCCACGTGTTCCAGCAGCGGCATCCCGAATACCTCGTCGACGAAGCCACGTTCCATCGGCACACGCGACGCATCTATGCCTTCGTGCGTCGCCATCTGCCGGCCAGCATGGCGATCAACATGGTGCTCAAACCCCTGCAGCTGCCGCCGCGCCTGCACCATGGCATACGCGGGCCACTGACGTGGGCCGTCAATCACTTCACCTTGAATTGACGGACAGCCTGGTCAACCCTCGCCGACGCTGATTTGCACAACGGGAATCGGCACCGGTCTCAGCAGCGAATTACGTCGCACCCTATTTTTTCTTGGGCAACGGCAACCACTTGCTCGCGACAAAGCCACCGGTCTCGAACACCAGCGTCTGCTTGCCCGAGCCCTTGATGGCGACGTCCATGTCCACGACCTTCGCCTTGGCCAAGCGCTTGACGAAACCCTTGTAGTCCTTGATGAACATCGCCGGCTCGCCTCCATTGGGCAGATAACCACGGTAGACATGCTCGACGCCATCAAAATGCATGACGATCCGGCATAGCCCGTGGCAGACAAAACTGGCCCCCTTGGCGTGATCGTACAAATAGGTCGACGTGCCCCAGGCCGAGTGTCGACGCAACACCAGCTCCACCTTGCTGCCGGCCGGCTTGCTCGGATCGATCGCCGCCGTGCTCTGGGTACCGCCGGCCATGGGGCTGACCTGGTACGACCACAGATTGGCCAGACGCGTCTTTTCGGCCATGGCCGCCGCACGGGTCTTGACGCCGGGAAGCACCTTGGCCACCGCAGTCGCTGCCGACGTGCGCGGATATTTGTCGAGAATCTCCTGACCAATGGGGATCGCCAGCTGCGGGCGTTTCATCGCCAGCAATTTGTGAAACAGCGTGAGCCGTTGCTGCGCGGCCGCATTGGCCGCAGCCGCCCGCGCGGCCGCCTGTTGTGCAAGCGTCGGCGTGGACGGCTGCGAGCAGCCGGCAAGCGCCCCGAGGGCAACCAACACGAAGACAATGCCTGAACGCCGCATGGGATCACCCCCCGCAAACCGGAAAGTTCCAGTCTAACGGCGTTCGCCCGTTGATCGCACCTCAGCGTGTCGCATCGGCGTGCGCGTGCGCGGCCCTTTCGGGCACCATCGTGCCACCCTTGCGGGCCTGCATCTCCTTGTGCAGCTTGGCCACGTCCACCGGACGAATGCGCTCGATCGTACAAGGCAGCATGCCGCCCTGCACCAGCACGCTGTCCGTCATCACACTGACCTGACCCACATGCGACGTCAGTCCGATGGACACCGTGTAGGGCAACTGCGGGCACACTCCGACATCCAGCAACCAGGCCTGTCGCGGACGCGTGTACACCAACAGCTCATGCTCGTTGAGCGGCTCCCACGACCACAGATCACGCGTCATGAAATCGAATGCGCCCACCGGCTTGCCAGCCGCCGCCTGGATGGCCGCCAAGCGCGATCGCTCCTGCTGATGCCGTGCCCGGGATGCTGCACAACCGGCCAGCATCAAGCCGGCACATGCCACAACAACGAAACCATGCCATTTCATGATCCACCTCCGGATTCGACCATCATCCGCGCCACCGCTCCGCAGCCCACCATCAGGCCAATCTGCGGACCGGCATGCACGCAACTACCGGCGCGCAGACACGTCGGTGCCATGTCGCGGCAACACCGTCGCGCCCATGCGATACGTCATGTGTACCTTGAGCTGCCCCACATCCACCGGTTGGATCGTGCGCACCTGACACGGCACCAATCCACGGAAAACATAAACCGTGCTGAAGTGGTCGACCTGACCCATGGCCTCGGTCAAGGCAATGAAGGGGCTGCGGAACAGGCGCGGGCACGGCGTCAAACCGAGCAGCCAAGCCTGACGCGGCCGCGTGTACACCAGCAATTCGTGATTGTTCAACGCCCGCCAGGCATAAATCGAGGTATCGCCCAGCGCGAGGTTGAGATTGAACGATGCGACCGGCTTGCCGGCTGCCGCATGTACATTGGCCAAGCGCGCCGGCGCGACCGTTTCGTCCACCATGGTTGACGACGGACTGGTGACACAACCGGCCAGCAAACCCGCGCTGGCCAACGCAAAAAACATCGCACCCAAGGCTCTCATCACGCGCTCCTCGATCAGATCGCAAACATGGCATCTCGCCATCGCCACAACGCCCAAGCCTCGCCGACGTTGACACGCCGGCGATTACAATCTCTCCATCCCGCATTCGAGACAAGCATGATCACGCGTTCTCCCGAGGACTTTCTCGCGGCCTTCGCCGCCCTGCCATGTACGGCGCCAGCCACTGCGCGCGCCGCCTTTCTGGTGGCGCCATCGGCATTCACGCTGGCCACGCAATCGGCACGCGACAACCACTACATGCGGCTGTCCGACCCGCCGGACCCGCAACGCGCCATGGCCCAGCATGCGGCGCTGGCCGAAGCCTTGCGCGAGGACATCCCGGTCGTGGTGTTTCCAGGCGACGCACAAGCCCCGGACGGCGTGTTCCCCAACAACGTGTTCGCGACCACGCCGGGACGCCTGGTGGTCGGCCGCATGCATCATCCTGTGCGCCAGCGTGAAGCCGTGCGCGAGGACATCCGCGCCTTCTTCGGCAACGTGCTCGGCTATGACGAAGTCGACCTGTCCGGCTGCGCCGATCTCACCGCCGAGCTGACCGGTGCATTGATCATCGACCGCGCCCGCGGCGTGGGCTTCTGCGGTCTGTCCGAGCGCTGCGACGAGGCCGGCGCCGCCGCCATGCACAAGGCCTTCGACCTCAAGCTCACGTTCTGCTTCGACCTTGCCAAAGGCGAATACCACACCAACGTGGTGTTGGCGTTGCTGGCCAGCCGTGCGATCATTCTCGCCGCCGATGGTTTCGCCGATCCTGCCGTGCCGCAGGCCATCGCCACGGCCTATGGCAATCAGGTGACGTGGCTCAGTTCTGCGCAAAAACGGGCCTTCGCCGGCAACGCGATCACACTGACCGACAAACGCGTGTGGATGAGCGCACGCGGCGCGGCAGCGCTTGAACCCGCCCAGCGCGACGACCTCGCCCGCTGGGGTTTTCGCATCGGCAGTGTGGCCCTGGACGACATCGAAAAGGCCGGTGGCAGCCTGCGTTGCTGCGTGGCGGAAATCTACTGATGATGCGACGGGTCGCGCCATCGCGGATGGTTACGCCCGCACGGCCACGCCGGGGGATACCAGCTGGCGCACGGCACGAATCTGGTCCAGCCAGACATGATGCTCGCCGCCAGGTGCCGCGGCATCTTCCAGACGCAGGATGCCATTGATGCCTTCGCGACCAGCCCGGTCACGGAATGCCTGCACCGTGGGCCGCACGCAGACGATGCCGCCAACCTCGTTGCCATCGGCACACAGCACCGATACCCGCGCATTGCCCGGCAACTTGCCGATCAGCGATTCCAGATACCGAATGGCATCCGACTCAACCACTACGCGCGGCGCCTGCTTGCCCATGGTCACAACCCAGTCGAAAGTGAAGGCCGTCATTCTACCCGGTGGCAAGCGGTCAGGCATGCTTTCCACGGCCCCGGGCCGGCTACGACCGCATGACGGCCAACGGCAGGCGCAGGCAAATCTCGCCCCCGGCATGCGTGTTGCGCGTTTTCAGTTCGCCATCGAGCCGATCGGCCGTGGCTTCGGCCAGCGCCAACCCAAGCCCCAGTCCGGTTTGTTTGCGCGTGAATCCGAGGTCGGCCAGTTCTTCGGTGCCGACAAAGCCGAGGCCGCGGTCCCTGACGACCAGCTCCAGCCACGGTCCGTCGATGCGCACATCCAGACGCACCTCGCGCGAACCATTCTGTTCGGAGGCATCAACCGCATTGTTGAGCAGATTGAGCAAGGCATGACGCAGACCAGCTTGAATCGCCAGCACCGTGTCGCCGATGTCGTCGGCCAGACCAAATTCGACCTCGGCCTCGGGGCGCAACAACCGCAGGCGCTCCAGGCAGCCATCGAGAAACATGTGCAGCGTGACGCGCTCGGGCTCGTGTGACAACTGCGATTTGCCGAAGGCCACCATCTCGCGCAAGCTGGCACGGCAACGCTCGACCTGGGTTTCCAGCAGTGCCAGATCCGCAGTCAGCCGGACATCGGCACCATGCTCGTTTCGCAACTCCGGCAACAACGTACGCATCGTCGACAGCGGCGTGTTCATCTCGTGCGCTGCTCCGGCCGCCTGCGTGGCGATGGCGAGAATGCCCTCGTCACGCAAGGCGCGCTCGCGGATGCGTTGCACCTCGGCCTGCTGTGCACGCAGGGCCGATGCCAAGCGCGTGATGAAGCCGCCGAGGATCAGCGTCATGATGACGAAATTGACCGCCATGCCCGCAATATGCAGGCGGAACCCGTCCATCAACCCGTGTTGCGGCAAAGGCAGGGGTACGTCGTGCCACAGCAGAACCAGGTACGCCAAGCCCGACAGCGTGGCGACCGAGATCACCCCGCGCATCGACAGCGCTGCCGCCGACAAGGCAATTGGCACCAGCAGCAGGCTGATGAACGGATTGCTGGCTCCGCCGGTGAAATACAGCAAGTAGCTCAGAACCATGGTATCCATGGCCACATGCGCCACCGCCTCCCACTCGCCCATGCGTTGCGCATGCGGCAGCCGCCACGCGGCCACCACGGCAAAGACCGCCAGCACGCCGATGCCAATGGCCAGATACAGCACCGGGATGGCCAGGCCCAACACCCCGGCAACCACCAGCACGGCACCACTCTGGCCGGCGATGGCGAACAGGCGCAACCACGCCAGCGCGCGGATAAGTGCCCGCGGACCGGTACGTGGCGAGGAATGCGTGGCGGGCATACCCTGCACAGTCGTACCTGCGCGATGCTTGCGCCGAACCCGATTACGGATTCTGCGCCGATGGCGTGGCCGCGCCTGCGGCGTGGTGCTCGAAATGCTGCTTGTCCAGCCGTCGCAATACCGGCAGCACGATCAGGGCCAGACCCGCCACGATCAGGCTGGCAATGCCCAGCCAGTTGAACAAGGTGGTGTAGACATCCAGGATGCGCGCGGGATCGGTAATGCCCTTGGGCACGCTGGCCACGGTCGCCACCAAACCGCCCAGATACATCGCCACACCCACGCCAACGTAGTAGGCACCCATCATGAAGCCACCCATGCGCGCGGGCACGTAACGTGCGATGAAGGCCAGGCCCAGACCGCTGGTCAAAAGTTCGCCGAACGACGAGAAGCCGTAGCCCCAGATCATCACCCACTGATCGGTCTTGCCCGGTACAGTAGTGAAGTGACCGGCGGCGCCGAAGATGAAGAACCCGATCGCCACCAGCACGAAGCCCAGCACGAACTTGCCGGCAATCGAAAAATCCTTGCCGCTCTTGGCCAGATGCGTGTACAGGTAGGCTAGGATCGGGCTGAGAATGAAAATCCAGATCGGGTCCAGCGCCTGGAACTGGGCCGGATCCCAATCGAACAAATGCAGGCCGAACAGACGGAACGCGGGATCGACGTTGCGCAACGCGAACACGTTGAGCGAAGTCGACATCTGCTGATAGAAAATGAAGTAGATGATGGTTTCGACCACCAGGATCAGCGCGATCATCAACCCGGCGCGCTCGGCCCGATTGCTGTGGCTGATCAACCAGGCAAAGATGCCCAGCACGCAGGCCCCGGCCACATACACGAAGATGCGCGCGATGCTGCCGTACTTGAGGATCACGGCGGAAATCAGCACCACCACGATGCCACCACCGATTACCGCACCCAGCTTCCACCATTGCATCGGATGGTGATCGGGCTCGGAACCGATGAAATCCAGGGTATGACGCATCACGAGGTAGTTGCCCAGACCAACCAGCAGGCCCACCGAGCACACCGCAAAGGCAATGTGCCAGCCCAGCCCCTCACCGAAGAGGGACGCGGCATGCCCGCCCAGCAACCAGGTCAACTGACCATGGAATGACGCATTGAAATAATTCTTGATGATCGGCGTGAGCAGCATCGATACCGTCGAACCGATGTTGACCGCCATGTAATAAATGGTGAAGGCACTGTCGATCTTGGTGTCGTCACCTTCGTAGATCTTGCGCACCAGATTGCCGGCATTGGCCTTGAACAGGCCGTTGCCGACCACGATCACGCCCAGCGCCACGAACATGAAGTTGGCGCTGCCGGCGGGGATCACCATCAAGGCATAGCCCAGCGCCAGCACGCAGGCACCGGTCAGCATGGTGTGACGGGTGCCGAAGAATTTGTCGCCGACCCAGCCACCGATCGCCGGTGACACGTAGATCAGCGCGGAGGCGGCGCCCCAGGTCAGGTACGCCGTGGTGTCCTTGAAGCCCAGTCGCTGAATCATGTAGTACACGACCAGCACTTGCATGCCGTAGTAGCCGAAGCGTTCCCACATCTCGATCAGAAAGACGGTGGAGAACGAGCGCGTCTGCGAGACCGGTTGAGTCGTTGTTGTCATGAATCTTTCCGCGATTGGTTGAACAAAACGGCGCCGCGACGGCAAGCCTCGGCACCCCTCCCCGAACGGCACGCACGCATCGCCCCACGGCCCGTGCGCCAGGCACGGGTTTGCCCAAGGGTACCTTATGCGTGATGGTCATGGGATATCGCCCAGCCGGGGACCCCGTGCGCAGGAAACACACCGGAAACGCATGCGTATCGGCTGACCGACGCGCTACCGGTCTTGTGCCAACCAGACCAGGCTGGCGAAACGGCCGCTGCGCGCGCCATCGCGCCGGTAGGAATAAAACCGGGCATCCGTGAAAGTGTCGAAGCCGCCGCCAGCAACCCGGTCGATGCCCGCCGCCGTGAGCCGCTGTCGCGCCAGCATGGCCAGATCCGCTTGCCAATGCCCAGGACGCGTTGGCGTGAAGGCTTGCGCCGCCTGCCGGTCGGCATCCACGAACGCCATGCGCACGTCGGCGCCGACTTCGTACGCCGTCGCGCCGATGCACGGCCCCAGCCAGGCCAGCAAGCGTGCCGGCGGCGTGGCCATGGCGGCGATGGTCGCCTCCAGCACGCCACCCGCCAGCCCGCGCCAGCCCGCATGTGCGGCGGCAATCTCGCCACCATCATCGGCGCACAACAGTACCGGCAGGCAATCGGCGGTCAGAATCGCCAGCACCGTCCCCGGCACCCGCGACACGGCAGCATCGGCCTGCGGCTCCTCGCTGCCGGCCAAGGGCCCCAACTCGGCCACGGTGGTGCCATGTACCTGGCGCAACCAGCGGGGTTGCGACGGCAGGCCCAGGGCCTGTTGCAGGGCACGCCGGTTGCTGCGTACCGACTCGACATCATCACCACCGCGCAGCCCAAGGTTGAAGCGATCGAACGGCGCCGCCGACACCCCCGGTCCCTGCCGCGTGGTGATCGCGGCATGTACCGCCCGCGGGGCCGGCCAATCGGGAAACAACCATGAATCTTGCATGGGGTGTGCGCGAACCGGAAAGCAGTCGGCATCGTAGCGGAATCACGTCCGCATCACGAATGATCGCCCGACGCACCCGGCAGGTGCATGCGCCATGTGCGGCAACCTCACGCGTGTGTGCCCACCGACTCCGCATCGCGGCGCAAGGCCTCGATCAAGGCCTGCATGTCGGTCGGTCGATCCGCCGTGAATTCCAGCGGCTGGCCACTGCCCGGATGGACGAAGGCCAAGCGCTCGGCATGCAACGCCTGCCGCTGGAATCCGCGCAAGGCCTCGGCCAGGGCCGGCGTGGCTCCGCGTGGCAGCTTGAGTCCACCGCCATACAGCGGATCGCCGACCAGCGCATGGCCGACATGCGCCATGTGCACGCGAATCTGATGGGTGCGGCCGGTCTCGAGGTTGCACTGGACCAGACTGTGCGCACGGAAGCGCTCGCGCAGACGGTAATGGGTGACGGCATGCTTGCCACTGTCGCCGTCGCGCACGGCCTGGCGGATGCGATCACGCGGATGTCGTCCCAGCGGTTCGTCGACCGTGCCGCCGGCAATCAGGGCGCCCTTGACCACCGCTTCGTACTGCCGCGCCACGGCGTGCCGCGACAGCATCGCCACCAGCGCCGTGTGCGCGGGCAGCGAACGCGCCACCACCATCAGGCCCGAGGTGTCCTTGTCCAGCCGATGCACGATGCCGGCGCGCGGCAAGTTGACCAGGCCCGGGTCATGGTGCAGCAAGGCATTCAGCAACGTGCCATCGGGATTGCCGGCACCGGGATGCACCACCAGCCCGGCCGGCTTGACCAGCACGATGAGGTCGGCATCCTCGTAACGGATGTCCAGCTCGATGGCCTCCGGCTGCAATGCGACTTCCCGCGCCAGTTGCGCCCGGATATCGACCGTCTCGCCGCCATGCACGCGCAGACGCGGCGCGGCCACGACGCCATCCACCCGCACCTGGCCCTCTTTCACCCACGCGGCCAGACGCGAGCGGGAATACTCGGGGAACATTTGCGCCAACGCCTGATCCAAGCGTTGTCCCGCCTGGTCCAGAGGTATTCCGGCCTGGTGTCGAATGTCATTCATGTGTCGCCCCATGGCGCGGAACCGGTTTCCGCTATCATGGCCGTTCGCCCAACCAGCATGTCCTTGATCCTATGCGTGTCATCAAACTGTTCTGCCTTGTCGCCCTGGTCGCCATGCTGGCGTCGTGTGCAGTCTTCAAAAGTCGGCCCGACATCAACACGCTGCCGTTGAAGCAACTCTACAATTATGCCCATTCCCAGCTCGAAGACGGCAGTTACTACTACGCGGCGCTGGACTACAAGCGCCTGATCGCGCGTTTCCCCTTCGGCAAGTACAACCAGCAGGCACAGATCGAGCTGGCCTATGCGCAGTACAAGGACAGCAAGCCGGATGATGCGTATTCCACCATCAACCGATTCATCAAGACCTACCCTGCACAAAAGCACATTGCCTACGCCTATTACCTGCGCGGTCTCATCAATTTCGACCGTGCCGGGCGCTTTGCACAGCGCGTGTTCGGCATCGACAGCGTCGCACGCCACGATCAGGGTTACCGGCTGGAATCGTTCGACGACTTCAGCAAGCTCACGCGCCGCTTCCCGGACAGCAAGTACGCGGCCGACGCGCGCCAGCGCATGATCTACCTGCGCAACGGCATGGCCCAGTTCGAAATCAACGTGGCCGCGTTCTATCTGCGCGCGCGGGATTACGTGGCCTCCGCGCATCGCGCCAAATACGTGATCCAACATTACCAGCAGGCCCCGCAGGTGGCCGATGCGCTGGCCATCCTGACCCGCAGCTACCGCGCCCTGGGCTTCCCAAAGCTGGCCAAGCAGTCCTTCGACGTGCTCAAGCTCAACTACCCGGACCATCCGTTCATCAAGGACCCGAACTGGCCGCACTCGGCATCTACCTTGCGTCGCATGATTCCCTTCTCGGGACACCACTGAGCCACGCGCTGGGCGTCATCACGAACAAGGGCCGGATGGATGCCATCCGGCCCTTGCCGTTTCAACGCCAGCCCGAGCTGATCGGATAACGGCGTTCGCGACCGAAGGCACGGCGCGTGACTTTGGGCCCGGGCGCCGCCTGGCGACGCTTGAACTCGTTGGTCAACACCAACCGCGTGATGCGGTGCACGGTGTCGGCGTCATGCCCGGCGGCGATGATCTGGGGCTGCGATTTCTCGTCCTCGATGTAGGCTTCGAGAATGCGGTCCAGTTCCTCGTACGGCGGCAATGAATCCTGATCGGTCTGCCCGGCACGCAATTCGGCCGAAGGCGGGCGCTCGATCACGGCTTGCGGAATCACCTCGCCGTCGCCCTGTGCATTGCGCCAGCGCGCCAGCGCGTACACGCGCGTCTTGTAGACATCCTTGATCGGCGCATAGGCACCACACATGTCACCATACAGCGTGCAATAGCCGACCGCCATCTCGCTCTTGTTGCCGGTCGCCAGCAGCAGCTGGCCATGCTTGTTGGAAAGCGCCATCAGCAGGGTTCCGCGGATGCGCGCCTGCAGGTTTTCCTCGGTCACATCCGCAGCCTTGCCGGCAAACGCCGGCGCGAGAGTATCGAACATGGTGGCAAACGTGTCTTCAATGGCAAGCACGTGGTAGTCCACGCCCAACGCCTCGGTCTGCGTGCGCGCGCCGTCGAGCGAGATGTCCGCGGTGTAACGCGAAGGCAGCATCACGGCGCTGACATGTTCCGCGCCCAGCGCATCGACGGCCAGCGCCAGGGTCAACGCCGAGTCGATGCCGCCGGACAGGCCCAGCAGCACGTCACGAAAACCGTTCTTGCGGACATAATCGGCCAAGCCCCGCTTGAGACCGGCGTAGAGCACGGCTTCGCCCGGTTGCTCGGTTTGCGCTGGCCAGCCCTCGGCGCGCAGGCTGCGCGTGGCCGGATCGAACTCGCACAGCAGCAGCGCCTCGGCAAACGCCGGCGCACGTGCGACCACGCTGCCATCGGCATTGACCAGCATGGAGCTGCCGTCGAACAGCAAGTCATCCTGGCCGCCGACCAGATTGACGTAGGCGATGGCGCAACCGCTGGCGCGCGCATGCCGCGTCAGCATGGCCTCGCGCTGGGCCTGCTTGGTGACGTCCCACGGCGAGGCATTGATGACGATGATCAGTTCGGCGCCGGCCCGCGTGGCCTTGGCGGCTGGCGCGTCGGTCCAGATGTCCTCGCACACGAGCACGGCTACGCGCACGCCATCGATGCGATGCACCAAAGTCGTGTCGCCTGGTTCGAAATAGCGCTTTTCGTCGAACACGGCGTAGTTCGGCAGCACCTGCTTGTGCGCCAGATTGACCACGCGCCCGCCTTCCAGCCAGGCCGCGCTGTTGCGCAAGCTGCCATCGGGATGCGGACAGGGAAAACCGAGCAGCGCGGCGTGCGTGTCGGTGCCGCCGGCAAGCTCTTCCAGCTCGCGCTGGCAGGCGTCGAGAAAGCTCGGGCGCAACAGCAGGTCTTCCGGCGGATAGCCACTCAGAGTCATTTCGGGGAAAGCGACCAGCCGCGCGCCGGCGGCACGCGCTTCCTGCATGCGCGCGCGTACCTTGGCGGCATTGGCGGCAACGGCGCCCACGGCGAAATCATCCTGGACCAGGGCGAAACGAAGTTTGGCAGTCATGCAAGACCAAAGGACATCGAAAAGACTGCCCATGATACCGGCGCCGCACCGCCAACGGACATGGCGCCCGGTTTCAGGCCGCGCGATTCAGGGCCGCGCGATTCAGACGATGAGATCTTCGCGCGCCAGCCCGCTGACCAGCCGCAACATGCCGTCGCACAGGCGAGCCAGTTCGTCATCATTGATGACGTAAGGCGGCATCACGTACACCAGCTTGCCGAACGGGCGCAGCCAGATGCCCATTTCCAGCATGCGCCAGCGGATCGTGTCCAGGCGCACCGGCGCCACCAGTTCGATCACGCCGATGGCGCCCAGGACACGCACGTCGGCCACCTGCAACAGGGCCCGTGCCGGAGCGAGGCGCTCAGCCAACGTGCGTTCGATGCGGGCCACGTTGGCTTGCCAGTCACCTTCCAGCAGCAGTTTTGTCGAGGCCAGCGCCACCGCGCAGGCCAGCGGATTGGCCATGAAGGTCGGCCCGTGCATGAACACGCCCGGTTCGTGGCTGGCGATGGTGTCGGCAATGGCGCGCGTGGCCAAGGTCGCCGCCAGCGTCATGTAGCCGCCGGTGAGCGCCTTGCCCAGACACAGGATGTCCGGCGTGATGCCGGCGTGCTCGCAGGCAAACAGTTTGCCGCTGCGGCCGAAGCCGGTGGCGATCTCGTCGGCGATCAGGAGCACGTCGTGCGCGCGGCACAAGCGCGCCAGTTCGGCCAGGTATTGCGGGTGATAAAAACGCATGCCGCCAGCGCCCTGCACCACCGGCTCAATGATGAATGCGGCCAGCTCGTCGGCATGCTCGGCCAGCAGTTGCTCGACCGGCGCCATTTCGGCCGCATCCCACTCACCGCCAAACGGCGTCTGCGGCGCCGGCACGAAATGCCGCCTGGGCAGCGACGGTCCGAACAGGCCGTGCATGCCGGTCACCGGGTCGCACACGCTCATCGCGTTCCAGGTATCGCCGTGATAGCCGCGCCGCACGGTGGCGATATTGGTCTTGCCGACGAGGCCACGCGCGACTTGATACTGGATCGCCATCTTCAGCGCCACCTCCACCGCCACCGAGCCCGAGTCGGCGTAAAACACGGCATCCAGCCCCGTCGGCACGATGTCAAGCAACTGCTTGCCCAGCTCAATGGCCGGTTCGTGCGTGAGCCCACCAAACATCACGTGGGCCATCTTGCTAAGCTGGTCGGTCGCGGCCTGGTTGAGCACGGGGTGGTTGTAGCCGTGGATGGCGCACCACCACGAGGCCATGCCGTCGATCAGACGCCGGCCGTTGCCAAGCGTCAGCCACACGCCGTCGGCGCGCTCGACTTTCAGCGCCGCCAGCCCCTTGCCCAACGCGCTGTAGGGGTGCCACAAGTGATCGCGATCAAAGCGGTCGGCCAACATGCAAACTCTCCGTGCCCATCCAAAAACAAGGGCCGCGGCAATGCGCGGCCCTTGTGCGACAGCTCGGCGTGAAACGCGCCGTTACGCCATCTTCGCCGCCAGCGCCTTGCCCAGATCGGCAGGCGACTTGACGGTGGTGACGCCGGCCTTTTCCAGCGCCGCGAACTTGGCCGCGGCCGTGCCCTTGCCGCCGGAGATGATGGCACCGGCATGGCCCATGCGCTTGCCCGGAGGGGCCGACGCACCGGCAATGAAGGACACCACCGGCTTGGTCACGTACTCGCTGATGAACTCGGCCGCATCTTCCTCGGCGGACCCGCCGATCTCGCCGACCATGATGATGCCCTCGGTCTGCGGGTCGTCCTGGAACAGCTTCAGGCAGTCAATGAAGTTGAGACCATTGATCGGGTCGCCGCCGATGCCGATGACGGTCGACTGGCCCAGACCTTCATTGGTGGTCTGGAACACCGCTTCGTACGTCAGCGTGCCCGAACGCGACACGATGCCGACCTTGCCCGGCGTGTGGATGTGACCCGGCATGATGCCGATCTTGCACTCGCCCGGGGTGATGACGCCGGGGCAGTTGGGCCCGATCAGCACGGTTTCCGGATGCTCGTTCAGGACATTCTTGACGCGCAACATGTCCAGCACCGGGATGCCCTCGGTGATGGCCACGATGACGCCGATGCCGGCATCGATGGCTTCGAGAATGGAGTCGGCCGCGAATGGCGGCGGCACGAAGATGACCGAGGCATTGGCACCGGTCGCATCCACCGCATCATTCACGGAGTTGAAGACCGGACGATCCAGATGGCTCTGGCCACCCTTGCCCGGCACCACGCCGCCGACGATCTGGGTGCCGTACTTGATGGCCTGATCGGCGTGGAACGTGCCCTGCTGGCCGGTGAAGCCCTGCACGAGGACCTTGGTGTTCTTGTTGATCAAAACGCTCATGGTGATTCCAGTCCTCTTACGCGGCGGCGGCCACGGCCTTGCTGGCCGCGTCATTCAAGTCATCGGCCGGCGTGATCGCCAGACCCGAGTTGGACAGCAATTCGCGGCCCTGCTCGACGTTGGTGCCCTGCAAGCGGCACACGACCGGAATGGTCAAGCCCACTTCCTTGACCGCGGCAATCACGCCCTCGGCGATCATGTCGCAGCGCACGATGCCGCCGAAGATGTTGACCAGGATGCACTTGACCTTGTCGGACGAAGTGATCAGCTTGAACGCCTCGGTCACGCGCTCCTTGGTGGCCCCACCGCCGACATCGAGGAAGTTGGCCGGCTCGCCGCCCGCCAGCTTGATCACGTCCATGGTGGCCATCGCCAAGCCCGCACCGTTGACCATGCAGCCGATGTTGCCGTCCATCGTCACGTAGTTGAGGCTGTTCTGCTGGGCCTTGGCTTCGGCCGCGTCTTCCTGGGTCAGGTCGCGCATGGCGGCAAGGTCCGGATGGCGGAACTCGGCGTTGTCGTCGGAATTGACCTTGCCGTCCAACGCAGCGAGGTTGCCATCGACCAGCACCGCCAGCGGGTTCAGCTCGACCAGCGACAAATCCTTTTCGTTGAACAGCTGATACAGACCCAACATGATCTTGGTCAGCTGGCGCACCTGCTTGGCGTCCAGATCCATGGCGAAACCGATCTGGCGGCAGTGATACGGCTGCAGGCCTTCGGTGAAATCGACCTGGACGGTGTGGATGTCCTCGGGCGTCTCGCGCGCGACCTGCTCGATGTCCACGCCGCCATGTTTGGAGGCGATGAAGGACACGGCCTTGTTGTCGCGATCGACCAACACCGACAAATACAGCTCACGGGCAATGTCGGTGGCGTCGGTCACCAGCACCTGATTGACGGGCAGCGCACGGCCGGCCGACTGGTAGGTCTCGATGCGGGTGCCGAGCATGCCCTTGGCGGCCTCGCGGACCTTGTCCAGCGAGTTGCAGAACTTGACGCCGCCGGCCTTGCCGCGACCACCGGCGTGGATCTGCGCCTTGACCATCCATTGCGTGCCACCCAGTTCCTTGGCGACATCGACGGCGCCCTCGGCACTGGTGGCCACCTTGCCCGGCGGCACGGCGATGCCGTACTGCGCAAACAGCTGTTTTGCCTGATATTCGTGGAAATTCATTCGCTAACCTCGGCGACTCGAAAAAAATTAGGGCCACTCGCACACGCAAGCGGCGCACCTCGCGGCCGCGCGATCATCAAAATCACGCCAATCCGCACGACAAGGCCGCCCATTGTCTCGCAAGCGTCCCCTCATGGAAAGTGCAGCCTGTCCCGTCCGCCCCTGATGGCATCTTCTATACTGGTCGGGGACGGCCCGCACACGCCTGACAAAGGCGCCCTGCAAGGCCGCGGAGAGGCCATCGGAAACACGCATGCACGCACCCGTCAACACGGCCAACCGGCGCAGCAATGTCCTGAGCATGCGCAACGAGCTTTCCTTCCTCAACTGGTTCCGCATCCTGCAGGCGGTGGTTTACGTCGCCTTGGCTTTCAGCAAATCACAGCTGCATCCGGTGTGGCTGAGCACCCCCGCCGTGGTACGCGGCATCATGCTGACTTACATGGTCTGGGCCGTGGCGATGCTGTTGACGTCGCAGCGCTGGAACTGCCCGCCAAGCCGGACCGCCACCATCAGCCTGAGCGTGGATACCATCATCATGCTCATCGCCATCACCACCATGGCGCATGCCGACACCGGCATCACCGTGATGATGCTGGTCGATGTCGGCATCGGCGCCCTGATCATGCCGCTGCGGATTGCCCTGCTGTTCGCCTCCATCATCACTCTGGGCCTGCTTGGCCGAGCCCTGCTGGTGGAAGGCAGCGGTCAATTGCTGGGATACGGGCTGTTCGGCGTGGCCTATTTCGCCACTACTGGCCTGTGTCACCTGCTGGGTCGGCAAATCCGCACCTCCGAAGCTCTCGCCACCCAGCGTGGGCTGGATCTGGCCAACCTGTCGCAGGTCAACGAACTCATCATCCGACGCATGCGCACCGGCGTGCTGCTGGTGGACGAAGGCAACCACGTCCATCAATTCAACGAATCAGCCTGGCTGCTGATGGGCAGTCCGCCCGCCGACCAGCGCGACCTGGGCACGCTGGCACCGGAGCTGTCACGACGGCTCTACCACTGGCGCAACATGGACAAGCACGATGAAACCGCCGTGGCACTGGCCGATGGCGAGCCCGAAGTGGTGCCACGTTTCACCCGCCTGGCGGCCAATGACGATTCCAACGTGCTGATCTTCCTCGACGACACCTCGCTGGTGTCGCGCCGTGCCGAACAGTTGACCCTGGCATCGCTGGGAAGATTGTCCGCCTCGATTGCCCACGAAATCCGCAACCCGCTGGCGGCCATCCGCTACTCGGCGCAACTGCTGGCCGAGTCGGAAGACTTGAATGCGACCGACACACGCATGGTGGAAATCATCAACGACCACTGCGGTCGCATGAACGACATCGTCGAGAACATCCTGCAATTGTCCCGGCGCGAGCGTTCGCGCCCGGAGTCACTCGACCTCAATGCCTGGGCCCTGCGTTTCATCGACGAATACCACGAAAGCAACGATCTGGGCGCCGATTCGCTGCGCGCCATCGTGCAGGCTCAGGCCGTGGAAGCCGTGGCCGATCCGCAGCATCTGCATCAGGTCATCTGGAATCTGGTGCAAAACGCCCTCCGCTACGGTCGCATGCCCGGTGAAGCGGCTCGCGTGATGCTGATCGCGCGCCGCGCCAGCGACATCGGTCCGCCCCTGCTCGAAGTGGTCGACCGCGGCCCGGGTATTCCGGCCGCCGTGGCCGCGCGCATCTTCGAGCCGTTCTACACCACTCACGAGGACGGTACCGGACTGGGCCTGTATCTGGCCCGGCAAATGTGCGAGGCCAACCAGGGCGGACTGGAATACGTGCCGGTGGCCGGTGGTGGCAGTTGCTTCCGCATCACGTTGGCGCCTCCGGCGCGCGGACAGATCGAACCCATGCAGACCGCCTGACACCATCCGCAACCGGCCTGTCCGTGATTTGCCGGAATGGGTCGGGATGCAACATGCGGCCGAATTTGCCGGACAAATGACGCAACTACACCTTGCCGGCCGGCTGCGTTACCCTATTTGAAGCAGCTCGACAAGTCCGAACCTGGAGCATCATGAGCACACAAAGCGTTTTGGTCGTCGATGATGAGCGCGACATCCGCGAGCTTCTCACGATCACGCTCGGTCGCATGAATCTGGAAGTGGATACCGCCGCCAGCGTGGGCGATGCAAGGAAAATGCTCGCCGAACACCGCTACGACCTGTGCTTCACCGACATGCGTCTGCCCGACGGTTCGGGGCAGGAGCTGATCGAGCTGATTGCCGACCAGTATCCGGACACGCCGGTGGCCATGATCACGGCCTACGGCAATGTCGACGCCGCGGTCAACGCGCTCAAGGCCGGCGCCTTCGATTTTGTCTCCAAGCCGGTCGATATCAAGATCCTGCGCCGACTGGTGCAAAGTGCCTTGCAACTGTCCGCTGCCGGTCGCGTGCAAGACCAGGGTGGCGACACCGAGGGATCCGCGGCAACTGCCGCCCCCATCGCCAGCCGATTGGTCGGCGACTCGGCGCCCATGCGTCAAGTGCGCGCCACCATCGCCAAGCTGGCACGCAGCCAAGCACCGGTTTACATCAGCGGCGAGTCCGGCGTGGGCAAGGAGCTGGTGGCGCGTTTGATCCACGATCAGGGTCCGCGCGCATCCGGCCCGTTCGTGCCGGTCAACTGCGGCGCCATTCCCGCCGAGCTGATGGAAAGCGAGTTCTTCGGCCACCGCAAGGGCAGTTTCACCGGCGCCCACGCCGACAAGGAAGGCCTGTTCCAGAGCGCCAACGGCGGCACCTTGTTCCTGGACGAAGTGGCCGAGTTGCCGTTGCACATGCAGGTCAAGCTGCTGCGCGTAATCCAGGAAAAAGCCGTGCGTTCGATCGGTGGACGCGCCGAGGAACCGGTCGATGTGCGCATTCTTTCGGCCACCCACAAGAACCTGATGCACCTGGTTGAACAAGGCCAGTTCCGTCAGGACCTGTTCTATCGCATCAACGTCATCGAACTGCCGGTGCCGCCACTGCGCGAGCGCCACGAGGACGTGCCGCAGCTGGCCAGCGTCATGCTCGACCGACTGGCCGCCGACAGCGGCAGCGAATCAGCTCGGCTTGATGACGACGCCTTGGCATCATTGGCCGGCTACGCCTTTCCGGGCAATGTGCGTGAGCTGGAAAACATCCTCGAACGCGCCACCGCCATGTGTGAAGGCAACCACATCACCATTGCCGACCTGATGCTTCCCGCGCAAGGCAACCGGCCGGCACCCGACAACGAACACGCGGGTGATGCGCCACCCCCCGATCCACGCGACAGCAGCCAGCCGCTGGACGACTACATCTCCAACATCGAACGTGACACCATCATGCGGGCTCTTGAACAATCCCGCTACAACAAGACCGCAGCCGCGCGCAAACTGGGCATCACCTTCCGCGCCCTGCGCTACAAACTGAAAAAGCTCGGCATCGACTGAAATCGCCGCCAGCGCGCCCCCCGAAAGCACGCCCGACCGGCACCGCGAGCTACAGCACTGCATCCAGCGCCCGACGAGTTGCCCGCAGCAGGGCATCCACCTCGATCGGCTTGACCAGTACGGCCAGATGCCTGACCGGCGGCAAACCTTCCAGGTCCGGCGGAGCATCCGGGCGCGCCAGCAGCAACACCGCGCCGAGGTAGTCCTGTGCCAGCAAGGCCGCCAGCGTGCGCACGCCGGTCAGGAGACTCAAGTCCGCATCCATCACCACCAGTTGCGGCAGACCATCGGATTGCAGCGATTGCAGGGCTTCCGCTCCGCTCTGGCTGGCATGCACATCGTAGCCCGAGCCATCCAGGACACCGGTCAGCAGCGACAACTGCGCGGCTTCTTCCTCGACCACCAGCACGCGCTCGCCACGACCACGCGGAGCCGTGGCGCCGGGAGTTTCTGCGACGGCACCCACGGCACAAATCGGCAGGTACAACTCGAAACGGGTGCCGGCACCCGGCGTACTGGCTACGCGCATCACACCACCGTGGCTGTCAATGATGCGCAGGCACGACACCAAGCCCAAACCGGTACCGTTTTCCTTGGTGGTGAAGAAGGGCTGGAACAAATGATCGCGCACGTCCGGCGTCATGCCGATGCCGGTATCGGCCACGGTCAGGCAGACATATTCTCCGGGTACGGCCGACTCGTCCGCGCAGAAAAAATCCTGCGCCAACACGCACGCCCGTGCACCGACCGTGAGATGGCCGCCTTCAGGCATCGCCTGCATCGCATTCAGGCTCAGGTTGAGCAGGCATTGCTGCAATTCGGTGTGATTGCCCTCAAAGCCCAGTCCGGTCGCCTCGTCGACGTGCAACGTCACCGTGCGCGGTACGCTGCCTTGCAGCAACAACCCCAATGCCTGAAACAGTGTGTCCACCCGCACCTGCTCGGTGCGCCGTGCGCCGCGCGCAAAACTGAGCATCGAGGACACCATGTCCAATCCACGCTGGCCACAACCACGCACCAGTGTGGCCAGACGTGCGAGACGTGCATCGTCGGCGTAATCGTTGAGCGTGTCGGCAGCCAGCAGCAACGGCTGCAGGAGATTGCGCAAGTCATGGCTCAGGCCGCCGGCCAGCAGCGCCAGACTTTCAAAACGCTGGGCACGGATCAGTTCGTCTTCGGCGTGCTTGCGCGCACGCTGCTCTTCGGCCTCATGGACAGCCCGACGCACTGCCGCCGCCAATCGCACGGTGTTGTGCTTCAGGATGTAATCGGTGGCACCCTGGCGCAAGGCCTCGACGGCCACTTCCTCGCCCATCGTGCCGGACACGAAAACGAAAGGCATCAGCGCATCGCGCTCACGCAGAATCTGCAAGGCACGATAGCCGTTGAACGCCGGCAGTCCGAGGTCGGAAAGCACGATGTCGGGTCCAAACGCATCCAGTGCTTCCAGATAGCTGGCCTCGGTGTCCACGCGGCACACTTCGCAGGCAATACCGTCTTCGCGCAATTCGTCGATGGTCAACTCGGCATCGGTGGGAACGTCTTCCACGAAAAGAATGCGCAAGGGCATGCCACCCCCGAGGTCAGGCATGTTCATGTTCGTCAATGCTCATCCGGCGCCTCGTTGAGAACACCCCAGAACTGGCCCAGCGTCTGCACGGCGTCAAAGAACTGATGCACATCGACGGGCTTGACCACATAGGCGTTGACGCCGAGATCCCAGCTGCGCGCGAGATCACGCTCTTCGCGCGAGGACGACAGAATCACCACCGGCACGTGCCTGAGCGAATCCAGGGAACGCATCTGCTTGAGCACCTCCAGACCGTTCATGCGCGGCATCTTGATGTCCAGCAGCACCAGTGATGGATTGCCCTCGGTGCGCCCAGCGTAGGCACCGCGCGCCAGCAGCCAGTCCATGGCTTCCACGCCATCTTCGACATGCACGATGGGGTTGACGAGCCGGGCTTCGTGCAGGGCATCGATGGTCATTTCGGCATCGGCCGCGCTGTCTTCGGCAATCAGGATGGTGAGCACTCGCTTTTCCATGGGTCAATCCGCAGGTGAAAGTTCAGGCAGACGCCCCACGCGGCGCCGGCAACGAAAAGTGGAAACTGGCCCCTCGATCAGGCGCCGATTCGGCCCAGGTCCGGCCACCGTGACGCATGATGATGCGACGCACATTGGCCAGGCCGATGCCGCTCCCAGGAAAATCCGAGGCCTTGTGCATGCGCTGGAACACACCGAACAGCTTGTCGGCATAGGTCATGTCGAAACCTGCACCGTTGTCACGGACGCTGAAAACGTACTCGCCGGTGCTGGTGTGTTCCGCGTTGACGCTGATTTCGGCATGCTCGCGTTTGCCCGTGTACTTGACTGCATTGCCCATGAGGTTCTGCCAGACCGAACGCAGCATGTTTTCGTCACCCACCACCATGGGCAACCAGCCCACCCGCCATGCGATGTCGCGATCGCCGGCATCCCCCGCGACAAGGTCACGGGTTTCGGCAACCAGCGACTGCATGTCCACCGGCTGCATGCGCATGGCATCCCGGCCCAGGCGCGAATAGACCAGCAAGCCGTCAATCAACTGCGCCATGTGGGTAGCGGCGCTGCCGATGACGTCGAGATAATGCGCGGCCTTTTCGTCGACATCATCACCCAGATGCCGCTCCAGCTTGTCGGAGAAGCCCGCAATGTGGCGCAACGGTGCGCGCAAATCGTGCGATACCGAGTAGCTGAAGGCTTCCAGCTCGTGATTGACTTCGGACAGCTGGTCGATCTTGCCTTCGAGCTGGTGGTTGAGCTCGTTCACGCGATGCTCGGCCAGCGTGCGGGCAGTGACATCACTGACACTGAGCAGGATCGCCGGTGCATCCCCGTCCGGCAATTGCATGCGTCGCGCATTGACGAGCATGTGGCGATCCACACCATCCATGGTGGTCTGTGCCAACGGGTAGTCCCACAATTCGCGATCACGTGCCAGTACGTCGACCAACCGTTGACGCAGGGCATCATTGGTCCAGGCGCCGCTGCCGACACTGGCCAACGCGCGCACCGGCACATCCTTGCCGGCAAGATCCGCCCCTGTTTGTCCGTACATTTCGTCGAAGGCCGCATTGGCCATCAGCAAATCCAGCTGACTGTCCAGAACGGCCATCGGTTCGCGCACGGTCTGCACGATGCGCTCGGCACGCGCAACCGCCTGGCGACTGACACGTTCCGCATGCAGACGGTGGATCACGGAACGCTCCGACACCAGCGCCACCAGCCCGAGCAACAGCAATTGCGCGATGGCCGCCCCCATCTGCACCAGCCGCGCCATGTGGATTTTGTGCTGGGCCACGGCATCACGTCGGATCTGCATCTGCGCCGAGGCATGCACGATGTCTTCGGAAAGACGGCCATACGGATACGCATTGGCCGCCTTGCCCAGCGCCCGATAGGCATCGGCAGTATCCCCGGCGGCATACTGCTTGCGCGCCAATTGCATCAATGCGATGCGGTGCTGGATCACAGCCTTGAGCGCACCCAATCGCGCCTGCTGATCGGGGTTGTCGATGGTCAGGCCCCGCAGGGTGGCCAGGAGCGGCACGATCTCGTTTTCGCTGCGATCAATGCGCGCGTCCAGATTCCCGCTGCTGACGCCTTGCAACACCGAATAGGTGGCCGCCTCCGTGTCACGCAACCGGTACAGCAATTTGTACACGGTGACCCGTATCTGGGCCGTATGCGCCACCCCGCGGCTGGCTTCCAGAGCATTGTTGGTGGTGGTGCGGCTGATCAGATAAGGCAGCAACACGCTGACCACGACCACGAACAGCAGCACGGCCAGGCGCCAACGCATCACCCAGCTTCCGCGCCACTTGCCCGTCACGTCCGCACGCTCCTGCTGCCCCACCTCACGACCATCCATCCGGATTCTGCCACGAAATCGGCCATGCCGTGCCGACTTGCACCACATGCCGATCCATGCACTGCCGCACGCCACTTCTCGGCACAGGCCACGCGGTGCAGCGTCATTACATAACGCCGCCCGTGCCGGGTAGATTGGCGGGCGGAGACAGCCATGCACGATCATTCCCACACCCGCCCGCCCGCCCACGGCAACCCCGTCCACGCCGATGGACGCTATCTGGCCATTGCGCTGGCGATCCTGCTGGGCTTCATGCTGCTGGAGCTGATTGTCGGATTGCTCGCCTCGTCACTGGCGCTTATTTCCGACGCCGGCCACATGCTCACCGACGCCGGTGCCATCGCCCTGTCGCTGGCAGCGATGCGTCTGGCCAGACGGCCGGCACACGGCAGCTACACCTTCGGCTGGAAACGCGCCGAAATCCTGAGCGCCCAGGCCAACGGCATCACCCTTCTGCTGCTGGCACTGTGGTTCGTGATCGAGGCCATCCGCCGCCTCGTCCACCCGCCGCAAGTCGACGGCGAACTGGTCACCGCCGTGGCCCTGGCCGGCATCGTGGTCAACCTCGTCGTGGTCTGGGTGATGGGCAAGGCCAATCGCCAAAGCCTCAATGTCGAAGGCAGCTTCCAGCACATCCTCACCGACCTCTACGCCTTCATCGCCACCGCCGTGGCCGGTGGCATCATCTGGTGGAGCGGCTGGAACCGGGCCGATGCCCTGGCAGCCCTGCTGGTGGCCGGGCTCATGGCCAAGGCCGGTTATGGACTGGTGCGCGAATCAGGCCGGGTATTTCTCGAAGCCGCACCCAAAGGCCTTGACCCCGCGCAGATCGGCGCCGTCATGCAAGCCGTGCCGGGCATGGTGCGCGTCGAGGATCTGCACGTCTGGGAGCTGACGTCCGGCATGCCGGCGCTGTCAGCGCACCTGCGCGTGCATCGTGATATCGATTGCCATGCCGTCCAGCACGCCGTGCAGCACCTGCTGGACGAGCGTTTCGGCATCCATCACGCCACCTTGCAGACCGAGCACGAAAACGCCGAAGGCACCGCCCATGCCGAAACCTCCGCATGCGCCTTCGAGACGACCACGCCGCCCGGTCACGCCGGGCATGTCGATTGATCGCAATCGTCAGGCAAACGCGGCTCAGAACGGAATGTCGTCGTCCTCGAAACCACCACCCGCCGGGCCGTCCATCGGCGCGGATACCACCGGGCCGCGAGCCGGCGCCGGCGCATGGCTTGCGCCACCTTCGCCTTGGCCACCAAGCATCTGCATGTTGCTGGCCACGATGTCGGTGCTGTAACGCTCCACACCATCCTTGCCGGTGTATTTGCTGGTGCGCAACGAGCCCTCGATGTAGACCTGTCGGCCCTTGCGCAGGTATTCCTGGCAAACCTCCGCCAGCTTGCCGAACACCTTGACGCGATGCCATTCGGTGCGGTCCTGCTTCTGGCCCGACTGCTTGTCGGTCCACGATTCGCTGGTGGCCACGCTGAGCGTGCAAATGGCGCTGCCACTGCCGCTGTAGCGGGTATCGGGATCGGCGCCGAGGTTGCCGATGAGGATGACCTTGTTGATGCCACGTGACATGGGTTATGCCTCGGTTGGGATGTTTGTACAGGAGCGAAAGATGCTAGCACAGCCACTCGTCGGCACCGCAGGCGAAAACCCCGTGTTCGCGTAGGCCGTTGCCGGCGCCGCGACCCGCTCAAGCCGGCATCGGTACCCGTGTTGCAACGACGTGGCGACGCCCCCACCACAGCAGCGGCAGCCAGATCACAGTCAGTGCCGCGCCGGCCCAGAACACGGACGTCAGTCCGACGCGCTGCATCATCACGCCCCCCAACATGCCGCCCACACCGGCACCCAGAAACTGGCACGTGGCGTAGCCTCCCAGCGCCGCGCCACGCATGTCCGGCGGCGCCAGCCGCGACACCAGGCTGGGCAAGCTGGCTTCCAGCAGATTGAAAGCGCTGAAGAAGATGATCGCCGCCAACCACAGCACCACCGGGCCCAGACTGCCGGCGCCAAAGCCAACCAGGGCCACACCCAGCCCCAACGCGCACACCATCACCAAGCGCATGCTGCCGGCCAGCGAGGTTACCCGCCGCAACACACCGCCCATGACCACGGCCGAAACCGCCATCACCGGCAGATACAGCATCCACTGGTGTGTCAACGCGATGCCCGTATGCCGCAGCAACATCAGCGGCATCGCCACAAAGGCGGCGGTGAGCATGGTGTGCATCATGAACACCGACACGTTGAGCACCGTCAATTGCGGCCTAGCCACCATGTACAGCACCGTGGACAAGTGCGCTGTCGCCGGCGCCCGATGCTGACGCGGACGCGGCACCACCACCCACAACAACACGATCGCGGCCAGCGCCAGGATCGCCGCCAGTCCGAACAGCCCGGTCAAGCCCGACACCGCCGCCAACGGCGCGCTCAGGATGATCGCCAGCACAAAGGCCACCCCGATGCTCACACCGATGATGCCCATCACCTTGCTGCGGTTGTCGTCATCGGAATGATCGGCGGCCAGCGCCTGACTCGCGCCGGACACCGCACCGACGCCCTGCAGCACACGGCCGAGGATGATGCCGTCGATGCCTTGTGCCAGCGCTGCCACGACCGATCCGGCGACGAACACCAGCAAGCCGAGCGTGATCACCGGGTGCCGACCAAATCGGTCCGAGGCCAATCCCACCGGCACCTGCAGCAGCGCTTGGGCAAACCCGTAGATGCCGATGGCCAGTCCGACCAGGAACGGCGTCGCTCCGGGCAGGCGGATCGCGTACACCGTGAACACCGGCATGATGAGAAACACGCCGAACAGGCGCAACCCGACCACGCTGGACAAGGCGAAAGAAGTATGCAGTTCACGCTTGCTGAGCTTGCCCACGTCGCTCCGATGATGAATGCGTTGAAGCCGTGCATTATAGGTGCGGCTCTCGCATCTTCACCCTGTGACAGATCGCCACCACGCTCCACGGCCGGCCATGCCGAGGCGCAACCGTACGCGGGCGACGGTTGCGCCTATAATTGACGGCCTTGGCCCAAACCCGCTTTGCATGAGTACATCTGCCACCAGCCTTGCCGTCGAATCCCCGCGCGACTTCGCGAGCGTGCGCACGCTCGCCGCCAGCGAGATGGCGTGCGTGGACGCGTTGATTCGTCGACGCTTGGCCTCGCATGTGGCGCTGATCAACCAGATTTCCGTGTACATCATCGACGGCGGCGGCAAACGCCTGCGCCCGATGCTGCACGTGCTGGCCGCACGCGCCGCCGGTTACGAAGGCGAGGCGCACACGCAGCTCGCGGCGGTGATCGAGTTCATCCACACCTCCACGCTGCTGCACGACGACGTGGTCGACGAGTCCGACCTGCGGCGCGGCCGCCAGACCGCCAACACCATGTGGGGCAACGCCGCCAGCGTGCTGGTCGGCGACTTTTTGTACTCGCGCGCGTTCCAGCTGATGGTCGAGCTGAACGACATGCAAGTGATGCGTGTGCTGGCCGACACCACCAACACCATCGCCGAAGGCGAGGTGCTGCAACTGCTCAACATCGGCAACCCGGACGTCGACGAAACCGCCTATCTGCGCGTGATCGAACGCAAAACCGCCGTGCTGTTCGCCGCCGCCACCGAACTGGGCGGCATCCTCGCCGGACTGCCGCAAGCCCAGGTGCAAGCGTTGCGCCACTACGGCATGCGTCTGGGTTACGCCTTCCAGATCGCCGACGACCTGCTCGACTACGTCTCCGACAGCCACACCCTGGGCAAGAACATCGGCGATGATCTGGCCGAAGGCAAACCCACGCTGCCGCTGATTTACGCGCTGGAAGAAGCCGGCGCAACGCAGGCACACATGCTGCGACAGGCCATCGAACAAGGTGGCCGCGACAGCCTCGGGCAAGTCATCGGCTTCATCCGCGAATCGGGTGCCCTGGACCGCACCCGCCAACTGGCCCAAAGCCACGCCGACGCCGCCCACGAGGCCTTGGCCGAACTGCCCGCCTCGGAATGGCGCGACGCACTGGCGACGCTGGCGGATTACGCGGTGGAACGGACGTACTGACGCGGCTACAACTCTGCTTTGCAGTCCCGTTCATGGGTGACGCCAAAGGCTCTTGCATTTTTGAACCAACGAGTTCACAGTGAGACTCAGGGTGACAAGCAAAAGGAGAGCACAAACATGAAAACGAAATTCATCTGCTTGGTTGCGGCCACTGGGCTATTGATTGGCGCGTCGGGACTCGCAACTGCCGCGACAACCATCTATCAGGCTTCGCCGACGTCACCCACGATGTTCACGCCTCACGCATTGCCTGTCTTGGTTCGGGTGAATCGGAACGGAAAAGTCTCCTATGTGGCGCCCGCTTATCCGCTGCGAATGCAATACCGCAGCCTGCTGGTCGAAACGCTTGACCACATGATCACCAAGCCCGCGCACAACAGCCGAGGGACTCCTGTCGCCAGTCAATTCATCATGTACCTGACGACCAAAACCACCAAGCGTAAGGATGGTTCCTACAACCTTCAATTCATTTATATCACAGCCAATCCCGTCCCGTTCGGGGCGTGGTACTGGGGCCATTACATGGGTGACAACTTGGCGCTTATTGAAGACGGCGGCCGGCGGCCACGGTCACGCTGCCCGTTGTACTACGACGGAATCTGCTTCATCCCAAGCTGCATCTCTGTGAACCCATCTTGCAACAGCCCAGATCTACCCGCCACAAACACCGACAAAAAAGATTCAACCAAATCGGCCGGCACCGCACAATACGCCCACGCAAAGGAGATGGTGGCATCGACGCACAGCTATCGCCTGTATCGGGTGACCGACCATGCGGTCGGCGCAGTACGGCGATATGCGCCAAACGTATCGACGGCTGTCTATCACGATGACAACACCCCGCCGCCAGCGACCTGGAACACGCCGTCGAGTCAAACCGAGGTGATCCGCGTCCCTGTGCGCCCACAGGTGTCTACTCCGGCTTCACGCGGCGTCTACAACCTGCCTGGCCGCAACTGAATTCCTGTCCGTGCCCATGCTTTGTTAGCTTTACGAGGAGGATCCTGAAAATGAAATACGCAAACTGTCTGCGATTGTCTCTGGCCCTGTTGTTTGCTTTTGGTGCAGCTCAGGCCATGGCAACAGGAACCACGCCGCAATCCACCCCTGCCACCAAGAACGTGTTGCCAGTCCTGGTGAAGGTGAACAAGCAGGGCAAGGTCACGGAAGCCTTGCCGGCCCATTCACTCTCCACATCCTTGCAGGGTCTCCTGCAAAAAACGTTGAACAAGATGATCACCAAGCCGGCACGCGACAAACACGGCAAGCCGATCGCCAGCCAGATGATCGTCAACTTCAACATGATTTCCAGCAAGCAGGCCAACGGCAGCTACGCCTTCGAGTTCGCATACGTGTCGGCCCAGCCAGTCCCGCCGGGCGATTGGTACTGGTCACATTACGATCACGGCACTCGGGGCATGGTTCTCGTCAGCCGCGGCAGTCAACTTGGCATGGCCCAACGTGACCAGAGGCAAGAACGCGATGACAACTTAACCATGCAGGCCGTGTACGAAGCAAACCACAGCAGCCAATCCAGCAGCAGCTCCGGCAATTCAGGCAAATCGGGTGGTTCGAGCCATTGATGGACCGCTTTGCGTGCTGTCAGATCACCGTCCCGGAAGCACGGTCTGACAGCACGCGTTTGATCAGATCCAAATCATTGCAGGCGCGGATGCCAAGTTCACGTACCGAAGCTTTGGGCGTTGCCGCCGACCCACTGAACAAGCGATCCAGCATATCGATTCCCCAGGCATCAAGCGTGTCGGCACTGCGCCGACGCCGCGCGTAACGACGCAGACTGGTGTGTGCTCCCATGTCGCGGCCAGCCGCTTGTGCAGCACACAGACTGTCGCGCAATTCGACCACGTCGCGCAGCCCCAGGTTGACGCCCTGACCAGCCAGTGGGTGTACCACATGGGCTGCATCGCCCAGCAACACCAGACGATCGGCCTGGTAGACCTGTGCCAATTGCATCCGGAGCGGAAACGCGGCGCGCGCCGTGGCGGCCATCACGCGTCCCAGACAAAAATCAGTGGCCACGCCCAGCGCCTGCATGAAACCCGCATCATCGAGTGCCAAAACACGCTGCGCCTCGGCTTCGGGCAAGCTCCACACCACCGAACTGCGTGCATCGGACAGCGGCAACAATGCCACCGGACCGCCCGGCAAAAACCGTTGCCACGCAGTGTCTTGATGGCAACGCTCGGTGGCCACATGGGCCACCACGGCGCGCTGACCGTAATCGCGCTGGCGCATGGCGATGCCGGCTTGCTGGCGCAACGGCGAGGCCGCGCCATCAGCCGCCACCAGCAAGCGCGCGTCGAGTGGATCGCCGCCGGCAAGCTGCACATGGACATGGTCATCGCCGGCCACAAACCCCTCCACACTGGCCGGACACAAACGCTGCACGCCCGCGTCAGTCAGCGCATCCCACAAAATCGATTGCAGCAAGCGGTTTTCGGCGATCCAGCCCAGGAATTGTCGACCGATATCGGCTGCATCGAAATCGATCGCCGCACCGTTGGCGGCATCCCACACGTGCATGTGTCGATAGGGTTGCACGCGCGCCGCGCAAATTGCGTTCCACACACCCAATTCATTGAGCAAACGCGCCGACGATGGCGCCAACGCCACCACACGCAGGTCGACTTCATCTTCGGCACGCCACGGGCGCGGTTCGCGCGCCTCGACCAACGTGACCGACAGGCCGACGCGCGCCAAGGCCAGCGCCGCCGACGCGCCCACCATGCCGCCCCCGACCACGGCCACGTCAACCACCGCTGCCCGTCGCCGTCGCCGTGGCGGGACACGCGCCGCCGGATCGACCTCATTCCCCCGCGAATGGCTCACGGCAACGTCTCCAGCACGTCGCGCGGCGGCTGGCCACGAAAACCCATGCCACGCATGGCCATCGACCGGCGCAGGGGTGGCAGCCGGTCGAACGCCAGCAATCCCAGCGAACGCAACGGTGCCAGCAGCGGCTGGCGCAGGCAAGCCAGGCTGATCAAACCATGGCTCATCGCCAAAACCCCTTCGCGATCAGGTTTGCGCCGGTCGGCGTAGGCCGCCAGCAAGATCGCGTCGCCCGGATCGACGGCATCGGCAATCAGTTCGGACAAGGTCAGGGCGTCACGCAGGCCGAGGTTGAAGCCCTGGGCACCGATCGGGTGGATCGTCTGCGCGGCATTGCCGACCAACACTGCACGCCGTCCGATCACCTGTTTGGCCGTGACCCGCGCGATGGCATGCGGAGCACGCTTGCCGGGCCGGGTCAGGCGCCCCAGACGCCAGCCGAAACGATCTTGTGCCAAGGCAAGAAAAGCGTCGTCATCCATGTCGGTCACGGCATCCACCTGATCCGACGCCACCGTCAACACCAGCCCCGCCCGGCCACCAGTCAACGGCAACAAAGCCACCGGTCCGTCATCGGCAAAGCGCTCGAAAGCGCGCCCGTCCGGCGCGTGCTGCGGTGTCACCGTGGATACAAACAAGGCCTGCCGGTAGTCGTGTACATCAGCCTGAATACCCAACTGCCGACGCACGATCGAATCGCTGCCATCGGCGCCGACCAGCAGTCGCGTCACGATGTCGCGCTCGCCATCGGGCGTTTTGATGCACGCCTGCCAGCCGTCGCCATCGCGATGAAGTGCCGTGAGTCGAGCCGGAGCATGGCGCGTCAGTCGCGTGCAGGTATCAAGCCGGGTCAGCAGCGCCGCACCCAGTTCGCGCGCCGGCAACGTCCAGCCCAGGGCATCCATACCCATGCGCTCGGCATCCAGCCGCGTGCTGCCGAACTCACCCGCGCGACTGACATGGATGTGGCGGATCGGCGTGGCTGCCGCCGCAGCGTGATCCCACACACCGATGGCACGCAGACCGTTGGTGCTGGCCCGCGCCAGGGCCAGATTGCGTTCGTCGTAACTGGGTTGCGCGCCCAAGCGCGGGGCAGCCGCCTCGACCATGGTAACGGCACGCCCGGCCGCATCCAGCGCAATGGCGAGGCTGGCGCCAACCAGTCCTCCGCCGACGATCAGCACATCGGTGTGTTCACTCATGCGCCGATGATAACGCCCGCACGTCGACTCGACGCGCCCGATGTCGGCACCCGCACGTTTGCAGTATCCTTTGCGGGATTTCCACTTTGCCAATGGAACCCCCATGCGCCACGCATCACCCGACACGTCCCGCCTGCTCACTCCCCGCCTGCTGGTGCTCATCGGGCTGATCGCGTTTGCGGTGCTGTTCCGCCTGCTGGTGCATTTTTTCCCCGGCTCGCTGCCTTACAACTTCACGCCGATTGCGGCCATCGCCTTGTTCGGCGGCGCGTATTTCCGCAATCGCATTCTGGCGTTCATCGTGCCTTTGGGCGCCATGTTCCTGTCCGACATGGTGATCGGGATCCACACGATCAGCCCGCTGGTCTACCTGTGTTTCGCCGCCATGGTGCTGGTCGGCATGGGCGTGTTGCGTGGGCGCCACGGTGCCTTGCGCGTGGCCGTCACCGCCGCCGGCAGTGCAACAGGCTTTTATCTCGTCACCAATTTCTACGTGTGGCTGGGTTCGGGCATGTATGCCATGACGGCCTCGGGTTTGGCCACCTGCTACGTTGCCGGCCTGCCGTTCTATACGTTCGGTTCGTTGCCGGGTACGTTGCTGTGGAGCGGCATGCTGTTCGGTGGCTTCGCCCTGCTGTCCCGCCGTTATCCGGCGCTGCGTCTGACTCCGCTGCCAGCGTAAAGGCGTGTGGGCAACCGGCTTTCCAAAATCTACACGCGCACGGGCGACGATGGCTCTACCGGCCTCGGCGACGGTTCGCGCGTGCCCAAAGACGCGCCGCGCGTCACCGCCTACGGCACCATCGATGAATTGAACAGCATCATCGGCATGGTACTGGCCTGCGGCGGCGTGCCTGACGTGGTACGCGAGATGTTGGTGCAGGTGCAGCACGACCTGTTCGACCTGGGTGGCGAGCTGTGCATCCCGGGCATGGCCATGATCCACGACGCCGACATTGACCGCCTGGAACACGTGCTGGACGGCTTCAACGCCGACCTGCCCATGCTCAAGGAATTCATCTTGCCGGGCGGTGGCATGGCCGCATCGACCTGTCATCTGGCGCGCACGGTCTGCCGGAGAGCCGAACGCGCCGTGGTGACGCTGGCTCGCAACGAAGACGTGCGCCCACAGGTGACCCGCTATCTCAATCGCCTGTCCGACCTGTTGTTCGTGATCGCGCGCGTGCTGGCCCGCGACAGCGGTCATGGCGAGGTGCTCTGGCAGCACGAACGCCGCAAGCAACCACAAGCCTGAACCGCACATGCTGCGCCTGTACACCCACCCGGCTTGTCTGGCGCACGATCCCGGTCCCGGTCACGCCGAATCACCGCAACGCCTGCGCGCCGTTCTCGAAGCGCTCGATCACGACCGTTTCAGCGCCGTCGATCGCGTGGAAGCGCCACGAGCCACTCGCGAGCAGTTGGCTCGCGTGCATGCCCGTGCCTACATCGATCGCATGCTCGATGGCACACCGGTCACGGGCACCCGCCAGCTGGACGAAGATACCGTGATGTCCCCGGGCTCGGCCGAGGCGGCGCTGCGTGCCGCCGGTGCCGCGGTGGCCGCGGCCGATGCCGTCATGCGCGACGATGCCGGCCGCGCCTTCTGTGCCGTGCGCCCACCCGGTCATCACGCCACACGCAATCAAGCCATGGGTTTCTGCCTGTTCAACAACGTGGCCGTGGCGGCTGCACATGCCTTGGCCGTGCACGGGCTCCGGCGCGTCGCCATCGTCGATTTCGACGTGCACCATGGCAATGGCACGCAGGACATTTTCGCTGCCGAAACGCGTGTCCTGTACCTGTCCAGCCATCAGGCGCCGCTGTATCCGGGCACCGGCACGGCCAGCGAACACGGCGCCGGCAACATTCTCAACGCGCCATTGCCGCCAGGCGCGGGGTCGGACGATTTTCGCGGCACCTGGAACGATCTGCTGCTGCCGCGTCTGGCCACATTCCGGCCACAACTGCTGCTGATTTCAGCCGGCTTCGACGCGCACCGACTCGACCCGCTGGCCGATCTGACGCTGGAAACCGACGACTTCGCATGGATCACCGGTCGCCTTGTCGCTCTGGCCAACGCCCACGCTGCCGGGCGCATCATCTCCTGCCTCGAAGGCGGTTACGACCTGTCCGCCTTGCGCGCCGGCGTGATCGCGCACGTCACCGAATTGCTGGCGGCATGAACCTCTGCCCGTGACTGCGGCTTTCTGCTAGCGTAATGCCCCTCGCATCGCAAGGAGACCGGCCGCGTGCCGACCACTGCCCGCCACCGATTGGTCCGTTGCACTTTGGCCTGTGCCATCGCCGTGGCCACCGGCGACATGCTTGCTCCGGGCATGGCAACCGCCCAATCACTGCGCTTGCCGCAACATGCCGACACCCATCCGACGCAGACGTTCACGCCGTGCCCGCTGGGCACCTTCGATTGTCCCGAACGCCCCGTCAGTTATGCGATGTGCCGGCCCAACGCCCTGCTCGCGTTCTACCAACCGGGGCTGCCTGCGGATGACAAGGGGCGCGCCGACGCCAAGGTCTTTACCGACGCCGTGCACGTGAATGCCGCCAACCGCAGCATCTACCGCCTGGACGGCAAGGTCACCCTGCGCCGCTACGACCAGCTGCTGCACGCCGACCACATGGACTACAACGACCAGACCACGGCCTACGACGCCCGTGGCCACGTCACGTATCAGGACAGCGGCGAACTCCTGTCGGCCACGCGCATACACGGCACCACCTCGCCCAACCATGCCCAGGCCAGCCACGTGCGTTACCAGTTGCTGATCTCCCGCGGCAACGGTACCGCCAGTCAGGCCGAGCTGATCGACCCGCAACACAGCACCTACGACGACGCCACCTACTCGACCTGTGACCCCGGCCACGAGGTGTGGCAATTCCGTGCCAGAACCATCACCACCGACAAGACCAGCGGCGAAGGCAAGGCCCGCGACGTCACCATGCGCCTGGGCAACGTGCCGTTCCTGTGGTTGCCGTACATCAGTTTTCCCCTCGACAACCGGCGCAAGTCGGGCTTCCTGTACCCGACCTTCGGCCACAACGGCAATTCGGGCTTCGAATTCAGCATTCCGTATTACCTGAACCTTGCACCCAACTACGACGCCACCCTGACGCCGCAGATCTACACCAGCCGCGGGCTGATGCTGGGCGGCCAGTTCCGCTATCTCACCGGCTCAAGCAACGGTCAGCTCAACTTCGATTACATGCCGAACGATCGTCATGCCGGCAGCGACCACGAAAACCATCAACGCACCATCAAGGATGGATCCAACCGCTATCTGGTCCAATTCGGCGACGTGACCGGTCTGGGTCAAAACTGGAACTTCGTCACATCGATCACGCGTGCCTCGGACAAGTACTACTTCCAGGATTTCCAATCCGCCCTCAAGGGCTACACGACACCGTCGGAACTGGCGTCCAGCGCTTACTTCAACGGTTCCGGCCAATGGTGGAGCGCCTCCTTCGGCGCCAACGACTACCAGAATGTCGACCCCGTGTTGACCGATGCCAGCATGCCGTACAAACGCTGGCCGCGTGCCACCTTCAACGTCGACATGCCGCTTTCGCGCACGCTGGAATGGGGCTTGAACAGTGAGGCCGTGGCATTCCGCAAGAACACCGGCGTCGTGCAGGGCAACCGCCTGGACATCTATCCGTACCTGCAGGCCGATTACCAGGGCGCCGCCTGGTACGTGCGCCCACGCGTGGCGTGGCGCTACACCACCTACCAGCTGATCGACGATCCCGCCCGCTACGGCTACACCAACAATGCGCCATCGCGCAGCTTGCCGATCGCCAGCGTCGACAGCGGCCTGATCTTCGAACGCCACACCTCGTTGTTCGGCCAGAACTACACGCAAACCCTCGAGCCACGGCTGTATTACCTGTACGTCCCCTATCGCAACCAGAGCGACCTGCCCGACTTCGACAGCCGCCTGATGACGTTCGGCTATTGGCAACTGTTTTCGCCCAACCGATTCTCCGGCGCCGACCGACAGATGAACGCCAACAATCTCACGGCGGCAGTTACCACGCGTTTTCTGGATGACAGCGGCATTCAGAAAGCCGCCTTCAGTTTCGGCCAGATCCGTTACTTCACGCCACAGAAAGTGCAACTGGGCCGCAGCACACCACCGACCGATTTTTCCGGCTCGGACTATGTGGCGCAGATGGCCCTGACTTTGAGCCCAGCGTGGCAGCTGAACACCACCTACCAATGGAATCCCTACGATCACCGCACCGATGTGGGCACACTGGAATTCCAGCGCCGGCTTGGCTTTGACGGCGTACTCAACTTTTCCTACCGCTATCGTTACCACTACATGGAGCAGTTCGACGCCTCGGCGGCCATTCCGGTCAGCGCAAGCTGGCGCCTGCTGGCCCGCTGGAACATGGCCCTGAGGCAGCAAGATCACTGGCAGCGTGGCCAGCCCAAGACCATCGCGGCCCTGTTCGGCGTGGAATACGACAGCTGTTGCGTGGCCCTGCGCCTGCTCGGCCGCCATTACGTTCGCAACATCTACGGCGACACCACCAATGCCGTCATGTTCGAGATCGAGTTCAAGGGCCTGGGCAGCTCCAGTCCGCGGGCGGAGAACTTCCTGCGCCATGCTATTCTTGGCTACCAGTAGCCCGAGTCAGCCGCCGACCCCGGCCTGCGGCTGATTGAACGCGCGCAGCCCGGCGCGGTCACATGGGAATGTCCACACTTTCGCGTCCGCCTGACGGCGGGGCCGTCCATCAGGTTGTCCGTCGATGAAGCCAATTTCCACCCTCTTCGTGTTTGCCCTGGCCATGCTGCTGGCGCCCCTGGCCCACGCGCAATTCCTTCCCGGCGCACAGCCCGGCGGTCCCAAGAGCAACCAGCCCGCGGTGATCGACCGCATCGTCGCGGTGGTCGAGGACAACGTCATCCTGCAAAGCCAGCTCGACCAGGCCGTCGCCACGGTCAAGCGCCGCTACGCCAACGACCCGCAGAAACTGCCGCCGGCCAATATTCTGCGACGCAGCGTGCTCAACCAATTGATCTTGATGAATCTGCAGGTGCAACACGCCGAACAGCAAGGCATCCGCGTATCCCAGGACGAGGTCAGCAACGCCATTGCCAACATTGCCGGCAGCAACCACATGAATGCCGCGCAACTGCGCCAGGCGGTGGCCAGCAACGGCGGCAGCTACAACGCTTTCGTGCAGAATGTCGCCAACCAGATCATCGTGCAGAAGCTGCGCAACCAGGTGGTGCAAAGCAAGGTGCACATCACCAGCGCCGAAATCGACAACCTGCTCAAGAATCCGTCGTTCAGCGCCGCGCAGGTGCACCTCGAGCACATCATGATCCCCTTGCCCGACGGTGCCACGCCCGACGACATCGCCGCCGCCCGAGCCAAGGCGGAGAAAGCCGAGAAGGCCATCGCGGGGGGCATGGATTTCAATACCGCCGCCATTCGCTATTCGGGCGCGGCAGATGCCCTCAAGGGCGGCGACCTGGGCTGGCGCAGCATGAGCGAGATCCCGCAGGCCTTCGTCGAGTTGGTCACCAAGATGCAGCCGGGCCAGGTCACGCCGCCGTTGCGTGGTCCCAGCGGATTCCAGATTCTGAAACTGGTCGCACGCCGCAAGGCCGGTCGCCACATGGCCACCCAGTACCATGCCCGCCAGATCCTCATCAAGCCAAGCGAGCTGCTCACCAACGCACAGGCACAGCAGAAGGCCGAGAATCTGTACGCGGACATCACCAAGAAGCACAAAAACTTCGCCACGCTCGCCAAGCAGGAATCCGATGACGACACGTCCGCGAATCTGGGCGGTGACTTGGGCTGGTTTGCGCTCAAGGCGCACGGCCCGGCGGTCGCCAACGCCTTGGCCAGCCTGAAGGACGGTCAAGTCTCCCGGCCGTTCCAGACACCCGTGGGCTGGGACATCATCCAGCGCCTGGGCACCCGTCAGAAAGACGTCACGCAAGAAATGCGCCGCGAGCGTGCACGGCAGGAAATTGGCAATCGCAAGGCGCAAGAAGTCTACGCGGCCTTCGTGCGCCAGCTGCGCTCAAGTTCCTACGTCAATATTCGCATTCCGTCCCTGCGCGACCCGTCGAAGCAGACCAAGACATCCTCGTGAGCACATCCCGCGTGGCCACCCTGCCGCGCCTGGCGTTGACCGCTGGCGAGCCGGCCGGCGTCGGTCCGGAACTGGTGGCGCGGCTGGCTGCAAGCACGCTGGCCGCCGACCTGATCGCCATCACCGACCGCGACCTGCTGGAACGCGCGGCGCAACGCGTCGATTGCCACATCGCGATCACCGATGACGACGGCATGCCGATTCGCGAGCGCACCGCCGGCACGCTGCGCATCCGCCATGTGCCGATCAAGGCGACCGAAATCCCCGGTACCTTGGACACCCGCAACGCGTTCCACGTCTTGAACACCCTGGCCGTGGCCACCGACGGTTGTCTGGACGGCAGTTTCGATGCCATGGTCACGGCGCCGGTGCAAAAATCCGTCATCAACGATGCCGGCGAAGCCTTTACCGGCCACACCGAATTCCTCGCCCATCGCAGCGGTTGCGACGTGGTGATGATGCTGGCCAGCGACAGCTTGCGCGTGGCCTTGGTCACCACGCACCTTCCTCTGGCTCAAGTGCCTGCCGCGATCACCCGCGACAGCCTTGCGCGCACGTTCCGCATCATGCACGCCGATCTCGTGCAGCGCTTCGGCTTCTCGCAGCCGCGTATCGCCGTGCTGGGATTGAACCCGCACGCCGGCGAAGGTGGTCACCTCGGTCGCGAGGAACTGGACACCATCATCCCGACGCTGGATGCCCTGCGCGCGGACGGCATGGCCCTCATCGGCCCGTTGCCTGCCGACACTGCGTTCGTGCCGGCCCAGCGTGAAAGTTATGATGCGGTGTTGGCGATGTACCACGACCAAGCCTTGCCGGTGCTCAAAAGCGAAGCCTTCGAGCGCACTGTCAACATCACCCTTGGCCTGCCGTTCATCCGCACCTCGGTCGATCATGGCACCGCACTGGACCTGGCCGGCACGGGCCGTGCCAACGTCTCCAGCCTGCTCGCAGCCACGCAGCTGGCGATGCGGCTGGTTGCGTCGCGCGGCATGCGGCACGAATAGCGAGACGCACGTTGCCACAGCCCAAAAAACATTTCGGCCAGCACTTCCTGCACGATCGCCGCGTCATCGATCGCATCATCGCGGCCCTGCAGCCACGCGCGGACCAGCGCATCATCGAGATCGGTCCGGGCGAGGGCGCGCTGACCCTGCCGCTTCTGGCCAGCATCGGCAAGCTGACCGCCATCGAGCTGGATGCCGATCTCATCCCGCGACTTGCCGCGGATGCCGCGCCGATCGGCAGACTCGACATCATCCAGCGCGACGTGCTGCGGACCGATCTCACGGCACTGGCCGCCGGCACGCCACTGCGCATCGTCGGCAACCTGCCGTATTACATTTCCAGCCCCATCATCTTCCACTGCCTGGCCCACGCCGAGGCCATCGTCGACATGCACTTCATGCTGCAAAAGGAAGTGGTCGAGCGCATGGCGGCAGCGCCCGGCAGCAAGGTCTACGGCCGGCTCAGCGTGATGCTGCAACTGGCCTGCCACGTCGAGCCGCTGTTCGATGTGCCGCCCGGCGCGTTCCGGCCACCACCCAAGGTCGACTCGGCCGTGGTGCGGCTGCTGCCGCGCCCGGCATCGGAACTTCCCGACATGGATGCCAAGCACCTGGACAGCGTGGTCAAGGCTGCCTTCGGCCAGCGCCGCAAGACGCTCGGCAACGCCCTGCGCGGCGTGCTTGATGCCGAGGCCATCCGCACCACCGGGGTTGATCCGCGCGCGCGCGCCGAGGCCTTGTCGCCTGCCGATTTCGTGCATCTTGCGCGTATCCTCGCGCACCGGCTTGCCTGACCGCGCGCGCCTGCACGACAATCACCGCATGGACGCATTGCCCCCCTACACTTTCGATATCCACGTGGAAACGCGCTTCATGCCGCATCAATCGCGGCCGGACGACAACCGTTTCGTGTTCGCCTACACCATCACCTTGCGCAACACCGGCGAAGTGCCGGCGCAGTTGTTGTCGCGGCACTGGGTAATCGCCGATGCCAATGGCAAGGTCGAGGAAGTGCGCGGCGACGGCGTGGTCGGCGAACAACCGTGGATGCGTCCAGGCGACGACTACCAGTACACCTCCGGCGCGGTGCTGGAAACGCCGGTCGGCACCATGCACGGCAGCTATCGCATGTTGGCCGATGATGGCACCAACTTCGAAACGCCGATCCCGCCCTTCACGCTGGCCATCCCGAGGACCCTGCATTGAGCCCGGACCAGCCCGCCGCAGGTTGGCGCTGACATGGCGGTGTACGCCATCGGCGATGTGCAGGGCTGCTATCCCGAGCTGCAGCGCCTGCTTGAACGCATCGCCTTCGACCCGGCCATGGACCGCCTGTGGTTCTGCGGTGACCTGGTCAATCGCGGCGGTCAGTCACTGGAAGTGCTGCGCCTGATCCACTCCCTGCGCGAGGTGAGCACCATCACGCTGGGCAATCATGACCTGAGCCTGCTGGCCGTGGCCGAGCGCCCGCGCGAGGCGCAGGAGCGCGTCAATCCCGAGCTGCGCAACGTGCTGTTTGCAGATGATGGCGAGCTGCTGCTCGACTGGTTGCGTCACCAGAAACTGCTGCATCACGATGCAACGCTTGGCTGGGTGATGGTGCACGCGGGACTGGCACCGCGCTGGACGTTGGCCCAGGCTGAGCGCGCCGCTGCCGACGTCGAACGTGAGCTGGCAGGTCCCGATCGCCATCGCTTGCTCAAGCAGCTGTTCGGCGATCGCCCCGCGGTCTGGTCGCCGAAATTGACCGGCATCGAGCGTTCGCGCGCCACCATCAACGTGCTCACGCGCATGCGCTATTGCGACGTGCGCGGGCGCATCGACTTCGAGGCCAAGGGCACGCCAGGCACGCAAAAGCCCGGCCTGTACCCGTGGTTTGCCGTGCCTGGCATGCGCCAGCGCGGGCTGCGCATCGTGTGCGGCCACTGGTCGGCACTGGGCCGTTTCAGCGGGCTTGGCGTGCACGCGCTGGATACCGGCTGCGTGTGGGGCGGCCAGCTCACGGCACTGCGTCTGGACACGCCCGACCCCATCCACCTGAGCGTGGACGCCGAGCCGCATCGCAGCAAGCCACCCGAAAAGCCCTCGCGCGACAAACCCCGCCACCGGTCGCGTTCGGGACGACGCCCGCACCGTCGCACCGACCCCGCACCAAGCGCCTGACGCCTGACGCCTGACACCAACCAGGCGTAAACCGTCAGAGCAAGGCCGACGTCGTCTGATGCCTCAGAGCGTGTAAAAAATTCGATCGCCGCAGCAAGAGTGCCGCTGAGTGTGCGTGACAAGGTCCGTGGCGCATGGATTTGGTGAACCATGACGCAAATTTGCGTGCTGCGGGCTGCCGACACGCGCGTTCAGCGGCGCTCGCAGCAGGCGAGCGATTTTTTTCACACGAGCTCAGATTGACTGACGAGCCGCCGCCAGTTCCTCATGCAAACGTGCGGCCGCACCATCGCGCTCAGCTGCATCGGCAAAGGCGGATGTCACGGCCAGCGTCTCGTCGTCCAGCATCAGGGCCAGCGTATCGCCATCGGAACGCACCTGCACCGGCGTGTCCGCGGCCAGCAAACGTCGTGCATCATGCCCTGCCGCCTTGGGATCGGCATATGCCCGCGACAACGCCAGCTCATCACCGTTGCCCGCCAGCAGGCGGAAGCGAAAACTGCCATCGGTATCGCGAAAACTCACGACACGGGCATGCTTGCCGTTTTTGCCAGCGCTGGATTTCGCCTTGCCTGCGCTTTTTGCCTGTTTTCCGGTCCCCAGGCCGACCGCACGGCGCAGCGTATCGAGCAGAGGCGTCGCCACCGCGCGCGCCTTGGCGGCACCGGCGTGCAGGATGTCCTCGATGTCATCCGGGTGCGCCATCAAGGTGTCATAACGGGCTCGCAACGGCGCGAGCTCGCCATCGATGCGCGCAAACAGCACCTGCTTGGCCTCGCCCCAGGCCATGCCTTGCTCCAGCGCGACACGGAATGTCTCGCTTTCATCCGCGCGGGCGAAGGCACGGTAGATGGCGAACAACGCCGAGCCTTCGGCATCCTTGGGTTCTCCCGGCGCGCGCGAGTCGGTGACGATGCGCATGATGGCCTCGCGCTGACGTTTGGCGCCGCCCTCGAACAGCGGGATGGTGTTGTCGTAGCTTTTGGACATCTTGCGTCCGTCCAGCCCCGGCAAGGTCGCCACGTTTTCCTCGATCGACACCTCGGGAAGCACGAAATATTCGCCGCCGTAAATGTGGTTGAAGCGCTGCGCAATGTCGCGCGCCATCTCGATGTGCTGCACCTGATCACGCCCGACCGGCACCTTGTGCGTATTGAAAGCCAGAATGTCGGCCGCCATCAGCACCGGATACATGTACAGGCCCGCGGTGATGCCGGCATCGGCGTCCTCGCCGGTGGCCTGGTTCTTGTCCACCGCCGCCTTGTAGGCATGCGCGCGATTGAGCAGTCCCTTCGCGGTCACGCAAGTCAGCAGCCACGTAAGCTGCGGGATTTCGGGAATGCCGGACTGGCGGTACATCGTGGCCGTGCCCGGGTCCAGCCCGCAAGCCAGCCAAGTGGCCGCGATTTCCAGACGCGAACGGTGCACCCGCGCCGGATCGTCACACTTGATGAGCGCGTGGTAGTCGGCCATGAAATAGAAAGCATCGACCCCGGCCTCGCGGCTCATGGCCACAGCCGGGCGGATGGCGCCCACGTAGTTGCCAAGATGCGGGGTGCCGGTAGTGGTGATGCCGGTGAGAACGCGCGTGCTCATGCGGTATGGGTTCGATGGATGAAGGTCAAGTTTACGGCATTGGCCCGTCGTTGCCGTTTCACGGGCGGCAACTCCCAGCCGGCATGGCCGCTGCGGATGCCGACGGCTGGGATGCGCATCACGCTCACGCGTACAAATCCTTGCGCGATGCGCCGCTGATGGCAGCAGCGAGCTTGGCCGCACGCGCGGGCGGCAGCTCTTCGTGCAGGATCGCGAAAACGCGCCGCCCCTCGGCCAGTCGGGCGTCCGTTTGATTGGCGCAGCCAGCCACCAACACCACGCACTCGCCGCGCTGTTGATCCGGATCGGTCGCCACACGTTCCGCGAGCGTGCCCAGCGGCTCGCCGATCACGGTCTCGAACAGCTTGGTCAACTCGCGTGCCAGCACGGCTTCGCGCTCGGCACCGAACACCTCGCGCATGTCGGCCAGGCTCTCGGCGATGCGATGCGAGGACTCGTAGAAAATCAACGTGCGCACTTCGTTGGCCAGCTCGCCAAGCCGCGTGCGTCGCGCCGCGGATTTCGGCGGCAGGAACCCTTCGAACACGAAACGGTCGCTGGGCAATCCGGCCACCGACAACGCGGCAATGGCGGCACAGGCACCCGGCACCGGACTGACCCGCACACCGGCTTCACGCGCGGCCCGCACCAGACGAAATCCCGGATCGCTCACCAACGGCGTGCCGGCATCCGATACCAGCGCCACATCGTCACCGGCCTCCAGCCGCGCCAGCAGGCCGGCCACGGCTTCACGCTCGTTGTGCTCGTGCAAGGCCGTCAGCGGCGTGGCGATGCCATGATCGGCCAGCAGCGGGCGCGTGTGTCGGGTGTCTTCGGCGGCAATCAGGGCAACCGTGCGCAAGACCTCGCAAGCGCGCGGCGACAGATCGTCACGATGCCCGATGGGCGTGGCCACGACCCACAGGGTTCCAGGCTGAACAGTGGACATGCTTCCTCCGGGTACGGCAATGTGATCGGCTATCATCGCTCAAGGGGCTTGCTTGGCAAGTCCGCCGCCATCGGGAATCCCATCATGCGTCCATTCCGACTTCCGACCCTGCTGCTGGTGCTGGCCCTGGCTGGCTGCGCCACCGTCGTGAACGTGCCCAATGCCCAACTGCAGGCGCAGTCCGTGCAGGCGCGCCAGTTCTTCAGTCTTGGCCAGTTCCAGCAGGCCGCACAGGCGTATCAGACCCTTGCTGCCAGCCATCGTGATGCCAGCGACTATTATCTGCTGCGCGCCGCCGAAGCCTGGCGCGACAACGGTTCGCTGGCCCAGGCTGCCCAGGTGTTGAGCCAGGTCCAGCGCGACCGTCTGCAAGCCACGGATGCCCGCCATTACGACCTGCTCGAAGCCGAAATCGCGTTGCAGCATGGCGACACGACGCGCGCGCTGCAACTGACCAGCGCCCCGATCAGCGACCTGCCCACCGCCCTGCAGGTACGCGCCTTGCTGGTACGCGCACGCGCCCTGGCCGTCACCGGCAACCCCTGGCAAGCCGCCCTTGCGCGCATCCAGCTCAACCCCTTGTTGCCTGACGCCCAGCGCAACACGAACCGCGCACAGGCGCTGAAACTGCTGACCTCGCTGGGCGTGCCCGCGTTGCAACAACATGCCTCGGCGCTGGCAGCCAATGACCCGGCGCGCCACTGGATCGCCGAGGCACTCAACCAAATGGGCGTGAGCGTGGCCACGGCCGCGCCAGCCATGACCCAGCCGATCGGCACCCTGCTGCCCGGCACCACCCAGGCCGAGGGCTATCAGTTGCCGCAAAAAGTGGCGCTGATCCTGCCCCTGTCCGGCCCCTTGGCTGTCGCCGGGGATGCCGTGCGTCAGGGCTTCTTCGCCAGCTACTTCCAGGCCAGCACCAACGGTCAGCTGCCGCCGGTCACCGTCTACGACAGTGCCGGCACCACGGCCGGTGCCGTGGCCGCCTACCAGCAGGCCGTCGCCGCCGGCGCCACCCAGGTGGTCGGCCCCCTGACCCATGATGCCGTCGGCGCCGTGCTGCAGCAGGCTGCGCTCCCGGTTCCGGTGCTGGCACTCAACTATCCCGATGACAACACCCTGCCGCCGCCTGATGCCACCGAATTTTCTTTGCGCCCGGAAGTAGAAGGCACGCAGGTGGCGCGCTACATGTATCAGCAAGGCATCACCCAGGCCATCGTGCTGGTTTCCAGCGAGGACTTCGCCCAACGCGCCGCCAAGGCCTTCATCACCCAATTCCAGGGTGAAGGCGGGCAAGTCACGACCACGCTGACGCTCGATCCGACGCAGGTTGATTACGCCGCGCAAATCAAGACGCTTGGCGCGGCATTGGGCCAGGCCAACACCGGCATCTTCATCAGCATGCGGCCCGAGCAGGCACGCTTGCTGATGCCGCAACTGCATCTGGCCAAGATCAATCTGCCCGTGTTTGCCACCTCCGAGGTCTACGACGCGCGCGACAACCCGGTGGCCGACAGCGACCTCGACGGCATCACCTTCTGCGATGCGCCCTGGCTGTTCAACGCGCAACCCGGCCTGCCCGCACGCGCTCTGCTGGCCAGCGCCTTGCCTCTGGCACGCGGCACCAGTGCACGACTGTTCGCCTTCGGCATGGACGCATGGTCGCTGGTCCCCTACCTCCAATGGTTGCGCGACCATCCCGGCAGCTATCTGCCCGGCGCCAGCGGTCAGCTGACCGAGGACGCTTTCGGCCGCGTGAATCGCATGCTCGTCTGGGCACGTTTCAAGGATGGCGTGGCGCAGCCGCTGGCCGGCAGTCTGGAGATGGGTGCTCCCGTGACGCAACCAGCAGCAGCCGCGTCCAGCACGACCGCGCCATCATCCGTACCGGTCAACACCGCGCAGGGTCAACCTCCGGCCACGCCAGTCCACGACTGATGCGCCGCATCGGCGACGCTTTCGAGGAACGCGCCTGCGCGCATCTGCAACGCGCCGGTCTGACCCTGATTGCACGCAACTACGGCACGCGCCATGGCGAGCTGGATCTGGTGATGCGCGACGGTGAGACCGTGGTTTTCGTGGAAGTGCGCTATCGTCACGACCCGCATTTCGGCGGTGCCGCCGCGTCGGTCACATCGCACAAACGCGAACGCCTGATCCGCGCCGCCGCAGGCTTTCTCGCCGCCCATCCGCACTACGCCCATGCGCCCTGCCGTTTCGACGTGATGTGCTTTGACGGCCCCGCCGAGGCGGCCCGTTGCCAATGGCAACAAGCGGCTTTCGAGGCCTTTTGACGCACGGCTGCGACGCCGCCTCGGCTGGTCGTCCTATGATGACGCATCGCGCCACCACCCACGCCATGCCCGAAACCCTCGACAACGCGCTCGTCCGCATCCGCGCCTGCCGCATCTGCGCGGCGCATCTGCCGCACGGCTGCCGTCCGGTGGTGCAAGCGGCCGCCGATGCGCGCCTGCTGATCGTCAGCCAGGCACCGGGGCGCAAGGTGCACGAGACCGGCATCCCGTTCAACGATCCCAGCGGCAACCGCCTGCGCGAGTGGATGGGCATCGACCGCGACACGTTTTACGACTCGCATGCGGTGGCCATCGTGCCGATGGGTTTCTGCTTTCCGGGCACCGGCAAGAGCGGCGACCTGCCGCCGCGTCCCGAATGCGCGCCAACCTGGCATCCGGTGCTGATGCCGTTGCTGACAAAGGTGCAGCTGCGCCTGGTCATCGGCATGTACGCCCACAAAGGCATGCTTGGCGAGCGGCGCGGCAAGACGCTCACCGAAACGGTGCGCCAGTGGCGCGACTTCATCGACGAGGGCATCGTGCCCTTGCCACACCCCAGCCCGCGCAACCAGATGTGGTTTAAACGCCATCCGTGGTTCGAGACCGAGCTGCTGCCGCAATTGCGTGCCCGCGTGGCCGCGGCATTTGCGACCCCTTGAACCTTGCGCGCGCCGCGCTTGCCGGACCGCCGGCAATTATCTAATCTCCAATGCTCATATCGACCATCACGGGGCCTGATCGGGCCCATGCAAGGGGGAGGCCCATGCTCAAATTCCGGCTCATCGTGATGAATTTTCTCCAGTACTACATCTGGGGAGCGTGGCTGCTGACCATCGGCACGTGGTGGTTCCACACCAAGGGCTGGTCGAGCGAAAGCTTTGGCGCGATCTTCGCCACGATGGGCATCGCTTCCTTGTTCATGCCGTCGATCACCGGCATCATCGCCGACAAGTGGATTCGCGCCGAACGCCTGTACGGCACGCTGCAAATCCTGGGCGCGATCATGCTGTTCCTGGTGCCGTTCACGCGCGACCCGGACCTGATGTTCTGGGTGATGCTGGTCAACATGATCTTCTACATGCCGACCATCTCGTTGTCGATCACGGTCTGCTACAACGCGCTCAAGAGCGAAGGCCACGACGTCGTCAAGACCTATCCGCCGATCCGCGTGTGGGGCACGATCGGCTTCATCGCCGCCACCTGGACGACCAGCCTGATGGGCTTCGAGGCCTCCGACGGCCAGTTCTACATTGCCGCGGCCTCCTCGCTGATCCTGGGCATCTACGCCTTCACGCTGCCGGCCTGTCCGCCCGGGCTGGATGCCGCGCACAGCCGCGGCCTGGCCGATCGTCTGGGCCTGCGCGCGTTCGTGCTGTTCAAGGATCGCAACATGGCGATCTTCTTCGTCTTCGCCATGCTGCTGGGCGCGGCGCTGCAGCTGACCAACGCCTATGGCGACACCTTCCTGAAAAGTTTCGCCAAGCTGCCCGAGTTTGCGCACCTGTTCACGGTGACGCATTCGGCGATGATCATTTCCATCTCGCAGATTTCCGAGGTCTGCTTCATCCTCGCCATCCCGTTTTTCCTCAAGCGCTTCGGCATCAAGACCGTGATGGTGATGTCGATGGTGGCCTGGGTGCTGCGCTTCGGCCTGTTCGGTTTCGGCAACCCGGCGCCGTCGGGCGGCCTGTGGATGATCGTGCTGTCGTGCGTGGTCTACGGCATGGCCTTCGACTTTTTCAACATCTCGGGTTCCTTGTTCGTCGAGCAGCGCGCGGCACCGGAAATCCGCGCCAGCGCGCAAGGTCTTTTCATGTTCATGACCAACGGCGTGGGCGCGGTCGCCGGCAGCCTCATCGCCGGCTGGGCCATCGGCGCGTTCTTCACCACGCCCGGCTGCAATTCCACCACGGCCATCTGCATGCACTGGCGCGACATCTGGCTGGCGTTTGCCGCTTACGCGCTGGTGATGGTCATCCTGTTCGTGCCGCTGTTCAAATACCGCCACAAGCGCGGCGATACCACGCTGGCCGGGGTTTGATGCCATGTCGGCGCAAGTCGTGGTGGTTGGCAGTTTCAACCAGGATCACGTCTGGCGCATCGACCATGCCCCCGCGGCCGGCGAAACCCGACGCGGCCACGACTTTGCCAGCGGCCCCGGTGGCAAGGGTTTCAACCAGGCCGTGGCCTGCGCGCGCCAGGGCGTGGCCACGGCCTTCATCGGCGCACATGGCGATGATGCGCTGGGCCGCGAAGCCGAGCGTTTGGCGCGTGCCGAGGGTATCGACGGCCACTGGCTGACGGACGCGCAGCACGCCACCGGCACCGCCTGCATCGTGGTCGAAGACGGCGGGCAAAACCGCATCGTGGTGGCCTTGGGTGCCAACGAGCAGCTCACGCCAACACACATCGACGCACAGGCCGCGATCGTCGCCAACGCGCGCGTGTTGCTCACGCAAATGGAAAACAATCTCGATGCCACCACCGGCGCCTTGCGCATGGCCCGCCAACACGGCCTGTTGAGCGTGCTCAACCCGGCCCCGGTACATGCCAATGTCGATGCTGCCGCGTTGCGTTTGGCCGACGTGTTGACACCCAACGAAGGCGAGTTTGCCGAACTGGCCACGCGCTTCGCCGGCCAACATCTCGCTGCCGAAGCCATCGCCGTCAGCGACGACGCCAGCCTGCATGACTTGGCGCGTCAGCTGACCGACGGCAGCATGGTGATCACGCTGGGCGCACGCGGCTGTTTCGTGTCGCACGGCACCGACCGTCATGGTGATGCCGCCGCGCATTACCGCCTGCCCGCCGCAGCGGTGACCGCCATCGACACCACCGCTGCCGGCGATGCGTTTTGCGGTGCACTGGCCGCCGCCCTCGTGCGCTTGGCCGGGCAGCCGTTCCACGCCGCCCTCACGCACGCCAACCGCGTGGCCGCCATGGCCACCGAACGCCGCGGGGCCGCCAGCGTGATGCCACGCTGGGACGACGTGCTGGCGCGATTCGGCAACGCCTGAAGCACTCGCGTCAAACGGATGCAGAATCACCCCTGCTAAAATGTGCTCATGCAAATCGGTCCGCACATCATCGACACGCCGCTGGCGCTGGCCCCCATGGCCGGCGTCACCGACAAGCCGTTCCGGCTGTTGTGCAAGCGCATGGGCGCGGGGTTGGCGGCGTCCGAAATGACCACGGCCGATCCCAGCCTGTGGCACACCGACAAATCGCGCCTGCGCATGGATCACGCCGGCGAACCCGAGCCGGTTGCCGTGCAGATCTCCGGCTACGACGCGCGCATGATCGCCGAGGCCGCACGCCACAACGTCGAGCACGGCGCGGCCATCATCGACATCAACATGGGCTGCCCGATGCGCAAGGTGTGCAAGGTGTGGGCCGGCTCCGCCCTGTTGCGCGACGAACCGCTGGTGGCCGACATCCTGTCCACCGTGGTCAAGGCCGTGGACGTGCCGGTGACGCTGAAAATGCGCACCGGCTGGGATCGCGAACACATCAACGCGCTGGCCATCGCGCACATCGCCGAGGATGCCGGCATCGCCGCACTGGCCATCCACGGCCGCACCCGCGCCGACAAATACGCAGGCGAGGCCGAGTACGACACCATCACCGCGGTCAAGCAGGCCGTGTCGATTCCGGTGTTCGCCAACGGCGACGTGCGCACGCCCGAGCAGGCCCGCGCCGTGCTGCAAGCGACCGGCGCCGACGGCCTCATGATCGGCCGCGGCGCGCAGGGCCGGCCATGGATTTTCCGCGAAATCGGCCACTACCTCGCCACCGGCGAAAAATTGCCCGAACCGACGCCGGCCGAAGTGTGCGCCATTTTGTGCGAACACCTCGAACACCTGCACGCGTTTTACGGCGAGTTCATGGGTGTGCGCATCGCGCGCAAACACCTGACGTGGTACGCCAAGGATCGGCCCGAAAACGAAGCCTTCCGCGCCGTGGTCAACGCCGCCGAAACCGCCGCCGAACAACTGCGACTGACCCGCGACTACTTCGCGCGACTGGCCGACGCCGAACCGCTGGCGGCATGACCCTTGGACGGCTATCCGTCCAACCCCGACCAAACCGGACAGGTGCATCGACGTCCGTGCCGTTGTATGATGGCCATCCTTGTATCTCTGTATCCGCAACAAAGGATATAACACGATGAGCACCACCCTCTTCACCTCCGAATCGGTTTCCGAAGGCCATCCGGACAAGGTTGCCGACGCGCTCTCTGACGCCATGCTCGACGCCATCCTGGCGCAGGACAAGCGCGCCCACGTCGCGTGCGAAACCATGGTCAAGACCGGCGTGGCGATCATCGCCGGCGAGATCACCACCGATGCCTGGATCGACGTGGAGTCGATCGCGCGCAAGGTCATTCTCGACATCGGCTACGACTCCTCCGACGTCGGCTTTGACGGCGCCACCTGCGGCGTGCTGAACCTGATCGGCAAGCAGTCGCCCGACATCAACCAGGGCGTGTCGCGCAAGAAGCCCGAAGAACAAGGCGCCGGCGACCAGGGCCTGATGTTCGGCTATGCCTGCAACGAGACGGCGGAGCTGATGCCGGCCGCCATCCACTACTCGCACCGCTTGGTCGAGCAGCAGGCCAAGGTGCGCCGCGCGGGCAAACTCGGCTGGCTGCGTCCGGACGCCAAGAGCCAGGTCACGCTGCGTTACGTAGACGGCAAGGTCGCCGGCCTCGACGCCGTGGTGCTGTCCACGCAACACGACCCGTCGGTCAAGCAGAAGGACCTCATCGAAGGCGTGCGCGAGCACATCCTCAAGCCCGTGCTGCCGAAAAAGTGGCTCGAAGCGCTGCCCAAGAACAAGGTCCACATCAACCCGACCGGCAAGTTCGTCATCGGCGGTCCGGTCGGTGATTGCGGCCTGACCGGTCGCAAGATCATCGTCGATACCTACGGCGGCATGGGCCGTCACGGCGGCGGCGCTTTCAGCGGCAAGGACCCGTCCAAGGTCGACCGTTCGGCCGCCTACGCCGCACGCTACGTGGCCAAGAACATCGTCGCCGCCGGCCTTGCCGACAAGTGCGAAGTGCAGATCAGCTATGCCATCGGCGTGGCCGAACCGACCTCGATTTCGGTCACCACCTTCGGCACCGGCAAGATCGACGACGCGCAGATCGAGAAGCTGGTGCGCGCGCATTTCAAGCTGCGTCCGTACCACATCATCCAGACCCTTGACCTGATCCACCCGATCTACCAGCTCACCAGCGCCTACGGCCACTTCGGCCGCAAGCCGTTCGAGCACACCTATCGCTGGGAAGAGCACCAACCCGACGGCACGGTGCTCAAGAAATCCGAGAAGGCCACCGCCTTCAGCTGGGAAAAAACCGACAAGGCCGACGCCCTGCGCAAGGCCGCCAAGCTGTAAACCATCTCCATAGTGTGATGCCACGGGCCGCCTCGCGCGGCCCGTGGCGTGTCTGGCGCGGCCGGATGTCGCGGCGGCCCTTTCATTTGCCTGAACCTGCCCCCACTGTGTGCCGATCCACCGACCAAGGATCGCCCGTGTCCATCCCCAGTCACGCCCAGGCCACCCCCGTCACCGATCCACGCCAGCTGGCCGAGTTTCTGGCTGCCGGCGAAAAGCCGCGCGCGGCGTGGCGCATTGGCACCGAACACGAAAAGTTCGGCTTTTATCTCGACGACCTGACGCCACCGCCGTATGCCGGCCCGCGCGGCATACGCGCCCTGCTCGAAGGCATCGCCGCCAAACACGGCTGGGACATGGCGTTTGACCACGGCAACCCTGTCGCCCTGTCGCGCCATGGTGCGTCGATCACGCTCGAACCCGCCGGCCAGCTGGAATTGTCCGGCGCGCCGCTCGAAACCATCCACCAGACCTGCGCCGAGGTGACCGGTCACCTTGACGAGGTGCGCACGGTCGCCGATGGTCTGGGCATCGGCTTTCTCGGCATGGGCTTTCAGCCCAAGTGGTCGCGCGAGGCGATGCCGTGGATGCCCAAGGAACGCTACGCGACGATGCGCCGCTACATGCCCACGCGCGGCGATCTCGGCCTGGACATGATGACGCGTACCTGCACGGTGCAGGTGAACCTCGACTTTGCTTCCGAAGCGGACATGGTGAAGAAGTTCCGCGTCGGCCTGGCCCTGCAGCCGATCGCGACGGCCTTGTTTGCCGATTCACCGTTCACCGAAGGCCAGCCCAACGGCTTTTTGAGCTATCGCTCGCACGTGTGGACCGACACCGATCCGGATCGCACCGGCATGCTCGACTTCGTGTTCGAGGACGGCTTTGGCTACGAGCGCTGGGTCGATTACCTGCTCGACGTGCCGATGTACTTCACCTACCAGAACGACACGTTCGTGGATGTGGCCGGGCAAAGTTTCCGCAAGTTCATGGCCGGCCAGTTGCCGGGTCTGCCCGGCGTCACGCCCACCTTGCGCGACTGGTCCGACCACATGACCACCGCCTTTCCCGAGGTGCGCCTGAAGCAATTCCTGGAAATGCGCGGCGCCGACGGCGGCCCGTGGAACCGCCTGTGCGCGCTGCCGGCGTTGTGGGTTGGCCTGCTGTACGACGACGAAGCGCTGGACGCCGCGTGGGACCTGGTCAAGGATTTTTCCATGACCGAACGCCACGCGCTGCGCGACGGCGTGCCCAAACAAGCCTTGAAGCTGCCGTTCCGTCAGTCCACGGTGCGCGAACTGGCCGGCGAAACGCTGAAGATCGCCGCGCACGGCCTCAAGCGCCGCGCCCGCGTCAACGCCCACGGCGCCGACGAGTCGATCTTTCTGGAACCCTTGCAGGAATTCGTCCTCGCCAACCAGACCCCGGCCGAACGCAAGCTGGAACTGTTCCACGGCGCATGGCACGGCAGCGTCGATCCGCTGTTCCGCGAGTTTGCCTACTGATCGCACGGAAAGTACCCTGTCTGCCTGACCGCTCCCGCCATGCCGATTTTCCGCCATGACCAGCAAGGGCAAATCCACGTCGATCGACATCGCGTATCGCGCCGGTGTTTCGCAAGCCACGGTATCGCGCGCGCTGCGTGACAGTCCGTTGGTCAGCGAGGAAACCCGGCGCAAGGTGCAAGCCGCCGCGCGCGAGCTCAATTACAAGGTCGACAAAAACGCCTCCAGCTTGCGCACGCAAAAGTCGGGCACGTTGGCTTTGTTGTTTTTCGAGGACCCGACGTCCGACGACTCGCACATCAACCCGTTTTTCGTGGCCATGCTGGGCTCGATCACCCGCGCCTGCGCGCAACGCGGTTTCGACTTGCTGATTTCCTTCCAGCAAGGCTCCGAGGACTGGCATGCCGAGTACGCCGACAGCCACAAGGCCGACGGTCTGATCCTGCTTGGCTATGGCGATTACGTGGCCTACTGCGAAAAGGCGCGCAAGCTGGTCGACCAAGGCACGCGTTTCGTGCGCTGGGGGGCGAGCCTGCCCGACCAACCGGATGTCTCGGTGGGCTGCGACAACGCAGGCGGCGGTTACGCTGTCACTCGTCACCTGCTTGCGCAAGGCTGCCGCCACATCGCCTTTCTGGGCACGGCCAGCCAGCATGCACCGGAGTTTTTCGGGCGCTATCGCGGCTACGTCAAAGCACTGGCCGAACACGGCATCGCACCGCAGGCACAGCTGCAGGCCGATGCCGAAAGCACCCAGCAATCCGGTTACGAAGCCATGCATGCGGTATTGGCACACGGGCAGCCGTGCGACGGCGTATTCGCCGCCTCCGACCTCATCGCGTTGGGCGCCATGCGCGCGTTGGGCGAACAAGGCCTGGCCATTCCCGCGGACGTCGCCGTGGCCGGTTTCGATGATGTGCCGATGGCCAGCTTCGCGCACCCGCCGCTGACCACCGCGCGCCAGGACACCACGCGCGCCGGCAGCCTGCTGGTCGAGCGCCTGCTGCAACTCATCGACGGTGAAACGGTGGCCGCCGCCACGCTGCCGATCGAGCTGGTCGTGCGACCTTCCAGCCAGCGCGTGTCGTAGGTTGGGGTGAGCGCAGCGAACCCCAACATCGCTCACGTCGATGGCATAAGTGGCATGTTGGGGTTCGCGTTGCTCACCGCCAACCTACGTTACGTGGTCATACACAATGTTGGGGTTCGCTGCGCTCACCACCAACCTACGACGCGACGGCTCGGTTCAGCGGCACACGCAACGTCAACACGCCAGCGACCAGCAGGCTGACACCACCCAGCACCAATGCATATGCCGCGTGTCCGCCGAAGGCATGCCGTATCAGCAAACCCAGCACGCTGGCCGCGAGCAGCTGCGGGATCACGATGAAGAAGTTGAAGATGCCCATGTAGATGCCCATCTTCGCGGTCGGCAAATGGTCGGCCAGCATCGTGTAAGGCAGCGTCAAGATCGAGGCCCAACCGATGCCGACGCCGATCATCGACACGATCAGCCAGTCCGGGTTGCGGATGAAGGCGATCGAGATCAAGCCCAGTCCGGCCAGCACCACGTTGATCAGATGCGCCCAGCGCACGCCCAGCCGCCGCACCAGCCACGGAATCAGCGCCGCCGCCGGCACCGCCAGGCCATTGTAGACGGCAAACAGCACGCCCACCCAATTGGCGCCGGTGTTGTAGGCCGCCGAGGTGGGATCAGTGTTGCCGAACTGTACGGCCGCCACGGCAGGCGTGGTGTACAACCACATCGCGAACAGCGCGAACCACGAGAAAAACTGCACCCACGCCAGCTGGCGCATCGCCGCGGGCATGGCATACAAGTCGCCGATGACCTGGCTGAGCATGCCGCGCCGGTGCGTGAACGCGCGCCACGTCAACAGCGCGCCGAATATCACCAATATCCCGACCAACACGTACAGGTCGCGTCGTTCCGTCGGAGTGAACACGATCTGCATCACGAAGAACAAGATCACGCCCAAGGCCAGCAAGCCTGCCCCGGGAAGCCATGCGCGACGCGCATCGGCCCACGCCGGCGTCTCCACCGCGTCGCTGAATCCGTGCAAGGTTTCCGGCGGATACTCGCGCGTGCGCAGCACCGTCCACGCCATCGCCAGCAACAACACCGCGCCGCCGGCATAAAAGCTGTAGCGCACCGTCGCGGGAATCGCGCCCGCCGGCGCCGTGTTGGCCACGCCAAGATGCGCCAGGATCCACGGCAAGGCCGAGGCAATCACCGCGCCCACGCCGATGAACACGCTTTGCATCGCATAACCCAGCGGCCGTTGGCGCGGTGGCAACTGGTCGCCGACAAAGGCGCGGAATGGCTCCATCGACACGTTGAACGACGCATCCATCAGCCACAGGGCACCGGCCGCGACCCACAGCACCGAAGCGCTGGGCATGATGACGAGCGCGATGGTGGCGGCAATCGCACCGCCCAGAAAATACGGTCGCCGCCGCCCCAACCGCGTCCAGGTCCGATCCGAATAATGGCCGATGATGGGCTGCACGATCAGCCCGGTGAGCGGTGCCGCCAGCCACAAGATGGCAATGTCACTGATGGGTGCACCCAGTGTCTGGAAGATGCGACTGACGTTGGCATTTTGCAGTGCAAAGCCGAACTGGATGCCCATGAAACCGAAGCACATGTTGAAGATGTGCCAGAACGACAACGACGGGCGCGCGCACGTCACGTTCAATGCCCCGCGTCCGGCAACGGCGCGATCTTCAGCGTCCCGATCGCGGCTCCATTGAGCGGGCCACCCGCACCGCCTTGCCCGCCGGTGTAATGCACGAATTTGGACAGGTTGGACATGTTGAAACCCTGCTCCAAAGCGAAGCGGCAGCTGTCACCGGCATGTGCGTGAAAACGCACCTGCGTGGAATGTTGCTCGCCATCGCTTTGCGGCATCACCACCGGCCGTACCTGCACCTTGGCCGCGCCACACGCGATGCGTACGCGCTTCACCGCCGCCGTAATGCCGGTGTTGATTGGTCCGTGGTCGTTGGCGTAGCGCAGCCATGCCGTGTAGTCACCGGTATGCGCCGCACGCCACTGACGCGGCCAGGCGCCGGCAACCGTGGCGACGGGGCCGACACAGGTTTCGGGGCTGTGTAGCGAGGCCAGCCCATGCGCTCCCGGCACGGTCACGCTGAAGCATTGCAGGGCATCGCGATTGGGTACCCGCACGCTGTCGCGGATGCGGCTGTAACGACGCCCGTTGACGTACAACATCGACGCCTGCGACACCTGCACGCGCCACGCTTTGCCAGCGGCCGTCACCTTGGGCGCGGCTGGTGTTGCCGGCAAATCCAGCGTGGCGTCAGTTCGCGACGCGGGCGCGCGCACAGTTTTGGCCACCAGCTGCACGACGGTGCGATTGCCTGCGTGATGCACGCTACCCGCCACCAGCAAGCTGCCTGCAAGTGAGCGCGGCCGCTGCAGCACGATGCGGCGCGTGCCCAGATCCAGTTCGATGCGGTCGCGCTGGCCGAACAACATCGGCACCAGCGACGTCGGCAACTTGGGCTTCACGCTGCCATCGTTTTCCAGCCCGAACACACCGCGCACCACCATGTCGAGATAGCCCGCCACCGACCACAACTGGCGTGGTGAGTCGACCTGCGGCTGATCGGCCTTGCTGGCCGCACCCAGCCATGGCGCATCCAGCGGAAAGTTTTCCATGTTGGACGCGTTCAAGGCCGCCGCGCGCATCTGCGAGCGCAATGCATGCGCGATACGCGCCGGGTCATTCACGCGCCGCGCCGCACGCAAGGTGTACTCGCTGACGAACGGCCACACCGCACGATTGTGGTAGACCGGCTGATCGGCGCGCTGCGGCCAGATCACCGGGCTGCCGGCCGGCGCGGTCGGATAATGCGCCAACGCCTGCCGTGCGCGCTGGCCATCGGCCACGCCGCTGACGATGGCCAAGTCAGTGCCGAGCAAGTCATACGCATCGAACGGCGCCGGATCCACGCGCCCGCCGATGTAGCTCATGTACAGGCCCGTGTCGGCACGCCAGAAGTGTGCATTGATGGCATGCTTGAGTGCATCGGCCTCACGCCGGTAGCGCGCGGCTGCGGCATCGTGGTGCCGCTTGCCGGCCATGCGCTGCGCCAGCCGCAAGGCTTGGTAATGCAGCACGTTGGTCGACAGCGCAAACGACTGCGCGATGAACACCACGTTGTCGGCCGTCCACGCCGGATAGCTTTGCTGGCGCCAATCGAGGAACGAGGTCTCGCCGCGATACAGGCCAACACGCTTGTCGAACAAGTAGCGACGATCCTGACGCAAGGTATCGACCAGCGCCGTATGGACGGTGTTCGCAAACGCCTTGTCATCCAGCAAGTGACGCGCGCCCAGGAACCACACCACACGGTCGGAGCTGATCGGCCAGCTGCCGCCCGAACCGGTGTCCTGCATCACGTATTGGCCGGGCGACACGCCCTTGCCGCGCGTGTCCGACAGTTTGAACAGCAAGGATGCGCGCACCCGCGCCGGATCGATCCGCCACAAGCCCAGATCGGTGGAAAACGACAAATCGCGAGTCCACACGAACGGCCACTTGGCGCCGGCCACGAAGCAGCGGCAGGCGATTGGCTTGCCGTGGTCGAAGGCCCCATCGGTGATGGCGTTGACAGCATCCTTGCCAAGATCGGCCTGTGCCATCGCGAACAGCCCATCGAACAGCGCACTGGCGGTATGCACCGACCAGCGTTGCGGCGCGATGACGCGTTGCTTGCCCGGTGCATCGAGCACGAAGCCGCCATCTTGGCGCGCCTTGATCGTCGCCACATGGCCATGCCACGCCAGTTGCGTGTGCCACGTCGGCGCCCGCTGCGCCACGGCCGGCAGCGTGAAAACTGCCAACAAGGCACCCGCAGCACAGGTCTTCTGCCACATGCGCATCACTTGCTCCCCTTGCCGTGCAATTGCCACGTCCCGGTCGTGCGCGCCGCCACGCGCAACCACGTCACCGGTCCGTAGCGATCTCGCCCCGTCGCCCAACCCGCACCTTTGGCCCGCTGCAAGGCCGACAGCGTGGCGTAATGGTGCCCGCCATCGCTCACGCGCGCCGCCGCCAGGCCATGCACCTTGACCAGATACCAGCGCAAGGCCGGCCGATAACTACCGCGCGGCGCACCCAAGCTGAACGTTGCGTCATGCGCGTTCCGCTGCGTGGAAAGACGCTGCAGGTAATAGCCGCCGTTTTCGTAGGCATAGCTGTCGCCATCGTCGGCGTAGTAATCAAATGCCGTTTTTCGTTTGGACGGGAAGACGTCCACGCTGACCGTCGTGACAGGATACTGATGCACGTATTGCATCACCGGTTGGGTCGGAATGATGGCTCCTTGGCGAATGAACAACGGGATATCCATCCACGTCCTGGCGTTCACCGTCACCGTGATGGTCTGGCCACCCTTGTAGCGTTTGCCGGTAAACCAATCGGTCCAGGTCCCTGCCGGCAAATAGATGCGCTTGTGCGTCTGCCCGCGCTTCACCACTGGCGACACCAACAGCCATTGGCCGAACATCCATGCATCGACGTCGTTGCGCACATTGGGATCGTGCGGCCAACCGAATGTCAGCGGCCGCACCAGCCCCACGCCGGCGACATGGTCATGCCATGCGTACGCGTAGATGTAGGGCATCAACTTGTAGCGCAGGCGAATGGCATGTGCCGCCGCCTTTTCGGCCACCGGCCCGTAGCGCCACGGCTGGCGCTTCTGGCCCAGCGTGCCATGCACACGGAAGAGCGGCGTGAAGGCACCGAATTCGATCCAGCGCGCGTAGTTTTCATCCGACGGATGACCGTTGAAACCACCGCCGTCCATGCCCCACCACGCCTCACCCACCTCGATCGCGGAAAGCATGCGCGTGCGCTGCATGGCCATGGTCTTGAAACCGGTATCGATGTCACCCGACCACATGCCATAGGCGTAACGCTGCGAGCCAAGCCAGAAATTGCGATTGAGCGAAAACACGCGCGTGTCGGTGGCATCGCGCTGCGCGTTGTACAGCGAACGCTGCATGTTCATGAATTGCGTGTTCGACAGCGTGGTGTCGGCCTCGTCGTTCCACCAGCCGACGATGCCCTTGTCGAAGCCGTATCGGATGGCGTTCTTGCCGAACCACGCACGTACGGCCGGTTTGTCGAAATCGATTTCCTTGACCGGCTTGTGCGAAAAATAATCCAGCCCCACGCGCTCGCCCGGCAGCCACAAATCGTGCACGGTGGCGTAACGGCCTTCGACAGTATCCACATGAATGCGCGGCTTCATGATGCCACCCAGATGAATGCCCTTGGCCGCCATCATGCTGGCCAGCTTGCCGCTGGGACCATCCGGAAATTTGTGCACATTCCAGCGGAATTCGCCGTAGTGGTTCTGGCCCCAGGCTTTCCAGTCGAAATCGAGAATGAAGCTGTCGATGGGAATGCGCTTGCGCCGGTAAGTGTCGATGATGTCGACAAGCTCCTTCTCGTCGATGCCCCATTGGGTATTGATGAAGCCCAGCGACCATTTTGGGAACAGCGGCGCAGGTCCTGAAAGTCGCGCGAGGTCGGCAAAAAGCTGCTTTGGCCTGCCAACCATCAAATAAACGTCCACGGCCAATTTGGAAAAGCCATCGATGCGCAGGCTCTTCGGCGCGAGATGGAACACCGCACCATCGGAATCAACCAGCACGCCATAACCCGCCGTGGTCCACACGAACGGCGCGCCGGCATGGCCCTGCTCGCCGGCTGCGGCCACCGTCTCGCCCGTGCGCAACAGGCCCGGCGCGGTCGACTCCTTGATGGTGTAGCTGCCGATGCCATAGAACGACTGGCCCTTGGCGTGCGTCAATTGCACACGGCCGTCAGCCAAAGCCGCCAGGTCCAGCGTCAGCAGGGTTTGCCCGTGCGCATTGGCCAGCGTCAACGTGTCTACCTTGCGGTCCACGCGCGCTTGCAGGTATTTGCTGCGCAACGTGTCGGCAACGCCTGAAGCATCCGGAATATCGGAGGCTGACTGGCGCGGCGCCATCACCAGCGTCGGCACATCCTTGCGCCCTTCCGGCACGGCCTTGACATGCACTACGCCAGCGCCATCGAGGTTGATCGTGATCTGTTCATGACCCAGCGCCAGATCGATGCCCTGCCCCGCCACGGCAACGTGTCCAGCGACCATCATCGCAGGCATCGCCATCACGCCTGTCGGCAAACACAATGCCAATGCCATGGCCAATGCCTTCAACGGTCGCGCGTTCATTGCAACACCACACTGGTGTAGGCCGGCACACGCAAGATCGCACCGCTGAACACGACGCCCTGTCCGGTTTCTTTCAGCACCCTGGTGAAGTGCGGCTTGTGCGGCACATCCAGCACCATGGTTTGCGTGGTACCGGACAGGTTGTGCACCACCAGCACGGTATTTGCGCCATCAGTGCGCTCGAACGCGACCAGGTGATCGCTGGCTTCCGGATACGGCACGAAGCCGCCTTCACGCAACGCCGGAATGGCGATGCGCCAATGGATCAGCATGCGGTAGAAATTCAGCAGCGAGTGCGGATTGGCCTTCTGCGCCTGCACCGAAATGGCCTGCCCGTTGGCGGCGGCCGTAGCATGCCAGGTGGTTTCGCCCTTGCCATTCAACGCCTCATCCCAGCGCATCGGTGTGCGCAGGTCGGGGTCGGGCTTGGTGCCGCGCATGCCCAGTTCCTCGCCGTAGTAAATGTACGGCTCACCGGGCAGCGTCATCAGCATCGCCGCAGCCATGCGCATGTGCTGCGGATTGCCACCCAGCTGGCTCATCACGCGTTCTTGGTCGTGGTTGGACAGGAACGGCGCGTCGTGGATGGCCTGGCTGTCGGATGCCTTTTTGTAGGTGCGATAGACGCCGGCCAGTGTGCGCGACAAATCAAGATTGCGCTCGGAGCGCGCCGCGTTGATGAGGTGCTCAGCCAGCGGAAAATTGAATACGGCATTCAGTGGCTTCAAATACGGCGCCATTTGCAGGGCCGTCTTTTGCGTCACCTCGCCGACAAGGTAAGCGTGCGGATTGACCTTGTCCAGCCCGCGCCGGTACTGCTTCCACCAAACGATGTTTTTGGCCACGGAAGCCTCGTTGTTCTGGTCCGAGCGCCGGTTGACGTAGATGTGCCGCGCGGCATCGAGGCGAAAACCGTCCACGCCCAGCTTCAGCCAGAAATCGCCGATGGCGATCATCTTCCTGCGCACGGCCGGGTTGTCGTAATTGAGGTCGGGCATGGTCGGCGCAAAGATCGACAGGTACCATTGCCCGCCCTTTGCCTCGTGCCAGGCAGGACCGCCGAAGGCGTTGTCCTGGCGCACGTCGGTGTACTTCCCGGCCCACGTGTACCAGTCGCGATACGGGCTTTTCGGATTGAGTGCCGAGACGAACCACGGGCTTTCGTTGCTGGTGTGGTTGATCACCATGTCCATGATGACCTTGATGCCGCGCGCATGCGCCGCCTTCAGCATGCGCTTGAAATCGGCCAGCGTACCGTATTGCGGATTGATGGCCTCATAGTTGGTGATGTCATAACCGTGATAGCTGGGCGATGGATTGATCGGCATCAACCAGATGCCGCTCACGCCCAATTTTTTCAGGTAATCGAGCTTGGCCGTGACGCCGTTCAAGTCGCCAATGCCATCACCATTGCTGTCATACCAGCTGCGCACGAAGATCTCGTACCACACGCCCGAGCCTGGCCGGGTGACCGTCGGCGGCGCGGCCGCATGCACGGGCGTGGCACCTGCTGCCACGGGCAAGGCCAGCATGGTCAGGATGGCGAATGCAATGCGTTGCAAACTGCGCATGATCGGCTCCGTCACGTCGGTCGCGGCCAGTGGCCACATGTCAAAAAAGAGCCCCGCTGATGATCCACCAGCGGGGCTCGACCTGACCAGGGTGCTGGGCACCCTCGCCAGGTGGGGAGGCCTACTGGAACTTGTACGACACGCCGACCACGAAGCGGCGACCGTAACGTTCCCACGTCAAGACCTGATGCGGGTCGTTGTTCTGATACGTGATGAAGCGCTTGTTGGACAGGTTGGAACCCTGCGCCACCACGGTCAAGCCCTTCAGGGCACCGCTGCGGAAGGTGTAGCTCAACTGCGCGTCGAAACTGCTGCCACCCTGGATGGTCTGTTCGATGCGCGAGGCACTGATGCCCGACACGCGGCCAAGGAAACTCGAACGATAGCTTTGCCCGACACGTGCCTGGAAGCCACCATGCTGGTAATAGATTGTCCCGTCGGCCACCCACTTGGACAGACCCGGTACCGTGATCGGATCGGGATTGCCCGCATACACCAGCGAGCTCGACGTGCGATCGCCACTCAGGATCACGCCGAAGCCATTGAGCGCCGGAGTGAACACGTTGAAGGGCAGGTTCAACGTCACCTGCGCGCCCTTGATCGAACCATGGCCATCATTGGTCGGCCCCGAGACGATGCCTTCGGTCGTGCCCAGCTGGGCCTGCTGCGCCGGCGTGAGATAAGCCGGCACGAACGCGCTGAAATCATAGAGATAGGCGGCGTTCGGATTGATGTAGTCGGACAGCTTCAGGTAATAGCCCGACACCGCGAAATAGCCGCCGCCACTGCCCTGACACAACGCCGACGCCTTCGAGTCGGCCTCGTTGCACTGGTAACCCTGACTGCCCGTGAAGTAATGCTCGTAGCTGACGTTGTAGTTGTTCGCCATGGTCGGCTTCAACTCGGCATTGCCGCCCGAGGCACTGAAGAAGGCCTGATTGGGATCGGTGGACGCCAGATGCGTGATGTTGCCGCTGACAGCAAGGCTGGCATTCATCTGGTCCATGCGCGGTCGCGCCATGGTTCGTGCGGCACTGACGCGCACGTCGTCGGTTCCGGTAAGGCCGAAGACCAGGTTCACACTCGGCAGATAACGGTTGAAATGGGTACCACCGACAACCGGCACCAGTTGCGTATGTCCGCCGGTCAGCGAACTGCCGGGGGCGACGCGCTCGCCGTGCGAGCTTTGCGCCGTGTGCGCCATCTGCACGCCGACATTGCCGCGCAGGGTGACATTGCCGAGGTAGGTATCGAGGTTGAACTGCACGTACGACGTCAGGTCGCGTTCGCGCACGGCCCAGTTCGGCGGCAATGGCAAGGATGACTGGAACGTCGGTACCTCGGCCAGCGTGCCGTTGCGGATCAGCACGAACGGGTTGTAGCAGACCTCTGGACCCACGCCCATCCACGCCAGTGGATCGCAGGTGGCATTGGAACCGACCGGCGCCTCCTTGATGGCATTGCCGCTGCTCAGCGTGCCGCCACCGAGGGTCAGAAAGGTCTGGTCGATGTTGTAGGTCTTGTTGCGGGTCGAGCGGACCACGCCGAACTCCATGCTGGAGAACGGACCGCTGGTGAAGTTGCGGGTCACTGCCAACTTCAGATTGGCAAGATAATCGACGGTGCGTGGCGCGTTGATGAATCCGGCTTGCACCAGGTTGCTGCCCGCACCCCAGGCTTGCGGGTCGGTCAACACGATGCCGCTGTCGTAATTCATCGACGGATCGACATACAACAGGCCATTGCTGCGTTCGACAAAACCGAAACTGCCCGTCGCGCCACGCGTGCCGGCCGGAGCGTCGAAGTAGCCCGTGCCCGAATAACTTTCGAGGTTGACGTCATGGCGCTTGGCACGCGAATAATTGCCATCCACGTCGATGGACCAGTTTTCGTTGATGTTGAACTGGTTGTCCCAGTTGAAGTTGTACACGCGCGCACTGGTACTGTTGTAGTCGTTGCGCACCACCGGGTTGATGTTGTTGTAGGTGCCGCTTTGCACGAAGCCGTTGACCACGTTGCCTTCGACCACGGCCGGACCTGGCGCGATGCCGCCATTGCCCCACAGGAACGGCATTTCCATGCCCTTGGCCTGCTGGGTTTCCTTGAAGTTGTCAAAGGTGGCGTCGATGGTGCCGGTGTAATGATTGTTGGGTTGCCACTGAATGGTCGCCATCGCACCGCGGCGCTTCATGAGGTCGGAAATGCCGTAGTTTTTCGAACCACCGATGACCAGATTGCCGTTGGAGTCATCCAGGTAGCCCCATGGCGCCTGATGTTCGATTTGCGACGGGTTGTTCTCGATGTCCACGCCAAGGGTCACGCCGAACGTGTGGTTGGCGAATTGATGCACCCACACGCCATTGAGGTTGTAGCCCTTGTTGCTCATGCCCGGCCCCTTGGACAACTGCGACATGCCATCCCAGATGTAGCGGGCGTTCACGGCCGCTTCGGGGCCGGATTTTTCCAGCGGACGAATGGTGTGCATGTCGACTGTGCCGGCCAGGCCCTGACCGATCAGATCGGCCGATGGCGACAAATGCACCACCACGTTGTCGAACCAGCTCGACGGATACTGGTCGAACTGCACGTCACGGTTGTTGGAGGTCGACACCTGCTGCCCACCGTTGATCAGCGCAGTGGAAAAATCGGGGCCCAGACCGTGGATGGACAACACCTGCGGACGGCCGCTGACACGCTGCACGGCAATGCCGGGCAAGCGGCCAAGCGCATCGGCGATGGACACACCCGGGAGTTTGCCGATCTGTTCGGCAGACACGGCCTCCACAATGGAATTGGAATTGCGCTTGAGCGCGGTGGAATTGATGATGGAACTGACGAAGCCCACGACCTTCACTTCCTGCATCTGCTGCGCCTTGGGCTTGCGCTTGGCAGGTTTTTTCTTGCTGGCCTCGGTGTTGCCCTGTGGTTGTCCCGTCGTGGTCTGCGTCTGGTTGCCGGTGGTCGATTGTGCCTGCGCCGGCATGGCGAAACCGCCACCGGCAACTGCCAGAATGGCCGAGGCAAGGGCCGCACTGAGCAGGTTGCGTTTGAGAATCATCGTTGGAACCCTCCCCGGGATCGCTTTCAGTGTGTAGGCCACCGGCTCCTCGCACAGCGGCAATGATGACCTGTCGACATCCTGCGTCGATGGCCGCGCTTTGATCCCGATGGTATCCATGAGGTCGACACGCGGAAGTCCCGTGCATACGTATTCATGCCACCGACGGGCGTGCAGCGGCAATGAATACGTATGCAAGTGCATCAGCCTTGCCCGGACTCGTCGGTAAGCTTGTTCCCGACCCATCGACATGGATCGCCGCGGCCTGCCCGTGGCATCTCGCCAAACTGGAACGAATCCAATGGATGCTCATCCCTGGTGGCGCGGCGCCGTCATCTACCAGATCTACCCACGCAGCTTCCAGGACACCAATGGCGATGGCGTGGGCGATCTGCCGGGCATCATCGAGCGCATGGACTACATCGCCCGGCTCGGTGTGGATGCCATCTGGATCGCACCGTTCTTCACCTCGCCCATGGCCGACTTCGGTTACGACATCGCCGATTACCGTGGCGTCGATCCATTGTTCGGCACGCTTGCCGATTTCGATCGCCTGCTGTCTGCGGCCCATCAGCATGGATTGAAAGTAATGATCGATCAGGTGCTGAGCCACACCTCGATCGAACATGCCTGGTTCAAGCAAAGCCGCACCAGCCGTGACAACGACAAAGCCGATTGGTACGTGTGGGCCGATGCACGCGCCGATGGCACCGCGCCCAACAACTGGCTGTCATTGTTCGGCGGCTCGGCCTGGCAATGGGAACCGCGGCGCGGTCAGTATTACCTGCACAATTTCCTTGCCGATCAACCCGATCTCAATTTCCACAATCCGGCCGTGCGCGCGGCCATGCTGGATGTCTTGCGCTTCTGGCTGGATCGTGGCGTGGACGGATTCCGGCTGGACTCGATCAACTTCTGCTTCCACGATGCGCAGCTGCGCGACAACCCGCCCAAACCTCTCGAAAAACGTGTCGGTCGCGGCTTCAGTGCCGACAATCCGTACGCCTTCCAGTATCACTGGTACAACAACACGCGGCCGGAAAACCTCGCGTTCCTGGAGGAACTGCGCGCACTGCTGGATACGTATCCGGACGCTGCCGCACTTGGCGAAATATCCTCGGAGGATTCGCTCGCGACGCTCGGTGAATACACCCGTGACCAGCGCCTGCACATGGGATACAACTTCGAACTTCTGACCCGTGAATTCGACGCCACGCACATCCGGCAGACGATACGGGACATGGAGTCGAACCTGTCGGACGGCTGGCCATGCTGGGCCATTTCGAACCACGACGTCGAACGCGTCGTCTCGCGCTGGGGTGGCCGGCATGCGCCGGACCTGTTGGCCAACCAGTTGACCGCCATGGTCTGTTCGCTGCGCGGTTCGGTGTGCGTCTATCAAGGCGAGGAGCTTGGCCTGCCGGAAGCCGACGTGCCCTACGAGCAATTGCGTGACCCTTATGGCATCGCCTTCTGGCCCAATTTCAAGGGCCGCGACGGCTGCCGCACGCCGATGCCGTGGAATGCGGATGACCACGCCGGCTTCAGCACCGCCGCGCCATGGCTGCCTGTCCCCGCCGCACATCGCGAACGCGCCGTGAACCAGCAGGAACGCGATCCCGACTCCGCCTTGCACGGGTTTCGTGCCTTCATGGCATGGCGACGCGCACATCCGGCTTTGCGCTGGGGCGACATCTGCACACTGGACACGGCAGCGCCCTTGCTGGCCTTCACGCGCAAGTATGCCGACGACACCCTGCTGGCCTGCTTCAACTTGTCATCGGAACCGCTGCAAGCGCCCGTACCCCTGGATGCCGCCATCGAGCCCCTGCACGCAGGCCGGCTGCTGCAAGGGCATCTCGGCTGCACAAAACTGCATTTCCCCGGTTATGCAGCCTTCTTTGGTCGGGTCATCGATTGATTTGCATCGTTGCAATTTCGCCATGCCAGGACATGCAGAATTTGTCAGTATACTGAAGTCATAAAATGTGACGTGCATCACATATTTTACGCCGCGGCTGCCCGATAGTCGCCCGCTGTTATCCATGCAGGACGCACGTGATGGCCGTGATGCACAACTTCCTCGCCCACGAGGATGATCCTGGTGTATTGAGTACCGACGATGCGCGCATCCCCGACGAGGTGCGAGCACGTGTTGGCGAGTATCCAGGCGGCGTCACTGGTGTCGTGCCCGTGATCGGCATCAGTCGCGAGGAGTGGTGGCTGTTCGATGCCGACGGTGCGCTGATCGACGTACTCATCCGCCACACGAGCACCCCGGGCGAACAAAAGACCGGGACGGAATGAGTCCACGCGGCCACCTTGCCGCCCTGCATCCATCCCTGTCGCGCATGCAAAAAGGCCCGCTCGAAAGCGGGCCTTTGCGTTCACGCCAACATCGACGTCACTTTTGTTCCAGACCGCGGAACTTCAGCATCGGGCCGATAACTGGCTTGTGACCCAGCCAGGTGTCGTACATCTTCGCCAGATCCTCGGTATTGCCACGCGAGAGCACCATCGTGCGCAGACGATCGCCATTGGCGCGCGTGATGCCGCCGTGGTCGAGGAACCATTGGTGCGCGTTGTCGGCCAGCATCTGCGTCCACAGATAGGCGTAGTAACCGGCCGAGTAGCCATTGCCCCAGATGTGCATGAAGTAGGTCGAACGGTAGCGCGGCGGCACCAGGTTCGGCGGAAAACCATCCTTCTTGAGCGCCGCGGCCTCGAACGTGTCGACATTGGTCGGGATTTGCTTGACGCTCAGCGTGTGCCAGTTCATGTCCAGCGCCGCAGCCTCGACCAGCTCGGTCATGGCGTAGCCGGCATTGAACATGTTGGCCTCGCGCATCTTCTTCACCAGGGCTTTCGGCATCGGCTTGCCGGTCTTGTAGTTGACCGCGTAATGCGCGAACACCTCGGGATTGGACGCGAAATACTCGTTGAACTGCGACGGGAACTCGACGAAATCGCGCGCCGTGTTGGTGCCCGACAACAGCGGATACTTCTCGTTGGCGAAGAATCCGTTCAACGCATGCCCGAACTCGTGGAACATGGTGACCACGTCATCGAACGTCAGCAACGCCGGCTGGCCGGGCGCCGGCTTGGCGAAGTTGGCCACGTTGTAGATCACCGGCAGCTGATGGAGCAACGTGGACTGCGTGACGATGTTGTCCATCCAAGCGCCGCCCTGCTTGTTGTCACGCTTGAAGTAGTCGCAATAAAACAGACCCAGCGGTTTCTTGTTGGCGTCGAACACCTCGAACACGCGCACGTCTTTCTGGTAGACGGGAATGTCGTGCAATTCCTTGAAAGTCAGGCCGTAGAGCTGGTGCGCGGCATAGAACACGCCGTTCTTGAGCACGTTGTCGAGCTCGAAGTACGGTTTGATCTCGGCCTGATCGATGCCATAGCGCGCCTTCATCACCTTCTGCGTGTAGTACTCCCAGTCCCACGGCTTGAGCGTGAAGCTCTTCTCGCCCTTGGCCTTCTGCGATTTGTTGATGTAGGCCTGCAGGATCTTGGCCTCGCGTTTGGCCTGCGCCACCGCCGGCGGAATCAGCTTGGCCATGAAGTCATCGACGTTCTTGGGCGTCTTGGCCATCTGGTTGGTCAGCTTCCACGCTGCCCAGTTCGGATAACCCAGCAGCTTGGCTTCCTCGGCGCGCACCTTGGCGTACTGCAAAATCGTCGCGCGGGTGTCGTTGGCGCCACCCTTTTCGGCACGGTTCCACGACGCTTCGTACAGTGCCTTGCGCGTGGCGCGATCGGACAGCTCGGCCAGAAGCGGCTGCTGGGTGGTGTTCTGCAGCACCAGCACGTACTTGCCGGTCAGACCGCGCGCCTTGGCGGCCTCGGCAGCGGCGGCGATCTGGCCATCACTCAGGCCAGCCAGCTGCGCCTTGTGGTCGACCACCAGCGCGCCGGCCTTGGTCGCGGCCAGCAGCTTGCTGATGAAGGTGGTGTTGAGCGTCGCCGCTTCCTGGTTGAGTTTGGCCAGCTTGGCCTGGTCGGCCTTGGACAGGTCCGCGCCATGGCGCACGAAATTGTTGTAGACCACGTTGACCAGCCGCAGCGAGCCCGGATCAAGCTTGAGCGAGTCACGCTTTTCGTAGACGGCCTTCAGACGCGCGAACAGCTTGGCATTGAGAAAGATCGCATCGGAATGCGCGGCCAGCTGCGGTGCCACCGTGGCCTGCACTTTCTGCAGCGTCGGATTGGTGTTGGCGGACGTGACATCGTTGAACACGCCCATCACGCGATTGAGCAAGGTGCCGGTCTTCTGCAGCGCGACGTAGGTGTTCTCGAACGTCGGCGGCGCCGGATTGTTGGCGATTTTCTGCACTTGCGCCAAATCTTCCGCCATGCCCTTTTCGATCGCCGGCTGGTAATCGGCATTGGTGATCTTGTCGAACGGCGGCGCCTGGAACGGCAGCGTGCTCTTGGTGAAGAACGGATTGACGTGTTTGGCCGGCGTCGCGGGCTTTTGCGCGGTGGCCGGCGGGGTGGTCTTGGCCATGGTCTGGTGACTGGCGGGTGTCGAAGGATGGGAACAGGCCGCCATGGCAAGGCTGGCGGCAATGGTGACGGCAAGCGTACGCATGCGAAGCATCGTTGACCCCTTCAAGGAATGATGATGACGGCGCAACAATTGTCACGCCGGACAGAGTGTTTTCACTTTACTCGCGCATGCCGAAGGCATCAACGCACGTCGCGCAATTGCCAGTGCGCACCGATCAAGAGATTCAGGCGCTGCCGCAGCACCGGCATGGGCAGGTCGGTGATCACCTCCAGATCGACTTCCAGATCGGCCTGACGCGCGTCGACCTCGGCTTGCGCGTCTACCGCGGCCAGCTGTGGATCGACGCGATCGGGCTCGTCCTGCCTGGCGCGCCAACGCTCGAACAAAACCGGCGTGCGCAAGGCCAGACGCAAGGCTGTCGCCAGCGCATCGGGACTGCGCCCGGCAAAAGCGAGCTCCGGGTCATCACCGTGCGCGGCAGCAAAATCGGCAATCGAAAAATAGTAGTGCGGGCGACTCATGCAAAATCCTTCACGGGTACGGACATCAAACCAATGCGTTCACGGCTGTCGCCACCTGCGCGGCCGCCTGCGCGGACGAGGCGCCATGCTCGACCACGCCCAGACACGGTGCCGGCAACAGGCGGCGCAGCGTGTCGATGTTTTCTTGCGCGCGCAGCATGGCAGGATCAATGCAATTGCCGATCCAGCCAAGCAGATTGCAACCATCGGCAAGGATCGCGCGCGCGCTCAATTGCGCATGATTGAGGCAACCCAGTTTCAGTCCGACCACCAGGATCACCGGCACGTTCAATGCCTGCGGCAAGGCGCTGGCCAGAAGCGTGTCCGACAACGGCGCCTGCCAGCCGCCGACGCCTTCGACCAGCACGCAATCGGCCTGTGCGGCCAAACGCGCATGCGCGGCCGTGATCGGCGCCAGCGTCACCTCGGCGTGCATCTTGGCGGCGGCGATGTGCGGCGACACGGCCTCGATGAAAGCGAACGGATTGCAATCGGCGTAGGCCGGCTGCGGATCGCTGGCCTCGAGCAGCGCCAAGGCGTCTTCGTTGCGCAGGCCGTCCGGCGTCGCCAGGCAACCGCTGGCCACCGGTTTCATGCCGGTGGCGCGATGGCCCACCGCGCGCAGCGCACGCAACAACGCGCACGACACGAAAGTCTTGCCGACTTCGGTGTCGGTCCCGGCCACGAAAATGCCGCGCATGTTCAATCCTGCCCGCGTCGCAAAGCGGCGAGTTTCGCACGGCCACGTCGCGAAGAGAGCACGGATGCCGGCCAAATCAACACATAAATATCCCCCGGGACACCCACCTTCAAGGCCGCCGCCGGCAGGATCAGCGCCAGCAGCAACGACAACGCCGCCACCGCCGCAATCGCCAGCCACCGATGGATGGTCGTGCCGGTACGCACGCGCTCGTGCACCAGCAGGCCCAGCGCATCCGCACGGCGCAGGGCATAACGATTGAGCTGCACGATGAGGAGCGCAACCACGGCATAGCCGACGGCGAAAATCACGTACAACGCACGAATGTCGCCAATGCCGTCGAACACCACCGGTTGCGCCCACAACACGCCGCCGCTCAAGCCGCCAATGGCCAGCGTGAGCATCATGCGCAGGGGATAGACGTACAACAACACCACGAACACCAGCGCCAGGCTCAGGCGAATGGTGTGCCCGTCCTCCAGACCGAAGCGCTGCGACCAGCGCCGATGCTCGTTCCAGATCAGCGCAATGATGGCGAAACTGGCGGCAAACGCCGGCACGCCACGCATGTCGTTGAGCAGGTCGGCCACCGAATGCGGAATGCTGTTGACTGACACCACCAGCAACGTGACGGCAAAGGCAAAGGCCGCATCGACGAACGCTTCCACGCGCGTGGGTTCGGCGCCACGGACGAGGAAACCCTGCTTGTCATGCTCGCGCTCATGCTCGCGCTCAACCGGATCGGCGTCTGCGGACAACTTGGCTGCGGCCGGCGCGGCGGGCAGGTTCTCGGTCATGGGTGGATAATAAGCGCTCCCCACAACAAATGCCGCCATGTTCCACGCCCACGCCCTGTCCACCGCCTCCAAAACGGTCGCCTATGCCGAACTGGCCGCGCAAGTACGCAGCCTGCTCGACGGCGAACGCGACTTCATCGCCAACGCCGCCAATTTCGGCGCGTTGGTGTTCCACGCACTGCCCGACATCAATTGGTGCGGTTTCTATTTGTTCGACGGCAATGAACTCGTGGTCGGACCGTTTCAGGGCCAGCCGGCCTGCATCCGCATCGCACTGGGCAAGGGCGTGTGCGGGCTGGCCGCGCAGTCGCGCCAGACGCAGGTGGTGGCCGACGTCAACGCGCACCCCAACCACATCTTTTGCGACTCCGCCTCGCGCTCGGAAATCGTGGTGCCGTTGATCCACACCGACGGATCCTTGCTCGGCGTGTGGGATGTCGACAGCCCGCACAAAAATCGTTTTGATGATGAAGATCGCGTCGGCATGGAGGCCCTGTGCGCGGTCTTCATGGACGCCACGCGAAATCGGTAAGCACACGTCGAACACACGACCAGCGACAGGTTGCGCAAAAGCCGTCGCACACACGGTACGCCTCTACCGGTCGGGTGTCGCCAGAAAATCCATGACCACCTGACGCGCTTCATCAACGCCGGTGCGCGCGGATGCCGAAAATACCTGCACCGTGGCCGGCCAGCCTTCCTCGACACAGCGCTTGCGCGCCGCCTGCAGCGCCGCCGCCGCCTGCCCCCGCGACAATTTGTCCGCCTTGGTCAAAAGCAGGTGACAAGCCAGTCCGCTGGCGGCACAAAAAGCCAGCATCATGCAGTCGAATTCCTTCAGCGGATGGCGGATGTCGGCAATCAGCACCACCCCCTTCAAGCTGTGCCGTTGATGCAAATAAGCATCGATTTCAGTGCGCCAATGCGCACGCATTTGCTCCGGCACCTTGGCATAACCGTAACCCGGCAAATCCACCAACCGCGCGGTTTCGCCAAGGCTGAACACCACCATCAGCTGGGTGCGTCCGGGCGTGCGCGAGGTGCGCGCCAGCGCCTTTTGACCAACCAATGCATTGAGCGCGCTGGACTTGCCGGCGTTCGATCGGCCAGCAAAAGCCACCTCCACGCCGGTGTCGGGCGGCAGTTGACGCAGCTCGTGGGCAGCCAGGACAAATCGGGCACCCTGCAGGGGATTGGACGGCATCGGGGGCTCCGTGGAGGTTTGACCGGTCGGGGGCGGACGGTAATAATTTGACGGTTTCGGCATTCCGCCGCGATACGGCATTCACTTTCGGGAGACAGTGTATGAGTTTTCGGCGCGTTGTAGTTCTCGCCGCGTTGCTGGTCGCGGGGGCGGCCATGGCACACGATGCCCCACTCGCGTCGACCACGACGACCAAGGCAGCGGCCCAGGCCGCCACACCTGCCAGCGCGGCCAAGCCGGCGGTCGCGATGGGCCCCTTGTCGGGCGACCCCAAGGCCGGCCAGACCAAGGCGGCCGTGTGCGGCGCCTGCCACGGCATCGATGGCAACTCCACCGATCCGACTTATCCCAAGCTGGCCGGCCAGAACGAGCACTACATCGTCGAGCAGTTGGAAAATTTCAAATCCGGCCGGCGCAAGAACCCGATCATGCTGGGCATGGCATCGACCCTGAGCGCGACGGACATGCACGACATCGCCGCCTACTTCGCCAGCCAGACCGTGCAGCCCGGCGTGGCCGACAAAACCCTGGCCGGCCCCGGCGGCAAGCTGTTCCGCGAAGGTGACGCTCAACGCGGCATCCCCGCGTGCATGTCCTGCCACGAGCCGGACGGCCGCGGCAACCCCGGCGCGCCCTACCCGCAAATCGCCGGCCAGCACGCCCAGTACGTGCAGCAGGTGCTGACCGCCTGGAAGAACGGCGATACCTGGGGTACCAGCCAGCACGCCCAGATCATGCCGTCGATCGCCAAAAAACTGACCAGCAAGGACATCCTCGAGCTGGCCAGCTATATTCAGGGACTGCACACCAGCCCGACCGCAAAATAGGGCTTCCCCACGCCGGCGTACCTGTGCGCCGGCATCCCGACCCGAGCCCGCCATGCACAAACGTTTTCTGCTTCTCGCGCCGCTGACTCTTGCCTTGACCGCCTGCGGTTCTTCCGGCAACCACGGTGCACCCGCCGCAGCGCCGGCCGGCACAGTTGCCGCCCCATCAGCCACCGCCGCAGCTCCAACCCCGACCGCAACAACCACGCCCGCCCCGGCCAGCACGCCGTCAGCCGCCGCATCCACGGGCACAGGCAACACGACGCCCGCCGCGCCAGCCGCAAACCACAGCGCCACCATGCCGGCATCCGGCAACCAGCTGAGCGCCACCGACAAGGCCGCCATGGTCAAGGCCGCGAAAAACTTCGTACCCAGCAGTCAGTGGGTGGAAGGCGCCAACTACTTTCTGATCCAGCCGCAGCAACCCAAGGTCGGCAACACCGACAAGGTGGAAGTGGCCGAAGTGTTCAACTGGGGTTGCCCGGCCTGCAACGAAGCCCACACCATCATCGACAAGATGGAAGCCGCGCTGCCGTCCTACGCCACCATGGACTACCTCGCCGCCGGCTTCCGCCCGGATGAGAACTGGACGTTGTACCAGCGCGCCTGGTTCACGGCCAAGGCTTTGGGATTGGGGCGCAAGAGCTACAACGCCATGTTCGACGCCAACTGGAAAACCGGCGTCACCGGCAGCTACAACCTGGCCTCGGGCACGCTCAATCCGCGTTCGAAGTGGCCCCACCTCGACACCGTCGCCACCTTCTTCCACAAGACCTACGGCGTTCCGGTCAAACAATTCGTGGCCATCGCCAACTCCTTTGCCATCAATACCCAACTCAAGCGCGCCGACGAGCTGGTCAAGGACTACGGCGTGCTTGGCACCCCAACCCTCATCGTCGACGGGCGCTATCGCTTCGACTTCCGCAGCGCCGGCGGTTACGGCAAGGGTGTCGAGCTGGCCAAGTATCTGGTGGCCATGGAGGCCAAGCGCATCGTCGATCAGGCACAATCTGCCAAGTAAGCGCGGCACGACCCACAGAAGATTCCCATGCACATCAACCGATTGCTTCTTGTCGTCGGCACGCTGGCGTTGACCACGACCTGTTTCGCACAGGGCTCGACATCCGCGACGCCGCACTATGTCAATGGCGACCAGTACGTCACCATCGCCCATCCCGAACGCTTTTCGCCCAAGGGCAAGGTCGAGGTGGTCGAAGTGTTTTCCTACGGCTGCATCCATTGCGCACATTTCGCGCCGTACATGGCCAAACTGGAAGCCTCCATGCCCAAGGGCGTGGCGGTGCACTACGTGCCGGCCGATTTCAGCCCGGTGTGGGAGCCGTTTGCGCGCGCCTTCTACGCCGCGCAGGAGCTGGGCGTGGTCAAGGCCACGCACCTGGCCGTGTTCAAGGCCAAGTTCGACTACAACTACCCGCTCAACTCATTGCAGGATTACGCGTCGTTCTACGCGCGCCACGGTGTCAATCCCAGGACTTTTCTGGAAGATGCCCACTCCGCCCGCACCGACCGCGAACTGGCCACCAACAATCAGTTGATCCGACGCTGGGGCGTCATGGGCACTCCCACCATCATCGTCAACGGCAAATACCGCGTCGCCCACGTCCACACCTATACCCAGCTGGTGGCGGTGACCAAGTGGCTGGTGCAACGCGAACTCAAGGCGCAGAAACACTGACCGAGCCTGCGACGATCGGCACGGGTCTTCCCTGTCGCAGCGGACTATCATGGGGGCGTTTCGGGCACTGGCCCACGTTCCCCATGACTGATCCTGTTTCCCCTGCCCCGACCCGCTCGCTGAACCTGCTCAGCTGCAACATCCTCGCCGGCGCGCGGGTGCAGCGTTACCACGAGTACGTTACCCGCAGCTGGGCCAGCGTGTTGCCCACGCGCGCCAAGCAGGACAACCTCGACCGGCTGGCGCGCCTGTTCGGACCATTCGACATCATCGGCCTGCAGGAAGCCGACGCAGGCAGCCTGCGCTCGGGCTTCCGCAACCAGACGCGCTATCTCGCCGAAGCCGCCGACATACCGTTCTGGAGCTACCAGCCCAACCGTCCCATCGGCCGCCTGGCGCACACCGCCAATGGTCTGCTCAGCCGCATTCCACCCGCCGAAGTGCTGGACTACCCGCTGCCTGGCCGCATTCCGGGCCGCGGCGTGTTGCTGTCGACCTACACGATCGGCGATGACACCCTGGCTGTCGCCATCGCCCACCTGTCGCTGGGCGCCCAGGCCCGGGCGCGCCAATTCGACTTCATCGCCGAGCTGCTCGCCGATTATCCGCACGCCGTGCTGATGGGCGATCTCAACACCGACGCCGCCAGCGCCGAAATGCGCCGCCTGTTCAGGCGCACGCGGCTGCAGCCGCCGACGCGACCCACGCCGACCTTCCCAAGCTGGCATCCGCACCGTGCGCTCGACCACATTCTGGTGTCCGTCGAGCTCGAACTCGAACGGGTATGGACGCTGGATCCGGCATTTTCCGACCACCTTCCGCTGGCTGCCGAGATCCGCCTGCCGCATGCCTCCGCCGACCTCGACCCGCAACGCATGTCGGCCTGACCTGCCCGCAGGCCCTCCGCGTCAGAACGGCCACACCTGCGGCACCACCAGCATCACCACCACGCCCACCAGAATCGCCAGCGGCACGCCCACGCGGGTGAAATCCAGGAAGCGGTAGCCGCCGGGGCCGTACACCATCATGTTGGTCTGGTAACCGATCGGCGTGATGAAACTGGCCGACGCACCAATCATGACCGCCATGATGAACGGCATCGGATTGACCGCGAGCAAGTGCGCCGCGGCCAGGCCGATGGGAAACATCAACACCGCCGCCGCGTTGTTGGTCAGCACCTCGGTGAACAACACCGTGAGCACGTACACCAGTGCCAGCGTCCAGAACGGGCTGCCGCCGCCAAGCCCCAGCAACACATGGGCAATGGCGCTGGCCACTCCGGTTTTGGACAAAGCCAGACCGATGGCCAGTGCGCAGGCGATGGCGATGTACAACGGCAAATCCACTGCGCGCCGCGCATCGCGAAGATCGATGCAGCGCGTGATGAGCACCGCGCACATCGCCACCAGCGCCGACACGAAGATGTCCACGTGGAACACGGCATTGGCGATGATGAATGCGCCAAGGATGCCCAGCGACAGCATCGCCTTGCGCGGCTGTACCGTCGGCGTGTCGTCGACCAGGTTGACCATGACGAAATCGTGCGACTGGCCGTATTCGCGCGTGAATTGCGGCGTGGCCTCCAGCAACAGCGTGTCACCAGCCTGCAACACGATGTCACCCGGTTTGCGCGTGAGCTGCCGGCCGCGTCGATTGACGGCCACCACCACGGCGCCGTAGCGGTCGCGGAAGCGCGCGGCGCGCAGCGTCTTGCCGACCACCGGTGACAAACGCGACGGCACCGCCTCGACAAAATGGCGCCCGCCCTCGCCCCCCACCTTGAACACCTGGCCGTCCACATGTTCCAGGCTTGGCATCTGGCGCAGCTCGCGCAAACCCTCGGCCGTGCCGACGAACACCAGCTGATCCCCGGTCTGCAACACGTTGTCGGGATTGACCGCCGGCAGCACCATGCCGTCGCGCTGGATTTCGACCAGGAACGCGCCGGACAAGCTGCGCAGGCCGGCATCGATCAGGTTGTGACCCACCAGCCTGCCGTCCGGCTTGACGCGCATTTCCAGCACGTACTCGCGCGTCTCGCGGGCCTGATCCAGTGCCGTGCGCCGGTCCGGCAACAACCAGCGGCCAATGGTCAGAAGATAGATGCCACCGACGATCGCCGCCGGCACGCCCACCCAGGCCGGGTCGAACATGTGCAGCGTCGGCAGGCCCGGATGCTGCTTCATCAGACCCAGCACGATGAGGTTGGTGCTGGTGCCGATGAGTGTGCACATGCCGCCAAGAATGGTGGCGTAGCTGAGCGGGATCAGCAGTTTGGACACCGGCACTTTGGAGCGCCGGCACCATTGCTCGACCGCCGCCGTGAGCATGGCCACCACCGGCGTATTGTTGATGAAGGCGCTCAGCGACGAGGAAATGCCGACCAGCCGTGCCTGCGCCACGAACGTGCCATGCGGTCGACCCAGCACCCACGAGGCCACCCAACGGATCGCGCCGGTGCTGCGCAACGCGCCCACCACGACGTACAGCACCACCACCGTCAACACGGCCGTGTTGGAAAACCCGGCCAGCGCATCGGCCGGCGTCAACACGCCGCCCACGAACAGCACCGTCACCGCACCCAGCAGGGCGACGTCCGGCGACAGTCGCTCCCACAACAGACAGGCGAACATCACCACCACCACGCCGATGGTAAGCCAGGCGTGGAAGCCGAGGTCGACGAAGGTCACGGCATCCATGAAGGCGTTTCCATCGGGCAGGGTTGTTGGCAGGATCGCATTCCCGGCGCCGCTGACTCAAGGCCCGCACAACCGCCACGCACGGAACCTGCCCGCGCATGAGTCGCATGGATAACCGGTCGAGGGGACACGGGCGGGTGCGCCAACCGGATCAGCCCAGCAATCGATCGATGACTTGTTGCGCCAGTGCGTCGGCAGCCGCACCGGACGTTTCCAGGTGCAACTCAGGCGCCTCGGGCACCTCGTAAGGCGAGTCGATGCCGGTGAAGTTGGTGATCTCGCCGGCGCGCGCCTTGGCATACAGGCCCTTCACGTCACGCTGCTCGCACATGGCCAGCGGCGTATCCACGAACACCTCGTGGAACTCGCCCTCCTCGAACAGGCGCCGCGCCATGCGCCGCTCGCTGGCGTACGGGCTGATGAAACTGACCAGCACGATCAGCCCGGCGTTGGTCATCAGTCGCGCCACTTCGGCCACGCGGCGGATGTTCTCCACGCGATCCTCCGGCGTGAAGCCGAGATCGCGGTTCAGACCGTGGCGCACGTTGTCGCCATCGAGCAGATAGGTGTGATAGCCCATCGCGTGCAGGCGCTTTTCCACCAGGTTGGCGATGGTCGACTTGCCCGAGCCGGACAGACCGGTGAACCACAGGCAGGCCGGCGTCTGGCCCTTGATGTGCGCGCGCGCGGCGCGATCCACGTCCAGATGCTGCCAATGGATGTTCTCGGCGCGGCGCAAGGCGAAGTCGATGGTGCCGGCACCGGCCGTGGCGTTGGTCTGGCGATCGATGAGGATGAACGCGCCCAGCTCGTGGCACTGCGTGTAGGACTCGAACGCGATGGCGTGATCAAGCGCGAGGTTGCAGTAGCCGACCTCGTTCAGCTCCAGCCGCTTGGCCGCCAGCCGCTCCTGCGTGTTGACGTCGATCTTGTGCTTGATCTCGGTGACCTGCGCGCTCACGGTACGCGCGCCGATCTTCATCCAGTATGGCCGCCCCGGCAGCAAGGCGGTCGTATCCATCCACAGCAGGTGCGCGGCAAACTGGTCGGCTACCTGCGGTGGCGCGGCGGTGGCAGCAATCACGTCGCCACGGCTGATGTCGCGCTCGTCCTCAAGCGTCAGAGTGACGGCGTCCCCGGTTCCGGCGCCGTGCACGTCGCCGTCGGCGGTGACGATGCGGGCCACGCGCGAACGTGCCCCGCCCGGCAGGATGACGACCTCGTCACCCGGTTTGGCGGAACCGGCTGCCACTTCGCCCGCATAGCCGCGGAAGCTGGAATCCGGTCGGCACACCCACTGCACCGGCATGCGGAACCCGAGCTGGCTGGCCGGGCGTTCGATCTCGACGGTTTCCAGATGTTCGAGCAGGCTGGGGCCGGTGTACCAGCCCATCGCCGTCGAGCGCTGGCTGATGTTGTCGCCCTTGAGCGCCGACACCGGAATGGCGGTGACCTGCGGCACGTTCAACTGCGTGGCCAGTTCGCGATAGTCCGCCTCGATCGCGCGAAACACGGCCTCGTCGTAATCGACCAGGTCCATTTTGTTGACCGCCAGCAACACATGCCGAATGCCGAGCAGGCCGCAAATCCACGTATGCCGACGCGTCTGCGTGAGCAAGCCCTTGCGCGCGTCGACCAGCACCACGGCCAGATCCGCGGTGGAGGCGCCGGTGGCCATGTTGCGCGTGTACTGCTCGTGCCCGGGCGTGTCGGCGACGATGAACTTGCGCTTGTCGGTGCTGAAAAATCGATAGGCGACATCAATGGTGATGCCTTGCTCGCGCTCGGCCGACAAGCCGTCGACCAGCAGCGCGAAATCGAGCTCGCCGCTTTGCGTGCCATGCCGACGACTGTCGCCTTCGAGTGTGGCCAGCTGGTCGTCGAACAACAGTTTGGTGTCGTACAACAGGCGGCCCAGCAAGGTGCTCTTGCCGTCATCCACGCTGCCGCAGGTCAGCAGGCGCAACAGGCCCTTGGTTTCGTGCTGTTCGAGGTAGGCATCAATGGCCGAAACGGCCGCATCCCGTGTTGTCATCATCTGTCCCATCGCCAATCAATACCGCAAAAATCTCCCAACAACGTGAGCTTGCACTCACCGGCCAAGCATCCACGCGCGCCATGACACCTGTCGCCGCTGACGCGCGCGCTACATCGCAGCGCGGCGGTGAAACCAACACCATCCGGCCATCCATGCCACCACCACACCACCTTCGTTGGATGCTATATCGCCCCATTCGATGTGTGCAAAACCCGCGATGCGCCACTGCGCATATTCCAGACCAAACGCCAGCACGGCCAACACCCACAGTGGCACTAAGCGCGCGAACGCCCACACCAGACCGGCCCCGCAGATGGCAAAAAAGCCCACGTGGAGCAACACATCCAATGGCACGTCGCGGCCAGCGCTCAAATGGTCCGGTAACACGTAGGCGACGCACAATGCCACCAACACCACCGTGGCCAACCAACGTTTCAGCCCTCGGCCGGACCGATACGGAAACATCAGAAATACCCTTCCTGCTTTTTCTTTTCCATCGAAGCCGACTCGTCCTTGTCGATCACGCGACCGGAACGCTCGGAGGTGCGTGTCACCAGCATTTCCTGGATGACCTTGGGCAAGGTGTCGGCTTCCGATTCGACGGCACCGGTGAACGGATAGCTGCCCAGCGTGCGGAAACGCACCTTGAGCTGTCGCGGCACTTCGCCCGGCGCCAGCGGCATGCGCTCGTCATCGACCATGATGAGCTGACCATCGCGCTCCACCACCGGTCGTTCGGCCGCCAGGTACAGCGATGGCACCTGAATTTTTTCGCGGTAGATGTACAGCCACACATCCAGCTCGGTCCAGTTGGAAATGGGGAACGCGCGCACGCTCTCGCCCTTGCGGATGCGCGCGTTGTACAGGTTCCACAACTCCGGGCGCTGGTTCTTCGGGTCCCAGCGGTGTTGCGCGTTGCGGAACGAGAACACGCGCTCCTTGGCACGCGATTTTTCCTCGTCGCGACGCGCGCCACCGATGGCCGCATCGAACTTGTACTTGTCCAGACCCTGCTTGAGCGCCTGCGTCTTCATCGCGTCGGTGAATACCGTAGCGCCATGCGTGAACGGGTTCAGGCCCTGATCCAGAGCCTCCTGATTGGAATGCACGATCAGCTTCACGCCGGTTTCGCGCGCGCGGCGGTCGCGGAAGGCGATCATCTCGCGGAACACCCAGGTGGTGTCCACGTGCATCACCGGGATCGGCGGTGGCGCCGGATAAAACGCCTTGGTCAGCAGATGCAGAAGCACCGAGGAATCCTTGCCCACCGAATAGAGCATCACCGGGTTGGCGAATTCCGCCGCGACTTCGCGGATGATGTGGACGGCCTCGTTTTCGAGGTCATTCAGGTGCGAGTGGTGCGCCAATGAGTCGTTTTCGGTCATGGGGATCCCGTGGAGCAAGCCGATGGCCGCAGCAGTCTGTCAGCGGAAAGAGGGCTCATTTTAGCGGCGCCGGGAGCACGTGTGGCAGGTCCCGCCCGTACCGACCATGATGAATGCTTCCTAGGGCATGCCCGCATGTTTGGTTGCCGTGCGGACCGTTGTCTGGCAACGGAACCAAATCTTGCCGGCGCTGCCCAAGCGCAACACGTTGCGCATCCCCTACAATCGACTCGCAGGGGAGATCACCACAGAGGGAGCCACACATGCTGCGCCTGCCAGGTTTTCGTCGCATCGTCCACCCGGCCTTGCTGGCCTGCGGATTGGCGGCATGCCTTGGCGCACAAGCGGCAACGGCACCCACCACAACGCGACAGGCACAACGCGACGCTTTCAGGAAAGCCTATGCTGCCGCGCAACAAGGCGGCACGGCCTGGCAGGCGCTGGCGACGCATCTCAAGTCCTATCCACTGTATCCGTGGCTGCCGGCCGCGGCACTCGAACATGACATCGCGACGGTATCGACCGCCCGCGTCGAACGCTACCTGAAACGCTATCCCGACCTGCTGCCCGCGCACGACCTGCGTCGCCACTTCCTGGCTGAACTGGCACGGCGCAAGGATTGGTCCGACTTTCGCCACTTGTATCACCCCGGCCTTGGCACGGCACTGGCCTGTGATGCATTGCAGGGCAAGCTGGCGCAAGGCAAACCCCTGGCATGGAAAGACCTGTCAACGATCTGGCAACACGCCGCGCTGCCTGCCGCCTGCACGCCGGTGCAACAATGGGCACAAGTGCATGGGTTGCTGACACGCCAGCGCCTGTGGCAACGCATCGATCTGGCTGTCGATGCCGGCAATCCGCACACGATTGCCACGCTGTCGCGCTGGCTCGTCGGCGACGACAAGATCCAGGCGCAGCATCTGACCATGGCCTTGCGCGATCCGGCCACCGCCGCAGACCAAGCGCAACACTGGGTCGACAACACGCGCAACCAGCAGGCCGCCACGCTGGCCATGGTGCGCCTGGCACGGCAAGACAGCGACCAGGCCGATCACCGCTGGCCCGCGCTGCGCTCGCACTTCCACTTCAGCAGCGCACAGACCGACCGCATCCGTCGCGCCATGGCCGTGTTCACGGCCACCGATTTCACACCCGATGCGCTGTCCCTGCTCATCCATTTGCCCGCCTCGGCGCAAAATGCCGTCACCCGTGAATGGCGTGTGCGTGTGGCCCTGGCCGCGCAGAACTGGCCGGCCGCACTGGCGGCCATCAATGCACTCGATCCCGAACAGAAAAAATCCGCCGAATGGCGCTACTGGCACGCACGCGTGCTTGGCGAGCTGGGTTACCCGAAAGCCGCAAAGCGGGCGTACACCCGCCTGGCACATCAAGCCACCTACTACGGCTTCCTGTCGGCCGATCGTGCCGGACTGCCCTATGCCATCTGCCCGATCACCTTCGATGGCGACAGTCAGCAGGAACAAGCCCTGCTGCACCGTCCGGCCATGGAACGCGCCTTCGAACTGTTTTACGTCGGCCTGTTGCATGAGGCGCGCCGCGTCTGGGTACGCGCGCTCGACGGCTCCAGCGCGCGCATGCATCAGCTGGCCGCCCAGCTTGCCTGGCAACGTGGTTGGTACGACCGCGCCATACGCACCTTCAGCTACGGCCATCTCAAGCATTTGTATCGCGAGCGATTTCCGTTGGCCCGGCAAGACCACGTCAGCGCGCAGGCCCGCGCAGCCGGCATCGCCCCGTCTTGGGCCTACGCCATCATCCGTGCCGAAAGCGCCTGGGCGCCTGATGCCTTGTCACACGCCAACGCACGCGGTCTGATGCAGCTGGTGCCGGACACCGCGCGCCTGATCGCAGGACGTCACGGCATGGATTTCGACGGCGATCTGTACGACCCGCAAACCAACATCGCGCTCGGCACCCGCTACCTTGCCCACCTGGCCGCCAAATTCGACAACGCACCCTACCTTGCCAGCGCCGCCTACAACGCCGGTCCCGACCACGTCGCCGCCTGGCTGGCGCAACGTGGCAAACTCGCGCCCGACCTGTTCGTCGCCACCATCCCGTATCACGAGACGCGCGACTACGTGATGCGCGTGATGGCCTACAGCGTCATCTACGACTGGCGTCTGCATGGCAGCGCCGTGGCGCTGAGTCGACGCATGCCGGTCTGGGGCAAGACCTACACGCCGCCTGACGCCGGGACACCACGCAAATCCGTGGCCTGCACGGCGGACCACGGCTGAGCCCCGATTGAGCTTGCCGCCGGCCGAGCACGGTCCGGCATCCATGGCACAATCGGCGCCATGCGCATCTATCTCGTCGGCGGCGCCGTCCGCGACAAACTGCTTGGCCGCACGGCTTGTGACCGCGACTACGTGGTGGTCGGCGCACGCCCCGAGGACATGCTCGCGCAAGGCTACCGTCCGGTCGGCAAGGACTTCCCTGTGTTCCTGCATCCGACGACCGCCGAGGAATACGCACTGGCGCGTACCGAACGCAAGAGCGGCCACGGCTACCACGGTTTCGTGTTCCACACCGAACCGACAGTGACGATCGAAGAGGATCTCGCGCGCCGCGACCTCACCATCAACGCGATGGCGGAGGACGAGCACGGCACCCTGATCGACCCGTTCGGCGGCCGCACCGATCTCGACGCACGCCTGCTGCGCCACGTCTCCCCGGCCTTTGCCGAGGACCCGGTGCGCATCCTGCGCGTGGCCCGCTTTGCCGCGCGCTACGCGCCGCTGGGTTTTCGCGTGGCGGATGAAACCCTGGACTTGATGCGCACGATGGTGGCCACCGGCGAAGCCGATCATCTGGTCGCCGAACGGGTCTGGGCGGAATTGCGCAAGGCGTTGGCCGAAAAACAGCCATCGGCATGCCTGCAAGTGCTGCGTGCCTGCGGCGCCCTGCGCGTGTTGCTGCCCGAGGTCAATGCGCTCTACGGGGTGCCGCAGCCGCCCGAACATCATCCGGAAATCGATACCGGCGTGCATGTCGAACTGGTGCTGGATGCCGCCGCGCACCTCGCGCCTGGCAACGAGCTGGTCGGCTTTTGCGCGCTCGTGCATGATCTGGGCAAGGCCCTCACACCACAAGCCGAACTGCCGCGCCATCGCATGCACGAGCAGCGCGGCATCGCGCCGCTGGAAGCCCTGTGCGCGCGTCTGCGCGTACCCGCCGAACACCACGCGCTGGCCGTGCTGGCATGTCGCGAACACCTGAACGCGCATCGCGCGGCCGAGCTGCGGCCAGCCACGGTGTTGAAGCTGCTGGAAAGTCTCGATGCCCTGCGGCGACCACAGCGGCTGGATGCCTTCCTCGCCACGTGCACCGCCGACAAGCGCGGCCGCATGGGCCACGCGCAAGACGCCTACCCGCAAGCCGATCTGCTGCGTGCCGCCTGTCGTGCCGCCACGGCCATCAACGCGGCACCGTTCGTGGCTTCAGGTCTGCAAGGCCCCGCCATCGGCGAAGCCCTGCGCAAGGCCCGCATCCATGCGATCGCTACCGTCAGCGCCGCATCGCCACCGTCACGGTGACTCGAACGCGGCCTTTTCCTTGGTCGGCGCCTGATATCGCTCGACACCTTCGAGGATGGTCTGCCGCGCTTCCTCGGCACCCACCCAGCCTTCGAGCTTGACCCACTTGTTTGCTTCGAGATCCTTGTAATGCTCGAAGAAATGGCCGATGCGCTCCAGCCAGTGCGCCGATACCTGACCGATGTTGTCGACATGTGCGTAGGCCGGAAAGACCTTCGATACCGGCACCACCAGCAACTTCTCGTCGGCGCCGGATTCGTCGGTCATCTTCAGCATGCCCACCGGATGGCAGCGGATCACCGCACCCGGCACCAGCGGCAGTGGCAGGATCACCAGCGCATCCAGCGGGTCGCCATCGCCACCCAGCGTCTGCGGCACATAGCCGTAATTGCACGGATAGCGCATCGGCGTGGACAGCACGCGGTCGACGAAAATCGCGCCCGAACGCTTTTCGACTTCGTACTTGACCGGCTCGGCATCCTTGGGGATTTCGATGACGACGTTGATTTCGCGGGGTACGTCGCGCCCGGCGAAAACCATATCCAGACCCATGGCGGTGACTCCTGAGTATTCGATGACAACGGGGGATTCAAGGCGCCGCGCCGCCCTGCGAGGCAGGCCGGGCAGCAAGGCGCGAGGGGGTTAACCGGTCAATGATACCCGATGCCGGCCAGCCCGATGAACATTCACCCGGCGCTCGGACCGTCCGATCATGTCCTCAGAGCCTGGCCGCAGCAGCCTTGGCTGCCGCATCGGCCCGCAAGGTCTTGCGCAGATACACCAGTTGATCCTGCCAGTAATGTTCGCGATGCAGCACCCAGGCATGCACCATCGGCATGCCGAAACCGGGCCGCGCGGCATGCCGGCTGGCACGAGTTTCGTAATACGCCAACATGGCCAGCCCCAATCGCGGGTAACCCTGCGCCCCGAAAGCTGCCGCCTGCGCCAACGCAAAACCAATGCGCACGTTCTGATCGAGTGCCTTCTCGAAATCCGCCAGCGCCTGCTGCGGCTGGTGGCGGACCAGCGCCATCTGCCCTTGCAGATACAGCAGATCCTGGCGGCGCCCGCCGATGGCCATCAATCGGTGATTGGACTGCGCCGCCGCCAGCAGTTGCCCGATCGTGTCCAGCGACAATTGCGGACAGGGCGGATGTGCCGCCTGAACGATGGCGCGCCCGAACCAGTGTTCCAGCAATGCGCCCGGGTTGGACGTAAGCTGCAACGAGCGCTTGGTCGCCTGCAAGGTGGCGGCACTCACGTGCCCCATGTCGCACTCGGCGGCAAACAGATTGAACGCCAGTTGCACCTGGCTCGGATCACGCTTGAGCAAGGCCCGCAAATGCGCCGCGGCCAATCGTGGCTTGCCGGCATGCAACTCGGCCTGCGCGGCATTGGCCTGCGCGCGCGGCGAATCCGGATTGAGCGTGGCCCACAATTTGGCCTGCTCGCGGGTATTGCCCCAGACACTGGTCCGGGCATGTGTCATCGCCGCCAGACCCAGCAGCAACAGCACGGCAAGAACGGCCTTGGCCCACGCCCAGTTGCCCGGCGCCCCCCACATTCGCCGCGCACCGATCGGTCGCGGCACATGGCCCTGCTCGTCCGTCGCCACCGCCGACAGCGCGGTTTGCCGCACGCCACACAACCACAATGCCAGCGCCCAGAACATCAGCATCGCCGGCAGGTAATTGCGATGCTCGAAATACAGCTCCAGCGCCACCGAGCTCGATTCCAGCGCCTGACCGACAAAATAGAACAACACCGCCAGCGCCCATGCCGGCCAGCGTTTGCGCAGCAGCAACGCCGCCACGATCAATCCCGCCACGACCAGCATGCACGGCAAGGTGGTCCAGGGCGCAACCAGCGACAGCGATGCGTGGATCTGGTCGTTGAAAAGCCCCGGCGTGAACGGCCGCGGGATCCACAGCAACTGCCAGTAATCCATCAGCACGCGTGGTTCGGTCAGCAGCCGCTGGCCCATGCTCCACGGCCGACTGCCGGTGCCGTACATGAACCCGGCCCAGCCCGAATGCACGAGATATACCACCACGACGCACGCCGGCAGCCAGCCCAGCACCAGCAGCGCCCGCCGATAAGCACGCGTCGTCCCTGCCGCGGCCAGACCCTGCGCGGCCGACTGGCCACACGGATGCCGCAGCACGGTGTACTCGATGGTCAACGCCAGCGCAGGCAACAACACGCCATTGGCCTTGCTCAGTATGGCCAGCAGCGTGCCGCCACCCAACCCCAACACCATCCACGCACATCCGCTGACCCTGTGACCGTCCAGCATGCGCCGGCGTCCATGCAGCCACAGCAGCAGCCCGACCAGCACGAACGTGGCCGCGAGCATGGCTTCGCGCTGCACGATGTACAACGTGGTCGACACCATCAGCGGATGCAGCAGCCACAGTGCGGATCCGAGCAATGCCGCCAGATTCGCGCGCCAGCGCAGGGTCGCGCCGGTGAACGGCACGACCGCGGACGGTCCTCCACCCGACAGTGCACACCCGAGCACGCGTAACAAGCCAAACAGCAGCATGCCATTGATCAGATGCAGGATGACGCTGGTCACCAGAAACGGCCGCGGGCTGGCCGGCCAGTTGTGCGCGTCGATCAGAAAACTCAGCAGCGCGATCGGCCGGCCCGTGGGATCGGCACGGCCCGAGGTGATGTACCGCCAGAACGTGGCCCAGTTGTCGACCGGCCCGGTCGCACCGAGGGTCGGAAGGTTGGCAAAGTCATCGAACAGAAACCCGCCGTTCAGGCCCGGGTGATAGGCCCACCAGGTGACCGCCAGCAACACGACCAGCAAAGCAAACAGGATCGCCGGAGTCCATCGGCGTGAGGCGAATGCTTGGGTCATGGAAGCGGTCGACATCTGGTCATCCCGTCAGCATACGGGATGTGGTCGATGCCTGCGGTGATGATGTTCGCGATGACAACCACCGATGACAGGCAAAAGGAAGGGCCGCACGTGGCGGCCCTTCGGATACTGAACGTGTAACGAAAACGCTTACTGGCGGCAGCTGGACGGCAGATACTTGCTCGCCACCGGCTTCGTGGTGCCAGCCTTGCAGTACCAGGAAACCACGCCATTTTTCGTGACCGGCGAAAGATCCAGCGTGGCACCGTAAAGCGCCTTGTTGATCTTGCCGGAAGTCTGGTATGTGGCCTCGATAATGCCAGTGGGTTCAACGGTGATACTGTAAACGTACTTGCCGGCGATCGACGTGGGCTGGGACAAACCCGCACTACCGTTGCTGCCAGGCAGACGACCCGTGTTCGAATAGAACTCGGTGACACCCACCTTGGCGTTGTCCATCAAGGTCAGGCCTTCGGTAGCCTGCGCACGAATGAGGTAGTTCTGGTAGGCCGGAATGGCAATGGCGGCCAGGATGGCGATGATCGCGACGACGATCATCAATTCGATCAGGGTAAAGCCTTTCTGGGTGGATTTCATGGTGGTTCCTCTGTGAAAAACAGCAGGCCGTATGGCCGTCAACGGTGATTGCCCCCTCAAGCCCCTGTTCTGGGCAAGTCCTGACCAGAAACGACCGGGAAGCTCGTGCTGGACATGGAGCAGGTTGCATGCCACATCAGCCACGTGACTATTTCCGCATGGATCGCATGCGTTCAAGTGTGCACGTGATCACGAATCATGCACCCTGCCCGCAAGCCATCAGCAAAGTGCAGGCGGTGTCGTGTTGTGAGTTGCCCTTATCCTGGACGCATTACGTCAATAGGTGACGTTTTTTGTCATCAACTGCCTTTCGGATGTGCGCCGACGGACATGCTCAAGCAAGCGCCGTGACCTTGCGTCCATCGGCGAGTGACTGGCGTGCATGCTTGCGAGGCATCACCACGCGCCTTATCGTCACCCGCGTTGGCAACCATTGCTTTCGGATCACGACCATGTCCATGCCTTCCCTGATCGCCGCCTCCTTGCTGACACTGGCCGGTGGCCCTGTCGCAACGGCCGACTTGCCGACGTCACACCCGTTCAACGTGCACGACCTGGTGATGCTCAAGCGCATCGGTGATCCGCAACTGTCGCCGGACGGATCGCATGTACTGTTCACCGTGCGGCGCACCGATTACGCGGCCAACAAGGGCATCACCGCGATCTACGAGCTGGATCTCGAACACGCCAAGGCCAAGCCGGTGCGGCTGGTGGACAAGGCGAGCAGCCCGCGCTGGTCACGCGACGGCAGCCAGGTGTACTTTTTGTCGGCGCGTTCGGGCAGCAAACAGCTGTGGTCGGTGCCGGCCACGGGCGGCAAGCCGGCGCAGGTGACCGACTACCCGCTCGACATCAACAACTTCAAACTGTCGCCTGACGGCACGCACGTGGCGGTGTCGATGGATGTCTACACCGATTGCGCCGACCTTGCCTGCACGCGCGCGCGGCTGGATGCGCGCAAGGCCGACCCGGCCACGGGGCACGTGTACACCCAACTGTTCGTGCGCCATTGGGACAGCTGGTCCGACGGTCGCCATGCGCAGTTGTTCGTCGACACGCTCGACGGCAAACAGGCGCCGGTGTGGGTCAGCCGTGGCGTCAACGGCGACGTGCCGTCGCGACCGTTCGGCGACGCCAGCGAATACGCCTTTTCGCCCGACGGCGGCACGCTGTATTTCGATGCGCGCGTGGCCGGCCACGACGAAGCATGGTCGACCAATTTCGACATCTACGCGACGCCCATCGACGGCTCGCGCGCGCCGCGCAATTTGACGCCCGCGAACACGGCCTGGGACGGCTGGCCGGTGCCCGCGCCGGACGGCAAAACGCTGTATTACCTGGCGCAGAAAGTGCCGGGCTTCGAGTCCGACCGCTTCGGCGTGATGGCGCTGGATCTTGCCAGCGGCAAGACCCGCGAGCTCGCTCCGGACTGGGACCGCTCGGCCAGCCAGCTGCAAATCTCGCCTGACGGCCGCACGCTGTATGCGGTGGCGCCGGACACGATGCAGAACCCGTTGTTTGCCATCGACACCGACAGCGGCGACGTGCACGAGATCGCAGGCAACGGCACGGTCGCGGGTTATGCGTTGTCACTCACGCGCATCGTGGTCGCACGCAGCAGCCTCACGCATCCGGCGGCACTGTACGTGACCGACGCCAACAGCCACGGTTTCTTCGACCGTCGCAAGCTGCATCGCGTCACCCACTTCAACGACACGGCGCTGGCCAAGACGCGCATGGGCGACGTGCGCTATTTCCACTTCGACGGCGCCAATGACGAGCGCGTGTACGGCTACGTGGTCACCCCGGCCGATTTCGATGACGACAAGCAATACCCCGTCGCCTTCATCATCCACGGCGGCCCGCAAGGCGCGATGGACAACGGTTGGAGCTACCGCTGGAACCCGCAGACCTACGCCGGACAAGGCTTTGCCGTGGTCACCATCAACTTTCATGGCTCGGTCGGCTTTGGCCAGAAATTCACCGACTCGATTTCCGGCGACTGGGGCGGCAAGCCGCTGACCGACCTCAAGGACGGCTGGAAGTACGCACTTGACCATTTCGACTTTCTCGACGGCAACCGCGCCTGCGCGCTGGGTGCCAGCTATGGCGGCTACATGGTGTACTGGATGGCCGGCAACTGGAACAAGCCGTTCAAGTGCTTCGTCGACCACGACGGCGTGTTCGACACGCGCATGATGGATTACGTGACCGAGGAACTGTGGTTCACCGAGCACGAGTTTGGCGGCCCGCAGTACAAGGTGCCGGCCAAGTACGAGGAATTCAATCCGCTCGACCACGTGGCCCAGTGGCACGTGCCGATGCTGGTGGTGCACTCGGGCCACGACTTCCGCATTCCGCTGACACAAGGCCTGGCCGCGTTCACCGCCCTGCAACGACGCGGCATCCCGAGCGAGTTCCTGACCTTTCCCGACGAGAACCATTGGGTGCTCAAGCCGCACAACAGCGTGATGTGGCACGACATCGTCAACGCGTGGCTGAAGCGCTGGACGGCCGCGACGGACAAGACATCGGCCAAATAATCCGGCTTGGCACGTCGGACAGTGATGCGGTGTTGGGGTTCCTTCGTCACCCCAACCTACGTGCTGGGCGTAGGTTGGGGTGAGCGCCGCGAACCCCAACATATCAGCGGTGCCGGCCATCCGACTTGGCGTATCGGGCGACGATGGGGTGTTGGGGTTCGCTACGCTCACCCCAACCTACGTGCTGACAAACAGAATTTCATGTGGCATTCCGGTAAATTTCATGCTGCGCTCGGCGGCGCTTGTGCTAGCTTTCCCGGATGACCGACCAAGCGCTGCGCCGCACCAAGATCCTCGCCACCCTCGGCCCCGCCACCGACGCACCGGGCATGCTCGAGGCCATCCTCGAAAGCGGCGTGGACGTGGTCCGCCTCAACCTTTCGCACGGCAAGCCCGATGATCATCGCGCACGCGCCGCCGCCGTGCGCGAGGCCGCGCGCACTGTCGGTCGCGAGGTCGGCATCCTCGCCGATCTGCAAGGTCCCAAGATCCGCATCGAGACCTTTGCCGACGGCAAGATCAGCCTGAAGGCCGGCGCCGAATTCACGCTTGACTGCCGCGCCGACGCGCCGCCCGGCGACATGCATGGTGTGGGCGTGAGTTACCACGGCCTGACCAACGACGTGGCCGCCGGCGACGTGCTGCTGTTCGACGACGGGCTGGTCGCCATGGACGTGCTGGAAGTCGATGCACCGCGCATTCGCTGCCGCGTCAAGAACGACGGCGAGCTGTCCAACCGCAAGGGCCTGAACCGGCAGGGTGGCGGTCTGAGTCTGGACGCGTTGACCGACAAGGACCGCAACGACATCCGCCTGGCTGCCGAGCTCGGCTGCGATTTTCTGGCGGTGTCGTTCGTGCGCAGCGGGCGCGATCTGGATCTGGCCCGTCGCCTGCTGAACGAGGCCGGAGGGCGGGCCGCGCTGGTGGCCAAGATCGAGCGCGCCGATGCGCTCGATTGCCTGGAAGAAATCATCGACGCCGCCGATGCGGTGATGGTCGCGCGCGGCGATCTGGGCGTGGAAATCGGTTATGCCGAGCTGCCCGGCCTGCAAAAGCGCATCATCCGCGAGGCGGTGCAGCGCAACCGCGGCGTGATCACTGCCACGCAGATGCTGCAGTCGATGGTCGAGGCGCGCATCCCGACCCGCGCCGAAGTGCTGGATGTGGCCAATGCCGTCATCGACGGCACCGATGCGGTGATGTTGTCGGCCGAAAGCGCCGCCGGCGCGCATCCCGACGAGGCGGTCAAGGCGATGCGCAGCATTTGCCTGTCGGCCGAGCGCCAGTTCGAACCCAAGGAAGACCTCGGCGCCAGCGCGCACATTCTGGACCGTTCCGATCAGGCCATCGCGCTGGCCGCGATGTTTCTGGCCGGGCGCCTGGGCGTGCGTGCCATCGTTGCCCTGACCGAATCGGGCGCCACCGCGCAATGGCTGTCGCGCTACCGCTTTGCCGTGCCCATTTATGCCTTGTCGCCCAGCGCACCGGCACGCCGCCGCATGTTGCTGTTGCGCGACGTCAAGCCGGTGGCCTTCGAACATGGCGATCTTGACCCAGCCCACACCGCGCGTGCCGCCGTGCAACACCTGTTCGCGCTGGACAAGCTGGCCGAAGGCGACCGCGTGATCCTCACCCACGGCGACCACACCGGACGCGGCGGCGGCACCAACACGCTCAAATTGTTGCGCGTGGGCGCGGACGGCATCGCCGAGAGCCTGCGCGACCTGTAACCGTCTTGATCGACATCATGGTCGTCGGCCACGCTTGCTGCTCATATCCGCACGGCAGCTCGACGGTCCCCACTCGGAAGCCGCACGCATTGGCGCAAGGCCGTGCGAGGGTTAAACTTGACAGGTTGCCTGCCGTGCGTCATGACCGGTGGCCCAATCCATTCCTGACCAGCCGGCGCTTCCCCCGCGCCGCGGAGATCTGACCCATGGACCAACTGCAAGACATCATCGACCAGGATCTCGACCCCACCGAGACCCGCGAATGGGTCGATTCGCTCAAGGCCGTCATCCATGCCGACGGCACCGAGCGCGCGCACTTCCTGATGGAGCAGATGGTCGACGAGACGCGCCGCGCCGGTGGCCATCTGCCGTTCACGCCGACCACCTCCTACGTCAACACCATTCCCGCCGCGCAGGAGGCCAAGAGCCCCGGCGATGCCGCGCTGGAGTGGCGCATCCGCTCGATCATCCGCTGGAACGCGATGGCGCAGGTGGTGCGCTGCAACCGTCGCCCCGGCAAGCTCGGCGGCCACATCGCCAGTTTCGCCTCGTCGGCCACGCTGTATGACGTCGGCTTCAACCACTTCTGGCGCGCACCGTCCGAAGGCCATCCGGGCGACCTCATCTACTATCAGGGCCACGCCAGCCCGGGCATCTACGCGCGTTCGTTCGTGGAAGGTCGTTTGACCGTCGAGCAGATGGACAACCTGCGCCGCGAGGCCAGCCATCCGCACGGTCATGCGCTGTCATCCTACCCGCATCCGTGGCTGATGCCAGACTACTGGCAGGTGCCGACGGTGTCGATGGGCCTGGGCCCGATCCAGGCGATTTATCAGGCGCAATTCCTCAAATACATGGAAGCGCGCGGTCTGGTGCCCAAGTCCGATCGCAAGGTGTGGTGTTTCATCGGCGACGGCGAGATCGACGAGCCCGAGTCGCTCGGCGCCATCACCCTGGCCGGCCGCGAAGGGTTGGACAACCTGGTGTTCGTGGTCAACTGCAACCTGCAGCGTCTGGACGGCCCGGTGCGCGGCAACGGCAAGATCATCCAGGAACTGGAAGGCGCCTTCCGTGGTGCCGGCTGGAATGCCATCAAGCTGATCTGGGGCAGCTACTGGGATCCGCTTTTGGCGGCCGACACCCAAGGCGTGCTGCGCAAGCTGATGATGGAAACCGTCGACGGCGAATACCAGGCCTGCAAGGCCTTTGGCGGCGCCTACACGCGCGAACAGTTTTTTGGCAAATATCCGCAGACGGCGGCGATGGTGGCCAACCTGTCCGACAACGACATCTGGCGTCTGAACCGTGGCGGTCACGATCCGCACAAGGTGTATGCGGCTTACCACGCGGCAGTCCACACCGAAGGCATGCCGACGGTGATCCTGGCCAAGACGGTCAAGGGCTACGGCATGGGCGAGGCCGGCGAATCGCAGAACATCGCCCATCAAGCCAAGAAGATGGACGCCGCCGCCGTGCGCGGCTTCCGCGACCGCTTCAACATTCCGCTGACCGACAAGCAGCTGGAAGGCGACGGCCCCGACGCCGTGCCGTATTACCAGCCCGGTCCGGATTCGGATGAAGTCAAATACATGCTGGAGCGCCGCCGCGAGCTGGGCGGCTTCCTGCCGCATCGCCGGGTCAAGTCCGACCAGTCGTTGCCGGCGCCATCCATGGACGACTTCAAGTCCATCATCAAGGGCACCGGCGACCGCGAGATCAGCAACACCATGGCGCTGGTGCGCGGCATGAACCTGCTGCTGCGCGACAAGCAGATCGGCCCGCGCGTGGTGCCGATCGTGGCCGACGAGGCGCGCACCTTCGGCATGGAAGGCATGTTCCGCCAGATCGGCATCTACGCGCCGTTCGGCCAGAAGTACCGCCCGCAAGATGCCGACCAGCTGCTGTACTACCGCGAGGCGAAGGACGGCCAGGTGCTGCAGGAAGGCATTTCCGAAGCCGGCGGCGTGTCGGCGTGGATCGCGGCAGGCACCAGCTATTCGGTCTCCAACGTGCCGATGCTGCCGTTCTTCATCTACTACTCGTTCTTCGGTTTTCGTCGCATCGGCGACCTGATCTGGGCCGCCGGCGACCAGCGCACGCGCGGCTTCCTGATCGGCGCCACCGCCGGCGCCAGCTTCCCCGGCGAGGGTCTGCAGCATTCGGACTGCACCACGCAACTGGTGGCCGGCACCACGCCCAACTGCAAATCCTACGATCCGACCTTCTCCTACGAGGTGGCGGTGATCCTGCGCGAAGGTGTCAAGGAAATGCTGCACGAGCAGCAGGACGTCTTCTACTACATCACCACCACCAACGAGAATTGCGTCCACCCGGACATGCCCGAAGGCGTCGAGGCCGACATCATCAAGGGCATGTATCTGTTCCGCGATGCGGGCAAGGCCAAGGACAAGAAGGCGCCGCGCGTACAGCTGCTGGGCGCCGGTGGCTCGCTGCACAATGCCATCGAAGCCGCCGACTTGCTCGACAAGGATTTCGGCATCAAGGCCGACGTGTGGTCGTGCCCGAGTTTTGTCGAACTGTCGCGCGACGGCTTTGATTGCGAGCGCTGGAACCGCCTGCATCCGGAAGCGAAAACTCCGCGCGTGGCGCATGTCAGCGCATGCCTGGCCGATCACGCCGGTCCGGTCGTGGCGGTCAGCGAATACGTGCGCGGCGTGGTCGACCAGGTGCGTGCCTTTGTTCCCGAGGGTCGCCGCTTTACCGCGCTGGGTGCCGATGGCTACGGTCGCAGCGACACCCGCGAGGCGTTGCGCAACTTCTTCGAGATCGACGCGCGCTGGATCGCCCATGCCGCACTGTCGGCGCTGGCCGCCGATGGCGCCATCGACAAGTCCGTCGTCACCAAGGCCATCAAGCAATATGACCTGGATCAGGACAAACCCAATCCAATGACGGTTTGATGCACGCATGAGTGATGAACCCCACAAGCTGCTGATCGTCGACGACGACACCACCTTCGCGCATGTGTTGTCGCGTGCGCTGGCGTCGCGCGGCTTCGCGGCGGAAACCGCCAACGATCCGGACAGTGCCATCGTCACCGCGCGCAAGCTGCGTCCGTTGTTCTGCGTGCTCGACCTGAAGCTGGGCGAGCACAACGGCCTCAACCTCATCAACGAGCTCAAGGCCATCGTGCCGGACATGCGCGTGCTGTTGTTGACCGGCTACGCCTCGATCGCCACCGCGGTGGAAGCCATCAAGCGCGGCGCGCACGACTATCTGGCCAAGCCGGTGGACGCCGATGCTGTGGCGCGCGCCTTGCTCGACATCGACGCCGACAGCCGCGACGACAGCGCGGTCGAACCGCCGGATGCGCCCTTGCCGCTGCGTCGGCTGGAATGGGAGCACATTCAGCGCGTGCTCACCGAATGCGACGGCAACATCTCCGAAACCGCACGCCGTCTGGGTATGCACCGCCGCACCTTGCAGCGCAAGCTGGGCAAGCATCCGGTGCACGAGCGTCCGCCGGAACTCGACTGAACCGACTTTCACGCCTCGTCGCGCGCATCCACGTCATCACCCGCTCGCGAAGCACACGGGGAAAACGCGCGACCGTGCGTCGGTGTTGATGAGCGTGGAAGATGGCGCGAAGCGCCAGATGCAGGTCCAGGCCATGCGCCGGCCGAAAGGCTAGCCCAAATCGGCCAGGCGATAACCGGACGAATGGATCGTGTGCAGAAGCGGTTTGTCGAAAGGCCGATCAATGGACTTGCGCAAGTTGTACAAATGCGAGCGCAAGGTATCCGAATCGGGCAAATGATCGCCCCAGATTTCGCGCTCGATGTCATACCGCGTGACCAGCCGCGGTGACTCGCGCATCAGGATGGCCAGAATCTTCAAGCCGATCGGTGACACGGTCAATACTCGACCGGCGCGCGTCAGCAGCATCGTGCCGGTATCGAACTCCATGTCGCCCACGCGGTACACGTGACCCGAAACATCACGCCGCTCGCGGCGAATCAAGGCACGCAGGCGGGCTTCCAGCTCACGCATTTCGAACGGTTTGGTGAGGTAATCGTCGGCGCCGGCATCCAGCCCGGCCACCTTGTCGTCCAGCGTGTCGCGCGCGGTCAGCATCAACACCGGCACGGCACTGCGGAATTCGCCGCGCAAGCGCCGGCACACGTCCAGGCCATCCATGTCGGGCAAGGCCAGATCCAGCACGATCACGTCATAACTTCCGGAAGTGGCCAACCGCAGCCCACTGGCCCCGTCGGCCGCATAATCGACTTCATAACCACGTTCGACCAGATGATCGCCCACCAGCGCGGCGATATCCTTCTGATCTTCCACCAGCAGAACAAGACCCCCCTTGTCTCGATTAGCCATCGCGATCCGCCTCGCACACATCCAAGTACATGAAATTAAACTCAAGCCTCAGTGATCGAAATGTGAAATCACGATTCATTGTCCATCCGCATTTGGGCGAGGATTCAGCTTGATCGGCAATTTGCGGATGGCATTTCGGGCTTTGCGTGCCGTTTTCGGGCATCTGCGCCACGAACGTCTGCTGGCGTGCTTTGCGTTGCTTGCCTTGGCCCTGGCGCTGCTTGATCCGCGCTCTCCGGCAGCCTGGCTGGACTGGCTGCAATGGCCGACGCTGGCCGGCCTGGCCGGTTTGCTCATTGCCATACAGGGCATTGGCGACAGCGCGCTGGTGCGGCATTTTGCCGGCAAGGCGCTGACGCACTTGCGCACGGTGCGCGGACTCGGCGTGGCACTGGTGCTGCTGAGCGCGCTGGCGGCGAGCGTGCTGACCAACGATGTCAGCCTGTTCCTGGTGGTGCCACTGACGCTGGCGCTGGATGGCCATGTCGAACTGCCGGTGGGTCGGTTGGTGACGCTCGAAGCGTTCGCCGTGAACGCCGGCTCCACGGCCAGCCCCATCGGTAACCCGCAAAACCTGTTGTTGTGGCATCACGCCGGGGTCGGCTTTCCAGCTTTCGTGGCGGCCATGTGGCCCGCCGCGGCGATCATGTTAGGCCTGACCCTGCTGCTGGCCCTGATCTGGCTGCCCGGCACGCGTCTGGCCGTGATGACCGCACCCGCCCCGCGCGTGATCCGCGGCCTTGGCACGCTGTCCGTGCTGGCTCTGGCAGGCATGGTGCTGGCGCTGCAATACCGCCACCCGTTGATCGGCATGCTTGCGGTGGGGGCCGGATTTGTCCTGTGCGCGCGCCGCAGCCTGCGCCGCGTGGACTGGGGCCTGCTGGCCACTTTTGCGGCCATCTTCCTCGCCCTCGGGCATCTGTCGGCATGGCCGCCGCTGGTGCAACTGCTGGGGCACCTGCACTTGCAGCAAGCCGGACCGCTGTATCTCACCGGCATCCTTGCGTCCCAGCTGATCAGCAATGTTCCGGCCAGCGTCCTGCTGACGGGGCACACCACGCACACCCTGGCACTCGCCACCGCCGTCAATGTCGGCGGCTACGGTTGTGTCATCGGCTCGCTGGCCAACCTGATCGCCCTGCGCCTGGCGCGCGGACACCTGACCATGACAGCCTTCCACCGCGTGTCGCTGCCGTTCCTGCTGGTGTGCGCGGTGCTGGTGTACATGCTGACGTGAAGAACGGGGCAGCGCCTCACGGATCGACGCTGCGCTCATCCTGCTTGGCGCGCCGCCACAAGGCTTCCTGCTGTGCCAATGACAAGGCCTCCAGCGACGTGCCGGCGGCTTCGGCAAAACGTTCCATGGCGCGAAACCGGGACTCGAACTTGGCGTTGGCGCGACGCAGGGCCCGCGCAAAATCCACCTTGGTGTGTCGTGCCAGATTGACCAACACGAACAACACGTCGCCCAGCTCGTCCTCGACGCGGTCCGGCACGGGCGCGATGGCATCGCATTCGGCCCGAAGTTCGGCCACTTCCTCGGCCAGCTTGTCCAGCACCGGCCCCGTGGTGGTCCACTCGTACCCCGTTCTGGCCGCGCGTTGCTGCAACTTCTGCGCGCGTCGCCACGGTGGCAGTCCGCGCGCGATGCCGGCCAGAACGCTGGCATCCTCGGCACCCCTGGCGCGTCGCTCGTCGGCCTTGATGGCATCCCACGCGCGCGTCTGCGCTTCCGCATCGGCGTAATGCACATCGGCAAACACATGCGGGTGCCGACGCACCAACTTGTCGCTGATGGCCGTAGCCACGTCGGCAAAATCGAAATGCCCGGCTTCCTCGGCCATGCGCGCGTGGAACACGACCTGGAACAACAGATCGCCCAGCTCGTCGCGCAAATCGTCGAAATCGCGCCGATCGATGGCGTCGACAACCTCGTGCGCCTCTTCCAGCGTGTACGGCGCGATCGAATCGAAATCCTGTTTGACGTCCCACGGGCAACCGCCGTCGGGATCGCGCAGGCGCACCATGATGGCAAGCAGGCGATCGAGATGGGTTTGGCTGTCGGACATGCGCGTTCCGCTTCAGATGGCCAGCAGCGCCGGCCAGTCACACGTGACATCACCCACGGCCAGAAACTCGGGATTGAGTAACGACTCCTTCGTGTTGTACGCCAACGGCACGCCATCCAGCCGCATCACCGCACCGCCGGCCTGCTCGAGCACGCACTGCGCGGCGGCGGTATCCCATTCCGAGGTCGGTCCGGCGCGCAGGTAAAGGTCGGCCGCACCGCTCGCGATCAGGCAGAATTTCAACGACGAGCCCATCGCCACGGTGGTGTAATCGCCGAGGTTGGCCAGCAAAGCCCGCTGGCGTTCGTTGCCGTGCGAACGGCTGCCGGCAATCACCAGCGGCGTTGCGGCGCAACGCACCTGCAAGGCTTCGCGCGTCGGCATCCCGCCACGGCACACGAAGGCGCCATCGTTGACGCTGGCGGCATACAGATCGCCCGTCACCGGCACCTGCACCACACCCATGGCGCTGCGGTGATGGTCAATCAAGGCGATGTTGACGGTGAACTCGCCGTTGCGTTTGATGAACTCGCGCGTGCCATCCAGCGGGTCGACCAGCCAGTAACGCGGCCATGCGCGGCGCGTGGCCCAATCGATACCAGCCGACTCCTCCGACAACACCGGAATATCCGACGTCAGCGCGCGCAGGCCATCGACGATGATGCGGTGCGAGGCCAGGTCGGCCGCCGTCAGGGGCGACTGGTCGCCCTTTTGACGCACATCGAAATCATCCCGTGCATAGACTTCGAGGATGGCGGCGGCGGCACGGCGCGCCAACTCGCACACTGCCTCCAGCGATGGCAGATCATCGATGCGCGCACTCATGCCGGCACCTGATAGCGGCCGGCCAGGTATTCGCGCGCCATGAACAGTGCGGCAATGGTGCGCCCCGCGGTGACGTCGTCACGCGCGATCAGCTCATGCAGCTCGGACAGTTTCCATGGCACCACATCCATCTCCTCGGGTTCGTCGCCAGGCAGGCGTTCGGGGTAAAGATCACGCGCCAGCACGAGGTCGGTCATGTGACTCATGTAGGCCGGCGCGAGCGACAACCGACCGATCGGATCGAGCCGGCGCGCGCCGTAGCCGGCTTCTTCCTTGAGCTCGCGATTGGCAGCATCAAGCACGCCTTCGCCGGCGTCGATGCGACCCTTGGGCAAACCCAGCTCGTAATGCTCCACGCCAGCACCGTATTCGCGTATCAGCAACACCGTGTCATCATCATGCATGGGCACGATGATGACCGCGCCGTGGCCGGCATTGAGCAGACGGTGGTAGGTGCGCCGCACGCCATTGCTGAACTCGAGGTCCACTTCTTCGGTGCGATGAAAAGCCGGCCCGCTGCCCTGACGACGTGCCAGGATTTTCGGTGATGCATGCATGCGGTCATTGTAGCGGTGCGGCTGCCGAGTGTCGTGTCGACCACGCCAGATCAAGGCGACTGTTGACCACTGGCCTCAGCAGCACTCGGTTTCCGAATGGAAGCGCCACGCGATCGGTTCGTGCAACCCGGGCACGCAGGCCAGCACGCTGCGTGTGTCCAGGCTCAGCGGCTGTCCGTGCAGATCGGTGAACACGCCACCGGCCTCGCGCACAATCACCGCCAGCGCGGCAATGTCGAGGATGTTCACATCCGACTCGATCACGATGTCGACGCCACCGCGCGCCAGCAGGTGGTAATGGCAAAAGTCACCATAGCCACGAATGCGGTTGACCTCGCCGATCAAGTCCCCCAGCTCGCGCCACTTGAGCGCGTTGCCGGCCAGCGTGCGCACGTTGCCGGTCGACAACACGGCATCACGCACGCGTTGCGTCGCGGCCACATGGATCGGCTGGCCATTCATCCAGGCCCCGCCGCCGCGCCGCGCCCACAGGGTTTCGCCATAATGCGGCGCCGCCGACACGCCCAGCAACAACTCGCCACGATGCATCAGCGCGATCTGCGTGGAATAAAACGGCGTGCCGCGCACGAAACTCTTGGTGCCGTCGAGCGGATCGGCCAGCCACAAAAAATCGCCGTCGCCTTGGTGCCCTTGCTCCTCGCCAAAAATGGCGTGGTCGGGATAGTGCGCCAGCAGCACGCGGCGAATCTCCGTTTCCGCCTCGCGATCGGCCACCGTCACCGGGCTGGCGTCGGCCTTGTATTCCACGTCCACGCGCTCGGGTGTGTGCCGCGCGATCGCCGCCGCGCCCGCCGCCGCCGCCTCGCGCGCCACCGCCAGCGCCGCCTCCAACCACGCCTCGTCGATCATCACTGCAACCTCTCCGTCATCA
>DASVGO010000043.1:0-90796 GCA_036379495.1 Rhodanobacteraceae bacterium | reverse complement strand
CATCGTGCCGGTGCCCTTGCACCGCGCGCGTCTGCGCCAGCGCGGCTACGATCAGGCGCAGCAATTGGCGCGTCAGATCGCACGACGGCTGCGGCTGCCCTTGCGTGATGACTGCCTGCAACGCACGCGCGCCACCAGCGCACAAAGCACGCTCGATGCCGTGGCGCGGCGACGCAATGTGCGTGGTGCTTTTCGTTTGCGTGATGGTGTCGCGCTGCCGGCGCACGTGGCCTTGTTCGACGATGTGCTGACCACCGGCGCGACGCTGGCCGAGTGTGCGCGCGTGCTGCGACGTGCGGGGGTGGCGCGGGTCGACGTGTGGGCGCTGGCGCGGGTGGCGGCGCCGGGGCGCTGACCATCGCGCGTGATGTCGTGGCGCAAAGTCAGGCGTGCGGCGCCAGAAACGCCGCGGCACCTTGTTCCAGCAGGCGTTGTGCGACCTCATGACCAAGCGCCTCGGGATCGGCGGCATCGCCTTGCGCGTGGGCGCGTACGAGGCGGCCACCGGCGACATCGCCGACCAGTCCGCGCAGGTCGAGCGTGTCGCCCGCGCGTTCGCACCACGCACCGACCGGCACGGTGCAGCTGCCGCCCAGCGCTTGGTTCATGGCGCGTTCGGCGCGCACGGTGAGGTGGGTGTCGGTATCGTCGAGTGCGGCAAGACATGCGGTGGTGGCGTCGTCGTCGGCGCGCTGTTCCACGGCGATGGCGGCCTGCCCCGGTGCCGGCAGCCAGTGCGGCGAGGTCAGGCGCGAGCGGATGTGCCGGCCCAGGCCCAGACGTTCGAGGCCGGCGCAGGCCAGCACGATGGCGTCGTAGTCGCCGCGTTCGAGCTTGGCCAGACGCGTGTTGACGTTGCCGCGCAGGTCGACGATGGCAAGGTCGGGGCGCAATGCGCGCAGCTGCGCTTGCCGGCGTAGCGACGAGGTGCCCACGCGCGCGCCCAGCGGCAGATCGGCCAGTTGGGCGTAATGGATACTGACGAAGGCATCGGCGGCGTCGGCGCGTGTCAGCACCGCGCCCAGCGCGAACGGTGCTTCCAGTTCCACCGGCACGTCCTTGAGCGAATGCACGGCGATGTCGGCGCGACCGTCCAGCATCGCCACTTCCAGTTCCTTGAGGAACAGGCCCTTGCCGCCGATCGCGGCCAGCGGCTTGTCCAGCACTTCGTCGCCGCGCGTGGACAACGGCACCAGGCTCACGGTCAGGTCGGGATGGGCCGTGCGCAGGCGTTCGGCCACGTGCTCGGCTTGCCACAGGGCCAGGGCACTTTTGCGGGTGGCGATGCGCAGGACGCGGGACGGCATGACGGTTCCGGAGGACGAAAGTGGCGCTATTGTCGCGCAGACTCGCAACAGCGTCATGTCGAACCGGAGCGCTGTTTCAGTCGTGCAACAACTTGCGCACTTCGGCCAGATTGCGCCGGCTGACCTGCGGCGTGACCGCCGTGCCAGCCAGCCGTGCCAGCGTTTCGCCATCGCTGCCCGTGATCAATCCGAGCAGGCGCTGGCGCGGTACCAAGCAATTGCGATGCAGGCGAATCAGCTGTTCCGGGTAGTGCTGCTCGAACTGGCGCAGCGACATGTCGGTCAGATCCGCGCCGGCCGCGTGAATCACGTTGACGTATTTGTCGCCGGCTTCGAGATACAGCACATCCGCGAGTGCGATGCGGTGTTCGCTGCCGGCCATGCGCACGCTCAGGGTTGGCCGTGTGCCGACAGCTTCGGGGCGGCGCAGGCGGCGCGCGCGCTCCAACGCCTCGCGCAGGCGCGTCAGGCTGACCGGCTTGAGCAGATAGTCGGCCGCGCCCAGCTCGTAGGCTTGCGCGGCAAATTGCGTGTACGCGGTACAGAACACCACCTGCGGCGGGTTTGGCAAGGACGTCAGGCGTCGTGTCAGTTGAGTGCCGTCCATGCCGGGCATGTTGATGTCGGCCAGCAACAGGTCCGGTGCCTGTTCGGCGCAGACGGCCAATGCCGCTTCGCCGTCGACCGCCGTGTCGATCGGGCCGACATCCGCGCATTGGCCCAGCAACGCGATCAGGCGCGTGCGTGCCAACGGTTCGTCGTCAACGATCAGGATGCGCATGGATGCCCCCCGGCAGATGCACCAACACCTCGAACCGGTCGGCACGCGTGCTCACGCTGACGCGCGCCTTGGCACCGAAATGGTAGCCCAGCCGTTGGCGCACGTTGTCCAGGCCATGGCCGTTGCCGATGGTTGGATCGGCTTGCGCCGGCAGCGGGTTGGCGATGCGGATGTCCAGCCCGTTCGCGTCGGCACGGCCTTCGAGGCGGATCACGCCGCCGTCGCGACGCGGCTGCACACCATGCACCACGGCGTTCTCGACCAGCGGTTGCAGCAGCAGGCGCGGCATCGGCAGCTCAAGCGGCAGGTTGTCGAGCTGGCGCTCCACGCGCAGGCGTTCGCCCAAGCGCAACTGCTCGATGGCGAGGTAGCGATCGACCAGCGCCAGTTCCTCGCCCAGCGTGCTTTCGCCCTCGCTGCCGAGCGCCGCGCGGAACAGTTCGGCAAGATCCTCCACCGTGGTTTCCGCCGCGTCCGGATCGACCCGCACCAGCGCCGCCACCGTGTTCATGCTGTTGAAAAGAAAGTGCGGGCGAATGCGTGCCTGCAACGCGTCGACCTGCGCCCGCGCGCTGGCGGCCTGACGGGCCTGCCATTGCGCGACCACGTAGAAATAGCGCAGCAGCGCGGCGCCGATCAGCGCGGTGATGGCCACGCCGGAAATGACGAAGCGGGTCAATGAGGTCGGTGTCAGGCGCATGTCCAGTCGATGGTCCAGCCAACCGATGACCAAACTGGCCAGGCACACGCTGGCCACCATCACCAACCACACGCCGACAAAGGTCGTCGACCCCGGCAGGCGCACCAGCAGCGGGCGCAACTTGCACAACGCCACGCCATTGATGATGGCCAGCCACACCGCGAACGCGATGGCGGCGCTGAAATGCGTCCAGCTGAAGCGCGCCGACGGCGCCAGTGCCATCACCACCACCGTCAAGCCCGCGACCAGCAGCAGCGCGAACAGGATCGGCGTGCTGCAGAAGTCGGGCAGCCGGCCGGTATCAGCGGTGGTGTCGGGGCGGGTGGCCATGTGCGCAGTATGCCGCAGCTGCGCATGTTCGAAGGCGAACGGCTTGGCGGTCGGCGGATCAGTTCGCCCAGCGGCGGAAGATCAGGCTGGTGTTGATGCCGCCGAAGGCGAAGTTGTTGCTCATGACATATTCGACATCGAGTGTGCGACCGTCGCCGGTCACGTAGTCCAGCTCGGCGCAGGCCGGATCGATGTGGTCCAGGTTGATGGTGGGTGCGAACCAGCCTTCGCGCATCATCTGGATGGTCAACCAGGCTTCCAGTGAACCGCAGGCGCCCAACGAATGACCGAAATAACTTTTCAGCGAGCTGATCGGCATGCAACTGCCGAACACCTCGCGCGTGGCTTGCGATTCGGCGACGTCGCCCCGATCGGTGGCGGTGCCGTGCGCGCTGACGTAGCCGATGGCGGACGGTTCGAGCTTGGCGTCGGCCAAGGCCAGACGCATCACGGCGGCCATGTTGTCGGCGCTGGGCTGGGTGATGTGGGTGCCGTCGGTGTTGGTGCCGAAGCCGACCACTTCGGCGTAAATCGTCGCGCCGCGCGCTTGCGCGTGGTCGAGATTTTCGAGGATCAGCGTGGCCGCGCCCTCGCCGACCACCAGGCCGTCGCGGTCGCGGTCGAACGGGCGTGGCGTGGTGGCCGGGGCGTCGTTGCGCGTGGAGGTGGCAAACAGGCGATCGAACACGGCGGTGGTGCCGATCGACAGTTCTTCGCCGCCGCCGGCGATCATCACGGTCTGCTTGCCGGCCTGGATGGTCTCACAGGCGTAGCCGATCCCTTGGCTACCGGAGGTGCAGGCGCTGGCGGTGGGAATGATGCGTCCGTTGATGCCGAAGAACACGCTGATGTTGACGGCGCCGGTGTGGCTCATCATGCGCACGTAGGTGTTGGAGGTGATCGAGCGCAGGCTGCGGCGTTCGCCGAGCAGGCCGAAGGCGACCACGTCGGCGGCGCTGCCGGCGCAGGCACCGTAGGCGATGCCGGTCATGCCGCGGGTGAGGATCGGGTCGTCGAGCAGGCCGGCGTCGAGCAGGGCCAGTTCGCTGGCACGGGTGGACATCAGCGCGACCGGGCCCATGCTGCGCGTGCGCTTGCGGTCGTAATGATCGGGCAGCGCGTAGTCCATCACCGGCGCGGCCAGGCGCGTGTTCATGGAGGCGATGTCGTCCCACGCATCGATGCGGCGCACGCCCGAGGTGCGCGTGCGCAGGCGTTCGCGAATGGCGGGCCAGTCATGGCCAAGGGCGGTCAGGCCACCGAAACCGGTCACGACGACGCGATGGCTCATGGACGCGCTCCTTTCGGTCCGGATCGAAGGATCGATGGCACGGAAGAATCAGCCGGCAGCAGGTTTTTGTGCAGCCACGAGCTGTTCGATGACGTGCTGCACGTCGCCGACGGTGCGCACCTGCTTGAAATCTTCCGGGCTGACCTTGCAGCCGGTCAGTTCCTGCACCTTGATAATCATGTCGACGGCGTCGATGCTGTCCAAGTCGAGGTCTTCGTTGAGACGGGCCTCGGGTGTGATCGCGGCCGGATCGAGCTCGAACTGCTCGACCAGGGTGTCCTTGAGGGTCTGGAAAATGTCCTGGGTGGTCATCGCGTGCTGGTGTGTGTGATCGTGGCCGCGGGCCGTGGCGGTCAAGCCTATAAGGCGACCGTGAAGTGGTCAATCCGCGGGCGTGACGCCGTGGAAGGCGGTGACGACCTGGGTGTCGCTGTCGATGCCATAGTCGATGTCGTCGCGGGCGAAGCCGTACAGGCGCAGGAAGGCGCGTTTGTAGCCGGCATAATCGGTCAGCGTATCGAGATTGGCGTCGGTGAGCTGCGGCCACAAAGCCCTGCAGGCGTCCTGCACGGGCGCGGACAGCTCGCGCTCGTCCAGACGCAGGCGACCAGCCTCGTCCAGCGTCGGCACGCGGCCGGCAGGTGGGTAGAGAAAATCGTGGAACAGGCGGTTCTGCTGGTCGATGGCGGTTTCTTCCAGCCCTTGCTCTCGCAATACGCGGCGCACGACCGACAGATACAGCGGAATCACCGGGATCGCGGCGCTGGCCTGCGTGACGATGGATTTGAGGATGGCCACGCGCGCGAAGCCGGTGCGGGCAAGGCTCTGGTCCAGCGTGCGCACGGTCTGCTCCAGATGCGCCTTGGCGCGACCGATGGTGCCGGCGCGGTAGATCGGCCAGGTCAGCGCGGGGCCGAGGTAGCTGAAGGCGACGGTGCGCGCATCCGGGGCCAGCAGGTCGGCCGCGGCCAGCGCGTCGATCCAGCGGCGCCAGTCATCGCCGCCCATGACGCTGACGGTGTCGGCGATTTCCTGATCGCTGGCGGCCTCGACGCTGATCGCGACGAGCTTGTTGGCATCGGTGTCGATGGTGGTGCCGTGGAACGCCGCGCCGATTGGTTTGATCGCGGTGTGCACAGTGATACCCGAATCGGGCAGCGTGCGCATCGGCGCGGCCAGCGAGTAGATGACGAGGTCGATCGGCCCGCCCAGATCATCGCGGACCAGCTCGATGGCTCGCGCCTTGGTGGCATCGGCGAAGGCATCGGCATTGAGCGACACATTGACGAGGCCTGCGGCGCTGGCCTGCTGTTCGAACGCGGCAGCGTGATAGAAGCCGGCGCTGCCGGGTTTGCGCGCCGTGTCGGGCTTTTCGCGAAACACGCCCAGCGTGGCGGCGCCGAAACCGAACGCGGCGGTGATGCGCGCGGCCAGGCCGTAGCCGCTGGAGGCGCCGATCACCAGCACGCGGCGCGGGCCGTCGTGGCGCAGGCCATGGCGGCGCGTGGCCGCGATCTGCTCGCGCACATTGCCGGCGCAACCGGCAGGATGCGCGGTGGTGCAGAGAAAGCCCCAGGTGCGTGGCTCGATGATCATGCGCGCCGTCCTTGCCGTAGGAGCGGCCATTCTAGCCCGAGCCTGCGTTGCGCCATGGCGGTGCCGCGCGTGTGTCGTCGCGTTGCGGGCGCGCGGATGGCCATGCCATGATCGGCGGATGGCCACGCCGACTCCCACTTGCTGGCAACACGAACTCTGGAATCGCCTGCGCACGCGCTGGCTGCTCAAATTCATGGGCGTCAGCATCGCCATCACCGTGTTCATGTGCGTGTATTTCGCGTTGTTGCGGCATCCGCAATTCGCGGTCACGGTGATGCCACTGGTGGCGCTCGATCGCCTGATTCCGTTCACGCCATGGGCGGTGGTCCCTTATGCCAGCCTGTGGCTGTATATCGGCCTGGTGCCGGGTTTGCTGTACCCACGTGGCGAGATGGTCCGCTACGGGCTGGCCGCGTTGGTGGTGGCGGTGATCGGCTGCGGCGTGTTTTTCTTTTTCCCGACGGTGGTGCCGGTGCCCCCGATCGACTGGGCGCGCTGGCCGATGCTGGCCGCGCTCAAATCGACCGACGCGGCAGGCAATGCCTGCCCGTCGCTGCATGTGGCGTACTCGGTGCTGAGCGTGATCTGGATGGGCTGGCTGTTGCGCAGGGTTGGTGCGCCGCGGTGGCTGCATGGCATCAACATCGTGTGGTGCCTGCTGATCGTGTGGTCGACGGTGGCCATCCGTCAGCATGTCGTGCTGGATGTGGAGGCCGGCGCGCTGCTTGGCGGTGCGGTGGCGTTGATCGCGTTGGTTGCGTGGCCGGCCTGGAGCCGCCGACGGGTGGCGCGCCGCGTGCCTTGCTAGAATTGTCCCGATTGAATGGACGACGGGCGGGGGCCTGTGGAACCGATGAATGCCCGGCAAGGGCAAGCCAATGTCGCGACCCGATCGCGCGCTGAGCCGCGCGCCGACCGATCGCGCCTGAACCACGCTTGGCGCGTGTTCGGCACGGGCTTGTGCTTCGTGGTGTACGGCTCGCTGGGCTGGCTTGCCGGTCTGACCGTGCTGCCGGTGCTGTGGCTGTGGCCGGGCTCGCGGGCCGCACGCCAGAGGCGCATCCGGCGCTTTGTGGGCTGGTCCTTCCGCACGCTGCTGGCGGCCATCGCCGGCTTGCGTCTGGGCCACGTCGAGGTCGAAGGCCGGCATTGGCTGGATGCGGCTGGCGGCTGCCTGCTGGTGGCCAATCACCCGATGTATCTGGATGTGGTCGCCCTGCTCGGCTTGTTGCCGCAGGCCGATTGCGTGGTCAAGCAGGCGATGTGGCGCAACCGCCTGTACCGACGTTTCGTCAAGGTCATCGGCTACATCGGCAATGCCAGCCAGAGTGGTCTGGTGAACGATTGCGTGGAGCGCATCAATCGCGGCCGGCCGTTGCTGCTGTTTCCCGAGGGCACGCGCTCGATTCCTGGCCAGCCACTGCGCTTCGAGCGCGGCGCGGCGCAGATCGCGGTGCGCAGCGGTTGTGCGATCTTGCCGGTGGTGATCCGCTGCGAGCCGCTGGCGCTGGGCAAACTGCAGGCTTGGCACGAGGTGCCGGTGCGGCCATGGGTGTTGCACGTGCGCATCTGTCCGCCGCGCACGTTGACCGATTTCGGCTGGCAGGCGGACATGCCGCATGGCGTGGCGGCACGGCATGTCAATCGCGCCATGCAGGCGTTCTTCGTGCGTGAACTTGCGCGCTCCGAGACGCCGCGCGGACAGCGTGCGTCAGCTGACGCGACGGCCGGCGTGACCGCGGCAACGGTGCAGGTCGACGCCCATGCCTGATGCTTCGATTCATGGTCACGGCGGCATGCAGCGTGGCGCCAAACTGCTGGTGGCGCTGGTGCTGCTGGGCTACCCGATCCTGATCTACCTGCTGCACGGGCGCCTCAACCCGGCGCAGTTGCTGGCCGGCTTGTTGGCCTTGCTGGGGCTGCGTTCGCTGGTGGCGGCGTGGATGCTGCGCCGGTGGGTGGCGCGCCAGGTGGTGCTCGGCGTGGTGTTGCTGATCGCCGCCGGCGTGGTGTTGCTGGCGTTCCACGGCGTGCGCATGCATTGGTTGCGCTTCTATCCGATGTTGTTCGATCTGGCCGTGGCGGCGATTTTTTTCGGTTCGCTGCTGGGTGACATGCCGCTGGTGGAGCGTTTCGCGCGCGCGATGCGCCACGACCTGCCGCCCGAGGGCGTGGCCTACACGCGTCAGGTCACGTGGGCGTGGGGCGTGCTGATGACGCTGATCGGGCTGATCTCGCTGGGCACGGCGCTGGATGGCTCGCTGCGCTGGTGGTCGCTGTTCAACGGCTTGATCGTGTACGCGCTGATCGGGTTGGCCTTTGCGCTGGAATACGCCCTGCGCTGTCATTTGAAACGCAAATGGAGTCGCCATGAACGGCTTGCCTGAGATCACCGCCCGCCGCGACGGCGCGGGTGCCATTGAGCTGGATTTCACGCTCGGCGCGGATTGTCCGTGGTTGGACGGGCACTTCCCCGGGCAGCCGATTTTGCCAGGCGTGGTGCAGATCGGCTGGGCCGCGCATTACGCCGCCGAGCTGGCCGGGCGTGTCGATCCGCCGGTGCAGCTCGAACGCATCAAGTTCAAGCATCCGATCCTGCCTGGTGCGCGGCTGACGCTGCGTCTGCTGGCCAAAGGCACCAAGGTGCATTACGAGTATCTGTTGCACGCTGCGGATGTGCCGCTGAGTGCGTCCAGCGGCGTGCTTGGCCACGGGGAGACGGCATGAGTTTTCGGCCGTGTGCGGTGATTCCGGTGTACAACCATCACGCCTGTCTGGCACGCGTGGTGACGGCGCTGCGCGGGCATGGTCTGTCTGTGATCCTGGTCGATGACGGCAGCGATGCGACGACGTGCGCGGTGCTCGACGAACAAGCCGCGCTGGCCGAGGTTGCGTGTCTGCATTTGCCGAGCAATCAAGGCAAAGGCGCGGCGGTACTGGCCGGCATCGCGCTGGCCGCCACGCGCGACTTTACGCATGCGTTGCAGGTGGATGCCGACGGCCAGCATGATCTGGACGACGTGCCGGTGCTGTTGGCGCGGGCTGCCGCGCATCCCGATTGCCTGATCTCCGGTTGTCCGCGTTACGACGAGGACGTGCCGGCGGTGCGTTTTTACGGGCGCTATCTCACGCATGCCTTGATCTGGCTGGACACGCTGTCGCTGACCCTGCGTGACAGCATGTGCGGCTTTCGCGTGTACCCGGTGGCGCCGAGTCTGGCGCTGGCGCGGCGCGTCACCATCGGCGCGCGCATGGATTTCGACACCGACATCATGACGCGCCTGTACTGGGCTGGCACCGAGAGCCTGTTCGTGGAAACGTGCGTGCGCTATCCGGCCGACGGCATCTCGCATTTCCGCATGGTCGCCGACAACGCGCGCATGACCTGGCTGCACCTGCGCCTGTTCGCGGGCATGCTGCCGCGCGCGCCGGGCTTGCTGCGGCGTACGCTGGCGCGGCGGCGCGTGTCGGCCAGCAACGCCGAGGCCGAATCGTGACGGCCGCCAGCACGCCGGCCCCGCGCCGCGGTCGACGCTCGCTGGCCGAACGTGCGCTGCTGACGGCGCACGTCGAGGTCGACATTCCGTTCCAGGATGTCGATGCCGCGCAAATCGTCTGGCACGGCAATTATTTCCGCTACTTCGAGCAGGCGCGCGCCGCGTTGCTGCGCCGCATCGGCTACGATTACCCGCAGATGCGCGAGTCCGGTTTTGCCTGGCCGCTGATCGACGCGCGCGTGCGTTTCGTGCAGCCGATCCGCTATGCGCAACTGGTGCGCATCGAGGCCGGTCTGGTCGATTGGGAAAACCGCCTGCAGGTGGATTACCTCATCACCGACGCGGCCACCGGCACGCGCCTTGGCACCGGCAGCACGGTACAGTGCGCCGTCACCCTCGACACGTGGGAATTGCAGCTGGCCAGCCCGCCGGCGTTTCTGGATCGACTCGAACCATGGTTATGAAGCAACTCAAGACATGGCTCATCGCCGTGCTGCTGACGGGCATGGCCGCCACGGCGCTGGCCACCACGCCGAGCGCCACGGGCTTTGCGGCCAGCTTCGTGGAAACGCGCACCCTGCCCGGCTTCACGCAGGCGCTGGTCAGTCACGGCCTGATGCGTTTCAGCCGCACGGGTGGGTTTCATTGGGAAATCACGCAGCCGTATCACTATGTGTTCGAGATGCGTGACGGGCAAGCCCACGAGGTGTTGCCCGACGGCACGCAACGCACGCTCAAGCCCGAGCAGACGCCGTGGCTCAACGCCGTGCAGCACATTTTCGTCAGTGCCTTGTCGGGTGACCGCGCGCAGCTGGCGCGTTATTTCACCGTGCAGGCCACGGACGTGGCACACGGTCGGCAGGTCGTGCTCGTGCCCAAGTCCGGCGCCATGGCCAAGGTGATCCGGCGCATCGAGGTCACCGAAAGCGCGCCCGGCCATCCCCGCCATCTGGTGATCGAGGAGGCTTCCGGTGGGCGCATGGATATTCGCTTCACCCCGTTGCAGCCGGCCGGCGCGGGATCGTCCTAGTGCGTGCGCGACATGCCGCCCGCTGGGCGCTGTGGCTGGTGACGCTGGGCTTGCTGTGCGGCGTGGCAGCGTGGCGTGTCAACCCGGCAGCGCCGATCCAGACCAACATTCTTGCGTTGCTGCCGGGGCATCACGCCAACGCCACGCTGGCCACGGCCACCCAGCGCAGTCGCGCGGCCTTCAGCCAACAGCTGCTGGCGCTGGTGCGCGGACCGGATGACGCGAACACGCGCAAGGCCGCGGGGGAGGCCCGCATGGCCTTGCTGGCGGCAGGACTGACGCCCAGCGCCGATGGCGGACAGATCGACAAGGCACTGGCGCTGTATCGCCGGCACGGCTTTGCCTTGCTCGATGCGGCGCAGGCGACGCGGTTCGAACGCGACGGCGCCAAGGCTCTGGCCACCGCCGTGGCGGTGGCGCTGGCCAGCCCGACCGGCCTGGTCAGTCTGGGCCACGATCCGGGCGGCTATGTCGGACGCTACGTGGCCAACTTGCCGCGTCCGTATCCCGAATTTTTGCCGGACGGACCGTTGTTGTCAGCGCAGCGCGGCGATCAGCGCGTGTTCCTGCTGCGCATGGCTTTGCCGGCAGCGGCGTTCGGCGCCAAGGGTTCGGTGCAGGCGGCGCAAGCGGTCAAGGCCGCGCGCCGGGCCGTGGTCGAAGCGTGCGGTGCCTGCCGTTTCGAGGCCACCGGCGCAGCGCTGTTTGCCGAAGCCGCACGGCACGAGGCACAGCACGAAAGCATCTGGCTGAGCGTCACCTCGACCCTGCTCATCATGATCCTGATCGCCATCGTGTACCGCTCGCTGGCGCCGCACGTGCTGGGCTTTCTGCAACTGGGCGCCAGCGTGGTCGCCGGCGGCGCGGCGGTGATCGCGGTGTTCGGCTCGATCCATATCCTGACCCTGGTATTCGGCACCACGCTGCTGGGCATCGCCATCGACTACGCGTTTTTGTATTTCTCCGAATACTGGTTCGGGCACAGTCCGCCCGAAGCGGTGATGCGCAAGATTCGCGCCGGTCTCGGCATCGGCCTTTTGACCGGCGTGCTGGCGTTTGCCTGCATGGCGTTGACGGGGTTCCCGGCGCTCAGTCAAATGGCCGTCTTTTCGGTGGCGGGCCTGCTTGAGGCCGCGTTGGTGGTGGCGCTGATTTTCCCGATCACCTTGACGCGCCCGCCGCAGGTGGCCGCGCATCCGCTGGTCGATTGGCCGGCGCGTTACATGGCGTGCGCCAGTCGGCCATCGCGCGGGCGCTGGCTGCTGCCGCTGATCGCCTTGTTGCTGGCACTGCCGGGCTGGGCACAGCTCAAGACGCGTGACGACGTGCGTGCGCTGTCGCATTTCCCACCGCAGCTGCTCAAGGTCGATCAGAGCATCCGCACCACGCTGGGGCGCTTTCCGGCGTCGGGCTTTTTCCTGACCGAAGCACCGACGCTGGGGCAGGCGCTGGCGCGCGAGGCGACATTGTTTGGCCGCATCGGCAAGGCCGTGCCGCAGGCCAATCCGCTGGGACTGTCGCGTTACCTGCCGGCGCCGAGTGCGCAAAAAGCCAGCCTTGCCGCGTGGCAGCACGTGTTGGGCAACTCGGTAGCGTTGCGGCAGGCGTTCACACAGCTCGGCCTGCCGGCGGCCTTGGCCGACCATGTCCAAGTCGGTTGGCAGGCGGCGAACAAGACACCGTTGACCGCTTCCGCCGTGCTGGCCGCGGTACCGGCGATGCAGCATTTCGTCATTCACACCCAGTCTGGCGTGGCACTGATGGCGACCGTGTTCGGTCAGCACGCCATCGACAATGCGGCCTTGCTGGCTGCTGCCACAGGCGTGCCCGGCGTGCGTTACATCGAACCGCTGGCGCGCATCGACCACACCTTTGCGCGCATCCGCGTGCGCGCCACCTGGCTGGTGGTGATCGGCTATCTGCTGATTTCGGCGATCCTGGTGGTGCGCTACGGCTGGCGTGAAGCACTGCGCATGCTGTATCCGCCATTGCTGGCGCTGGCCGTGACGTTGGGCGCGCTCGGCTGGCTGGGCGTGCCGCTCAACGTGTTCAGCGTGATCGCCCTGATCCTGATTCTCGGCCTGGGCCGCGATTACGCCGTGTTTTTACGCGAGGTCGGTGCGCGCGAACGCTCGCCGGCGCTGTCGGTGACGTTGTCGGCGCTGACCACCTTGATCGGCTTTGGCCTGCTCGCCCTGAGCGCGACGCCGGCGCTGCATGCCTTCGGCTTGACCACCGGCATCGGCATACTGGCCAGCTATCTGGTCGCGCCGTTGTCGTTGCCACCGTTGCGTCACGATGAAGTCTTGCCCGAGGAAGCCTCCGCGTGAAACCGAGCCGCCTGCTGCTGCCCCTGTTGTTCGTCGTGCTTGGTGCCGGTTGTGCTGGTTTGCCCATGACGCGGCCTGATTGCGTGGCGATCGGTCCGGCCGGTGCGGTGTGTCCGTTGCCGCCGGCGCAGTTGCCGGCGCTCAGTGCGCGGCACGTGGTCACGGTCACTCACGCCGGTCAAAGCCACACCTTTCTCGGGCGCCTGCACATTGGCCGTGACGCGCTGCGTCTGGCCGGCGCCAGCCTGTTCGGCACGCATCTTTTCACCCTCACCTGGGACGGCCATGCGGTCAGCATGCAGCCGATACAGAGCAAGCTGCGACCCAAGCTGATGCTGGTGATGCTGGAAATGGCGCTGGCCGATCCGGCGGCGCTCAAGCCGCGCTTGCATGGGCTGGTGCTCAAGCTCAGCGGCACGGCGGACGATGAAGTGCGCGCGTTGTACGAGCATGGCCATCTGGTCGCGCGTGTCGAACGCCGTGGCGCATCACTGGCCAGCGCGCACGTCGTGATGAGCATTCCGCCGGCCAAACTCGTGCTGCGTCTTGCGCCGCTCGACGGAGCTCACTGATGCCCTACCCGTCACCCGCCCAATTGTTGCCGCACGCCGGCCCGGCCATCCTCATCGACGCCATTCTTGACGATGCGGAAAACCATGTCGTGGTCGGCGCCACCATCACCGCCGCGCATCCGTATTTTGTCGCCGGGCATGGCGTGCCGGTGTGGGTCGGCATCGAGATGATGGCGCAGGCCGTGGCCGCGCACGGTTGTCTGAGTGCCCGCCGCGATGGCGCCGCTGCGCCGCGTCAGGGCATGTTGTTGGGTACGCGTCACTTCGACGGCCACGTGGCCTGGTTTGTCGAAGGCGCGCAACTGAGCATTCACGCCGAACGCGCCTTCGGCCATGACGGAGGCGGCATGGCGGCGTGCGATTGCCGCATCGAAAGCGCCGGCCAGTGTCTGGCGCAAGCCACCATCATCGTTCTGGAAATGGTCGATCATGAATAAGCTCCGACGCGTCCTCGTCACTGGTGCCAGCGGCGGCATCGGCAGCGCCATCGCGCATGCCCTGGCTGCGGCTGGCTTCGAGCTTGGCCTGCATTACCATCACAACGCGAGCGCCGCGCAGGCGCTGGCCGAGTCCATCGTCGGCGCCGGCGGCAAGGCGCACACACTCGGTTTCGACATCGCCGACCGCACCGCCACGCGTGCCGCGCTGGAAGCCGATGTCGAGGCGCATGGCGCGTACTGGGGCGTGGTGTGCAATGCCGGCTTCAGTATCGACAATGCCTTCCCGGCCCTGACCGGCGAGGAATGGGATCAGGTCATCGACACCCACTTGCACGGTTTCTACAACGTGCTGCAGCCGTTGACGATGCCGCTGGTGCGCCTGCGCGATGGCGGTCGCATCGTCACCATCGCCTCCACCGCCGGACAGATCGGCAATCGCGGCCAGACCAATTACAGCGCCGCCAAGGCCGGCCTGATCGGCGCCAGCAAGGCGCTGGCGGTGGAACTGGCCAGCCGCCGCATCACCGTCAATTGCGTCGCGCCGGGGCTGATCGAAACGAGCATGCTCGAAGGCGCGTCGATCGAACACATCCTGTCGCACATCCCGCTTGGCCGCGCCGGCAAACCCGAAGAAGTGGCCGCGCTGGTGGCGTTTTTGTTTCGCGACGAAGCGGCGTACATCACGCGACAGGTGCTGGCAGTCAATGGCGGGTTGTGTTGAACGCGGGCCTACAATGAACGCGTGAGTCACACCCGCTTGCCCATCTTCACCATTGGCCACTCCACGCGGCCGTTGGCGGATTTTCTGGCCTTGTTGGCCGAATCACGCATCGCTTGCGTGGTCGATGTGCGCAGCCTGCCCGGTTCGCGCGCGTTTCCGCAGTACGACGCCGACGCGTTGCGCGCATCGCTGGCGCAGGCGGGCATTGGCTATGCGTACATGCCGGCCCTGGGTGGCCGGCGCGGGCGCAGCTTGCCGATGGGAGATGCGCGCAACGCACTGTGGCACAACGCCAGTTTTCGCCATTACGCCGACTACGCCTGCACGTCGCCATTTGCCGAGGCCTTGTGCGAGTTCGAAGTGCATGCCGCGCGCGAGCGTTGCGTGTTGATGTGCGCCGAGGCGGTGTGGTGGCGCTGTCATCGGCGCATCATTGCCGACCATTTGCTGGCGCGTGGGCAGGCGGTGTGGCACATCATGGCGCCGGGCAAGGTGGTGCCGGCCACGTTGACGCCGGGTGCGCGGGTCACGGCGGAGATGGTCACCTATCCGCCGAACGACGACTTGTTCGCGTCAAATTCCGACCCTTGATCGGTACGGGATGGCCGCATTCGGGTGAGTGTCTCAGCCTTGCAGGCGTGCGGACAGCCACGCGCGCAAGTCGGCGATCTCCTCGGCGCACACCTGATGGGCCATGGGGTAGGTGTGTCGATCGACCGCGTAACCGTGCGCGTGCAGCCAGTCGTGCGTCAGCGTGCCGAGTTGTGGCGCGACCACCGGGTCGGCTGCGCCATGGCCCTGGAAGATCGGCGTGATGCGGTTCGCGGGTGCGAGTTCGGCCGCGGTCAATTCATGCAGTGGCAGATACGTGGACAAGGCGACGATGCCGGCCAGCCGCTGCGCATGGCGCAATCCGGCCGCCAGCGCGATCGCGCCGCCTTGCGAAAACCCGGCCAGCACGACGTGATCGGCGGGCACGCCGCGTTCGGTCTCGCGCGCGATCAAGGTCTCGACTTCGGCAATCGACGCGCGAATGCCGGCTTCGTCCTGACGGCTGGCGATGTCGATACCGGCAATGTCATACCACGCGCGCATCGGCATGCCGCCATTGACCGTCACCGGACGCACCGGCGCGTGCGGAAACACGAAGCGCAGCGTCGGCCAATCCGACGCCACCAGTTCCGGCACGAGTGGCGCGAAATCGTTGCCATCGGCGCCCAGGCCGTGCAACCAAAGGATGCTGAAAATGGGATGAGGGGCGGTTTCGCGTTCGACGGTGGGCAACATGAGCGAGACTTGGAAGGCAGCGAAAGGTCAATAGGTTTTCACGTGGCTGGCATCGTGTGCGTGTTCCACGTGCAAGCTGTGGTCGGCCGGAAAGCGATGCGATCCGTAGCGCACCACCAGCGCGGCCAGCGCCAGCAGCAGGATGGAACCCGCGGTCAGCACCACGCCGATGGTGGCGCTGTGGTCCGCTTGCACGTTGATGATGAGCATGCGCGTCAGTGCCGTGATCGCCACGTAAATCAGAAAACGCACCGGCAAATGCTTGGTACGGAAATGCACGCCGATCATGGCGATCAGTTCGAGGTAGATGAACAGCAGCAGGATGTCGCGGATGGCGATGTGGCCTCGGGTCATCATCTCCGCCAGCGCGGCCGCGCCGGACCACACGATGGCGATGCCGATGGCCAGCAGGATCAGGTAATGCAACACGTCGGCCAGCGCGGCGCCGATGATGTCGGCACCATCGTGGATGCGTCGATACAGTGATTCGGCCTGCTCCTGTTTCATGTGCGCCTCGTGTTGTTGTCCGTGATCCACCCGCGCAAACGATACACGCAACACGGCATGGTGTGGCGCTGTGCGTTTGGATCACCGCATCGGCAAGCCCAGCTCATGCGCAAAAAAGGTCAGCGCGATGACGGTGTTGCCGACGCGCTGCGCGAAGCTGGCGTCGATGCCGTGGCCGGCGTGCATGCGCGTCAGGCACAGGATCGGCTGCTTCGAACTGGTCGCGTTTTGCAGTGCTGCACAGAACTTGCGCATTTGCCACGGCGCCACGCGTTGGTCGTTGATGCCTTCGGTCATCAGGATCGGCGGGTAGGCGGTTTTCGCTTTCACGTTCTGCAGCGGCGAGTAGGCCAGCATGGCCTTGAAGTCGGCCACGTTGGCGACCGAGCCGTACTCGGGCACGTTGTAGGCGCCGTTGGCCCAGTGCGTGATGTGGCGGATCATGTCGTAGATGCCGACGTTGGACACCACCGCACGGAAGGCGTCGGGGTGCTGCGTCAGCTCCGCGCCCATCAGCAGGCCGCCGTTGGAGCCGCCCATGATGCCCAGGTGCGCGGTGTCGGTCCAATGCGTGGCTTCGAGCGCTTTCGCCGCCGCATAAAAATCGTCGAACACGTTCTGCTTGTGCACTGTCATGCCACCGCGATGCCAGTCTTCGCCATCCTCGTTGCCGCCGCGAATGTTGGCAAACGCGTACACGCCGCCCTTTTCCAGCCAAGCCAGGTCGGCGCCAATGAAGTGCGGTGCGATGGGGATGTCGAAGCCGCCGTAGCTGTACAGGATGGTCGGACGTGAACCGTTCGGCGTGATGCCTTTGAGGTGCAACACGGTAACCGGGATGCGCGTGCCGTCTTTCGACGTGCCGTTGATGCGCGTGGCGACGACGCGGGAGTAATCGGCGGCCGGTTTTACTTCGAACACGGTTTTCAGCGTGCCGGTGGCCGCGTCGTATTCAGCCCAACGTGCCGGCAGCGTCCAGCCGCCATAGGTGATGAGTGCGCTCGATTGACCGGCCGCGGAAGCGATGCCGCCAATGGAAATGCCGGTCTTGGGCAAGGGCAGACGACGTACCAGCTTGCCATCATGCGTGTATTGATCGATCCACCAATCCGGCCCCCAGCTGCGCACGGCGAGAAAACCGTTGCCGATCGGCGCCAGTTGCTGCAAGGCGCCCTTGCGTTCGCCCAGCACCGTGCTGATCTTGCCTGTGGCCGGATCGACCGCCAGCACCTTGCCGCGCGGCGCGCCGGCGAAACTTTCCACCAGCAAGCGGTCGCCATCCCAGACCGCATTGCGCACGTTGGCGCGCTTGCCGACCACGCGCACGAACTTGCCGTCGCGATGCACGTAGATTTCCCACGGGCCACCGTCGCCGGTCTTGGCCAGCACCGCCAGATGCTTCGCGCCGGGTGAGGTCAAGAGCAAATATTCGGCGATCGGCGAATAGTGCTTGCCAAACACCACGCGATCGGTGCTGGCGGCCAGGCCCAGTGTGTGGTGCACCAGCGCGGCGTGGAATTGCGTCACCTTGTGCCCGGCCGTAGGTACCGGAAAGCGCGCGTAGATGAAGCCCTTGCCGTCGGCATCCCACGCGACGCCTTGCGGCGAGGTGCCGCCACCGGCATAGGGCAGCGCATCGCGCAGTGTCTTGCCGGTTTGCACATCCAGCACGTGGAGCGTGGTCAACTCGCTGCCGCCGCGCGCGGTGCCGTAGGCAACGTAGCGGCCGTCGGGCGAGGGCCAGTAGCCGGTCATGGCCACGTGCGCCTTGCCGTTGAGATCGATCACCACCTTGGGTTTGCCGTGCGGCCAAGCTTGTGCCACCAGCACCGGTTGCGCCGCGGGTGGCGTCTCGCGCAGGTAGAACAGCGTGTGCCCGGCCAGCAGCGGCGCCGAGCGCGTGGTCGAGGTGATCGCCAGTTCGCGCACGCGCTGGGTCATGGCCTTGCCGGCCGGCATCATCGCCAGCATCTGTTCGGCGTAGCGGTTTTGCGCGCGGATCCACTGCATCACGGCGGGCGAGTCGCCATCTTCGAGCCAGCGGTACGGATCGTTCACACGCACGCCGTGGATGACGCTCGATGCGGCACGTTTCGGGGAAACCGGTGGCTGCGGCATGTGTTGATCGATCAATGGCGTGCGGCTGCGCGTGACGGTTTGTTGGGTCATGGCGGCCATGGCGGGCAGGGTCATCAAGGTGGCAAGGGCGAAAGCGAGGGCGTGGCGCATGGCGGTGCTCCGTGGAGTGGTGCGATGACGTGGCGATACGTTACGCCGATGCCATCCTGGAATCAGGCCGGCGTGGTCACGTCGGCGTACGACCAGGTGCCGTCGATCTGGCGCGCCACGCCACCCGGGTTGCGGTCGCGCAATGCAGGCGGCAACAGTGCGTCGGGCACGTTGTCGTAGCAATGCAGCGCGGCAAAGCGGCGGATCGCGGCCGGCATGCCGACGGCAGTCAGGCCCGGATGCGTGGTGCTGGGGAACGGGCCGCCATGGTTCATGGCGGGGCTGACGGCCACGCCGGTCGGCATCTTGTTGGCGATCATGCGGCCCACGCGCGGGCGCAGCACGCTGGCGATGGCTTGCCAAGCCGCATCGTCGCGACCATCGTTGGCGCGGTACAAGGTGCCGGTGAGGTTGCCCTCGAAACAGGCGGCAATGGTGGCCATCTGCGCGACGTCGGCACGGATCAACAGGCTGCACGGGCCGAAGGCTTCGCTTTGCAGGGCTTGCGCGTGCGCCAGGAACGTGGCGGCATCCACGCCGAGCAAAGTCGGCGCGACGTGGCAACCGGCCGCGTCGATGGCTTGGCCGCCGGCCAGCAACGCGGCGCCGGCTGCGCGCAAATCGGCGATGGCCTGCACGAGCTTGTCGCGTACCTGGCGCGAGAACAGCACGCCGGGCGCGGCCGCAGCGAAGTGTTGCGTGGCCGCGCCGACGAAGGCATCGCCGGCGGCACCAGGGGGCACGATCACGATGCCGGGGTTGGTGCAGAACTGGCCGCTGCCGGCCGTGCACGAGGCGAAGAATTCCTGCGCCAGCGCATCGCCGCGTTCGGCCAGCGCGCCGGGCAGCAGGAACACCGGATTGACCGATGACATTTCGGCAAAGAACGGAATGCCGGCGGCATCGGCGGCGGCCTTCAGCGCCAGCCCGCCGGCGCGGCTGCCGGTGAAGGCGATGGCGCCGAGGCGGCGATCGCCGGCCAGTGACAAACCAAGCGCGTTGTCGAAGTGATACAGCAACTGCACGCTGGCTGGCGGCAGACCGGTGGCCTGCACGGCGTCAAAAGCCAGCTCGGCCAGTCGTTGACTGGTCGCCGGATGCGACGGATGCGCCTTGGCGATGACCGGATTGCGCGCGGCGATGGCCGAGGCAAAATCGCTGCCGGACACGGCATGGAAGGCCAGCGGGAAATTGTTCGGCCCCATGATCCACGCCGGCTTGCCCAACGGCGCGTAGTGCGCGCGAATGTTTCTTATCGTGTCGATCACCGGCTGCGTCCATGCGTCATCACGCACGGCTTGCGCGGCCTGACGCAACTGGTCGGAGGTGCGTGGCAATTCGTTGCCGGCCAGGCGTGTGGTGGCGGGGAGCGCGGTTTCGGCATGCGCCAGCGCGACCAGCTCGTCGGTGTGTGCATCGATGGCGTCGGCATAGGCATCGAGAAAAGCGGCGATGCGCGCGGGCGGCGTGGTAGTCAGTTCCGTTGCGGCGACAGCGGCGGCAGTCACGGCCCGTTCGATGTCGGCCGCATCGCTGATCGGGAATGTCGGACCGATCGGCTCGCCGCACGCGGGGTTTTCGGCGCGGAAGCTGGCGGTGCCGTGCGCGGGTTGCCAGCGGCCGTCCAGCAGCACGGGTTGAAGTTCGGCCATGTCACACCTCCGGGCGCGTGGCGAGCGCGTGCTCGATCACCTGCAACGCCTGCGCGCGCTCGTCGTCGGCCAGTGCCAGCCGTGGTGCGCGCACGCGTTCGCTGCCCATGCCGACCTGTTGCTGCACCAGTTTGATCAGCTGCACGAAACGCGGGCCGGTGTCCATGCGCAGCAGCGGCAAGAACCAATGGTAAAGCCGATCGGCGGCGGCCATGTCACCGGCGCGTGCCAGCTCGAACAGACGCACCGACTCTTTCGGAAAGGCGTTGACGAGTCCGGCGATCCAGCCGGTCGCGCCGGCGGCGACGCCTTCGACCACCACGTCGTCGATGCCGACCAAAAGGTTGAGGCGCGCGCCGACGAGGTGGCGGATGGCGGTGATGCGACGCACGTCGGTCGACGATTCCTTGACCGCTTCGAGGTTGGCATGCGCGGCGGCCAGTTCGGCGATCTGCGCGGGCAGGAAGTCGGTGGTGTAGGCCGGTGGATTGTTGTAGAGCATGCATGGCAGGTCGGTGGCATCGAGCACCGCGTGCGCGTGCGCGCCCATTTCGCGCCAGTCAGTCGAATACACGTAGGCCGGCAGCACCATCAGGCCACGGCAGCCGATGGCCTTGGCCTCGCGCGCCAGGCGCACGGCCTCGGCGGTCGACAGCGAAGCAATGCCGGGGATCACCGGTACGTCGAGCGCGTCGACCAGGGTGCGCATCACCGCCAGTTTTTCATCAAAGCTCAAGGTGGCCGCTTCGTCCAGCGAACCCAGCGGCACCATGCCGATGCAGCCGGCGGCGACGAGTTGGCGCGCGTGCTCGGCGAGGAAGGCGTGATCGACGCTGCCGTCGGCGTTGAAGGGTGTGGTGATGGCCGGCAGGACGCCGCGCCAGAAGGATGAAAGGGTCATGGGTTGTCTCGGTGGTTCAGGGAAAAGTGGTGGTGGATGTGGATGCCAGCGTGTCCAACCGCGCGGGAAACAAGGGCAGGCGCACGCCGCGCGGCGAAGCATGGCCGAGTTCGGTCAAGGCACTGCCGCAGATACGTCCTTGGCAGGCGCCCATGCCGCAGCGGGTCGCCAGACGTGCGCCGCGACCGTCCCCGGCAGCGGCCAGATCGGCCAGCGTGACGTCTTCGCAGCGGCACACGATGGTGTCGGGCGTGGCCAGTGCATGCAGGCGTGGGTCAAGCGTAAACGTGTGCGCCAACGCGGTGGCGAAGCGGCGCGCACGCGCGCGACGTGGCAGGCATGCCGCGGCGGTTTCGCTGTCGCCCGCTGCCATGTGACCGGCAATGGTGCCTTCGATGCGCGCGCAGGCCAGTCCGCCGATGCCGCCGATTTCGCCGGCGGCGTAGACATTGGCCACGCTGGTGCGGCCCAAGGCGTCGACCTGCACAGCGGGATGCGTGGGCCCGACTTGCAGCGCGCAACCGAGCAGCTCGGCCAGGCCGGTGTTGGGCACCAAGCCGTAGCCGATGGCCAGGTAATTGCAGGCAATGCGCGTGACGCCGTGCGGACTGACGATTTCGACCGCTTCGAGTCGGTCATCGCCGAGTGCGGCACGCACATGTGATGCGCAACGATACGGCACGCTGGCAAGACGCGTGCGCAAGGCCAAGGCTTGCACGGCCCGTTGCGGCCAGCGCCAAAGTCGTGCGGCGAAGGTGGTCACGGCGTGCCGCGACGCCTGTTCGTACACGCCGAGCACCTGCGCGCCATGTGCCCGCAGGCTGGCGGCAGATGCCAGCAACAAGGGTCCGCTGCCGGCGACGATGACGCGTTTGCCGGCCAGCGGCCAGCCTTGCTTGGCCAGTGCCTGCAAACCGCCGGCACCAGTCACGCCGGGCAAGGTCCAGCCGGGAAAAGGCAACAGCAATTCGCGCGCTCCGGTGGCGAGGATCAAGGCGTCGTAACCGATGTCGAACGCGCCATCACGCGATTCCACGAGCAAGGTTTGGCCGGTGGCCGCGATGACGGTGTGCCCGGCCAGCCATTCGACCCGCTCCAATGCAGCGATGGCCACGCGCGCGGCACGCTTGGATGCATGCGCCACATCGTGTCGCCAGACCTGGCCGCCCGCAGCAGGTTGCGCATCGATCACGCTCACGCGTGCGCCATGCGATGTTGCCGCGCGTGCCGCCGCCAGCCCGGCCGGGCCGGCACCGACGATAACGATATGCCGCGTTTCAGTCATCGCTGCGCACCTGCATGCCGTCGCGCGCCGGCGTCATGCACGCGCGCACGTGTGCCCGACCGTCGATGTTGACGCGGCATTCGAAGCACATGCCCATGCCGCACAACGGCGCGCGTGGCTGGCCGTGGCGTGAGCGTCGAAATACGCTGGTTGCTTGCGCCACGGCGACCGCGACGCTGGTGCCGGACGGCACTTCGACGGGTTGACCGTTGACGGACAGCCGGATGGACTTGGGCGCGCTCATGTCAGCACCCGGGCCGGTGCGTAAGGCGCGGGATCGATCGCCGGTGTGTGTCCGCGCAGCAGGTCGACGATGAGTTGCGCGCTGCCAAGTGCGGTAGTCACGCCCAGACCTTCATGGCCGGCGGCCACCCACACATCATCCATGCCGGGCACCGCGCCCAGGTACGGCAGGCCGTCTGGCGTGGCCGGGCGCAGGCCGGTCCAGGCGCGAATGGCGTGCAGTTGACGAAGCATCGGCATGAACGTGAACGCGTGTTGCAGCATGCGTTGCAGCATCGGCGGCGATACCGCCGTGTCGGTGACGTCGAACTCGCGCGACGAACCGATCAGCACTTGCCCGGTGGGCCGTGGTTGCACGTTGAAGGCGACGCTGCTGGCGGCGTGACCGTGCGCGCTGTCGGCGTAGCCCAGTTCCAGCACTTGATGGCGCAGCGCGCCGGGATAGCGATCGGTGATGACCAGATGACCCTTGCGCAAACGCATTGGCAGTTGCGGTGCCAATTCCGGCAAGGCGCCGCCGGTGGCCAGCAACACCGGACCGTCAAGATGCGAGTGGTCATCCAGCATGGCGCCGCCCGAGGTCAGTGCTTGCACGCGTCGACCCAGATGCAACGCGGCGCCGCGCGCGCCGGCTTGTTGCAGCAGGTGGCGCGCCATCGCCGGCGGATACACCACGGCCTCGTCGGCCACCAGCATGCCGGCCAGCAGGCCGGGCGCGAGGGCCGGTTCGTGTTGATACAGGGCCTTTGCGTCCAGCACCTGCGCGCGAATGCCGACGGCGGCGAGTCGCGCGATGCGCGTGTCGATGGCGTTCGCTTCGGCCTCGTTGCGCGCCACCCACAGCGTGCCGCAACGGGAAAATTCGGCGGCTGGCAGAGCGGCAAACGCCTGCCAGCGGCGGATCGAATCGTGCGTCAGCGCGAGTTCCGCCGCGTCATCATCCATCGCGACCAGATGCCCCATCGCCGCCGCCGTCGCGCCACCACCGACCGGTCCCGGTTCGATGACGGCGGTGCGCCATCCGGCCGCGCTGACGGCATCCGCGCAGGCGCAGCCGACGATGCCGGCGCCGACGATGATGAGGTCGAAAGCCGCCATCAGCCGTTGAAACCCCACGCGAACGGATCGGCCTCGTCGATCAACAACGTGCCGCGCGCGGTGACGTGCGCGCGGCCGACGATGGTGGGCGCGATGCCGTGCTCTGTCGGCTGATAGCTGCCCTCGAACACGCTGCCGAGGATGCTTTCCTGATGCCAGGGCGCGCCGGCGGCAAGTTTGCCGTCGGCTGCCAGGCACGCCAGCTTGGCGCTGGTGCCGGTGCCGCACGGCGAGCGGTCCCACGCAAGACCGGGGCACAGCACGAAGTTGCGGCTGTGCATGCCCGGCGTGGGCGAGGTGGTGTTGAGCTCGATGTGATCGATCTCGGCGTCTTGCGCGCCGGTGATGCCGCGTGCGGCCAGTGCGTGGCGAATGGCGATGGTGTAAGCGGTCAGCGCGGACAGGTGCGGCAGTGTCAGCGGCAGCGGCGTGTCGGCGCTGATGAAAAACCAGTTGCCTCCCCATGCCACGTCGCCGCACACGCGGCCATAGCCGGGCACGTCCACGCTGACCCCGGCAGCGTGTCGATGACTTTCGACGTTGTGAATGCCGATGCGACCGTCCTCGTGCAGCTCCACGTCAACCAGGCCGACCGGCGTGTCCAGCCGGTGTCGGCCGATGCCGATGCGGCCCAAGTGTGCCAGCGTGCGCACCACGCCGATGGCGCCATGGCCGCACATGCCGAGCGTGCCGACGTTGTTGAAAAAAATCACGCCGGTGCAGGCGGATGGATCGACCGGTGGCAGCAACAAGGCACCGACGATGGTGTCCGAGCCGCGCGGTTCGCACACGATGGCGCGGCGCCAAGGGTCGAAGTCGCGCGCGAAGCTGGCGCGACGCTCGGCCATGCTGGTGCCGGCCAGAAGCGGAAGACCGGCCAGCACCGCGCGGGTCGGCTCGCCGCCGGTGTGGGTGTCGAGGATGTCGATGACGTGCATGCGCTCATCATCGGGCCGGCGCCGGATGCGGTCTAGCGTGGCTTCGCACCGCCCTGTGCGGAAGTCGGCATAATGCAGGTCATGTTCACACGCCGGCGCGATGCCGGGAGCAAGGCATGCTGGATGTCATCGACAAACTCGGCGCGACGCGTGCCTTGATGCAGGTGCCTGGCAGCGAGCTGGAAGCCTTGATGGACCTTCTGCCTGGCGTGGTGTTTTTCATCAAGGACGCGCACGGTCGCTATGTTTACGCCAACCAGACTCTGGTGCAGCGGCTGGGTTTGAAGCGCCGCGAGGACGTGGTCGGACGCAGTGTGACGGAGCTGTTCGCCGCCGCGCTTGGCAGCTCCTACGCCGGACAGGATCAGCGCGTGCTGGCCGGCGAGTGCATCGAAAACCAGCTGGAAATGCACATCTTTCCGAACCGTGCGCCGGGCTGGTGCCTGACCTGCAAACGACCGCTGCGCGAGGCGGGCGTGATCCATGGCGTACTCGGCATATCGCGCGATCTGGGCCAGCCTGATGGTCGACACCCGATCTATGCACGCTTGCGCCGCGTCGTCGACCATCTGGAAGCGCACTATGCCGACAACGTGCGCATCGGCACATTGGCCACGCTGGCCGGTGTTTCGGTGGCGCAGCTGGAACGCGATGTACGGCGCGTGTTCCAGCTGGCGCCGCAGCAGTGGCTGACCAAGCTGCGCATCGAGGCGGCGATGCGTTTGCTGGCCGGAGAGGACAGCATTGCGGCGGTCGGACAGGCGTGCGGATTCGGCGACCAGAGTGCCTTCGCGCGACAGTTCAAGGCCACCGTCGGCATGACGCCGCGCGATTATCGTGTGCTTGCCCGACGCGCCTGACACCGGTGCACATGGCGGCATGGCATTGTGCATATTTCCGCATGGAAGCCGCGCAGTCCGGCCAAGACATGGCGGGCCGATCGCCGCACAGTGGGCCTTCTGTTCGATGACCGATCGAGGTGAACGCATGCACGTTACACATTCTCTGCGCAGCACGCTTGCACCGACCGTGATGCCGGTGAAAACGCGAGGAGCGTTGCGACTGGCCGGCGGTCTGCTTGGCTTGTGCTGCCCGCTGCTGGCGCTGGCCGCCACGGGGCAGGTGACGCGCGCCGATTACGTGCGTGCGCAGTCGTTCATGTACGGCCATGTCGCGCCGCTGATCGATCACGCCGTGCGCCGCGTGACCTGGCTTGACGCCACGCATGTGTGGTACGTCGAAACGGACGCCGGTGGTCATCACTACAAGGTGATGGATGCCGTTACCGGCAAGGTGCAGACGGCGTCCGATCGGGTTGCCCAGCCCCATGCCGAGGGTCTGCCGCGCAGTGCGACGGTACCGGCCAATGGCGCCTTGTCGCCCAATGGCAGGTACGTGGCCTACGTGCATGACTGGAACTTGTGGCTGCGCGATCTGGCCACCGGCAAAGACATTCAGCTGACTTTTGATGGCGTGAAAAACGATGGCTATGCCACGCAAGATGCCGGCTGGATTCACAGTGCCAATGGCGCCATCGTGCGCTGGTCGCCGGATTCCAAAAAGATCGCCACCTACCGCCAGGATCAGCGCAGGGTCGGCGACATGTTCACCATCACCACGCGCGTCGGTCATCCGCGGCTGGAACGCTGGAAGGGGGCGCTGGTCGGTGACAAGCACGTGTTCATGATCCAGCCGCTGGTGATCGACGTGGTCACGAAGAAGATCGTGAAACTCAAGATGGCCCCCGAGCAGCGTTTGTCGACCCTGTGCGACACGCTGGCCTGTGGCGACAACGAGCGCGAAGCCTACAAGTGGAGCGACGTGAAATGGGCGCCGGACAGCAAGACTTTTGCCTTCGTCACCACCTCGCGCAATCGTCAGCACGAGTGGTTTCGCATTGCCAACGCGCAAACCGGCGCGGTGCACACGGGCTTCCATTTCACCGCCAGGAGTTACTACGAATCCGGTCACGGCACCGTCAACTGGCAGTACCTTCCCAGGACCGATCAGGCGATCTGGTCGACCGTGCAGAACAACTGGATGAACCTGTACCTGTACAGCCTGAAAACCGGCAAGCAGATCCGCGCGATCACCATCGGGCGCGGCAACGTTGACGAGGTGCTGCGTTTCGATCGTGCCGATCACACCTTGTGGTTCGTCGGCAATGCGCGCACGGCCGGCATCAACCCGTACTTCAAGCAATTCTTCAAGGTCAATATCGACACCGGCAAGACCACCTTGCTGACGCCTGAAGCGGCCGACCATGACGTCAGCCTGTCGCCGAACGGCAGGTATTTCGTCGACAGCTATTCCACGGTCGATCAGCCGCCAGTGACGGTGCTGCGTTCGAGTGCGGATGGCCACGTCATCGCCACCATCGCGCGCACCAACATCAGCCGCCTGAAAGCCGCCGGCTGGGTGCCGCCGACGGTCATCAAGGTCAAGGCACGCGATGGCAAGACCACGCTGTACGGGCTGATGTTCAAGCCGACGAATTTCGATCCGCACAAGCACTACCCGCTGATCGATTACATCTACCCCGGCCCGCAGGTCGGCTCGGTCAGCAACTTCGGCTTTGCACCGGCGCGCATCGACCATCAGGCGATGGCCGAGCTGGGTTTCATTGTGATTGCCATCAATGGCATGGGCACGCCGTGGCGTTCGGCCAGCTTTCATCATCTTTGGTACGGCAATGCGGCCGACAACACCCTGCCCGACCAAGTCACCGCGATCAAGCAACTGGCCCGACGCGATCCTTGGATCGACTTGTCGCGCGTCGGCATCTGGGGACATTCGGGCGGTGGCAATGCCACCGTGGCGGCGATGTTTCTGCACCCGGACTTTTTCAAGGTCGGCTGGGCCGAGTCGGGCAACTACGATTTCCGCAATTACGAAAACGATTGGGGCGAGAAGTATCAGGGCCTGCTGGTGACGCACAAAAACGGCACCACCAATTACGACAGCCAGGCCTTGTGGCGGTTCGCGAAGAACCTCAAGGGCCCGCTGATGCTGGTGCATGGTTCGACCGATCCCAACGTGCCGGTGGGCGAAACGTATCTTGTCATCAATGCCCTGATTCGCGCCAACAAGAATTTCCACATGCTGATCGTGCCCAACGCGCACCATTTCTATGGCGCGGCCAACAGCTACGTGGTGCGCCGGCGCTGGGATTTCTTCGTGCGTTATCTGCTCGGTGCGACGCCGCCGCAAGGTTTCCGCTTGCATTTTTAGATTGCTTCAGGGTGCTCGCCGCGAGCCGTTGATCAGGAGGCGCGGATGGCCCAGCGTTCGTGGTCGCGCCAACGGCCGCCGATCTTGAGATAACGCGGCGAGTAGCCTTCCCTGACAAAGCCGCAGGAGCGCGCCAGTGCGATGGAGGCCGCATTGTTCGGCTGGATGTTCGCTTCCAGTCGATGCAGTCCGAGGTGGCCGAAGGCATGGCGCGTGACGGCGCGCAATCCGGCGGACATGAACCCCTGATGCGCATGGTCGGCGAAGGCGTAATAGCCGAGGTACGCGCTGCACAGCGGGCCCAGCGTGATCTGGGTGACGTTCACCACGCCGGCGAGTTCGTCGGTGTCGCGGCGACAGATGAGGAAGGCCGCATGTTGCGGCGCGGTCATGCGCTCCAGATAGGTGGCGAAGGTCGCGGGCGTGTCCGGCGGCGTGACCCAGGGATGATGCAGCGGGCGACTGGCGGCCACGGCCGCAAGGAAGGCCGGAGCATCGCGTGGCGTTGGCGGGCGAATGATGACGCGCGGTCCCATGCTGGTTCCGGTGTGACGGCGTGCTCGACACGCAGTGTAGCCGGCACGCATGCCGTGCACCATTCCGGTATCGCGGCATTCATGCAATCGCGCTACTCTGGCCGTGACGCAGGATGGCCAGCCGATGTCCACGATTCCGTCCGATCCAGTCTGGAAGTGCGAGGACGATGCACGCATCGCCTTGTCCGGTTCGTGGAGCCTGCTGGTGGATCGGCGTCGACGCGAGCGCTTGTTTGCGCAGTTCGGCCGGCTGGATGCCACACACGATTATTGTTGGGACTTGCGCGCGGTCGATGCGCTGGACAGTACCGGTGCGCTGTTGCTGTGGAAGGTGTGGAACGCGCGGTTGCCGGAACGTCTGGACTGCAGCGACGATCAGCGCGCCTTGTTCAAATGGCTGGCCAACACGGCGCCGCTGGGCGAGTCGCCGGAGCGTGCTTCGACCGGCTGGCTGCATCGTCTGGGCGCCGGCGTGCGTGCGGTGCTGGAAGAGGCGGCCGGCATCTTCATCCTGACCGGGCAGCTGGCGCTGGATGTCGGCTATTGCCTGAGCCATCCGCGCGTGACGCCGTGGCGCGAGATCAGTGCCAACGTCCATCGCATCGGCGCCTCGGCCATGCTGTTGCTGGGCTGCATCGGCTTTCTGATCGGCGCTGTGATGACCATCCAGATGGGTCTGGTGCTGCAGCCTTTCGGTGCTTCCGGCATGGTCATCAACATGATGGCCACGGCCGTGCCGCGCGAACTGGGCGCGGTGGTGGTCGGTCTGCTGATGGCTGGACGCACCGGTTCGGCGATGACCGCCAGCATCGGCGCCATGCGCATCACCGAGGAATATGACGCGCTGCAGGCGTTGGGATCTTCACCCAGCATGCGCCTGGCCTTGCCGCGCGTGATCGGTGCGGCGATCAGCATGCCGCTGCTGGTGGTGTGGACCAATATCGCGGTGACCATTGGTGCCGCGCTGGCCGCGCAGGGTGAGCTTGGCATCAACTTCGGATTGTTTCTCACGCAAATGCTGCAGCAGGTGCAGACCGTCAATGTCTGGATCGGTCTGGGCAAGGGCGTGCTGTTCGGTCTGGTCATCTCCGTGGTCGGCTGCCATTTCGGCATGAGCTCGTCGCCCGATGCCGAGTCGATGAGCCATCACACCACGCTGTCGGTGGTGACCAGCCTGACGGCTGTGTTGCTGCTCGATGCCTCGCTCGGTGCGATGCTGACCAATGTGGGGTTGATGTGAACGCTGTGCCCGCCACTTTCGCTGTGCCGGTGATCGAGGTCCGCGGCTTGACCAAGCGGTATGGCGATCAACAGGTGCACCGCGGGTTGGATCTTGACGTCCGACGTGGCGAATTCCTGTCGATGATCGGCTCGTCAGGCTCGGGCAAGTCCACGCTGTTGCGTCAGATCATCGGTCTGGAACGACCGGATGCGGGTTCCATCCGCGTGCTCGGCGCCACCCTCAACACGCTCGGCGGCGAGGCCGCGCGCCTGTTGCGCCAGCGCTGGGGCGTGCTGTTCCAGCAAGGTGCGTTGTTCAGCGCGCTCAACGTGTACGACAACATCGCCTTTCCGATGCGTGAGCTGCGCAAGGAAGGTTGGGTGGTCAAGGAGAGCATGATCCGCGACAGCGTCGCGCTGAAGCTGCACATGGTCGGTTTGAAGCCCGAAGATGCCTGGAAATATCCGGCCGAACTGTCCGGTGGCATGCTCAAACGCGCGGCACTGGCGCGCGCCTTGATGCTCGAAGCCGAGCTGCTGTTTCTCGACGAGCCGACCACCGGCCTGGATCCGGCCTCGTCGGCCGAATTCGACGCCATGCTCGGTACCCTGCACAAGGAGCTGAACGTGACGGTGATGATGGTCACGCACGACCTGTATTCGATGGCGGCGTTGAGTGATCGCATCGCCGTGCTCGACGGGGGTAAATTGGTCACCGTGGGAACCTTGCCGGAAGTGGCCGCATTCGATCACCCGTTCATCCGCGATTTTTTCCGCGCACGGCGCAACGAGGATCCGTTGCGTGGCTTGCCAGACATCGAGGAGCGCTAGTCATGGAGAACCGAGCCCATGCCATCATCGCCGCCTGCTTTCTGTTGTTGCTGACGGCGGTACTTGTCGTCATCTTCGTATGGCTGTCGTCCAGTCCGAAGGAGCCGCTGGTCTACCGCATCGTCACCAGCGAGTCGGTGGCGGGATTGGCGCCGCAGTCCACGGTCGAGTTCAAGGGTCTGCCGGTCGGCCACGTCACGCATGTAGGTTTCGATCCGGACAATCACGCGCAAGTGGTCATCAACTTCAGCGTCCGTCAGGGAACGTACATGACGCACGCCACCTACGCGGTGCTGACCAAGCACGGACTGACCGGTGGTGAGGTGCTGGAATTGAAATTGGGCAAGGGCAGTGACGCGCCGTTGGCGACCAGCGTCGCGTATCCGGCGCAGGTACCCCTGCGTCAAGGGTTGCTGGGCCAACTGGAGGCTTCTGCGCAGACCAGCATGCACGACTTGCAGGCCGTATTGGCCAGCGCCAAACAATTGCTGGATGCCGGCAATCGTGCGCACATCACGGCCAGCTTGAGCCACATCGACGCCGCGACGGCCAAGCTGGTCGTGCTGGAAAACCAGCTGCAGCCGGTGTTGCAGCACATGCCGGAGCTGGAGCGCAGCGCCCGGCAAAGTCTGGATGCCAGCCATGCCCTGCTCGCCCAGGCCAGTGCCTTGATGAAAACCGCGCACGCACCCGTGCACAAGCTCGGCCAGGTGGAAGACACCTATCAGCAGCTGGGCAGCAAGCTCGACAAGCAGACGTTGCCCGACATCAATGCACTCAGCAACAACCTCGCACGCACCTCGCGAGAGTTGCGCGAGCTGATCCGTGCCCTGAAAGCGCGACCACAGAGCGTGATCTTCGGTCCGGCCGCGCCTGCACCGGGGCCGGGCGAGCCGGGATTCTCAGCCAATCACAAGCAGGGTGACGGTCATGATTAGGTTTTTTCTGGCAGGTGCGTGTGCGTGTCTGCTTGCCTTGGGTGGTTGCGCATCGGCTCCGCTCACCGCGGTGATCCATCACTACACACTGGGCGGACCGACCACGATGACCGGCCATGCAGCGGCGGCGGGACACGAGGTTCTGCAGATCGCGCGCATCCATGTGCCGACATGGCTTGCGGACACCGGCATGGATTACCGACTGGATTATCGGCATGCCAACCGTTTGGCCGTCTACGGCTATTCGGATTGGGCCGCCGCACCCGCGCAACTGCTCGAAGCCCTGTTGCAGCAAACCCTGGCGCGGGCCGACGACTGGCGGGCCGTCATCGGGCCGGACAACCCAGCCCACGCCAACGTCAGCCTGCATCTGCGACTGAACGATTTCAGCCAGCATTTTGCGACTCCTGATCACAGCACTGGTGTGGTCGATGCAACGGCAACGCTGATCGACGCGGCGGACGGCCACGTCATTGCGCAGAAACATTTTCACATCGATGCAGCAGCGCCGAGCGCCGATGCGCAAGGTGGCGCTGAAGCCCTCGGTGAAGCCAGCCGGCAGCTGGCCGGACAGCTTGAGCGTTGGCTGGGGTTGCGGAAGAGGTGAAGGGTGAGCTCACGGCTCCACGGGTTCTCTGTTTATGCGTGATGCAGTAATAGAAAGCAGGTCAGTAGCCAAAAATCCAAGCCCGGATCCATAAATTGATTCGGACCACGCGGAAGTTGGCTCGGGCCAAGCCTGGAAAAACACCTATCCGGATCGATATTTACTATGGGATTGTCATTGGCGTAAAAATAACCCGCAAACAGAGTACTCATATTACGGGTATAGTCAACCACCCCACCCGGAGCCGCACCTATGCTTGACCTACCTGACCACTCGTCCACGCCGGCCATGAAGAACCCGGATTTCTACCGCCAGCTTGGCAGCCAGATCGCGCAGCGCCGCAAAGCGCTCGGCCTGACGCAGACCGACCTGGCCCAAGAGCTCGGCATCGCCCAGCAGACCATGGCGCACTACGAAGGCGGCAGCGCTCGCATCGCGGTCGCAACGCTACCCACGCTTGCCCGCGTGCTCCGTGTCCCCATCGAAGAATTGATCGGCGTGCCCACCAAACGCAGCGCCGGCAAGCGCGGGCCGCAACCCAAGATCGCCCAGCAGCTGCAGCAGATCGAGACGCTGCCCAAAGCCAAGCAGCGCGCCATCTCGCAGGTGCTGGACTCGGTGCTCGCGGCGCATCAGTAGCCGCCGAGACAAACAGCGCATACGGCAAGGCCCGCAGCGATGCGGGCCTTGTGCTTCATGGGTCACCAGTAAGCGAACCGGGCGCCGTTACTGGAATTCAAACGCCTGTAAGTGAACCTGGAACCGTTATTTGCTCCCGTCAAGGTGAGGATCATCCGGCGTCTTGTCTACCTTGGAAGCCACGGCCCGAAAGCTGGCATCATCCACGGATGGACGTTCCGGATGATGCAGGTGACGGGGGCGGCATTTCAGAGTCGAGCAGCCCAACAAAGGATGCGAACCCCATGAGCCACACCCCCGTCACCGAAGCCACCCTACCACTGCCAAGCCTACCTCGCCCCTGCAAAATACTAAGGTAGACCCCGTGCGTTCTTTTCTATTTTGCCCCTTTTCCGTACGCCAACCTAAATATCCAGAACGTCGATAGGAATACCAATATTCCCATAGCAACCCAACCGATCCACCACTACCAATGGTACCCGCGTGCTCCACGCGCAAGGACGAGTGACCATACAAGTGTGAGGAGAAGAAACAGGCCTGACGCGCCAACCGCAAGTAATAACGCTCTGCGAGCCCCACGGACGATCAATATCACAAGTAATATGATCGAGAATATTGGATATATCGTTATCAGATTAAAAAATATGCTCGCACCCAGCCCGGCATGCACCGCCTTCATCATGCCATTTGCAACATTCGGCGCCCCGTATTGATATTCGGACGGAAACGCGTAAGCCAGCAAAAATGCTATTAGCCAGAACTCAATAAACTCGCAAACCTGCACCAGCAGGATCGCAACGGGGTGCTTTAAGGCGTTAGGCATGGTTTAGTGCGTACTGCGACGTCTCTGAACTAGATATATCGACATAATATCCCTATCCGTTTCATTTGCGAAATTTATCTTTCCAATCGTCATGATCGTCGCGGCAGCGGCAACGCCAACGTCCTTATCCGCTCCAAAGGCGTTTAGTATCGTCGGTTGAGCGTTCGCATTCCGGTTCATCGCCGAGATCACGTTCTTGTAGAGTGTAGGGTTGCTACTCTGCAGTTTCGTCAGCGCATGTTGGACAAATTTGCCTTCATCAGTAATAAGGCGCGCGTCCAGTGCACGACCTCGCTGCTTGATTTGACCAGATCGCAGCTTTGCTGCCTGCCCTTTGTTGAATGTGATTATCTTTTTGCCTAGTTTAGAAATGTACGAATACACTTTTTCCGTAACACCAGAAAATTCCTTGCCGAATACCGGTATGTCCAAATCGGCTAAGTTTGCATTTAGCTCAGATACCGCGCCGAAGTACGCTGTATTGTATTTGCCTCCGCTAAATTCCTTATCCAATTTCGCGTACGTTTCGGCTCGCGTACAATATACGGAATCGCTATTGATGCCCGTCATGCAGTTCCGCCCATCCGGATCGATATTTACGATGGGATTGTCATTGGCATACCAACCCTCGCTACGTTAAACCTACCGCCCGATATCCCGCAAGCGCTTGCCTGCCATAAGCTTCTGCTCGATATGTTCCAGCGAGATGCCGCGCGTCTCGGGTACCAGCCAGAAGGTGATGCCGAGGAAGATCACGTTCAAGCAGGCGTACAGCCAGAACGTGTAATCCGGTCCCAGGATCGTGAGCAGGGTCAGGAAGGAGAAGCCGATGATGAAGTTGGCCAGCCAGTTGGTGACGGTGGAGGCGGCAATGCCGAAGTCGCGGCCCTTGAGCGGTTGCACCTCCGAACACAGCGCCCAGATCAGCGGTCCTGCCGACATCGCGAAGCCGACGATGAACACCAGCAGCATAATGACGGTGAACAGTTGCTCGGATGGCGATAGTGCACCCAGCGACATCATCCAGCCGACGATGGCGAGGCCTATCGCCATCACCGAAAAACCCACGTACAAGATCGGCTTGCGACCCCAGCGATCGATCAGGCCGATGGCGATGAAGGTGGCCAGCACGTTGATCAGTCCGACCAGCGCGGTGAACCACATCTGCTCGCTGGTGGCGTAACCCATGTCCTTGAAAATGTGCGGCGCGTAATACATCACCACGTTCATGCCGGTGAATTGCTGCATGACCTGCAACAGGATGCCCAAGCCCACGGAGCGACGGAAGTTGGCATTTTCCAGAAACATGCGCCAGCCGCGTTGCGGCGTGCGCAGCTGTTCCTCGATCTCGGCAATCTCCTGCTCGACCACCTCGGCATCGCCACGCAGGCGCTGCAGCACATCGGCCGCTTCTTCCTTGCGTCCGCGCATCATCAGCCAGCGTGGACTGCCCGGCAGAGTCAGCACCCCCAGCAGAAACAGCACACCGGGAATCGCGATCACGCCCAGCATCCAGCGCCAGTTACCGGTGTAGCTGAAGGCGGTGTCGGACAGGAAGGCGATGAGGATGCCGATGGTAATCATCAACTGGTAGCTGGAGATCATGGCGCCACGGCTTTCCTTCGGCGCGATCTCGGCCAGATACAGTGGGGCGGTGAACGTCAGCAAGCCGATCGACAGGCCGAACACGCCGCGCGAGGCGATCAGTGCCGGTACCGATTGCGCCACCGCGCACAGGATCGAGCCGATCACGAAGATCACCGCGCCGGCAATCAGCGAACGCTTGCGCCCCAGGTTGGACGACAGCCAGCCGGCACCGATGGCGCCGACGGCGGCGCCGAGCATCATGACGCTGACGATCCATTCAATGGTGCCATCGGTGACACCGAAGTCGGCCTTGATGAATTGCACGGCGCCGGAAATGACACCGATGTCCAACCCGAACATCAGTCCGGCCAGCGCCGCCAGCACGGCGACAAAGACCGCCGAAGATCGAATCGAACCGGGAGCCGGTCGCGACAGGGTGTTCATGCTTTACCTCCACAGCGTGAATGGGACGGACCTAAGTCGCGCAAGTGACCAGCCTTGCCGATGCCCGCTCCCACGGGCACGTGGCATCGTTGCCGCCATCTTGGCGCATGCCGATGTGCGGTTGGCGGGCATGCAAACGTATTCATGGCAACCATCCGTGTTGCGGACGACCGCCAAAGCACGCTTCGGGCAATCCGCGCCAATCGCCCTTGACGGCCAGCACATCACCCGCGCCTGCCGGAGCCGTGGCGGAGGTTCCGGCCAGACCCTCCCATGCGCTGGTGACGTACAAGGTATCGAGCCGTGCACCGCCGAATGTCGGACGAGTCGGCTGCCTGACCGGCAACTCGATGACGACATCGGCGCGACCGTCGGGCGCATAGCGCACCACGCGCGAGGCACCCCATTGCGCATTCCACAGACCGCCTTGTGCATCCACGCAAGCGCCATCGGGCACGCCATCGGGCACATCCGGATCGACGAAGGTGCGCACGTTCGACACGCTGCCATCAAGCGCGTAATCGGCGCACTGGATGCGCCGCATGGGCGTGTCGCAGAAGTACAGCGTGCGACCGTCGGGGCTGAAGGCCAGCGCATTGGCGATGGCCACGTGGCCAAGGTCCAGCCGATGCAGCGACAAGTCATGGTCGAGCCGGTAAAAGCTGCCGACCGGTTGCTGCACGCCGCCATCGACCGGTTCATGCAAGGTGCCGAACACGAAGCGGCCCTCGCGATCGCAGGCTCCGTCGTTCACGCGCGTGGGCAGGTCCGCTTCGACCGCGACGATGGGCCGACAGCTGCCGCTGGGCAGATGCAAAAATGCCAGTTGGCTGGCGAACCCCGCCAGCAGCCAGTCGGGGTTTTCGCACAACGCAAAGCAGGCCAGCCGTTCGGGCAAATGCCACGTTTGCGTCGCGTCGGTCGCGGGCGTCCAGGCCCACAGCATCGTGGCCTGGATGTCGGTCCACAGCAAACGTTGCGTACGCGAACACCATGTCACGCCTTCGCCAAGCTCGTTGCCGGACGTGATGACAGACGTGACGACGACGTGCGTCACACCCACCCGCCATCGACGATGAAACTCTGGCCCGTGCACATGCGGCTGTCGTCCGCAGCCAGAAACAGCGCCGCGCGCGCCAGATCTTCGACATGCAGGTGACCGGGCAGGCATTGGCGGCGCGCGATTTCGGCCTCGCCTTCGGCATCCAGCCACAGTCGGCGCTGCTTGTCGGTGATGACCCAGCCCGGCACCAGGCAATTGATGCGGATGTGGTCGCGCCCCAGCGAACGCGCCAGACCGTTGACCAGGCCATGCACGCCAGCCTTGGCCATCGCATACATCGGATAACAGTCGTTCTTGATCATCCAACCGGTCGAACCCAGACAGATGACGGAACCACCGCCCGCCTCGCGCATGCCCTCGGCCACGGCCTGGATGGCGAAATACTGATGGCGCAGATTGACCGCAAGGCTGGCCTCGAAGGCGGCGGCCGTGGTGCCTTCCAGCGTGTGGCGCACATCGTTGGCGGCATTGTTGACGAGCACGGTCGGCGCACCCAGCACCGTGCGCATGGCATCAATCGACGCTTCGAACGCAGCCAGATCGGTGACATCGCAGCGCACGAATCGCGGCACGTGCGGCGCATCGGCAAGCACATGCAGCAGGTCCTCGGCACCGCGCTCGTCCACATCGAGAAAACCGACCTTGGCGCCCTGGCGCGCGAACGCGGTGACAAAGCCCGCGCCAATGCCGGTAGCGCCACCGCTGACGAGCACGACACGATCGACGAGGCTGGGATAACTGGCAAAAGTTGGCATGAAGATCTCCGCGGAATGTCTGGGCGCTGTCGCTACCACTCGGCCACGCTGCCGTCGGCATGACGCCACACCGGATTGCGCCAGCGATGACCGACCCTGGCGCGCTCGGTGACGTAATCCTCGTTGATCGTCACGCCCAGACCGGGGCCATCCGGAATCCGCACCATGCCATCCGCGTATGCAAAAACGCTGCGATCGGAAAGGTAATCCAGCAGATCGTTGTCGGCGTTGTAGTGGATGCCCAGGCTTTGCTCCTGGATGAAGGCGTTGTGGCACACGCCGTCCAACTGCAGGTTGGCGGCCAGTGCAATCGGACCCAGCGGACAATGCAGTGCCAGTGCCACGTCGTACGCTTCAGCCATGGCCGCGATCTTGCGCGTTTCAGTGATGCCGCCGGCGTGCGACGGATCGGGCTGGATGATGTCGACGCCGCCGGCCGCCAGCACGCGCTTGAAATCCCAGCGCGAATACAGCCTCTCGCCCAGTGCGATCGGTGCCGGCGACAACGCGGCCAGCTCGGGAATCGCTTCCAGATGATCGGACAGCACGGGTTCCTCGATGAACATCAAGTGATAGCGTGCCAGTTCGCGCATCAGCACCCTGGCCATCGGCTTGTGCACGCGACCGTGGAAATCCAGCGCGATGCCGACATGCTGACCGACCGCGCTGCGCACCGCATCGACGTTTTCCAGCACGCGCTCGACCTTGTCGAAGGTGTCGACGTATTGCAGCTCCTCGGTGGCATTCATCTTGACCGCCGTGAAACCACGCGCCACCGCATCGGCTGCAGCCTTGGCGGTGTCGGACGGACGGTCGCCGCCGATCCACGAATACACGCGGATCGTCTCGCGTACCGGCCCGCCCAGGAGCTGATGAGCCGGCTGACCAAGGTGCTTGCCCTTGATGTCCCACAGCGCCTGATCGATGCCGGCGATGGCGCTCATCAGGATCGGCCCGCCACGGTAGAAACCGCCGCGATACATCACGCTCCACAAGTCTTCGATGTGGCGCGGATCGCGACCGACGAGATAGTCGGAGAGTTCTTCGACAGCCGCGGCCACGGTCTGCGCGCGACCTTCGACTACCGGTTCGCCCCAGCCGGAAATGCCCTCGTCGGTGTCGATGCGCACGAACAGCCAGCGCGGCGGCACGAGAAAAGTATGCAGTTGCGTGATCTTCATGAGCTTTGCTTGTCCCTGGAACAGGCCTGCCATGCGGCCACGAAGGCGGCGGCGGCGGCCGCGATGTCATGGATGGATCGACCCGGCTTGTACAGCGCCGAACCGATGCCGAAACCGCTTGCGCCGGCATCGACATAGGCGGGCATGGTCGCGGGTGTGACACCGCCCACCGGCAGCACGGCGAAGGCGTGCGGCAACACGGCGCGCCAGGCGCGCAGCACGTCCGGCGTCACCTGTGCGCCGGGGAACGCCTTGAGCGCACTGGCACCGGCGCGCAGGCCGGCAAACGCCTCGCTGATCGTCGCCACGCCGGGCACGCAGACGAGTCCGGCCTGCACCGCATGCGCGATGACCTCGGCATCGACGTGCGGCATCACGATCAGCCGGCCGCCGGCCGCAGCCACCGCATCCACTTCGTCGACCGTCATCACGGTACCCGCGCCGATCAGGCAACCGGCGCCGCAGGTGTCGGCCAGCCGGCGTATGCTGGTCAACGGCGCGGGCGAATTGAGCGGCACTTCGAGCGCACGGAATCCGGCGTCGATCAGCGTTTTGCCGACTGCGACAGCTTCGCCCGGATGCAGGCCGCGCAGAATCGCGACCAGCGGCAAGGATCCGAACACCTCGGACATCACGACACCTCCAGGCGCGCTGCAGCGATGGCCAGGCCGATTTGCCAAAGCCCGCGTGCCGTGGCATCACTGACGGCCATCGGTTCGGGCAAGTCGAACATCGCGGCGGCCTTGCGGTAGCGCGTGCACAAGGTCGCGTCGCCAACCAATGCCACCGGTGTTTCCGAGTTGTGCCAGCCTGCGGCAAGTGCGGCACGCCACTCTTCGCCGATCAAGAGTCCGGACAGATAATCGGGCACGACGGCCGGCGCGAGGCGCGCTTCCAGCATCAGCACGCGCGCGGAAAACAGTTGCGTCAACACGCCGGCGGCGCCACTGTCACGCGCCGCGCGAACGCCGGCGGCAAACGCGGCATCCCGCGCATCCTCGGTCGCCGCTGCAGCCGCATCCGTCACCGCGCCAAGTATCGAATGCCGGCACAGCAAGCCATACAGTTCACCGGTCATCATGGTGGCCAGACGCACAATGCGGGCATCACGCACCTGCACCCATTTGCTGTGCGTACCGGGCAGAACCAGACACGCTGCCGCAGCCAGTGCCGGATGTGCCGCCAGCGCGCCGAACACCTGGGTCTCTTCGCCACGCATGACATCGGGGCCGGACGCATCGCGCACGCCGGGCACGATATCGAGGTGTTGGCCATCGGCCGTCTGCCATGGGGTCAATGCGGCAGTCAGATCACCGACCGCAACCGGGGCATCGACATACGGCGCTTCGCGCCAGCCCTGACGGCTGCCGACCATGCCGCAAGCGATGACGCGCGCCACCGGCCAACCTGCGCAAACTTCCGCCAGCGCCGCATCGAAACCACCCGCCGGCAACTGCCGGATGCCCCAGTCGCGTATGCGTTCCTCGCGGACCTGGCCATTGCCATCCATGAGCAACGCGCGCAGGCGTGTGGTGCCCCAATCCAGACCGAGGGTCCAGCGCATGCGCTCACCCTTTCCTGGCGGCACGCTTTTGCCGCGCCATGTTGGCGCGCGAGTCGGCCACCATGTGCTGCATGTCGCGCCGCGCCGCATCCGGTCGATGGCGGCAGATGGCCTGCAACACCTTTTCGTGGTGTGGCAACGAATACCTGAAATCGTCCGCGGCTTGCGCCGACATCACGAAAAACGTGCCCAGCGCCGCCTCGATGACGGCAAACAGCGACACCATCAGCTCGTTGTTGGTGGCATCCAGAATGGCCTGATGGAAATCCAGATCGGCAACTGCCCACTCGTCCAGATTGCGCGCGGCCGCCATGGCGGCATAGGCGTCCTGCAAGCGCTTGATCTGCTCCTCGTCGGCATGCTCCGCGGCGGATGCAGCGGCGGCCGGTTCGATCACCTCGCGCATTTCCAGCAATTTGTGCACGAAGTCTTCCGTCGGCAAGGTCGCGCAACGCCACGTCAGCACGTCCGCATCCAGCTGGTGCCAGAAGCGCGCCTCGCGCACGCGCGTGCCTACCTTGGGCCGCGCCTCGATCAGTCCCTTGGCCGTGAGCACCTTCATGGCCTCGCGCAAGGCCGTGCGGCTGACCTGCAACTCTTCGGCCAACGCTTCCTCGCGTGGCAACAGATCACCGGGTTTCAGCTGGCCACCCACGATGCGCTGTCCCAACTCGTGAACCACCTGGGCGTGCAGATTGCGTAACTGGATCGGCCTTGGCATGAATGGCATTCCTGATTGACGGGTAGGATCGACGCGATCTTCCTGCGCTCGACGTGACGTGCCTCGTGGCATGTCGAAATTTGTCTTACAAAATACTGCAAACGGCTGATGAAAAGCAGCATTCCGGCGGCCGATGAATTAATACTACAATAGTTGTAGCATGCGTGACAGTCATCCCGTGAAGGAGCTGTCATGCCCATGAACACGCCATCCCGCGCCAGCCACAGGCTGCGCACGCGCCTGCTCGTTGTCGGCCTGCTGATGTGGCCGCTTGCGGTCCTGGCCAGCGGCAATCCGCTGCCGGCACGCACCCCGCCGATGGGCTGGAACAGCTGGAACCATTTCGGCGCCAAGGTGACCGCCGCCGACGTGCGTGCCGCCGCCGACGCGATGGTCAAAAGCGGCATGGCCGCCGCCGGCTATCGCTACATCATCATCGACGATGGATGGCAGGGAAAACGCGACGCCAACGGCGTGCTGCACCCCAACGCCAAGTTCCCGGACATGCGCAAACTGGTCGCCTACGTGCATTCGAGGGGCCTGAAATTCGGCATTTATTCCTCACCCGGCAAAAAGACCTGCGGCGGCTTCACCGGCAGCTACGGGCACGCGGCGCAGGACGCGAAGATGTTTGCCAGCTGGGGCGTGGACTATCTCAAATACGACCTGTGCAGCTATCGCAGGCAGCTGGTCGGCAAAGCACCGGCGCAGCAGGTGACGATGATGAAGCACGTCTATCGCGCCATGCACGAAGCCCTGGTCGCGACCGGCCGTCCGATCGTGTATTCGCTGTGCAGCTATGGTTGGGGCAAGGTGTGGCAATGGGGTGCCAGCGTCGGCGGCAACTTGTGGCGCACCACGATCGACATCCGTCTGAGCTATCAAAGCGTGTGGTTCAACGCGCTGGCGCAGCAAGGTCTGGGCAAGTACGCCGGGCCCGGTCACTGGAACGATCCGGACATGCTGGAAATCGGCAACGCCGGCGGGCGCGCGCCGAACATGGAGCGCACGCAGATGAGTCTGTGGTCGCTGCTGGCTGCGCCACTCATCGCGGGCAACGATTTGTCGCACATGGATGCGACCACGCGCGCCGTACTGACGAACCGCGAAGTGATTGCCGTCGATCAGGATCCCCGCGGCGTGCAAGGCCATCGCGTGTGGCAGCAAGGGCCGTTGCAGCTGTGGGAAAAGCCGCTCGCCGACGGCACCATCGCGGTCGGGTTGTTCAACACGCTGGATCATCCGCTTGACAGCACGCTCGATTTCAGGGCACTTGGCCTGCACGGCAAGGTCGCTGCACGCGATCTGTGGCAACACGGCAACCTCGGCCCCATCGATGCGCATCGCGTGTTCACGGTGCCGGCCTACGGCGTGGTCATGCTGAAACTGGGCACGCCGCACCCGCGGCCGATCATGCACGCGGAATAGCCATCCGCATGTGCGGGCAGCCGCTGGCGGCGACGTCACGCCGCCTTCGGCTCGCCCGCCGTCATCTTCAGCACCGAATGGCGCAATTCGCGTGAAAGGATGACGCGCGCATCCTCGACCACGCCGGCCAGCGCCGGATCGTAATCGAGCTTGCCCGAGGCATTGCCCCAGATGACCTTGCGCTCGCGCAGCCGCTGGATGAAGCCGCGGAACAAGGCCTTGTCGAAAAACTCCGGCGCGGACAGCTCGTGCAGCAGGGCCACGCGCTGCGCCGTGAGCGTGCACGCGCTTTCCAGCTCGCCGGCACTGAGTGCGCCCGGCCCATGACCGACCAAGGTGGCGATGGCAATGTAGTAACGTTCGAAAGCCTGCATCAACGTGCGCGCCACGGTCTTGAGCTGGAACGCACCATCGCCCTGGCCGGGGCCACGTTCGAACAGTCGCCCGCCACCGCGGGCATCCAGCAGACCACGGCGGACGAAAAAGTCCAGCGTGTCCGACAACACCTGGACAAACTCCGCCTCGCTCCAGCGCAGGAACAGCTCGCCGCGGATGAACGGATAAATGATGCGACCAAGGCGCAGGATCGACGCGCGCGACATGCGTCGGTTGTTGAGGAAGCAACTGGCCACCCATGCGGCCGCAGCCACCAGATGCAGCACGTTGTTGCGGAAATAGCTCAACAGGACCGCCTGCTCGCCCTCGGTGACCAGCACGTCACCCTGCGGATGACGCACGCGACTGATCCAGCCCATGGCCTCGCCGTGGGCAATGATTTCGGCCGGCGTGGCCGTGGTCACCGTGACGCGCTCGGCATACGGCAGCTCGGTCATCAGCGCCTTGAGCAGATCCAGTTGCGCCAGCAGGTCCGATTCGGCCACGGCATGTTTGCGCGTGGCCAGGATCACCAGCGCCAGCAGATTGACCGGATTGACGTTGGCGCTGGCATTGATGTTGACGAGGATGCGCTCGGACAGCTTGTCGATCGTCTGGCCCAGCCATTCGGGCTTGGCCTCGGGCGCGAGATCGGCATGTTCACGCCAATCCGCGGCGCAGGCATCGAGCACGTCGTTGAGTTCCACCGGCTCGCCGAAGCTGATCGCGACATGCCCGTAATGCTGCTTGAGCACCTTGCGCACGCCGCGCAGCAGGACCAGCCAGGATTCCTTCTCCTTGGTCTGACCGGACAACTCGCCGATATAGGACTTGCCCTCCATCAGCTTTTCGTAGCCGATGTAGACCGGCTGGAACAGCACCGGCCGGCGTGGCGCGCGCAGGAACGCACGCACGGTCATCGACAGCATGCCGGCATGCGGCTTCAGCAACCGTCCGGTGCGCGAACGTCCACCCTCGATGAAATATTCCAGCGGCACGCCCCGGTCGATCAGCTGTGCCATGTATTCCTTGAAAATGGTCGAATACAACGCGCTGCCCTTGAAACTGCGGCGCATGAAGAACGCGCCGCCAGCGCGCAGAAAGCGCCCCAGCACCGGCAGATTGAGGTTGATGCCGGCACCGATGTGTGGCACCACCACGCCAGCCGCCTGCAGCTGGTAACTGAGCAGCACGTAATCGGCATGGCTGCGATGGCAGGGCACGTAGATCACCTCGTGCCCCGGTGCCGCATCGCGCGCGGCATCGAAGTGATGCATGGAAATGCCGTCGTACAGCTTGTTCCAGAACCACGACAGGATGAACGAGGCCGAGCGCACCACCGTGTGCGAATAGTCGGCCGCAATCTCCATCATCATCGCGTGCGCACGCCGCACCGCCTTGGCACGCGGGATGTTGTCCTTGGAGGCCACTGCGCCGATCGCCTCGCGCACCGGCGCGGCATTGAGCACGCTGTCGACCACGGTGCGCCGATGCGACAGATCCGGACCGATCACGGCCGCACGGATGCGCCGGAAGTGCGTGCGCAACACCCGCGCCAGCATGCGCGCGGTACGCTCGGTGCGCGCGCCATCGGCCTCGGCGAGCACGGCACGCATGCTCACCGGACGCGAAAAATGCACCACCGTGTCGCGACCATTCAAAAGCAGCGCCAGCAAGCGCCGGAATCGGCCCACCACCACCCATTCCTCGGAAAACAGCACGCGGAACCAGCCCGATTCGCGCCCCGGCGCGCGGCCCACATAAATGGCCACCGGCACCAGCTGCACGTCACGCTCGGGCATGGCTTCCAGCGCAGCCAGCAACTGCCGCAAGCGGGCCTGTGACGCGCCGCGCCGGGTGCGTCCGAACAAGCCACCCATGCGCCCGGTCAGCGAGAACATCGCATGCCGCGGATGCCCGAGGCCATCGATCGCCGCAAACGGTGACGGCAAACCGGCCTCGCGGCAGGCCCGTTCCAGTATCAGCGTGTCCGACAAACCATGCCGCTCGACGACGTAGCACACCGGTTGATCGGGATCGAGCAGGGTGGCCGGCTCGGCCGGATCACGCTTGATGCGTACCCACGGCCGCAGCAGCCTTCCTGCCAGGGATTGCCACCAGTGGGGGCGGGCGCCGGAACCCGTGGCCGGCATCGAGTGGATATGCGTGGAAGCCATGCTGACCTATTCTACGGGACGCACGTCACCGGAATGCCCGGGAGCGTGGAAGATCAAGAATCTCCCGGGCGGCAAAGCGTCCGCATCCACCTTCCGAACCCGGCTGAATTACCCCGGCGAATCGTCAGTGACTGCCCGCCGGGCTGGTCGATGCGGCCTTGGTGGTCTGCGCTGGCGCTGGCGCTGCCGCGCTGGCGGCGTGAGCCACGCTCGCGGCAGGTGCCGGCCTGGCGTGCTCGTCGCGCCAATGCTTGAGGAAATCGCTCATGTACCAGCGCTTGCCCTCGCGCACCATGTTCAACGTGCTGGTCATGGGCTTGCCCAGGACGGTGTAGTCCACCTGCACCCTGGCAGTGTTGCCCACCTGCGAGAGCGTCTTGGTCTTGACCGAATCGAGCATGTCGTTGATCGACAGGCCATACACGTTGGCGAGCTGTTCGAAGCCTTGCCAGGCCGTGGCATAACGCTGCATGGCCTGGTCGTAATTCAGCCCGTAAACCTGATCGAGAGTCTTGAGCTTGAGCGCCCGCGCGGTGTCGACAACGATGCCGACGGCTTGTTCGGCCTTGCCCTTGTTGCCCCAATCGGTCGCTTCCACCCACGCAGCCAGGGCATCAAGCACGCCTTGCGCCTGGGTTTTCTGATCGGGCGTCAAAGTGGTCGACTGGGTGATCTTGGCGTCGGCCATGATGCGGAAAATGCCGACCATCATCGGCAGCCGCTGCTTGCCTTTTTTCTCCCAGGTATCAAGTGCCGGCGAGAGCTTGGCAAGCAGCTTGGCCTTGGCCCCCGGCGCCGTCAGCTCACCCATCTGCCGGGTGAACTGCTGGCGGTCACTGGTGGTGATCTTGGCCAGCGACTGCTGTTGCTGATGCTTCCAGTCGGTACGGAACCGCTGGTAGTCGGTCGGCGGCAACGCCAGCTGCAGCAGCTGATCGAAGTGACCCGCCTTGAGTTGCTTGACTGTCGCCTGCACAGCCAACTGCGGCGCCGCACTGGCGGCCGCCGCTTGCTGTTGCGGACTTTTGTGGCACGCGGCCAACATCAGCCCGGCGGTCAGGACGACGAGGGCGAGACGAAGCGGATTCTTGCGCATGGCGAGGCTTCCGTGACAGGAACCGCGAGCGTAGGTGCACACACCGGCGCAGGCAAGCCCCGGAGGTCACACGCCGAAAAAGAAAGCCCCGCAAGCGTGAGCCGCGGGGCTGTCCGGAAGCAAAACCGGAAGGGAAATGACCGTTTCAGGCGCCTTGGGCGCCGGGCACGGTGGAGCCATCGTAATGAGATGTCAAAGTTTATGCAATACTTTAAATTATCAGTCTTAACCAAATGTTTTTCAACATATTTAATTCGAATACAATCCGTTCGCGCGAAACACGCCCGGGTATCCGCAACGCTCCGAACATCCCTCAGTGATACCGCAACGCACGCAATTTGTCGGCGCGGCGCTGGGTCGGGGTGAGGTGGTAATCACCGTGGAACAGGGCTGATTCCCAGTTGCCGTAAGTGGGGTTGGGTAACACGAACCAACGCTGGCCGACCCAGCCCAGATACGGCGCCAGCTCGACGCGACGCGCATGCGGGGTGGTGCCAGTCAGTTGCAGGAAGTCACCCATCTGATCGCCGACCTGGACCAGCACGCGGTAGTGCTTCGCGATCAGCTCGCGCCGGCAATGTTTGGAGGTGCCATGCTGCACGCAGCCGGGCACCTTGGTGCCCAAGCCCAGGAAGGCTTCATGGCCGGACACCGGGAAACCATCGGCCTTGAGGTTGGCCAACGTGGGTTGGTCCAGATTCTGTGCGCGGTTGGAAATATAGATGACGGTGATGCCGAGAGCCGCCGCCTTGCGCGTGAAAGCCAGGGCGCCGGGCAAGGCACGAGCTTTTTGCTCACGCACCCATGCCGCCCAAGTGGCCGCCGAATACTGGCCGTGATCGCGCGCCAGGCGTGCCTCGTAGGGCGAGTTGTCCAGCACCGTCTCGTCGATGTCCAGCACCACGGCAGGCCGCAAGCCACGCGGATCGTCGTGCCGATCCTGCGTGGTGAAGGCGTCCCATGTCGGATCGGCCTTGGCCTTGGCCAACACCTCGGTGGCGTGCCGATACACCTCGCGATAGACGAGGTCATGTTCGAGCGACGTCTGCGTCCAGGCCACGGCATTGAGGTTGTCGTCGGGCATGGGTCCCGTGGCATGGCTCGGTGCACGTGGCGCGGTTGCGGCGCAACCGGCCATGAGCAAGGTCGCAAGACATACGGCAAGACGGGTCATCGCAGTTTCCATACAACAAACAAGCGCTCAGTCTACGCGCCCCGACCTCCGGCGCCTCAATCGGACAACAATGCCGACAGTCGCGCCAAATGCGCTTGCGCCGTTTCGCGCGTGACTTCGGCATCGGCCTCGGGATCGCGGCCCTGCCAGTGCAGGTCGGCCTGCGGCAACTCGTCGAGGAAACGGCTGGGCTTGTTCGTCAGCATCTCGCCAAAGCGGCGCGTGCGCGCGGCAAACGACAGCGTCAGCATCTCCTTGGCGCGGGTGATGCCGACGTACATGAGACGCCGTTCCTCGTCGAGCCGACCTTCCTCGATCGCGCCTTCGTGCGGCAAGGTGCCGTCCTCGCAGCCGACGATGAACACGAAGCGGAACTCCAGCCCCTTGGCCGCGTGCAGCGTCATCAGGCGCAACGCATTGCCGGGATCGTCGCGGTCGGCGTGGGTCAGCAAGGCCAGCTGCGCGGCCAGATCACCGGCGCTGCCGCCCTTGTCCATGGCCCGGAACCAATCGATCAGTTCGCGCAGATTGCCCAAGCGGCGCTCGCGCAACTCGGCCTGCGGCGTCGTTGCGGCGACATGCTCGGCGTAGCCGGTGCGTGCCAACACGGCCTCGACCAGCTCCACGGCGTCGGCCCGATGCGCTTGCCGGCGCAGTTCGCCAATCAGGTCGACGAATCCGACCAATGCAGCCGCCGGACGCGATGCCAGCTGCTTGAGCACACCGTCGGCATGCGCCGCTTCCAGCATCGACAGGTGCCTGGATTGCGCCAGCTGCCCCAGTTTTTCCAGCGTGGTCGCGCCGATGTCGCGGCGCGGGCAATTGACGATGCGCAAAAACGCCGCGTCGTCGCTCGGATTGACGATCAGGCGCAGGTAGGTCAGCACGTCGCGCACCTCGGCGCGATCGAGCAGGCTGCGCGCGCCGGTCAAGTGATACGGCACCTGCGCCAGTCGCAGCGCCTTCTCCAGCGCCCGCGCCTGATGGTTGCCGCGATACAGCACGGCAAAATCGTGCCAGCGCGCCTTGTGCTTTTCGGCGAGATACGTGGCAATCGAGGCGATGCGCTCGACCTCGACCTCGTTGGTCTTGCATTCGAGCACGCGAATCGGCGGGCCTTCCGGCAGCTCGCTCCACAAGGCTTTTTCGTGCAGGTGCGTGTTGTGCGCAATCAGTTGATTGGCCGCGCGCAGGATGCGTTTGCCGCAACGGTAGTTCTGTTCAAGCTTGATGACCTTCAATGCCGGCCAGTCACGCGCCAGCTGGTCGAGATTTTCCGGATTGGCGCCGCGCCAGGCGTAGATCGACTGGTCATCGTCGCCCACGCAGGTGAAGGCGCCGCGCGGACCGGCCAGATGCGTCAGCAACTGGTATTGCGCCAGGTTGGTGTCCTGATATTCGTCGACCAGCAGGTAGCGCAGACGCTCGTTCCATTCGGCGCGGCAGTCGGCATCCGCGTCCAGCACCTTGAGCGGCAGGCGGATCAGGTCGTCGAAATCGACCGCGTTGTAGGCCGCCAACCGCTGCTGGTACATCGCGTACACCGTCGCCGCCTCGACTTCGCGCGGGCTGCGCGCGGCCGCGGCGGCCTGCTCCGGCGTGAGCCCTGCGTTCTTGGCGTTGGACACCAGCGACTTCAGCTGCCACAGCGCATCGGGCTTGATGCCGGCCGGCGCCAGGTCCTTGATGATGGCGCCGGCATCATCCGCATCGAGCACCGAGAAGTTGCGCTTCAAGCCTGCCCGTTCGTGCTCGATGTGCAGGAACTTCAGGCCCAGTGCATGGAAGGTACACACCGTCAGCTCGGCCGCGGCCTCGGCGCTGACCAGCTTGCCGATACGCTCGCGCATCTCGCGCGCGGCCTTGTTGGTGAAGGTGATGGCGGCAATCTTGCCGGCCGGCACCAGGCCACGCGCCACCAGATGCGCGATTTTCTGCGTGATCACGCTGGTCTTGCCGGAGCCGGCGCCGGCCAGCACCAGCAGCGGGCCCTCGGTGTATTCGACGGCAAGGCGTTGCGGAGGATTGAGCATGCCGTCCATGGTAGCGGCGCCGTCAAGCCCCGGCAGGCGCTTCCTGATGCCGACATTTTCGGTACTCTATGCCGATTGTCCGTGGAGGGATGCTCATGTCCGAACAAGCTACAGCCCATGGCGTCGACGAAACCTGCGACGTCCTGGTCATCGGCGGCGGCCCCGGCGGCAGCACGGTGGCAACCTTGCTGGCGCGCGCCGGGCTCAAGGTGCTGCAGCTGGAAAAGGTGCACCACCCGCGCTTCCACATTGGCGAATCGCTGCTGCCGATGAACCTGCCGGTGTTCGAACGCCTCGGCGTGCTGGAAAAGGTGCGCGCCATCGCCACTTTCAAGGCCGGCGCCGATTTCGAAGCCGACAACGAACGCGGCTACAACACCTACGCCTTCGCGCGCGCGCTGGGCAACAGTCCGCCGCATTCCTTCCAGGTGTGGCGCGCCGATTTCGACAAGATGCTGTTCGAGCATGCGCGCGAATCGGGCACCGACACCCGCGAAGGCCACGAGGTGCTCAGTGTCGAACACCGCAGCCTGCGTGAGCATCTGGCACGTGTGCGCACGGAAGATGGCCGCGAATACACTGTCACGGCCCGCTACGTGCTCGACGCCAGCGGCCGTGACGCCCTGCTCGCCACGCACAAGAAAATCCGTCGCAAGAATGCCGTGCACCAAAGCGCCGCCATCTTCGGTCACTTTCACGATGCCGTGTACCGCGACGGCGAGGACGCCGGCAACATCAGCATCTACAACTTCGAACACGGCTGGATGTGGATGATCCCGCTGCCCAATGGCGTGATGAGCGTCGGCGCGGTATGCCGCCCGGATTACTTGAAGACCCGGCGTGGCCGCGACAGTCGCGAATTTCTGCGCGAGACGCTGGCGCTGTGCCCGGCGCTGGACGAGCGCATGCGCGATGCCACGTTGATCGACGACAAGGCGCATGTCGCCGGCAACTATTCGTACAAGTCCGACACCCTGGGCGGACCGGGCTGGATGCTGGTCGGCGATGCCTTCGCCTTTCTCGACCCGGTGTTTTCCTCGGGCGTGTACCTGGCCATGTCCGGCGCCGAACGTATCGCCGACCTGACCTTGGCCGCACTCGCCGATCCAGCCACCGAGGCCCCCGCGCAACGCCGTCTGGAAAAGCGCATCCGCACCGGCATGGCGCGCCTGTCGTTCTTCATCTACCGCTTCAATTCACCGGTGATGCAGGACATGTTCCGGCATCCGCGCAACACCTGGAAAGTGGAGCAAGGCGTGATCTCGATGCTGGCCGGCGACGTGTTCGACTCGCGCCCGGTGTGGTGGCGCCTGCAGCTGTTCCGCGGCATCTACGCCGTGTACGCGCTGCGCAACTGGCGCCGCTGGCGGGCCGAAAACCGCTATCGACGCGCACAGGCCAAGGCCGTTTTCGAGTAACCCATGGCCAAGCTGTATTTCTATTACTCGGCGATGAACGCCGGCAAGACCACCACGTTGTTGCAAAGTGCCTACAACTACCACGAGCGCGGCATGCGCACGCTGGTGATGACGCCGGCGCTGGACAACCGCTACGGCGAAGGCGTGGTCGCCTCGCGCATTGGCCTGAAAGCCAACGCGCTGCGTTTTGCCGCCGATGCCGATCTGCTGGCCATGACGCGTGCCGACATCGACGCGCGCGGCAAGCTCGATTGCGTACTGGTCGACGAGGCACAGTTTTTGACCCGCGCGCAGGTGTGGCAGTTGTCCGACGTGGTCGACGTGTTGCGCATTCCGGTGCTGGCCTATGGCTTGCGCACGGATTTTCGCGGCGAACTGTTCGCGGGCAGCCAATACCTGCTGGCCTGGGCCGACGAGCTCACCGAGATCAAGACCATCTGCCACAGCGGCCACAAGGCCACCATGGTGGTGCGCGTGGATGACGCCGGACGTGCCATCACCACCGGTCCGCAGGTCGAGATCGGCGGCAACGACCGCTACGTCTCGGTCAGCCGCGCCGAATTCAAACGCATCACCTCCGGCCAAGGCCGCATCCAGCTGCAACAGGACGTGTTGCCGCTGGACCACGCCGACTGAGACCATGACCGCAGCAGGCACACGCGACACCGAGCATTGGGCGCGCCCCTACTGGCATGCCAGCGGCGAGGATGCGCAGCTTCTGTGGTTCGTGTTCGGCCACTTTGCCGGCAGCAGCGCCGACATCGCCACGGCGCTGCACCTGCCGGCCGGCATCGAACTGACCCGCCACGCCCACGCCAGCCTCAAACACTGGGCCGGCTATCCGCTGGCTGGCTCGCTCGGCGACGTGTTCGCGGACGAGGCGCCACAGACACTTGCCGCTGCCCGCAAGACGCCGGACGTGTTGCGCATCGGCGGCAGCGTGCGCGATCCGTCCGACCTCGACTACCTGCGCGACACCTTGCTCGCCGTCACCCGCTTGCTCGATGCCGGCGGTGCCGCCGTCGTCGATCCGCAAATTTCCGGCCTGTTCGATCGCACCAGCTGGCGGCATCGCTTTCTCGGCGGCGCCGCGCCATCACTGCGCCAACACGTGCTGGTACTGTGCGACGCCGATCCCGATGATCCCGCCCGCCATTGGGTGCACACGCGCGGCATGCGCAAATTCGCGCGCCCCGACATCAGCCTGACCGGCGTCCCGGCCGACGCCACCAATCATGCCGGCGCGCTGTGCATGCAACTGGTCGACATGCTGGCTTTGGGTGGCCACTTTGACGATGGCCAGGTGTTGCCGGTCGATGGTCTGCCCGGCCCATTGATCGCGCGCCCCGGCGGTCACATGGATGATCCACGCTTTTACAACACCCACGTCGAATTGCGTTGGCCGGCGTAACTCAGGCAGCGAGGCATCATCCGCAACACCGCTGCGCAGCCAATGTAACGACAGCCCATCTCGGCAATGCATGAGCAGATGCCGTTCATGGTGATGGCGCAAAGCCGCCGCATCATCCGGCCGATGCGGTGCTGGCAGGTGCCGTGTCGAGGGCGGACGCGGTGGCGGCGGGCGCGGGTTTGGAGACGGTGTCGTACTGCTTCACCAGCGCCTCGAAGCGCGGCTGGCCGCGCAGCGGAATCCACAGCGGATTGACACTGAGGTCGCTGCAAGCGACCGGAGAGCTGGCGCAGTACTTCGGCAACAGTCCAAGCGCGGTCGCATTCTCGCCCAGCGCCAATTCAAGCTGGAGCACGTCGCCCATGGACTCGGGATCGAGATCGGTGCGCTGGCGCAGCGCGGCCACCGCGGCCAGCGCCTGCGCGTGCAACGTGGGATCGAGCAGCGATTGATAGGTCAGCCGGCCTGCGGCGATGAGCGCCTTGGCGAGTTCGGTCTTGGGCTGGGCGAGGTCGAACGCCTTCACCGCTCCGGCGTCGCGGTGCAGCAGCGAATAGGTCTGCGCCAAGCCCATGGCGTTGTCGGCGCTGGTCGGGTCCAGCCGCAGCGTGGCTTGCCAAGGCGGCAGCGCCTGCGCGTAATCGCCCGCGTCGAGATCACCCACCGCGAGGTTGTTCTGCGCGAGGGCCAGGTCGGGATCGAGCTGCACGGCTTCCAGATATTGCGCCAGTCCTGGTTGCAGCGGCAGCACGTTGCCGTAATTCAGATGTGCGATGGCATTGCTGGGGTCGATCGCCAGCGCGCGCTGGTAATACGTTTTGGCCTCGGCGTTGTTGTCTTCCGATGCATCGGCATTGCCGAGCGCCACCAGCGCGTCCACGTTGCGCGGGTCCAGCGCCAGCGCTTGGTTCGCTTCCGCACGCACCTTGGGCAGGGTGTCCTTCAGCGGCAGCGTGGAGAACTGGGTCAGATCGAACCACGCGCGCGCCAGCCCGGCGTGGGCGTCGGCGTAGTTCGGATCGAGCGCGATGGCCTGCTCGTACAACGTTCGGGCCTGCTCGAAGGGCGCGGCGGTGCCGGCTTTCTCCACCAGCGCGCGAGCCTTGAGCACGAGGTCGAGCGCCTGCGGGTTCACCGTTTGCGCCTGGCCGAGGCTTGCGAACTTCACCTTGAGCGCGCCCGCGATCGCGGCGGAAATCTTGTCCTGCACAGCGAACACGTTGGCCAGCGAATCGTCGTAGTGATGCGACCAGATTTGCGCGCCGGTGCGGGTATTGACCAGTTCCACCATCACCCGCACCTCGCCGCCGACGCGCTGGATGCTGCCGTGCAGGAGGTTGGCGACATTCAGCGCCTTGCCGATCGCGTCCGGGCCCTGGCTGCTGTTGCGGTAGTGCGAAGCCGTATCCCAGGCGATCACGGTGAGTGCGGCATTCTGGCCGAGCGCGTTGGTGAGTTCCTCGGTGATGCCGTCACTGAAGTATTGCTGTTTGGGATCGCCGGACAGATTGGTGAAGGGCAGCACCACGAGAGTGTCGGCGGGTGGGTTGAAAGGGGCCGACTTGGCGATGGCACCGCTGGCGACGACGATGGGGGCGCGCCTGACGAAATAACCCGAGGCCAGCAAGGCAATGGCAACCGCCATCACTCCGATGATCCAGAAATCGAGCTTCCTGCCAGTGGCGCGGGAAAGCGCCGGATCGTGTTCGATGGCTTCCTCGCGCTTGAAACCTTGCGGCGTCCACGCGAAGAACCACGCAAACGCGATCCAGAATGGAAAGCCGATCGCCGCGGCGATGAGAAACCAGCGCGTCACCCAGTCCGGGGCGTCGACGGTTGGGCCGAGTTGCGCAATCCCCTGCGCAATCGCCCACACCGCGCCCGCGTACAGCACCGCCGCGCGCCATACATGGCGACGGCCGAGTTCGGCGAGCAGGCTCGCTTGCGTCGCGTTTCGTTCGGGTTGATCGGTCACTCGGCGCCCCCTCGCTTGCACCGACAATCAGCCAACTTGCCTCAGTCAACTCCTGATACCGAGTGTAATCGACGTGAGGCCGCGCCGCAGGTTCGTGACTACATCACGCCACTCAATGCGCCCCGCCGGTAGCCCGCGCGCCGCCGGCGCGCACGAACGGTGGTTTGGCCAGCCACACCACCGCGATCAGGATGAAGAAGCAGGCGCCCAGTCCTTCCAGCAGATGATTGAAGGACACCTGCGTGGCCTGCCGCGTGATCTCGCCGTTGATGCCGGCCAGATACGGCTGCAGGCGCCCGCCCATCGCGGCCACGCCTTGGCGCACCGCATCGTTGTAGGGATTGATGTGTTCGGCCAGGGTTGCATGCGTGGACACGGTGCCACGCGACCACAGATAGGTCACGATGGAAATGGCGAAGCTGGCGCCGACGGTGCGCATGAAGGTCATCGAACCCGAGCCCTCGGCCACTTCCGAGCCTTCCAGATCGGACAGCGCGATGGTCAGAATCGGCATGAAGAACAGCGCCATGCCCGATCCCAGCAACAATTCGGCCATGGCCACGGTGGCAAAATCGACGTCGGTGTTGAAGCTGCCGAACAGGAAGCACACGTAGCCCATCACGCCGAACGAAATCGCCGTCAGCCAGCGCAGGTCGACGCGCGCGGCATATTTGCCGACCCAGAAGGTCACCAGCAGCGGCACGAAACCGATCGGCGCCGCCGCCAAGCCCGACCACAACGCGGTGTACTGCAAGGTGTTCTGCAGCCACAACGGCAGCAGCAAGGCCATCGAGAAAAACAGCGCATAAGCCAGCACCATCGCCAGCGTGCCGGAGGCAAAATTGCGATGGCGGAACAGGCGCAGGTCGACCAGCGGCGCGTCGTCGGTCAACTCCCAGATCACCCACACCGACAACGCAATGGCGGCCACGACCGCCAGCAACACGATGGTGGTGGAGTGGAACCAGTCCAGCTGATTGCCCTTGTCGAGCATGATCTGCAGCGAGCCCACGCCAAGGATCAGCGTGATCAGGCCGACCCAGTCCACGCGCGTCCTGACCAGCCGCTCGATGCGCTTGCCCATCTGCCCCCACACCACGAGGCCGGCGAAAATGCCGATCGGCACGTTGATGAAGAAGATCCAGCGCCACGAATACGACTCGGTGATCCAGCCGCCGGCGACCGGCCCCACGATCGGCGCCACCACCGTGATCATGCTGATGATGGCCAGCGCGATGCCGCGTTTTTCGCCGGGGTAGATCGACACCATCAGGCTTTGCGTGATCGGATACATCGGCCCGCACACCGCACCTTGCAGCGCGCGACACACCACCAGCATGCCCAGGCTGGTGGCCAGTCCGCAGGTCAACGAAAACAGCGTGAACAGCAACACCGCCCACACGAACACCTTCACTTCGCCGAAGCGGCGTGACAAAAAGCCGGTCATCGGCAAGGTGATCGCCTGTGCCACCGTGAACGAGGTGATGACCCAGGTGGATTGATCCTGACTGGCGGCGAGGTTGCCGGCGATGGTCGGCAACGACACGTTGGCGATGGTCATGTCCAGCACCTGCATGAAGGTGCCAAGGGACAGGCCGACCACGGCCAGGCCGAAATTGGCCGGCCGGAACGGTGCCGGCGGCGGGGTGGGAGAAGCGGCGTTAGTGGCCATGGGATGGACTGCGTGGCATGTCGGAGGGTGATGGTTTGCACGCGATCACGCGCGTCAATGTCCGCCGGGGGCGCGGCTGCGCCCGATGAACGGCGGCTTGGCCAGCCAAATGACGGCGATCAAGGCAAACAACAGGAAGCCGATGACGAGGAACAAATGGTTGAAGGAAATCTGCACGGCCTGCCGCGTGATCTCGCGATTGACGCCGGCCAGATACCGTGGCACGTGATCGCCCGCGCGCGTGATCGCCTGCCGCACCGGCGCCGAGTAAGCGTTGACGTGCGCGACCAGGATGGCATGTCCCGCCGCGCCGCCGCGATCCCACAGATAGGTCACGATCGACACCGCGAAGCTGCCGCCCAACGTGCGCAAGAAGGTGGCCAACCCCGAACCGTCGGACACTTCCTGTCCGTTCAAATCCGACAACAGGATCGTCAGGATCGGCAGGAAGAAGAACGCGACGCCAAGGCCCTGGAACAACTTGGTCATGGCCACGTGGTAAAAATCGACTTGGGTGTTGAACTGGCTGTAGATGAAACAGGCCATCCCCATCACCAGAAACGCGAACGAGGCCAGCCAGCGAATGTCGACGCGCGCCATGTTCTTGCCGATGAACATACTCAGCATCAGCGGAAACAAGCCGATCGGCGCCACCGCCAGGCCCGCCCACAACGCGGTGTAGCCCAGCGTGGTCTGCATCCACAACTGCGTGAGCAGGCCGGTCGAGAAGAACAGCGAAAACGCCAGCACCATGGCCAGGGTGCCGACCGTGAAATTGCGATGCCGGAACAATCGGAAATTGACGATCGGGTGTTCGTCGGTGAATTCCCAGATCAGGAACACCGTCAACGAAATGGCCGCCACGATCGCCAGCGCCAGGATGAAGGTCGAGTGGAACCAGTCGAGCTGATTGCCCTTGTTGAGCAGGATCTGCAAGGCGCCCACGCCGAAGATCAGTGTCACCAGACCGACCACGTCCACGCGCGCCTTGATGAGGTTTTCGGGCTTGCCGCGCATCTGCTGCGCCACCACCGAAACCGCGAACGCGCCCACCGGCACGTTGATGAAAAAGATCCAGTGCCACGAATAGGTTTCGGTGATGTAGCCACCGAGGATCGGGCCGATGATCGGCCCCAGGATCGCGATCATGGCCAGGATCGCCAATGCCGAACCACGCTTGGCACCCGGATACAGCGACACCATCAGACTCTGCGTGATCGGATACATCGGGCCGGCCATCAGGCCCTGGATGGCGCGGAACACCACCAGCATGCCGAGGCTGTCCGAAAACCCGCACATCATCGAGGCCAGCGTGAACAGGATCGTCGCCACGATGAACGGCTTGACCTCGCCGAAGCGGCGCGTGATGAAACCGGTCAGCGGCAAGGCGATGGCATTGCACACCATGTACGCCGTGATCACCCAGGTGGACTGGTCCTCGGTCACGCCCAGGCCGCCGGCAATGGTCGGCAGCGACACATTGGCGATGGTCAGGTCCAGCACCTGCATGAAGGTCGCCAAGGCCAGGCCAATGATGGCCAGACCCCGGTTCGGTGGTTGAAAATCCGTGCTCATGCGTCTGTTCCGGGTCGTGCATCGCCCCGCGTGGAGGCATGGAGACGGCAGGCGGTTCAGCAAGCCGCGCCGGCGTGCGCAAGGTTGCCCATGACACGCGCGACCCGATCACGGCAGGCGCCGATCCTGCCAACCGCTTGCTCGGAAACACCGCACCGGCCTACATGTTGTTTTCGACGATGTGCTCGATCAACGTGTTGGCGTCGGCCAGCTGCTTCTTGTACACGTCCGTGGTGTACAGCGGTTGCGTCGGTGCCTTGCGCGACAACATCGGACCGTTCTGGTCATGCAGGTTGACGGTGGCATTCATCGACAAACCGATGCGCAGCGGATGCTTGGCCAGCTCGGACTTGTCCAGCGTGATGCGTACCGGCAGACGCTGCACGATCTTGATCCAGTTGCCGGTGGCGTTCTGCGCCGGCAGCAACGAGAACGCACTGCCGGTGCCGATGCCCAGCGACTCGACCTTGCCGTGATAGGTCACGCCACTGCCGTAGATGTCCGAGGTCAACGTGACCGGCTGGCCGATGCGCATGTGCGTCAACTGCGTTTCCTTGAAGTTGGCATCGACCCACACCTGATACAGCGGCACCACCGCCATCAGCGCCATGCCCGGCCGCACTTCCTCGCCGACCTGCACGCTGCGCTTGGCGACATAACCGGTCACCGGCGCCACCAGCGTGGTGCGCACGTTGTTCAAGTAGGCCGCGCGCACCTTGGCTTCGGCCGCCTTGACGTTGGGGTTCTGCGCCACGCTGGTCTTGCCGACCAGTGCCTTGGTCGTGTGCAGGCTCTGCTGCGCCGCGATCAACCCGCTTTGCGCCGCCGACAGGGCGTCGCGTGCATGTGCCAACACTTCGGCCGGGATCGCGCCGGTCCTGGCCAGGCCGCGACGACGCCGGTAATCGGACTCGGCCTTGTCCAGCGCCACCTTGCGCGCATCGACCTCGGCCTTGGCGGCGGCCACGTTGTTGTACAGGCCGCGCACCTTGCGCACGGCCTGGGCCAACCCCGCCTCGGCGGCGGACAGCGCGACCTCGGTGTTGCTTGGATCGAGCTTCACCAGCACTTGCCCGGCATGCACGAGGTCGCCATTGTCGGCACCGATGCTGACCACGGTGCCCGGCACCTGCGGCGACACCTGCACGACGTTGCCGCCGACATAGGCATCGTCGGTGCTCTGATACCAGCGGCCATCGAGGAAGTACCACAGTGCCCAGGCGATGATCGCCAGCACCACGATGATCACCACCAGGCGCAGAAAGAACTTGCGCTTGCCCTTGCGCTGGGCCGACTTGGCGTCGGCGGCAATGTTGTTGTTTTCGTCAGTCATGGCTGTGTCTCAACGCCGGATTGAAGGATGCGGGGGGGAAGTGTGTGCGGCGTCTGGGGTTGCCAGTACGCGGGTTTGGCCTGCTTCGTGGCGGTCGGTTGCGACGGGCTTGCCGCATGAGTCGCCGGCGCGTGGCTGGCCGACACCGGTTGCTCGGAAGTTTGATCCGGGACGGCCGGTGCGATGGCCTCAGGCGGCGGCGCCACCGTCTGGCTCACGGCCACCTGGCTTGCGGCCGGTTGCGATGCGGCATGAAAACCGCCTCCCAGCGCCTGAATCAATTGGATCGACAGGTCCACCTGTTGTGCATGCAACGCGGCGGCGACCTGCTCGGCCTTGAGCAATTGCTGGCGCACGTTGAGGGCTTCGAGGAAGCTGCCGACGCCGGCCTTGTAGCGTTGCTCGGACAACTCCCACGCGTCGCGCGCGGCGGCCAGTGCCTGTTGCTGCGCGGCCACCTGCGCCTTGAGGGCGCGCAAACCGTCCAGATCGTCGGCCACCTGGTTGATCGCGCCAATCAGGGTCTTGTTGTAGGTCGCCACGGCCAGATCGAACTGCGCATCGCGCCCGGACAAGTTCGCGCGCAGCGCGCCCGCATCGAAGATCGGCAAGCTGATCGCCGGCGCCACCTGGAAGAAGCGCGCCGGCAATTCGAAGATCGTGCCGCCGCCCTTGTTGACGAGGCCCGCCATCGCGCCCAGGCTGATGTCGGGCAAAAAGCGTGCCTTGGCGGCCTTGATGTCACGCCCAGCCGCTTGCACGCGCCAGCGCGCGGCCACCAGATCGGGACGACGACCAAGCAGATTGGCTGGCAGGTCGGGCGGCAACGCCACGGCCGCCGGAGCCAATGGTTTGGGCGGCTGGATGTCCAAACCGCGATCCGGACCCTGTCCGAGTAATACCGACAAAGCCACGCGCGCGGCATCCACCTGGCGCCCGGCGGCGGCCAGCTGTTCCTTGGCCATCGCCACTTCGGCATCGGAACGCTTGAGTTGCAACTTGCTGTCGATGCCGGCGTCGACGCGCTGCACGGTCAGCTTGCGCGCATCACTGGAACGTGCCACTTCCTCACGCGCGATCGACTGCTGTTTGAACGCATAACCCAATCGCGCGTACGCCCGCGCCACGTCGACCGACACCAGCAAACGCGCGGCATGCGCGTCGACCACGGCGGCATGCGCCTGATCCACGGCGGCTTCCCAGGCGGCGCGCTTGCCACCCCACAGATCCAGGTCCCAATGGAACCCCAGGTAGCCGTATTTGACCCAGCCGAAATGTCCGCCCAGCGGTGCCGGCAACAAGGTCCCCGGCAGATGCGCGCCCGCCGCACTTGCCGATGCCTTCAGCGACATGCCGCGACGGGCATCGACCACGCCGGCCTGTGCTTGCGCTGCGCGCGCGCGGGCACTGGCGATGGCAATGTCGGGGTTGTGCTTGAGTGCCTCGGCGACAAGTGCGTCGAGCTGCGGGTCGCCCAAAGTGGTCCACCAGTCCTGGCTCGGCCACGCGGCCTTGGTCAAGGGTGCACCCGCCAGGCTGCGCTCGGCATGCAGTGTATCGGCGCCGATCAGTTGGCCACTAGGCTTGATGCCCTGACTGCTGACGCAGGCACTGAGCATGGTCGCCATGGCACAAGCGGCGACGAGCGGGGACAGTCGCAATCGCATGGGATTTTTCCGGTTCGCGGTCAGTTGGATTGACGCAGCGTGGTGAGGATGCGCTGCAGGTAGTCGATCAGGTGGCGTCGCTCGTTTTCGCTCAGCGACTGTTGTGCCGCATTCAGAACACGTTCCCGGCAACCGGCCAATTGCCGGCACAGGGTCTTGCCCGCTGCGGTCAGTTCGATGCGCAACGCGCGCCGGTCTTGCGGATCCGGTTTGCGCTTCAAATAACCTTTGTCTTCCAGTTGGTCGAGCAGGCGCGTCATGGCTCCGCCGTCGTGGCCGAGGGAACGCGCCAGATCGCCAGCGCTCATCGGCCCCAGTCGATCCAGATGCTTGAGCGCGTGGACCTGGCTGAAACGCAAATCCGTGCCCTTGGTCGCCAGCTCCTGTTCCAGCGCGCGCACCAGCTCGGAACGCACCTGGCCAAGCAGGATGCCGAGGCTTTCCGGCGGGTAATCTGCAGCGGCTTCAGGGGGGCACATGGCGGGCATTCTATTGCCGAAAACATATTTGTCAAGGCAAATATATATGCCGCATATTTTGGCTTGACAGCTATTCAGGCCTGCCGTGTCCGCACCTCGCGATGCCAGCCCGTCATCTCCTTCGACGAGCGCCGCTCCAGCTGCTCCAGCTCGTCGCGCAACAACGCCGCCAGGGCCGGATCGCGCACCGCAAACAGCTCGAACACGCCCAGCGCACGCAGCACCGGCAATTGGGCCAACGTGCGGGTTTCGGCCTGCCGGCGCAGATCCTCGGGAGTTGCCGCATCCAGCATCAGTTGCGCACCGGCCACGAAGGTGGCCAATGCGGCAGTGGCCGGTTCAGTGCCTTGCCACCGGATGCATGCGGATAGTTGTCTTGTCATGTCCGTCTCCTTGATGGTCCCCCTCCAGCGACGATGCCCGGACGCATCCGCACTTTCGCCACATGACAGCAAGGCTAAGGCATGGCATGGTCATGCCGATAACGCGAATGAGCCAAAGAGTGTCGTGAACGCGCCAATCAGAAAATGGACATCCCATCCCGTCCCCGGCTTGGATGATGCCAATGGCCCGCCCCTGATCGCCTACGTGGTCGAAGGCAAACCGATCATGGGCGAGACCGACTGGCATCATCATGTGCGCGGCCAGTTCATGTACGTGGAAAGCGGCATGGCCTGCGCGCGCACGGCGTCGGGCGTGTGGGCGATCACGCCGCATCGCGTCAGCTGGATGCCACCCGGCGTGGAGCACACGGTGCGCATCATCGAGCCGATCACCGGCTGGGGCGTATGGGTGGCACCGCAAGCCACGCACGGCTTGCCGCCAAAACCGGCCGTGTTGCGAGGCAGTGACCTGATGCGCGCGCTGGTGTTGCGTGCCGCCGAGTGGGCGCATTGCGATCACCTCGATGACGAACAACAACGCCTGATGGACGTGTTGATGGACGAGATGTGCCACGCACGCGTGCCGGACAATCCCATCACGCTGCCGATGCCGGTCGACCGCCGCCTGCTGCGCGTGGCCGAGGCCTTGCTGACGCAACCGGGCGACACCCGTACGCGCGAGGAATGGGCCACTTCGGCCGGCCTGTCCACACGCAGCCTGACCCGCCTGTTTCGCGACGAGACCGGGTTGACTTTCGAGCAGTGGCGACAACAAGCAGGATTGGGACACGCACTGGAAAAACTCGGCCATGGCGATCCCGTGGCCCACGTCGCCGACGCGCTCGGTTATGCCAGCGTCAGTGCCTTCGTGGCCATGTTCCGCCGTTGTCTGGGCCAGTCACCGGGGCGTTACCTGAGCCTGGATGCGGGCTGAGATCCGACTCGATCCGGCCGGCCCGTTTCACGCAACGTGCATCAGGTGGTGCGCACCGCCACCGTCCGGACCGGTCCGCTGCCGAACGTGGTTTCTGTCAACGGCGCACCTTCGGCGCGCAGCACCTCGCGCTGCTCCGGCAACGGCACGCGCAACGTGCAGTTTTCGAAGCGTGCCAGCTTGCGGAACGCCGGCAGCATCCACACGCGATCAAGCAAGCCCGCGACGTGCGGCCAGCGCGCCGCATCGACGACGTAGCGCACAAAGGCGGCGGTGCGAAAATAACTGGCGATGCTTACGTCGGCAATCGACAGTTCACCGAAGATGAAACCATCCGCCGGCACCTGCGTTTCCAGATAGTCCAGCGCCGCCGGAATCTCCACCTCGCGCGCCTGCGCGATCACCGTCTCGTCGGCCGACTGACCGGTGGTGCGCTGCTTGATCGAGATTTCGTAGAACAAGCGCCAGATCAGACCGTCGGCCAATCGCGTGTCGGCGTACTCTTCCAGCCAGCGCGCCCGCGCACGTTTGCCGATGTCGCGCGGGTACAGCGCCGGGCCGGGATGCTTGTCTTCCAGATACTGGCAGATCACCGACGAATCGTTGAGCACCAGATCGCCGTCGATCAACACCGGCACGCGTCGCAATGGACTCAGGCGCGCGAACGCGTCATTGCCGACGAACGGCGCGATCGGATCGATCTCGTAATCCAGACCCTTGAGTTCCAGCGCCACCAGCACCTTGCGCACATAGGGCGAAATGTAACTGCCGATCACTTGCAGGGTGGACATGGCTTGTCTCCGACTTGTCGGTTCATGATGCCCAAATGTCACGCATACCGCCGCATCTGCGGCATTCTGGCACGTACCCCACTCCCGCCGGGGACACGGCCCGGCACATGACCAACAGATGCGCGATGCCTCTCACCACAAAGAAGGCTGGTGATGGCCCATGTCACCAGCAACACGTACCAAGCAGTTGTACTGGCTGCACCAACACGCCGTCATCCCGCTAATATCCTCAACAGCCCGCCACAGCCGCATTGAGCGGTCGATGAAGTACCACCACCATTCAAGGCTGACCGAGATACCGGTAATACGCGATGCCGTAATCCTGGAAGGCGTTGTCGGTGTGCGTGCCGATGTGGTCGATGACCATCCCGGCACTTGGCGCAGGCACCGTGCCAGCAAAGTTGCCGGTGTCGTGCAGGGCCGCGTAGGCGTCGGCATCGAGGTCGATGGCAGCATCCAGTGCGTCCTGAAAACGGATGGCACGGGCAGCCTCGCGCCAACCCGGCACGACGCGCGCAGGAATGGCTTCGGCCGCATCGCCGCTGCCGTAACCGAGCAGCAGCAAATCGTGCCCGTCCAGTTCGACGTCTTCGTGCGCCGCCGCTTCAAGACCCGCCGCCAGCCACGCGGGCAATGCCGCCGTGTACAGATTGCCAAGTTCCATCACGGCATCGGAGCCGAGCTGCAACTTGCCCATCACCAACGCATCGTGATCGGTGCTCTTGCGGAAGGCCTTGGCCACGGCGCGTGCCGCCACGTAGGCATCCGGCGGCAGGGCATCTTCGCTGCATTGCGCCGTGCCATGCTGCCATTCCGTCGCGAGAGCGTCGAACGTCACCTGCGCCATGTCGACATAGCCGGCCAGCTGCGCCTTGGCCTGCGCATTGCCGTGCGCGGCGTCATGGCTCAACGCCGCCAGCCAGGCCATGGTCCAGCCGCTGCGCGGCATGTGGTGATAGGGTCGATGCATGAACACCGCGGCGAGATTTCTCAAGTAGCCACTGCGTGAGCCGTCGCGCCGCGCGAACATGGCATCGAGCGCGCGCAACGTCGCGTCGATGTAGCAGTCGGTCGAGTATTTGCCGTTGAAGACCGGCAGGTCGGACAAGTGCCCGTGATGGCCGGGTGTCTGCCCGGCGAAGCGCAGGAACGGCTTGCGGAAATCCAGCCCGCGATAATCCGATGCGCTGCCGCTGCCGGCCAGATCAAGCACCAACAATTTCGGCACCGCTTCCAGCAGCATCGCCACGGCGCCGGCGCCCTGGGTCGGCTCACCCGTGCTGCCGCGCGCGTACTCGGCAATGTCGGCGCTGACCACGATGGCCTGTCGGTCACACCCGTCGCAAGCCAGATAGCGCAGGCCGCCCTTGAGCGCGTACACGCCGCCGAGGCATGCATGCTTGAACTCCGGCACCTCGCAATCGCGCGCCAGCGGCGGCTTGCCTTCGGCCACGAGCGCCTGATCGACCAGACCACGCACGATCACGGCGCCGGCGGCGTTGTCGATGCTCGACTCGGTGCCCAGTGCCAGATAGCCCACGCGCTGCGGGTCGACGCCTTCGCGATGAATCAGGCGCAACACCGCATTGGCCGCCAGCGTGTAGACGTTCTGTTCGGGCCCCGGCATGCGGAAGGCATGACCCACCACCGCGCGCGTCTTGGCGGCATCGTTGCCGGTCCATTCGCACCATTGACCCAGGTCGACACGATAGGGCGGCAAATACACCGCCATGGCACTGATGCCGACAGCCGTCGTGGTCGCGCGTGCGCTTGAAGTCACGGTCAAAGTCTCCGGTGGTCGCGCCCGCCGGAACGGGTGCGGATGAAAAGGGATATCCATCGAAAGGCATGCCGCCTGGCCATGGCAGCGCCACGCCAGCGCTCGATGCACCAGCGCGTCCATCCTAGCGCCATTGGATATGTATGAGTATTGCCAGACAGGCATATTGACCATGCCGACCTCTGCCGCCGACTTGAATCCATCACGCCGCGGCCACATTCAATTCCGTAACGCCATCCAGAGCGCCGACCGATGCACCCGAACCGCTGGTTTGACTGGTTGCCCTGGCGACGTCCACCGCCGCCCATCGCCGAACCGCAGTGGCAGATCGCGCTGGCAAACTGCCCGCTGGCCTGGCGCCTCACATCGTCCGATCGGCAACAGCTGCGGCAACTGGCCGCACGCTTTCTCGAGCGCAAACGGTTTTTCCCGACCGACATGCAGCTCGATGCCACGCAACGTCTGTTGATTGCCATGCAGGCCTGCATTCCCGTGCTGCATCTCGGTTTTCGTGCCCTGCGCGGCTGGCAAAGCGTGATCGTCTACCCCGGCCCATTCCGCGTGCAGCGCCCGCATCGCGAAGCCGGCACCGGGGTGGTCAGCGACGATGACAGCGTGCTCGTCGGCGAGGCCTGGCACCTAGGGCCGCTCGTGTTGTCGTGGGATACCGTCGAACACGACTTGGCCGAACCGTGGCGCGGCGAGAACGTTGTGGCACATGAAATCGCGCACAAGCTGGACATGCTCGACGGTCCGCCCGATGGCGTGCCGGTGTTGCCGCGAGGCCTGTCACGCCCGGCCTGGATCGACACCTTTCAAAGTGCGTTCGATCGTCTGACGCAGCAGCTCGCCCACGGCGAACCGGGCTTGATCGACGCCTACGCCGCCACCAATCCGGCCGAATATTTCGCCGTCGTCAGCGCCCTGCATTTTTCCGATCCCGGGCGCTTGGCCGCCGCCGAGCCGGGCGTCGCCGCCTGCCTGCGCGCGTACTACGGACCATCGCCCGCGCCGTGACTTCGCTCATCGCTCATCGCGTTGCACGGCTTTGGCGCGCTTGCGCCGCATCCGCCACCAGCGCAGCAAGCCGTACGACAGGCGCACCTTTTCCTGTCCGACCGGCAAATCCGCGCGGGCAAAAATCCACGTCGATTTGCTGTAAGCCAACTGCTGCTCGGGATACACGCTGCGGTGGCCGATGATGAGGTAGGCGGCAACGCACGCGCCGGCCACGTACAAGGTCGAATCGGCGCCGAACATTTCCACGCCCATCAGGATCGCCGCCATCGGTGCATTGGATGCCGATGCCACCACGGATACCAGACCCACGGCCGCGCCCAGCTCCGGTGCAAGGCCGAGAAAATGCGCGAACGCTCCGCCAGCCACCGCGCCCATCACGAACTGCGGTGTCACGATGCCGCCGTAAAATCCGGAGCCCAGGGTGATGGCCACCAGCAACGCCTTCCACAAAAACCCGAGATAGGGCACTGCCTGACCATGCAGCGCACGATCCATCAACGGCAAACTCAGACCCATGTACTGATTGGGAATGACCAGAATCAACAGCGCCAGCACGATGCCGCCGGCAAGCGGCAACAACGGCGGCCACAGCACGTAACGCGCCTTCAGCCACGCCGACAGCTGCCGCACCCGCTGCACCAGCTCCACGAAGATCCACGCTACCGCACCGCATCCGATGCCAATCACCACCGTCTTCAGAAACAGCAGCTCGGTAAAGGTGCCCACGAAGGCAATGTCGTAATGCGGATAGGGCACATGCAAATATCGCGACACCTCGAACGCGGTCACGCCGGCCACGATGCCCGGAAACAGGAAGTCGTGGCGGATGCGCCCGATCGCCAGCATCTCCACGCCGTACACGGCACCGGCGATAGGTGTACCGAACACGCTGGAAAACCCGGCACTGACGCCGCACGCCAACAGGCGTTTGCGCATTTCCTTGTTGAGATGCAGCGAGCGCCCCACCGCCGCCGCGATGCTGGCACCGATGTGCGAGCACGGGCCTTCCTTGCCGGCCGATCCGCCACAGCCCAGAGTAATCCACGCCGCCAGCGGTTTGATCCACATGCTGCGAAAAGGCATCTTGCCCTGCTGCTCGTTGACCGCCACGATCGGATTGTCGACGAACGTGCTGCGGCGCAAGCGATAGCCATAATGCAGCAGCAAGCCGTTCGCCAGACCGCCCAGTGGCAACAGCATCATCTGCATCCACAACGGCGCCGCGTAGGTGTGCCCGGCGGTCGCGAACAGGACACGCAAAAACAACGTGCAGCCGACGCCGATCAAGGCCCCGGTGGCAATCGACAACACCAACCATTGCACCACGGTGGCCAGCATCACCAGGGGTTCGGCCAAACGTGGATGACGCATGGGGCAGGCCTGCGCGCGGTGCCAGAGATTGGCCATTGTAGCCTGCGCCCGATCCCCTCCACACCGCGCACCGGACAGACTCGACATCTTCGCGTGCCCGCGCAACCATGACGCGACATGCCTGCGAGGATCCTGCCGTGACCACACCCACCCATGCCCCCGTCGCCATCGTCGGCACCGGACCTGGCCTGGGTGGCGCGCTGGCCGCACGCTTTGCCGCCGAGGGTTTCCCGCTGGCGTTGCTGTCCCGCCATGCTGATTCGCGCCAACCCGTGCTCGATGCGCTCGCCGCTGCGGGACACACCGCCTGCGGTCACGATTGCGACGCCGGCGACCCGGCCAGCGTGGCGGCAGCCTTTGCCGGGATTCGAGCTCGACAAGGCGCGCCGGGCGTACTGATCTACAACGCCGGTGCTTTTTTGCGCGGCGGCATTCTCGAACTCGATCTTGCCGACTTCGAAGCCGCCTGGCGCATCAACTGCTACGGCGCCTTGCTGGCCGCGCGCGAAGTATTGCCCACCATGCTCGCCGCCGGCGCCGGCACCCTGCTGTTCACCGGTGCCACCGCCGCACTGCGCGGCGGTGCCGGCTTCGCGGGACTGGCCGTGGGCAAGTTCGGCCTGCGCGCACTGGCACAAAGCCTGGCGCGCGAATTCGGGCCACGCGGCATCCACGTCGCCCACGTCATCATCGACGGACAAATCGATTCGCCACGCACGCGCGCACGCGATCCCGGTCATGCCGTGACCGAATTCCTCGACCCTGCCGCCATCGCTGAAAGCTATTGGCATCTGCACCGCCAACCGCGTTCGGCGTGGACGCAGGAGCTGGACTTGCGTCCATCTTCCGAACACTTCTGAAACGCCATCGCGCGCTTTGCCACATGCCCGTCGGCATCCCTGCATCTGCGTTATAGTCGGACAAATTCGCAGTCAAAGGCCAACCTTCATGCGTACCCTCACATCACTCGCCCTGACACTGCTGCTCGCCGCGCCCGCCGCATTCGCCACCACGCCACCGACCACGGCGCACACCACCGACACACCGGCCGCGCAACTGCACACGCTGTTCGCCAACGCGCGCAAGCCATCACGTCAGCAGCAGCCGCTCGCCGAAAACGACTTCCGCCGCTACTGGGGCGATCCCGGCCTGGCTGCCGTGCATGCACAAACCGCGCGCGACCAGGCCGAGCTGGCGGCCCTGCACCGCATCGACTTCGCCAAGCTCGATCCCAATGACCAACTGAGCTACCAACTGTTCGAATACCAGCTCAAGGACGCCATCGCCGCCGCCGCGTTTCCCGATCAGGCTCAAACGCTGATGACGCAACTGTGGGGGCCGCAGCTGGCCGGCAACCAGATCAAGGGTGCGCACTATGCCAACGCGCGCGGCTATCAGCGCCTGATCGACAAGCTCGACACCACTGGCGCCTACCTCGCCGCCTTCACTGCACGCCTGCGCGCGGCCATGGCCAAGGGCATCATCCAGCCACGCGTGGCCATGCAACGAGTCACCGCCGAGATCAAGGCCAACATCGCGACCGATCCAGCACAAAGCCCGTTCTACGCACCGTTCAAGCAGCTGCCGGCGTCGATCCCCGCGGCCGAACAGGCCAAGCTGCGTGCCGCGGCCAGAACCGCCATCACGCGCGACGTCAATCCGGCTTACGAAAAATTCCTTGCCTTCTTCGAGCACGACTACCTGCCGCACGCACGCACCTCGGTCGGCGTGTCCAGCTTGCCCGGCGGCAAGGCCTATTACGCCTACCTCGTGCGCCATTACACGACCACCGACATGACGCCGGCGCAGGTGCACGCTCTGGGTCTGAAACTGGTCAAGCAGATTCACGCGCAGATGCAGCAGCTTTTCGACCAGATCGGCTTCAAGGGTAGCTACAAGGATTTCCTGCACTACCTGCGCACCAACCCGAAGTTCTACTACAACAACCCCGGGGACCTGCTCGAAGCCTACGAGGCCGCCGCCAAGCGCATCGACCCGCGCCTCACCCAAGTGCTCAGCGTGTGGTTGCTGCCGCGGCAACCGTGGGGCATCGCCGTCATCCCCGCATCACTGGCGCCCAACACCTATCCGGCCTACGCCAACGTGCCCTACGTCAGCGTCAATCTGTACAAACCAAAGACGCGCCCCAAGTATTCGATCCAGGTATTGATGTGCCATGAGGGTCGCCCCGGCCACAACTTGCAGATCCCGGTCGCCGCCGAGCTCTCCGACCTGCCGGCCTTTCGTCGCTACGCCTACTACAACGCCTTCGGCGAGGGCTGGGCGTTGTACTCGGAAACGCTGTGCGACAAACCGATGGGGTTGTACGACAACCCATACGCGAAATTCGGTTACCTGAACTACCAGATGTGGCGCGCCGTGCGCCTGGTCGTCGACACCGGCATCCACGCCTACGGCTGGACCCGCCCGCAGGCCGTCGCGTACATGCAGGACAACACCGCACTGGCCGATCAGAACATCGCCACCGAGGTCGACCGCTACATCGTGTGGCCCGGCCAGGCGCTGAGCTACATGATCGGCGAGCAGGCCATCCTGCACCTGCGCGCCAAGGCACAAAAGGAACTGGGCAACAAATATTCGCTCAAGGACTTCGACGACGTCGTGATCGGTCAGGGCAGCCTGCCCATGGCCATCCTCAAGCATGTCGTCAACCGCTGGATCACCCGCACTCTGGCCGGCAAACCCGCCGATCAACTGCCATATGCGTGCAAGCCGCGCAGCGTAGTGGCGTGCGGAAGTTAGGAAGGGTATGCGTACGCCAATGACAATCCCATTAGATTTGTCGATCCTACCGGCGAGGCTTCATGTCCAGGTAAGAGTGTGACCATTTGTATACGCTCCGACTTCGGAAGTGCAAAAAATCTAAAATCCACGAAACAGATGGATAAAGCCGCCTTGCATAACGCGCCATCCTTGGAAACATCGAAAGCACCAGAGCGCGCGTCTTGGCTGATTGGCAAAACGTCGGTTTCAATCAAGCCTGCTGGCGGGACTGTTGTACATAAGGCCGGTGTAAAGGATGGCATTGACCTGAAAAATCAACCACCTGGTGCCACCGCCGTTGAGCATAGCCACATCGACGGTTCAACCCCTGGTGTCTCTTCGGACGGCTTTGTGAGCCCGGGTGATGCGCAACCGCTGATCCATGGGCTCATTAACTACGTCGTCAGCAAGGGTAGAGTGGCAAAATACGAAATTGTTAAGGGTAGGATACAAATCACTGTCTTAAAAGGCCGGTTCACATCACATGAGAGGAATTACCTGCTGAAATCCATCAATAGGCAGCAGAACGCAGTGGACGAAATGAGGCCGTCGGAATGAAACGGAAGATGAAATTTGCTATATTTGGTTCGCTTATGGCACTCGTTACATTATTAGGGATTAACGGGTGTGCAAGTGTAAAATCATTACCATCGATCCCATCGATATCGTATATAAACTCGCACAGAAGTGAGTTCGACGGTAAGGATATTGTCCTAAGAGGCTACATGGTGTTGGGTCCCGAGTCGACCTACGTAACGGACAAAAAGGGCTACACTGAAGATTACTGGCGCCAAGATACTGGGTGCTTGAGTATTGTTAACTCTGGTGATCTAAATTCGGCGGGACATTCTCTCAATGGTAAGCTTGTGATCGTTAGCGGAGTTTATAAGGGCAGCATATACTCGTACGGCGTTAGTTTGCGCCAGTGTAGTACCTCAGGTATAGACATTGGTGCCAATTGGCGGGAGGCAATAAAGGTGATAAAACAATCTGATTAGTCGGTGAATTAAGGACAATAACGGTTCCAGGTTCACTTACCGGCGTTTGAATTTGAACGGGAGGTAGTCTCCGTTCGACGCTGGCGATACTTGTACGCCAATGACAATCCCGTGCGGTTTGTGGATCTATTCGGCGAACAGGCCTGCGATGGCGTTAAAGATAAGCATGACTGCATAGAGTCGACCAATTACAAGCCAAAAAAGGCTGGGAACCAAACTGTCACTCAAGATCACAACATCGACCAAGCCGTGTCGAACTTAGCCCGAAAAGGGAGTTTGAAAACTTACGGCTACAACGAAAAGGCTGTTCGGTTTGACGAGGACAGTAAGGGGAACGTGACTACCACAAAGTTGAAGGTCGTCGTCAAAAAAGTTGGCCGAACGATAAAGACGACGATATATGGTGCAGGTGGAGCAGATGCGATAGCGCATTCGCACCCAGTAAATGGATCAAAGATAATTCCTGGGCCTGCCGACTCAGGGGTTGTTAACAAGGATATGCCCAACAATATCATTCACGGTGATAGTGCAATAGTAATAGAGAAGGTTAAGGGTCAGTTCCGGGTAAGAATTATTGTAAATGATGGAATTACAAGGTCTGATAGGCAGGGTATACAAAAAGCCCTTAACGTCTTCCAGAGTGCCGTGCAATGAAAATACTGCTTTTTACAATTGCGCTCATGATTATGTTTGCAATGACAGCATGTTCGGTAACACGTGCAGGCCATGGCATTAGACGTATTTCAGTGCAAAACGCGGCCGCGCCAAATAATATGGACAATGGGGAACCCGTACAGATGTACGGTTACCTAAGAGTAGGATTCGAGGACATAAATCTTTATTCGTCGCGGAATGCGGCACGTGAGCACACCCGAGGCAAATGTGTTGCTGTTGACTTATCTGATGTACCGCAAAGTACGATTTTGCAGTACAGTAACAAGTTTGTGGTAATTCGAGGGAGGTGGGTTACTGACATCTGCCCTAAGGGCGCTATTTGCCAATCATCTTGTACGGACGATGGTGTATTGGTTAAACATATATATCCAGCCAAAGAACGGTGAACAAGAAGTTCGCAAAGCACGGGGTCACAAAGCACGGGGTCTACCTTAGTATTTCAATAACGGTTCCAGGTTCACTTACAGGCGTTTGAATTCCAGTAGCGGCGCCCTGCAAAAAAGCGAATAAGGGGACGGGGGGAATAACGGTTCCAAGTGCACTTACGGGCGTTTGAATTTGAACGGGAGGTAGTCTCCGGTCGATGCTGGCGATACTTGTTACGCCAATGACAATCCCATCGTAAATATCGACCCGACTGGCAAGATGTGCGTGTGGCTGATAAATGAGGATGCAGGCTACTGCCAACGCTCCAGTACATATAGAAGCAACAGCAAGCTGTTACAGGCTCTAGGTCACGACACCGTCTATTTTAAAGGGCTTTCGGATCTCACGAACACTTTAGGTGATCTGGATACGTCGCTTGGACGGTTGGCTTCAGACGCTAGCTCGAAAGTAAGTTCTCTCCTCTCTAAGCTTAACGTGAGCATTGCGAAATTCAATCAGGGTCAGGCTGCGAAGATACTTAACGGCCAAATAACCCAAAATGGAGCAGCGCTGGATAACAAATTGGCCACGGATGAGCAAGACTTCGTACAACGCCAATTGAGTGGCTTGAAGTCAAATAACCCAACACTATACGCGTCGGCCATAAATACCCTAAACAAAGCCATTAACGGAAATGGTGGAGCAGTTGCGAAGATTGGCCGATGGATTGGTAACCACGTCAGCTCAGCTGATGCACGCGTGTCAAGAGCAGCCTCGATGGCACAGGCGCAACTCGGCGGCCCGATCAACTACGCTAACGAGCACGATAGGGTTGTATTTGCGCAGGATCTCATCCAGTGGAACGCGAGCAATGAGAGCATTTAATATTCTCAAGAATTACGTATATCCTGTGGCTATATTCAAACTCTTGGAGTTTGCGCTGTTTGTCATTGCCGCCGTGGTTTTAAATGCTGCCTATCCAAACCCGCCGGAACTCCCGTTAGGTTTAATTCGTGTGCTTGCGCGTGGCATCTTTGTCGCCGTAATATTCGAGGTAGCCATGTGGTATTTGGTTATTTCTATAATGCTACTTGCAGTATCTGTGGTATTTTTTGGGCGTAGACTGATTTCTGCGGCTATACCCACGATATTCTTCGCAATTTATTGTGGATATATTGTGTCTACGCTTCGATTCTACCAATTTAGGCAATGGCCAATATGGGCTGTGGCATGTTGTGGAGTCTTTGCGTTGCATTACTGCACTGCCCGCGAAATCACCAAAAAGCGGGAGCTCGCGGTCAGGCCTTGAATTGGCAAAACGGGGTCACCATTTCGCCGCTCGTGTCAACCGACACAATAGTCTCCCGCCCCGCTGTATCGCAGGTACCTCTCATCACACCCTGATTCGATGTGCCGCCTTCGCGATGTTCTCGGTAGGTTGCGGAAGGATTCCGCACCAGTCACCGTTCTGGATTGGGGCTGCCGTGCACTGAAGTCGGCATGCTTGGATGGTTGCCAAGATCGGACAAAGAGATGATCGCCGCAGATGATGGCGGCCTGTGCGGCTCACAGCGCCAGGGTGACCCGGATGCGGTGGCTGTTGGCTCGCTTGTCGATTGCAGCGACAGTGGCGTTTGTCGCAAGATCAGGGCGGACTGTCCGACGACCTGGAATTGATGATGCGCCCATCCATGAAATACGGTTTGTGCCTGCTTGGCCTGTGGGCCGGGGTAGCGCTGGCGGGGACCACGCCGCACGTGCCAACGGGCAGCACGGCACGCCTGACCTTGCTGGAAACCACCGACATCCATGCACATGTCCTGGGCTACGACTATTACCGGCTCAAACCGGATCCGCAGGTGGGCCTTGCACGCACCGCCACCCTGATCGAGCGCGCGCGCAAGCGCTACGCGAACACACTGCTGTTCGACGCGGGCGACACCATTCAGGGCACGGTGTCGGCGGACGTGCAGGCGCTGGTCCGTCCGATCCCGTGCAATCGCGAGTTGGCGGTGTATCGCGCCATGGACGTGCTTGGTTACGATGCCGGCACGGTCGGCAATCACGAATTCAATTACGGGTTGGGTTTCCTGTCGCAGGTCACCGGCGTGCCGATGCATGTCAAGGGCATCAAGGTCGAGCATTGCAAGGGGCCGCATTACCCGCTGGTGCTGGCCAATGTCGACAGTCTTGAAACCGGCAAGCCAATCTTTCAGCCGTGGCGAATATTGACGCGCACCATCACCGCCACCGCGCCGGACGGCAAGACCATCAAGGCGCCGCTTCGCATCGCCGTGATCGGCTTCACGCCGCCGCCGATCATGCAGTGGGACAAGCGCCACCTGCAGGGCAAGGTGCGTGTGTTGGGCGTGGTGGAAGCCGCGCGCAAATACATGCCGGCGATTCGCGCCGCGCATCCCGATCTGGTCATCGCCATCGTGCACGGCGGCATCGACACTGCGCCGTACACGCCGATGATGGAAAACGCGGCGTGGTATCTGGCACGCGTACCCGGCATCGATGCGATGCTGCTCGGCCACATGCATGTGGATTTTCCGGGGCCGCGTTTTGCGCATCTGCGCGATGTCGATGATGTGCACGGCCACGTCAATGGCGTGCCGGCGGTGATGGGCGGATTCTTCGGCAAGGACCTGGGGCTGATCCATCTTGCGCTGACGTATCGGCATGGCCGTTGGGTGTCCGATGCCGCCGCCGCGCGCAGCGTGGTCGAGCCGATCTGTCCATCCAAGGGCCATTGCGTGCCGCCCGATCCACGCATCGCGCCGCTGGTGGGCACGTTGCACAAGGCCACGATCGCCTATGTCAACACGCCGATCGACCATGCGGATTTCCGCATGAGCACGTATTTTTCCGCGCTCGGCAACATGACCGCGCTGGCGGTGGTCAATGCGGCACAGCGCGACTACGTGCGTACATACATCGCCGCGAACCGGCCCGATCTGGCGCGGTTGCCGATCCTGTCCGCGGCGGCGGCGTTCCGCACCGGTTACGGCTGTCCCGACGATTACACCGATGTGGCGCCGGGCGCCGTGACCATTCGTTCGGCGGCCGACCTTTATTACTACCCGAACACGCTGGCGGCGGTGACAGTGACGGGCGCCACGTTGAAGGCCTGGCTGGAACGGGCGGCCGAGCGTTTCAATCGCATCGATCCGTACAAGGCCACGCCGCAAGCGCTCATCAACACGCGCATGCCCGGTTACAACTTCGACCAGATCCAGGGGCCGGGGCTGGCGTATGTCATCGACGTGAGCAAGCCCGTCGGTCAGCGTATCGTGCGCCTGACCTTGCACGGCCAACCGATCACGCCGAGCGAGCGTTTCATCGTCGCCACCAACAATTATCGCGCCGGCGGTGGTGGGCATTTTCCGGGCATGGATGGCAAGCACACGCTGCTCAACGCGCCGGACGGCAACCGTGCGATCGTGGTGGCCTGGCTCAAGCGCCATCCGCAGCTGACGCGCGCCGAGCTGCCGGCGCGCTCATGGCATTTCGCGCCACTCGCCTTGCATGGGCCGGTCACGCTCGTCGCGCCCAGCGGCAAGCAGGCGTTGGCGCGCGGGCTTGGCCTTGATGTGCGCGCGCTCAAGGCGCACGCCGATGGCACCAGCACGTATGCCGTCGGCTTTCCGGCCGTGAAGTAGCCTGGTCAGAGCGGGCGCGTGATGGCGATGTCCAGGCCGAGATTGGGTGCGGCGGCGAGGGTCACGCGGCCGGTCGCGCCGGTGGCCAGGGCTTCGAGCAGGGCCAAGCCCTTGGCGGACGGATTGTTGGCGGTCAGATGTGCCGCGAACGGGTGTTGCGGCGGGGTGGGCTTTGCGGCGTTGTCGACGAGTGCAAGGTCGAGCCGTGGCGTGTTCGCCGCGCTGGCGTGTGGCGACAGCACCAGCGCGCAGGCGAAGGATTGGTCCACGTGCATGGCTTCGGCCAGCGGGCCGCTGCCGGGATCATCATGCACCACCAGCAACACGGGATGGTCGTCGGCGCGTGCCAGCACCGCGGCTTCCAGCAGGCCGGCGCCGAAGGTGGATTGCGCGGCGGCGATGGCTTGCGAGCCGGCGTGGCAGTGGCTGGCGATGGTCCAGTAGCCGGCGGCGGCGTTGTGCACGGAATTGTGGAAGCGCGTCGGCGAGAGGTGTTGCGGCGTGTCGGCCAGCACCGCGCACATGTAATCCATGATGCCGAGGTCGCCATAGGCACTGGCGAAGATGCACGGCAGCTCGCCGCCGTCGTGTCCGCTCATGGCCACGGCCTGGTCGGCCACCTCGATGGCGGCCAGCACGTGCGTGGACACGCGACGGCGTTCGCCGGCAGCCAGTCGCGCGGGTTGCGGCCTGGCTGGCGCCGTATCGTCGAGTGTGCCGGAACCTTGGCACAGTGCTTGCCAGGCGGCCCAGTTCGGCAAACCCGGCGTCCAGATGCCAAGGCCGTTCACCCATGTTTGCAAAGTGCGGTTCATGCGCAGGCCTCGGCGCGGGCCAGCGCGAGGCAGGCATTGTTGCCACCGAAACCGAAGGCGTTGACGAGGGCCACGTCGACATCCGCCGGCGCACTTTGCAAAGCCAGCTGCGGGCCACAGGCCGGATCGGGTTTGTCGCAACCGAGATTGCCGGGAATTTGTTGATGTTCGAAAGCCAGCAGCGCGGTGACGGCGCCCAGCGCACCGGCCGCGCCCAGCGTGTGGCCGACGTAACCCTTGATCGAACTGGCACGGGTCGTGGCCGGAAACAGGCGCGCGACCAAGGCGGCTTCGACTTCGTCGTTCTTGGTGGTGGCGGTGCCGTGCAGGTGGATGTAGTCCACGGCCTCCGGCGCCAGCCCGGCGCGGGCCAAGGCATCGCGCGTGGCGCGTTCCGCGCCAAGGCCGTCGGGATGCGGTGTGGACATGTGCCAGGCATCGCTGGATTCGCCGTAGCCGACCAGTCGCGGCGCGTGCGGCGCGGTCTCGACGCGTTCGAGCAAGGCAAAGCCGGCGGCCTCGCCGATGGAAATGCCGTGGCGCGCCACATCGAACGGGCGGCACGGTTCGGGCGACACCAGTTCGAGCGAATTGAAGCCGAACAGCACGCTGTCGCACAGCGTGTCCACGCCGCCGACCACGGCGGCATCGACCAGCCCCGCGTTGATCAGGCGCGCGCCCATCGCGAACACCTTGGCGCTGGACGAGCAGGCCGTCGACACGGTCAGGCACGGCCCGTGCGCATCCAGCACGTCGGCCACGAAGCGGCCCAGCGAGTGCAAGGTGTGCAGGCGCGGATGACGCAAGGCTTCCGGCAGGCGACCATTTTCGAGATGCCGGTAGCCCCATTCGGTGGAGCGAATGGAGCCGGTGGAGGTGCCCATCAGCACCGCCACGCGCGCGGCGCCGTAGCGCGCCACGGCGGCGCGGGCCGTGTCCAGAAAGCCGTCCTGCTGCAAGCCCAGCCAGGCCAGATGATTGTTGCGGCAGTCCCACGGCGCGTCGGCCGAGGGCAGCTGCACCGCCTCGACGCCGTCCACGCGGCCGATCCAGCAATCCAGCGGGGCGTGACTGATGTCGTTGGCACGCAAGCCGCCACGCATGGCGGAAAACGCGCTGGCATGCGCGTCCCGGCCACGCCCGAGGGCCGAGGTGGCGGTGGCGGCGGAGACGGCAAGGGCGGGCATGCGGGCGATCATGGTGGGGAAGAATAACGGGTTCCCCGCATCTCATGAAGCCGGCGTCGTCGGGGTCGCGCAGGTCAAGCGCTGGCCTCCGTGGCAAGATGGCAGTCGGTTACCATGAATGGTTGAGCGGCACCTCGGCGGCAATGCATCGCCGGCATCAAATCAAACTGCGTCGACTCGCGCATTCCACTCGATCTTGTGGCGTTGTTCCGGCCCGAGTGATTTCTCCCAGTCCATCACTCGGAACATGAGCGGCATGGCTGCCCTCATGAGCTTTCGTGTCATTGGACCCGGGGTTTTCAATTGGTTGGTCTTGGCGCCGCGCGCTGCGATGGTCTCCACACGATGACGGCACAATCGTTCGTAAGACGCGCATGCTGACGTGATATCCGGGACATCGCGCAAGCAACGCGCCAGCTGGATCGCGCCCTCGATCGCCAACGACGCACCTTGCCCGGTACTGTTGGATGGCGCATGCACCGCGTCGCCGACCAGCACCATGCGCTGGCTATGCCAGTGGGGCACGGACGGCATGATGTGGATGGCGCCATGAACTTGAATATCGCGTTCGCTTGTCCGGTGGATCAGCTCGGCTGCTGGCCTGTCGTCGCCATAGGTTTCAAGCAAGCGCTGCACCCACGTGCTCGCGGGAATCGCACGCGCATCTTTCAGCGTCAGATAGGTTGGTGAAGGCAGATTCGCGCCCCACGTCACGCGGTCATCCTTGCCTTGCCAGTACAAATAGTAAGCACGCTTGCCGAATGAGAAAGCGATGGTGTGCGGCGGCAGATCGACGGGGACGGTCGCCGACCCCTCGAAACCAAGGATGCCCGTATAGCCAGGCCCCGGGGCCTGCGGGTCGATCAGGCGCCGAACGGTTGACCGCACGCCATCGGCACCGATCAGTAAATCCGCCATCAGCTCACTGCCGTCCGCGAAGCGTGCGGTAACCGAATCCGGTTCTTCGACAATACTGGTCAGGCGCTTGTTGTATTCGAATCGAACGCCAACTGACTTTGCTCGCTCTTGCAGGATGTGCTGCAAGGTGCCGCGCTCGATCATCTGCTGCGGCGGCAAGCCGACAAGTCGAGGCAGCTCGATCCGGCTCTTTTCTCCAATTCTGATGATTTGCCGACTGATCGACAGCGCAGCCTCGCGGACAGCTGTATCCGCGCGGATGATGGCCAGCGCATCCATGCCGTTGGGCGCCAGAGCGAGATCGCCGCCGATTCCGTTTGAATCCCCCGGGTATGCCTCACAAACGGTGGCCCGCATGCCCGCCAAGTGCAAAGCGGTTGCGGCAACCGGACCGGCGATGCCACCGCCGATGACCAATGCACGCTTTGCCATAGTCATATCCGAGGCCTCTACATTAGTCATAATATGTCTATATCATAGACATGCATTGACTATCTCTGCAAGATGCCGTCAACGCAGTTCCGGAACGTTCGCATGAATGCGCGTCCACCCCGACGGTCGCCACTGGCCATGGTGGTTCTTTCCTTTGTCATCGAGGCACCATCGCATGCCTACCGCATGCATGAGTTGATCAAGCAACGCGGCAAGGACAGCGTGGTCAACGTCTCGCAGCGCAACAGCGTCTATCAGACGATTGCCAGGCTTGTGGCTGCCGGCCTGATGCGGGTTCTGGCAACGCAGCAGGACGAAGGTCGTCCCGAGCGTGTGGTCTACGAGATCACCGCGCGGGGCCGCAAGACGTTCTACGAGTGGCTGCAAGGCATGCTTGGCGAGCCTCGCAACGAGTTCGATGAATTTCCCGCGGCACTTGCCACGATCATGGCGCTTTCGCCTGACGTCGCGCTTGCTGCATTGCGCAGCCGCAGTCAAACGCTGCAGCTGCAGTTGACGGAATTGGTTGCAGGTACGCGGAATTTGATGGGCAGGGGCTTGCCGAGGGTTTGTGTACTGGATGACGAATACAAGCAGGTGCTGTTCAAGGCCGAAATCAAATGGCTCAACGGGTTGGTGGCGCAACTCGAATCCGGAAAACTGGCGTGGAGCGAGAAGGCATTGCGTCGGCTGGCAGCACAATTCGAGCCGCCCAAACAAGGTTGATTCGCAGTGGCCTGTTGAAAGCGTCGTGCATCGGGGTGATGACCGTTCCGTACCAACAAAAATGCAGTCAAATGCCATCAGCATGTGCGTACCAGGCTTGCTAAGCTTGCTCACATGAGTGAACAAGCTGATCGTGTCGAGACCTTCCTGCGCGAGTTGCAGGATCGCCTGTGTGCCGCCATCGAGCAGGTCGATGACCGTGCCCGTTTTGTCGAGGATGCCTGGCAGCGCCCGGCCGGCGGTGGCGGGCGCACGCGCGTGCTGAAGGATGGCGGCGTGTTCGAGCAGGCCGGCGTCAACTTTTCGCGCGTCACTGGCACGCGCCTGCCACCCAGCGCCACGGCGCAGCGCCCGCAGTTGGCCGGACGCAGCTTCATCGCCACCGGCGTGTCGCTGGTGCTGCATCCGCGCAATCCGCATGTGCCGACCAGTCATGCCAACGTGCGTTATTTCGAGGCCGACAAACCCGACACTGAGCCGGTGTGGTGGTTCGGTGGCGGCTTCGACCTGACGCCGTTCTACCCCGTCGACGAAGATGTGGTGCACTGGCACACGGTGGCGCGCGACCTGTGCCGGCCGTACGGGGAAGATGTCTACCCGCGCTACAAGACGTGGTGCGACGAGTATTTCCACAACAAACACCGTGACGAGGCGCGTGGCGTCGGCGGGCTGTTTTTCGATGATCTGGACGCCGGCGGTTTCGAGCGCTGCTTTGCCTTTTTGCGCGATGTCGGCCAAGGCTTTCTCGACGCCTACCTGCCGATCGTCGAACGCCGCAAGGACGCGCCGTACGGCGAGCGCGAGCGTGCCTTCCAGTTGTATCGGCGGGGGCGCTACGTGGAGTTCAACCTGGTCTACGATCGCGGCACGCTGTTTGGCCTGCAATCGGGTGGGCGCACCGAATCGATCCTGATGAGCCTGCCGCCGCAGGTGCGTTTCGAATACGGTTACGTGCCCGCACCGGGTTCGCCCGAGGCGCGCCTGGCCGATTACCTCAAGCCGCGCGACTGGGTGTGACGCGGGCGGGCAAGCCGTGGCCTGCCCGCCCCGCGATTCACGGCTGCGCGCCGCTGAAGCGATGCACCACGGCGCCTTTCACCGGGCCGATCCTGGCGCTGTCGCTGACGTAAAGCTGCACCTTGCGCTCGAAATCCAGCGTGCCGGCGACCACCGCGTGCGGGCCGATGATGATGCGCGGAATGTGCGTGTGCGCGTTCGGATGCCAGTCGTCGTTCGGTTTCTTGACGGTGATGCCGCCTTCGACGCGCGAGTTGGCGCCGACCGTGATGTCGCCGTTGACGATTTCCAGCCCGTCGCCGACATGTGCCGCGTCGAGCACGATCTTGCCGTTGACGCTGGACACCTTGCCATTCACGTTGGCGCCGTGGTGCAGGGTGATCGTGCCGTTGACGGTCCCGGCGCCGGCAAGCACGCGCGCGTCGGCCTTGAGCGTGACATCGCCATTGACCGCTGCGAGCATCTGTGCCGTGCCGTGCGCGCCCAACAGGATGTCGCCATTGACCGTGCGTGCCTTGTGCACGCTGGCATCGTGGCCGATGTGGATGTCGCCGTTGACGGTACTGATATCGCCGGCGGTTTGTCCGGCGGCGATGTCGACATCGTCGTTGAGCGTATGCGTGGTGCTGGCGTGGACGCCGCCGGCCATGACCAGGCCAAGGCCGAGCACGAGCGCGCAAAGAGTGCCTTTCATGCAAATCTCCAGTTGGGTTTGACCTGGCTTGGATGCGCCATCATGCCAAACGGTTTAGGCGCCGGCGTTGACCTCGTCGCCGCCGGCTTTCACCATAGTCCGGTTATCCCCGATGGACACATCCCCATGCACAAGCTCGTCCTGATCCGCCACGGCCAGTCGCAGTGGAACCTGGAAAACCGTTTCACCGGCTGGGCCGATGTCGACCTCACCGCGCAGGGCGTCGAGGAGGCGCGCGCCGCCGGCGAGTTGCTCAAGCACGAGGGCTACGATTTCGATGTCGCGCACACCTCGGTGCTCAAGCGTGCGGTGCGCACGCTGTGGCATGTGCAAGAAGCGATGGACCGGATGTGGTTGCCGGTCGTCACCGATTGGCGCTTGAACGAGCGTCATTACGGCGCGCTGACCGGCCTGGACAAGGCCGAGACGGCGGCCAAATACGGTGACGAGCAGGTGCATGTGTGGCGGCGCAGTTACGACACCCCGCCGCCGCCGCTAGCACCGACGGACAATTTTTGCGCCGGCGATCCGCGCTACGCCGGCCTTGCCGACGATGTGCTGCCGCTGACCGAATGCCTGAAAGACACGGTGGCGCGCGTGCTGCCGTATTGGCACGAGGTGCTGGCGCCGGCGATCCGCGCCGGGCGCAAGGTGCTGGTGGCCGCGCACGGCAATTCCATGCGCGCGCTGGTGAAGTATCTGGACGGCATTTCCGACGCCGACATCGCCGGGCTCAACATCCCCAACGGCGTGCCGATGGTGTACGAATTCGACGACGCCATGACACCGCTGCGTCGTTATTACCTGGGCGATGCCGATGCCATTGCCGCCAAGGCCGCGGCGGTGGCCAACCAAGGCAAGGCCAAGGCTTGAGCGTCAGGCCGCGTGCCGGCGTTTCAAGTGCACCAGCAGCAGCGAGATGGCCGCCGGCGTGACGCCGCTGATGCGTGCCGCCTGACCGATGCTGTCGGGGCGTGAGCGCTTGAGCTTGATCAGCACCTCGGCGGACAGGCCGCGCACGCTGTCGTAGTCGAAATCGCCGGGGATGACGGTGTTTTCGTGACGGCGCTGGCGTTCGATGTCGTCGCGCTGGCGTTCGAGGTAACCGGCGTATTTGGCCTGTACTTCGACCTGGGCGGCGGCATCGTTGTCGGTCAGCGCCGGGCCGAAGCCGGCGGTGGCGGTCAGGCTGGCGTAATCGAGTTCGGGGCGGCGCAGCAGGTCCAGGCCGTTGGCCTCGCGTTGCAGTTCGATGCCGTGGCGTTGCTTGATGGCGACGCCCAAGGCGTTGTCTGGCGTGGCCCACAATGCCGCGAGGCGCGCGTTTTCGGCGGCGACGGCATCGCGCTTGCGGCGCATGGCGTCAAAGCGCGCCTGTGGCACCACGCCCAATGCATGGCCGATTTCGGTCAGGCGCAGATCGGCGTTGTCCTCGCGCAAGGACAGGCGATATTCGGCGCGCGAGGTGAACATGCGATACGGCTCCAGCGTGCCGTTGCTGGTCAAGTCGTCCACCAGCACGCCCAGATAGGCCTCGTCGCGGCGCGGGTGCCACGGCGCCTTGCCATGCGCGGCCAAGGCGGCGTTCAAGCCGGCCAGCAGGCCTTGCGCGGCGGCTTCTTCGTAGCCGGTGGTGCCGTTGATCTGACCGGCGAAATACAGCCCGCCGATGGTTTGGGTTTCCAGCCACGGATGCAGGCCGCGCGGATCGAAATAGTCGTATTCGATGGCGTAGCCGGGGCGCGTGATGTGCGCGTGCTCGAAGCCCGGAATCGAGTGCACCAGGTCCAGCTGCACGTCGAACGGCAGCGAGGTGGAAATGCCGTTGGGATAGATTTCCGGCGTGTCCAGACCTTCGGGTTCGATGAAGATCTGGTGCGAATCCTTGTCGGCAAAACGCACCACCTTGTCCTCGATCGACGGGCAGTAGCGCGGGCCGACGCCTTCGATCTGGCCGGTGTACAGCGGCGAGCGATCCAGCGCGCCACGGATGATGTCGTGGGTGCGCGCGCGTGTGTGGGTGATCCAGCACGACACTTGGCGCGGATGCTCGCTGCGCGATCCGAGGTACGAAAATACCGGGGCCGGATCATCACCGGCCTGCTCGGCCAGATGCGTGTAGTCGATGCTGCGCCCGTCGATGCGCGGCGGCGTGCCGGTCTTCAGGCGTTCGGCGGCGACCGGCAACTCGCGCAGGCGCTTGGCCAGCGTGGTGGCGGGCGGGTCGCCGGCGCGGCCGCCGCTGTATTGCGCATCGCCAATGTGGATGCGTCCGGCCAGAAACGTGCCGACCGTCAGCACCACGGCGTGCGTACGGAAGGTCAGGCCCATTTGCGTGACCACGCCGGTCACGCGGCCGCCCTCGATGACGAGATCATCCACGCCTTGCTGAAAAACTTGCAGATTGGGCTGGGTTTCGACGAGGCGGCGCACCGCGGCCTTGTAGCGCACGCGATCGGCCTGGCAGCGCGTGGCGCGCACGGCCGGCCCCTTGGATGCGTTCAAGGTGCGCCACTGAATGCCGGCCAAGTCCGCCGCATGTGCCATGGCGCCGCCCAGCGCGTCGATTTCCTTGACCAGATGGCCCTTGCCGATGCCGCCGATGGCCGGATTGCAGCTCATCTGGCCGATGGTTTCGATGTTGTGCGTGACCAGCAGCGTGCGCGCACCGCAGCGCGCCGCGGCCAGGGCGGCCTCGGTACCGGCGTGGCCGCCTCCGACCACAATCACATCGTAAGTATTGGGGTGAATCATGACGATATTTTACGCGAGCTTGATGGCCACGACGGTGACGGGTGCGGCGAGTGCGGTTTCATCGTCGGGCCAGGCTTGGCACGGACGTTGCTTACCATCACATGCACTTTTTCCGGGCAGGCGCGCAAACGCTGCCCAGGTCGACAGAACAGGGGTCGACCGCGCGCCGGGAAAAGGAAGCGGCAGCCGCGCGATGCGGCATGTGCAGGGGAAAAGGGATCTGGCGCCCGACGGTCTCAGGAACAGGGGGAATCCAGGATGACCGTGTGTCGGGCGCCAGAAACTTTTTGACTGATGCCATCCGCTTGGCTGCATCGACAGATTGCAGCGAGGTGACGTGCGGGCATTGTGCACAGCCATGCGTGAACATGGCGTGACTTGCAACGGCATGATACGACGCATGGCGTCACCTGAATAGCCGGTGTGTCATGTGTGCGACGTGATTTGGCGTTTGGCGCGATGTTTGCAGGGCTTGCGAAGAGCAAATCTTCACGGAGACTTGACCATGTTGAACGTCCGGCCTGTGACCACCCAACCCGACGCCGTGTCCATGCACCATGATCTGTGGGTGGAACTGGCGTGCATCGAAATGCGCATGGAATGCCTGGGGCGGGCTGCCGAAGATGTCAATCGGCAACAGCAACTGGAGTTGCGCAGTGCGGAATTGCGGCATGCCATGGCGTGCCTGCCCGCGTGATCTTCCTTCAGCGATGCGAGTGTGTCGGCGAATGACGATGATTCGTTCGTGAGCGGGAATGGCCGCGAGACTGGTCGTGATACCGATCCGAGCCGCGCCACGCCCGGTCACGGTGATGATCCCACTGGTGCCAGCGATGATGCGGCCGATACACGTAAGTCGCGCCAAAACCGAGGCCGTTGTAACCCCACCAGCCTGGACCGTAACCCCACCAACCCGGACCGTAGCCCCAGCCCCACGGGTTGATGTCGACATGCGTGCGGATCACGGTGTTGGCGTTGCCGTAGGCTGACTGGCCCGCGTAATAGCCACCGCCGTTGTTGGCGTCATAACGGTAAGCCGGCTCGATCGCGCAGCCGCCCAGCAGCAACAGCGCGGAGGCGACGAGCAACAGTGAAGGCAGACGTTTCATGGCAACCTCGCTTGGTACTTGCGTGGACGGGCGCATCATCGTCCGTGGACAGGCAACGCGCCCGCTGTTGCCGACGTTGACATACCGCCCGCGATGGGGCGGTGTCGTGGTGGTGCGGTTCAGCTTCCCTGCAGGGCACGCTGCACGATGTCGCCCAGATTTTCCGACAGATCGCCGCCGGCGAGCAGGTCGGCCAAGGCGGCATGCGCGGCCTCGCGACGGGTCGGTTCGAGCTGCTTCCAGCCATTGAAGGCAGTGGCGATGCGCGCCGCGACCTGCGGGTTGAGCGCATCCATGGCCTTGAGCTGTGTGGCCAGCAGGCGATAGCCGGCGCCATCGGCGCGGTGGAAGCCGCTGGGATTGGCCTGCGCCCATACGCCGAGCACGGCGCGCATGCGATTGGGGTTGCGCAGGGTGAAAGCCGGGTCGTCAAGCAACGCCTGCACGCGTGCCAGCGAGCCCTCGCCGGGCACATGTGCATGGGCCGAGAACCACTTGTTGAGCACCAGCGGCTGCGCGGCGAAACGTTGCCGGAAATCGGCCGATTCGGCGGCGCCGGCGTCCAGCCACAGCAAGGTTTCCAGAGCGCCAAGACGTTCGGTCATGTTGGCGGCATCGGCATATTGCGCACGGGCAAGTTCCGCGGCACGTGGCGAATCCACGCGCGCCAACAGGTTCAACACCACTTGTTTGAGACTGCGCTTGGCCTGTGCAGTGGCTTCCTGCGAAGCGTCCTTGGGCAGGTGCAGATGGCGGTAACGCGTGGCCAGGGCATCGGCGCCGATGTGGTCGGCGAGAGCGGTCAGCAGATGTTCGCGGGTGACGTGGATGGCGGCGGGATCGTTTTCGTCCTGACGTTCGGCCAGCACCACTTCGCCGGGTGGGATCAGCAACGTGGCCAGCAAGGCGCGATCGAAATCGGCATCGACGAACAGGGCGCCGAGTGCATCGATCCAGGCGGTCAGCGCCGCGGGTGCGCGATCACCGGCGAGGACCGCGTCGAAGGCGCGTGCGGCCAGTTCCTGACCGGCGTCCCAGCGGCTGTAGCCATCCGTGTCGTGACGCAACAGCAGGGCCAGCTGGTGCGGGGTGTAGCCGCATTCAAGGATGGCCGGTGCCGACAGGCCGCGCAGCAGCGACGGTACCGGCTCGGCATCGATGTCCTCGAACACGAAACTTTCCGTGGCGCTGTCGAATTCGATGACACGCTCGTCACCCGTCGCGGCGCTCTCGCCGGCCAGACGCAGCGGCAACTTGTGGCCGTCGGCGTCGAACAGGGCCAGACGCACCGGCATCGGCAACGGCAGTTTCCGATCCTGACCGGGCGTGGCCACCGTGTGCTGGCTCAAGGTCAACGTGTAGCGGTGGCTGGCCGTATCGTGGCTGCCACGGGCGGTCAGATGCGGTGTGCCGGCCTGGCCATACCAAGCCAGATAGGGCGTCATGTCGACACCGTTGGCATCGCCCAGCGCGGCAAGAAAATCCTCGATGGTGGCGGCGTGGCCATCATGGCGTTCGAAGTACAAATCGGTACCCTTGCGGAAACCTTCGGCACCCAGCCGTTCGGCTTCCATGCGCACCAGCTCGGCACCCTTTTCGTACACGGTGGCGGTGTAGAAATTGTTGATTTCGCGGTAATGCGACGGGCGCACCGGATGCGCCAACGGGCCGGAGTCTTCAGTGAACTGGGCGCGGCGCAGCATGGCCACGTCTTCGATGCGCTTGAGTGGTGCCGAGTTCATGTCGGCCGAAAACCCGTGTTCGCGGAACACGGTGAAGCCTTCTTTCAGCGACAGCTGGAACCAGTCGCGGCAGGTCACGCGGTTGCCGGACCAGTTGTGGAAATATTCGTGTGCGACGACGGCTTCGACGCGGCGGAATTCGCCATCGGTGGCGGTTTCCGGGTCGGCCAGCAGACAGCTGGTGTTGAAGATGTTCAGGCCCTTGTTTTCCATCGCGCCCATGTTGAAATCGTGCGTGGCCACGACGTTGAACACCGACAAGTCGTAATTGCGCCCGTAAATCTGCTCGTCCCAGCGCATGGCGCGGATGAGTGCATCCATGGCGTAATGGCATTGGTCGATGGCGTCGGCTTCGGCCCACAGGTTCAGGGTGACGGCGCGACCGTCGGCCGTCGTGTACGGCTGGGTGATTTTGGCCAGACGGCCGGCGACCAGGGCAAACAGGTAGCTGGGTTTGGGATGCGGGTCGATGAAACGCGCCCAGTGGCGGCCATCGGCGAGATCACCGGCACCATCCGGGTTGCCGCCGGCCAGCAATACCGGGAAGCGTTCCCTGTCGGCGCGCAGAGTGACGGTGTAGCGCGACTGCACGTCCGGACGATCGGGCAGGAAGGTGATGTGGCGGAACCCTTGCGCTTCGCATTGGGTCAGCAGGAAGCCGGTCTCCGGCTGGCCCGACAGATACAGGCCTTCCAGCGTGGTGTTGGCGGACGGGTTCAGTTTGACGCGGGTCTCCAGCACGCTGCCATCGGTGGCGCCAGGGATGGTCAGGGTGGCGCCATCGTAGGTGTATTCGTCATCGGCCAGTGTGTGCCCGTCCAGCGCGATCGACACCAGAAACAAGTGCTCGCCATCGAGTGTCAGCGGGCCGTCGCCGTCGCGTTTCAGATGCAGGCGTGCATGCACTTCGGTATCCGTGATGCCGAGGTCGAACGTCAGCTCGACCTTGTCCACGCGCCACGCGGGCGGGCGGTAATCGGCGAGGCGGACGGAAGGGTGTTGATCGTTGTGACGCAAATTCATGGCGATGACCGGGGCGGTGATGGGGGAGACAATCAGGCTAACATGGGGTTCATTTTAGACGCTGCCGCTGCCATGAGCCGATACACCCTCCGCCACGAACACCTCGGGCCGTGGCCCGTGGTCGCCCTGATCGACACCGATACCGGCACCAGCGTGCGTCTGGCGCGGCGCGGCGCCACGTTGCTGCAATACGAGGTGCCGGTGGACGGGCGTCTGCACGATCTGGCCGACGGCTACACCGGGGCGGACGAGTTGGAAAGGCGGCATGGCTCGCGGTTCGCGATCATGTTGCCGTTTGCCAATCGCGTGGCCGATGGACGGTACCGCTTTGCAGGCAGCGAGCATGATCTGCAGCCTGGCGTGGCGGCCGATCGGCGCGGCATCATGCATGGCTTTTTGCGCGACACCGAATTCGAATTGATCGCTGAGGATGCTGACGACACCGGCGCCAGCGTGCGCCTGGGCTCGAATGCCATCGGTCCCGGCACGTATCCAGGCTACCCGTTCGCGCTGGAGCTGGACGTGGCCTTCACGCTGCACGCCGGCGGACTGGATCTGGAAGTGACCATGTGCAATGTCGGGGATACCGCCGCGCCGTGCTTTTTCGGCTGGCATCCCTACCTGCGCCTGCGCGAGGACGGCATCGATGCGTGCGAACTGAAACTTCCGGCGCGCCAGGCCATTGTCACCGATGTGGCGCTGGTTCCCCTGCCGGGCGAGGCCGCTTTCCGATCGCTTGATGCTTGCCCGGAACTGGATTTCCGCGACTGGCGGCGCATCGGCAACACGGTGCTCGACCAGGGTTTTGCTGACCCGGTGGCTGACGCTGACGGTCGCATCCGCAGCCAATTGCGTGATCCGGACAGCGGTCTCGCGGTGGCCATGTGGCAGGAGAGTGGCGTCACCATCGCTTACACCGCCGACACGCTGGGCGGTGCCGCGGTGCGCCGTTCGATCGCCATCGAGCCGATGCAGGCCATGACCGATGCCTTCAATCGACCCGATTGCGCGGAGACCATCACCCTGGCTCCGGGCGCGGAACGCCGGTTCCGCTGCGGGCTGGAAGTTCATCTGCCATGAGTGGTGCGTCGGAATGCGGCTTGCCCGATGCGGAGGATGTCCGCCGCGCCGCCGCGCGCATTGCCGCCCACGCGCGGGTCACGCCGGTGATGCAAAGCCCGGCACTGGATGAGCTTGCCGGTGCGACGCTGCATTTCAAATGCGAACAGCTGCAACGTGGCGGTGCGTTCAAGTTTCGTGGCGCGTGCAACGCCGTGTGGGCGCTGACCGATAAAGATGCCGCGCGTGGCGTGGTTACGCATTCGTCGGGCAACCACGGCAACGCGCTGGCGCTGGCCGCCGCCACACGCGGCATTGCTTGCCATGTCGTGATACCCGAGGGCGCGGTGCGGGCCAAGGTCGAAGCGATCGAGGCAGCCGGTGCCATGGTGTATCGCTGTGCGCCGACCCAGGCCGCACGCGAGGCCGAAACCGCCAGGGTGCAAGCGGCCACCGGTGCCACCCTGGTGCATCCCTACACCGATGCCAACGTCATGGCCGGGCAAGGCACGGTGGCGCTGGAGTTGCTACATCAGGCTGGATTGCTGGACGCACTCGTCACGCCGATGGGCGGCGGCGGCCTGACCAGTGGTTGCGCGATCATGGCCCGGGCCTTGCGACCGGACATCGCCTTGTTTGCGGCCGAGCCGGCCGGTGCGGACGATGCGGCGCGTTCGCTGACGGCGGGGCATCGGGTGCTGGATGTCGTGCCGAACACGCTGTGCGACGGCTTGCGCGCAACGCTGGGCGAACCCAATTTCGTGGCCTTGCAGGGGCATCATGTCGAGGTGCTGACCGTCGATGACGCACAAGTGGTGGCCGCGATGAAACTGGTTTTCCGGCATCTCAAGCAAGTCATCGAGCCGTCCAGTGCCACCGTGCTGGCGGCCGTGTTGAGCCATCGCGAACGTTTTGCCGGCCGCCAGGTCGGTCTGGTGCTCAGCGGCGGCAACGTCGATCTGGACGCGCTGCCGTGGTGACGCCTTGCCGATATGCCTTCGCGTCATTGGCTGGCAGACGTGATCGGCCGGTACCGTCGGCGGCCATGAATTGCGCCTTCGTCACCACGATCACGTCCATTACCACGACCATTACACGGCGTGGATGGGCCGGTGTGCGCAGTTAGTTTTTGACACCTTCGGCCCATCCCCGTCCGGGATGGGTCGCTGGATGCCATCCCGAATGCGGTCCGGGCCTCCATCAGGAGAGCCGAGTGAACGCCCGCGTATCCCAAGCACCACCTGCCTTGAACCCGCTGCCGCCGGCGCCGGCGCCCTTGCCCATGCGCACGTTGGCATTGGCCATCGTCGGTCCGGGTCGCGTCGGCGGCGCCTTGCTTGAGCAGTTGCGTGCGGCCCAGGTACGACTGCGCCGCAGCCATCGGCTGGACATCCAGCTGCGCGCGGTGGTCGACAGCCGGCACATGTGGTTCGATTGTGATGACAGTGCGCTCAATGCGCGTACCGGTAGCGCGCAAACCTGGCGTCCGGCGGCGTTGGCCGAGCTGGGGCCGTACCTGCGCCGCTCGCCGCATGCGCTCATCATCGACTGCAGCGCCAGCGAGCAGGTGGTTGGTCATTACGCCGACTGGCTGGCCGCCGGCATCCACGTGGTCACGCCCAACAAGCTGGCCGGCAGCGGGCCGCTTGAGCGCTGGCATGCCTTGCACGCCACCGCGGAGCAAGCGCACGCCAAGTGGTTTTACGAGACCACTGTCGCTGCCGGTTTGCCGGTCATCAAGACTTTGCGTGAACTCGTCGATACCGGCGACAAGCTGGTGTCGATCGAAGGCATGCTCTCGGGCACGCTGGCCTGGCTGTTCGATCGATTCGATGGCCAGCATCCGTTTTCCCACCTGGTTCGC
>DASVGO010000042.1:0-17994 GCA_036379495.1 Rhodanobacteraceae bacterium | reverse complement strand
CTACTTTGCTTATAGGTTTGGACGTTCTTGTTGCTTGGACTTCCATCCAGCTCAAGACGCCCACACAAGTTACCTGCGCTTACTGTCAAAGATCATCCACTTCTCAACGATTTCCATCGCTGCCCCGAGGCATTTCGCGTCGGAAGAGCCGCACATCATACAGGTGATTGCGCAGTCGTCAACACCCGTTCCGGAAATTTTTTGCCGGAACTTCGCTGCTGGCCACACCCCCGAACAACGGCTCCGTCGGGGGAGCAAAATGATACTCCCATGTCGACACCGAAGGAAGCCTCTTCGAGTCACGATGTGGCCATGCGCGGCACGCTACACTGCGGCCTTTCCCTGCCATGGAGTCACCCATGAAACGCTATCTCCCGGCGCTGTTTCTGGCCCTTGGATGCACGGCTTGTGCGGCCATGCCCACGAATCATGTGCAGCCGAAGGCGCTGCATTCCGTGGTGCTGGACGGACACTCATTTAGTGTGGAGTTGGCAACCACGGACGCCCAGCGCGCCCATGGCCTCATGGACCGCACCCAACTGGCGGCCAACCACGGCATGCTGTTCGTGTTTGCCCAACAGGCACAGCAAACCTTCTGGATGAAGGACACCCTGATTCCGCTGGACATCCTGTACTTCGACAAGGACCGCAAACTGGTGTCGATGCAGCTTGACGTACCGCCGTGCAAGACCACCCCTTGCCCCGTCTACCCCAGCGGGAAACCTGCCTTGTACGTGCTCGAGCTCAAGGCCGGCACGGCCGTGAAAATCGGTGCCAACACGGGCGACATGCTCACCATCAAGGGACGCATCGGCAACGTGCAGCCGTAAGGCTGCCAGCTCAGTCGATTTCGATCATCTCGAAATCATCCTTGGACGTGCCGCAGTCCGGGCACGTCCAAGTCTCGGGAATGTCTTCCCAACGCGTGCCCGGAGCCAGGCCTTCTTCGGGCAGGCCTTCGGCCTCGTCATAGATGAACCCGCAAACCACACACATCCATTTGCGCATCGGCGCCGATTTCACGGAAGCATTCATGAGCCACAACTTACCCGGACAAAAACGGCCTCCATTGTGGCAGGTCGGCAGGCAAACCGCACCCGCAAGGCGCGTGTCCCCGTGACGCACCCGACGCTACACGGCGGACTGTACGCCATCACCAACGGGCCACGGCAAGACCTGGCGGCCGCCGTTGCATCGGCCTTGGCCGGCGGTGCGCGCATGGTGCAATACCGGGACAAAACTAGTGACGCCAGCCGCCGCCTGCACGGGGCACGGGCATTGGCTGCCTTGTGCGCAAGCCACGACGTGCCCCTCATCATCAATGACGACATCGCCTTGGCCAAGGCCGTGGGCGCCGCCGGCGTGCACCTTGGGGAAGACGATGCAGAACTTGCAGCCGCACGCGACACCTTGGGGCCCACCGCCATTATCGGCGTGTCGTGCTACGACAGCATCAACCGCGCCCGCCAACTCGCCGCAGCGGGCGCCGACTACCTCGCCTTCGGCGCATTCTTCGCCTCGCCGACCAAGCCGAACGCGCGTCACGCCTCGCCCGGACTATTACGGCAAGCTGAGCAGTTCAACCTGCCGCTGGTGGCCATCGGCGGCATCAACGCCGACAATGGCGGGACACTGATCGCCGCCGGCGCCGACTACCTGGCCGTGATTTCCGCCCTGTTCGATGCGCCCGACATTCAAGCCGCGGCACAGCGCCTGACCCATCTTTTTTCATCCGATCCGACATGAGCCACAACCACGACCTCTTCCAGCGAGCCACCAACCATCTGCCCGGCGGTGTCAACTCGCCCGTTCGTGCCTTCGGTTCGGTCAGCGACGAACCCTTCTTCACCGCCCGTGCCGACGGCCCCTGCCTGTGGGACGTCGATGGCAATCGCTACATCGATTACGTCGGCTCATGGGGACCGATGATTGTCGGCCACAACCATCCGGTCGTGCGCGAAGCGGTCGAGCGCGCCGTGCGCAATGGTCTGTCCTTCGGTACGCCATGCGCGGACGAAGTGGCGATGGCCGAAACTCTCACGCGACTGGTGCCATCGATCGAGATGTTGCGCATGGTCAACTCGGGTACCGAGGCCACCATGTCGGCCATTCGTCTGGCCCGTGGCACGACCGGGCGCGACCGCATCGTCAAATTCGAAGGTTGCTACCACGGTCATGCCGACAGCTTTCTGGTCAAAGCCGGCTCCGGCGCCCTGACTTTCGGCGTACCTACGTCGCCCGGCGTACCCAAGGCGCTGGCGGACCTGACCCTGACATTGCCCTACAACGATTTGTCCGCCGCGCAGGAGCTGTTCGCAACCGAAGGCGACACCATCGCCGCGTTGATTGTCGAGCCTGTGGCCGGCAACATGAATTGCATTCCGCCGGTCGAGGGTTTCCTGCAAGGCTTGCGCGACCTGTGCACGGCCCATGGCGCAGTGCTGATTTTCGACGAGGTGATGACGGGGTTCCGCGTGGCCATGGGCGGTGCGCAGGCACGCTACGGCGTCACGCCCGACCTCACCACCTTCGGCAAGATCATCGGTGGTGGCATGCCGGTGGGCTGTTACGGTGGCCGACGTGACTTGATGCGGCAAATCGCGCCGACCGGTCCGGTGTATCAGGCCGGCACGCTGTCGGGCAATCCAGTCGCGATGGCCGCGGGTCTGGCCATGCTGGAGCTGATCCAGGCGCCCGGCTTTTACGCGACGTTGGCGGCGAGAACGACGCGCCTCACCAACGGCTTGCAGGCCATCGCCGACACCGCCGGTGTGCCGTTCACCACGAATCAGGTGGGTGGCATGTTCGGACTGTTTTTCCATGCCGGACCGGTGCGCAGCTACGCCGAAGCCATGGCTTGCGATGCCGGACGTTTCAAGCGCTTTTTCCATGGCCTGCTGCAACGCGGCGTGTTCATCGCGCCCTCGCCCTTCGAAGCCGGCTTCATGTCATCCGCGCACAGCGATGCCGATATCGATGCCACGCTGGACGACGCGCGCGAAGTGATGCAACAGCCCGGTTTCTGACGCCTACCAGACCCCGCTGTTTGGCATGGACGCCCACGGCTCGGCCGGTGGCAGCTGTCCATCTTGCAGCAGCTCGACGGAAATCAGGTCGGGTGAACGCACGAAGGCCATGTGACCATCACGCGGCGGACGATGGATGGTGTAGCCCATGTCCATCAGGCGCTGACACAAGGCGTAAATGTCAGCGGTGTGAAAGGCCAGATGACCGAAGTTGCGCGCGCTGCCGTAGTCCTCGTCCGAGCCCCAATTCCAGGTCAGCTCCAACTCGGCCTCGGGGCTGTCCGGCGCGGCCAGAAAAATCAGCGTGAACTTGCCTTCGGGTACCTCTTTGCGGCGCACCTCGCACAAACCCAAACCCGCGCAATAAAAACGCAACGAAGCGTCCACGTCGCGGATGCGGACCATGCTGTGCAGGTATTTCATGGAACACGACCCTTGTGGTCATCCGGGTGCGCCCGGCGAAAAGTCACCACCAGCACGTCGCGATGTGCGGGCAAGGCGGGATCGATCGGTTCGACGGCGGTCACGCCATGATAGACGCGATGATCGTCCAGCAAGGTAGCATCGAAGGGATCGGCCAAGGTGAAGCTGCCCAGCGCCGCGCGATCCGGCCCATACACCGTGGTCGTGCCGCTGGCGATGTTGGTGCGTCCAATCATCAGCACCAACACGTAATCCACGCCATCGCGATGCACGCCCTCGGGCGTCGGCTGCCCCAGCACACCGGCCTGCGCCTCGATGCGGAACTGATGCACCTCAATGCGCCAGTCGGACACGTCCGCCGCGACGGCGCCAAAGATGCGATGGCAACACGCCAGCACGGAGCACAAACTGGCGCTCGCACCGATCGCCGGCAGCACCGGCTCGAACCAGCGCTCGATGCCGCCATTGAGCTGGTTGTAATCGCGCGACTGGTAATGCGGTTGATGCGGCGCCCGCACGATGCCATCGGGTCGCACGGTGAACACGGCATGTCGACGCCGCCGGTAACGCCCGTGATCGGCCATGTAATGGTCTTCGGCCAGATCGTCCCAGCTCGCGGCGAAGGCCGCCCAATCATCCAGTGCCCCCGATTGCCCGATCACCTCGCGCATCGCGGCCCCCGGCACCAACACATAGCCATCACGCAACAACGCCGGGTCCAGACCCGGGACAAGATCAGGCACGGAAGAAACGGACGACACGACGGCATTCCGACAGAAGGAGCCTGCACGATGACGCCATCGCGCAGGCGTTTCAATAGGCCGCACCTCAATCCAGAAACAAGTCCGGCAACAACGGCTGCCCCGGCGCTACTGCGTAGGTGTCCAGATCGGTCACGCCGGCCTCGCGCAACACCTCGTCGTCGATGCAGAAATGGCCGGTGAACTCACGTGCCGCTCGCGTCAGGATGGCATGCGCGGCATCGGCCACAATCTCCGGCTTGCGACAGTTCTCTGGCCGCACGCGCCCACCCAACATGGCGATCGCCGCGGTGGCGATGACGGTGCGCGGCCACAGGGCGTTGACCGCGATGCCGACCTCGACCAACTCCGCGGCCAGACCCAGCACGGTGAGACTCATGCCGTATTTGGCGATGGTGTATGCCGTGTGCTGCTTGAACCATTTGGCATCCAGATTCGGCGGCGGCGAGAGCATCAGCACATGTGGATTGGCGGCCTTTTTCAGATACGGCAAACAGGCCTGCGTAGTGACGTAGGTGCCGCGCGCATTGACTTGCTGCATCAGGTCATAACGCTTCATCGGCGTGCCTTCGATGCCCGCCAGCCAGATCGCGCTGGCGTTGTTGACCACGATGTCGATGCCGCCAAAATGCCCGGCCGTCTCCGCCGCCGCTTCGGCCACGCGCGCCTCGTCGCGAATGTCGACCTTCAACGCCAGCGCCTTGCCGCCGGCCACCTCGATCTCGGCCGCCGCGGTGTAAATGGTGCCCGGCAACTTGGGATTGGCCACCGCGCTCTTGGCCGCAATCGCCACATTGGCACCATCGCGCGCGGCGCGCAGGGCGATGGCCAAGCCGATGCCACGCGAGGCTCCGGTGATGAAAAGTGTTTTGCCGGCAAGCGTGCTCATGACGTTCCCGTGACGTGGACGAGCCGACAGTCTAGCGCACCATACGCAAGCGTAGGGAAAGCGCAAAACCCGTTGGCATCCACGTCGCGCGGCACGTTATCCGCGCTGAAACCGCGCCAGCACGTCGCGCAACCAAGCCAGACGTTCCAGCGGATCGATCATTTCCAGCAATTGCTGGCGCTCGCTGCCGTCCAAGGGCAGCAATTCGGCCAGCCGAAAACCGACCCAGCTGGCATCGTCATACCGCGCTTGCGGCGCCTCTTTCCACGGCGGCGCCATCTGCTCCACCAAGCGATGCAAGATGGTTTCGAGCAAGCCGAATTCGGCCGGCAGCGGCAGGCCGGGCTCCTCCGGCCAGCACGCCACGTCCCCACGCAACTGGCCATCATTGCGCGCCCGCGCGCGACTGACGCGAAAGCGCGTGCCGCCTTCGGCGCAAATGCCAAGCACCCCCTCGGCACTGGTGAAAAAATCGGTGATGCGCGCCAAGGTGCCGACCGCCGCCGGGGTGGCCGGCGCGCCGACTTCCTGCCCGTCCAGAATCAGGCACACGCCAAAGCACGAATCCGACCGCGTGCATTCGCGCACCAGATCCAGATAACGTGGCTCGAAAATGCGCAACTCCAGCGGTCCGCCCGGAAACAACACCGTGGCAAGCGGAAACAACGGGATGTCGGTCAGCGAGGCGACGGCACGAGCCATGCAAACAGTGTAGCCATTCCGGCACACAACGGTGGGCACATGGCAAGCGCGCACCATGGCGCTTTTCCAACAGGGAAGGGAAACCTCATGGACGCCATCGCCATCACCCCCGCCATTCGGATCGAACAACTGCGCAAGCGCTTTGACCAGCGCGACGTGCTCGGCAATCTGAGCAGGGCCATCGCGCCAGATCGCGTGATCGGCCTGCCGCGCGTGGGCTTGGGCGCGCCGCGTGGATCTGGCCCAACGACCGGTGTTCGATGCCCCCGATGGAATGAATTTCATCCAGCTTGCGCGGCCAGCGCATCGGCCAACGCCAGATACTCGTCGCGCTTTTCCAATCCATCGGCGAAGCGCGACGGGATCGCCTCGAAACCGCCGATCGCTCCACACAAGGCACCGGTCAGCATGGCGCGCGCCATGTTCTGACCACCGCCGTTGACCGCGCTCAAGACGGCGTTTTCAAAACCACTCCCGAAACGTGCCGCCAAGTGGTAGGCCGCCGGAAACTGGTGATACACGGCACACGGCAGGCCATACACCAGTGACACCTTCCATGCCGGCTCGATGGCGACGCCGCAGTTTTGCACACCATAGGCAATGGATGACACCGTGAGCAGCGCGTCCGGCGAAGCAAACTGGCCAGCCTTGAGCGGAGCTTCCTTGCCCTGCGGTACCGACAGCTCACCGCTGGTGACGGTGTGGAACGGCAGCTCGCCGGCCTTGACCATCCCCATCAAACGACCGGACAAACCCGCATCGAGCGCGTCACCCTGTACCAACTGACCCAGCACGACGGCATAGGCCAACGTCATCGCCCCCACCGTCGGATCGCGCTGCGTCAAAGCCACGTTGGCGCTGACGGCCTCGGCCAACCGTCGCGGCTGGCCGGCGTAGCGCACGGCGATGGCCACAATGCGCTCGGCCGCCTCGGTATTGTCGGCCAGCCCGGCCAACTCGCCCCACGCCACGCCTGCCCGACGCTCACGCCACGCATGCCGGATCGACTCGCTGGTATAGCCGCCGGGGCCGTGCATCGGCTCGCCATCGAGTCGCGGGAACAAATCTTCATCCAGACGCCGGCAGAAATCGGCCTCGTCATAGCCATTGCACTCGATCAACGAACGCAAGGTCAGTTCGAGAATGATGCCCGATTGCGACGATTGCCCGGCGCGCATGCCGGCGTGATAGCGCCCCACCTGCGGCGTGGTGTAGTCGTCGATCCACTCGCCGTACACGCGACGCAGCTCGGCAAGGTCGTAATACCAGTGCGGCCCCAGCGCCAGCGCATCGCCCACGAACGCGCCCATGAGCGCACCTTTGATGCGACTGGCCCGCGAAATCGTTATGGATGTCATCGCCTTTGCCTCCGCGCATGGCGTGTCCGGCAAACCATTGTCGGTCACGCCCGATGAATGATTCAGCTGCCGATGCCGCGCAGCCTTTCGACGAAGCGACGCGGCGCATTCTCGAAACCGCCGTTGGACATGAAAACCACATGATCGCCCGCACGCACCTCCGCGTGCAGCGCATCGAGCAGTGCCTCGACACTGGCTGTCGACTGCCCGTGGCCGGCCAGCGCATCGATGACACGCGCGGCATCCCACGGCAGTTCCGGCTGTTTCAGGAACATCACGCGATCGGCATCGCGCAAACTCGGCGCCAGCGCATCGGCATGCGCGCCCAGACGCATGGAATTGGAGCGCGGTTCCAGCGCCACCACGATGCGCGCTGCACCCACGCGCGCGCGCAAGCCAGCCAGGGTGGTGGCGATCGCCGTCGGATGATGCGCGAAATCGTCGTAAACGTGGATGCCATCCACCTCGCCCACCGTTTCCATGCGTCGCTTGACGCTGCGAAAGGTGGCGAATGCCGGCAGCAACGCCACGGCATCACAACCCGCCGCAACGGCAGCCGCCAACGCGGCGATGGCGTTCATCACGTTGTGCCGGCCCAGCAGCGGCCAGCGAATCTCGCCAACCAGCGCATCGCCATGACGTATACGAAAGTGCGATCCGTCGGCATCCAGCAACTCGGCCCGCCAATCACCACGCTCGATACCGAAGGTTTCCACCGGCGTCCAGCAGCCCATCGCCAGCACCTCGGCCAGGCGCGCGTCTTCGGCATTGACGATCAAGCACCCATTGCCGGGCACGGTGCGCACCAGGTGATGAAACTGGCGCTGGATCGCGGCGACATCGGGAAAGATGTCGGCGTGGTCGTATTCCAGATTGTTCAAGATGGCAATGCGCGGCCGGTAGTGCACGAACTTGGAGCGCTTGTCGAAAAACGCCGTGTCGTATTCGTCCGCCTCAATGACAAAGGGGCAGGACTCGGGACTCGGGACTCGGGGCTCGACAACCGCACCACCCAGTCGCGCGGAGACATCGAAATTGCCCGGCACGCCGCCAATCAGAAAGCCCGGCGCCTTGCCTGCGCTTTCCAGCAAATGCGCCAGCAAACTGGTGGTCGTGGTCTTGCCGTGCGTGCCGGCCACGGCCAACACCTCGCGCTGCGCCAGCACCTGCTCGCCCAGCCATTGCGGTCCGGAGATGTACGGCAGACGCGCATCAAGCATGTACTCGACCGCCGGGTTGCCACGCACCATGGCATTGCCGACCAGCACCCAGTCCGGTGCCGGCTGGAGATGCTCGGCGCAATAACCTTGCTCCAACGCAATGCCCAGCGCTTCGAGCTGCGTGCTCATCGGCGGGTAGACATTGGCGTCGGAGCCTTCGACAACATGTCCCAGCTCGCGCGCCAGTGCGGCCAAGCCACCCATGAAGGTGCCGCAGATACCGAGAATGTGCAGACGCATGCCAGTTTCCGTACGTGGCGCCAAGGCTCAATCGCCCGCCGCCACGCGATCACTCGTCAACGCGGCCAGAATGCGCACAAACACGTCGTCCAGCGCGCCCACGCCATTGACCGTCTTGAGCATGCCGCGCGCCGCATACCAGTCGGCCACCGGCGCGGTCTGCTCGGCGTACACGGCCAGGCGTTTGCGCACGGTATCCGGGTTGTCGTCGGCGCGACCTTGCTGCTTGAAACGGATTTCGCAACGGCCGACGATTTCCTCGCTGGGCACGTCGAGCTTGACCACGGCGTCCAGCGGCTGCCGGATGCGCGCCAGCAAGCTATCCAGCGCTTCGACCTGCGCCAGGTTGCGCGGGTAGCCATCAAGAATGAAACCGGCCTGCGCGTCGGCCTCGGCCAGACGCTCTTCGAGCAGCCCCAGCACGATGGCATCGGACACCAGCTGGCCGGCATCCATCACCGCCTTGGCTTGCAGGCCCAGCGGCGTACCGGCCTTGACCGCCGCGCGCAGCAGGTCACCCGTGGAAATGTGCGGGACGCCCAGTTCCGCTTTCAAACGTACCGCCTGGGTACCCTTGCCCGAGCCGGGCGCGCCCATCAGCACCAGTCGCATGCATTGCTCCATGGAGTCTCCGACCTGCATGCCTGTGCATGGGCCGGCAAACGTCAGTGAAATGGCGTCCAAGGTAGCTTCTGGCGCCCGTTCCGTCAAACAAGGTGGTGGCATGAAAGCCGCCATCTGCCTGTCACGCAAGGGTTTATCCTTGCATGATTCATGGTGGACGCCCTCACTCGAACGGAGCAACTCATGATCCAAGGCAAACTGCTGTACGCGCAATCGGGCGGCGTCACCGCCGTCATCAATGCCACCGCTGCCGGCGCCATCCAGAGCGCGCGCCAACACGGCGTGAAAGTGTATGCGGCGCGCAACGGCATTCTCGGCGCCTTGCGCGAGGATTTGATCGACACCTCGAAAGAATCGGCCAGCGCCATCGCCGCGCTGGCGCACACGCCCGGCGGCGCCTTCGGCTCATGCCGCTACAAGCTGAAATCCCTGGCGGACAACCGCGCCGAATACGCACGCCTGATCGACGTGTTGCACGCGCACGACATCCGCTGGTTTTTGTACAACGGCGGCAACGACTCGGCCGATACCGCGCTGAAACTTTCGGCGATCGGCAAGCAGCTGGGTTACCCCGTCGCCTGCATCGGCGTGCCCAAGACCGTCGACAACGACCTGGCCGTGACCGACTGCTGCCCCGGCTTCGGCTCGGTGGCGCGCTATACCGCGCTGTCCACGCGCGAGGCCAGTCTCGATGTCGCCTCCATGAGCGAAACCTCGACCAAGGTGTTCGTGCTCGAAGTGATGGGCCGCCACGCCGGCTGGATCGCCGCCTCCGCGGGGCTGGCCGGCGAAGGCCCGAATGCCGCGCCGCACATCATCCTGTTTCCCGAGCGCGTGTTCGATGAAGCCGCGTTTCTGGCCAAGGTCAAGGCCACCGTCGAGCGCGTGGGCTGGTGCACCGTGGTCGCCTCCGAAGGTGTGCGCGATGCGTCCGGCAAGCTGCTGGCTGATGCCGGCACGCGCGATGCGTTCGGCCATGTGCAGCTGGGCGGCGTGGCGCCGCTGCTGGCGAGCATCGTGCACGCCAAGCTGGGCCTCAAAGTGCACTGGGCGCTGCCCGATTACCTGCAACGCTCGGCGCGACACGCGGCCGCCAAGGTCGATGTCGACCAGGCCATGGCCGTGGGTCGCGCCGCCGTCGATTACGCGCTCAAAGGCATGAACGCGGTGATGCCCATCATCACGCGCACCAGCGACAATCCGTACCGCTGGAAGATCGAGCCTGCCTTGCTCGAAAAGATCGCCAATCGCGAAAAGAAAATGCCGGCAAGCTTCATCCGTCGCGACGGCTTCGGCATCACCGCCGCCGCGCGTCGCTATCTGGCGCCGCTGATCCGTGGCGAAGCCCCGCCGCCGCTGGGACACGACGGCCTGCCCAAGTACCTCATGCTCAAGAACGTGGCGGTCAAGAAAAAACTTGCGCCTTGGCAACAACCCTGACGCTGGTTCCGGCGCGGCGTACCCTGAGCCAGCCTACGACGCGGCAAACAACTGGCCCAGTTGCGCATGCGTCACGCCGTGACCGAAGCCGTCGAAGCGCCCTTCGGCCAGCCTGCTGGCAGCTTGTGCAAAACCGCTCCAGGCCGACAAGGCCAGCGCCCCGCCCACGCTGATGCGGCGCACGCCCAGTGCCGCCATGTCGGCCAACGGAATGGCTGAAGCCGGCCCCATCAGCACGTTCACCGGCTTGGGTACAGCGGCATCGACCACGGCCTTGACCTGCTCGCGCGTGGACAGGCCCGGCGCATACAGGCAATCGGCGCCAGCCTCGGCATAAGCGCGCAGGCGGCGAATAATCTCGCCCAAATCCGGCTGACCGTGGAAGAACCCATCGGCGCGGCCAATCAACATCACGTCGGCTCCGCTGGCGTCGATGGCCCGACGCGCCGTGCGCATGCGCGCCACGGCCTCGTCGAAGTCGTACAGCGGCTGCGTGGCATCGCCGGTGGCATCTTCGATCGACAAGCCGGCCACGCCGGTGTCGACGCAACGACGCACGTTCGCCGCCAGGCCATCCAGATCGCGTGCATGGCCGTTCTCGAAGTCGGCATTGACCGGCAGGGGCGTGGCCGCCACCAATTCGGCCAAATGCGCCAGCATCTCGTCCACGCCGACATCGCCATCGGCCTTGCCGCGCGAAAACGCATAGCCCGAACTGGTGCTGGCCAAGGCCTTGAAGCCGGCATGCGCCAGCCATTTGGCCGAGCCCGCATCCCACGGATTGGGAATGACGAAGCAGGCCGTGGCATGCAGACGCCGAAATGCAGCGCGGCGTTCGGCAAAATCGATGGAGTTCATGGCGGCATCCGGCGATCAAAGTCACCAGTCTAGCTCGCCACCTCGCCCAAGCGCCGACACCAATGTCGCGTCAGAACGTGCCGGCCAACTTGAAGATCGGCAGATACAAGGCAATGACCATGCCGCCGATGATGACACCGAGGATGACCATGATGATCGGTTCCAGCAACGTGGACAGCGTGTCGACTGCGTTGTTGACCTCTTCCTCGTAGAACTCGGCCACCTTGAACAGCATGCTGTCCAGGGAGCCGGATTCTTCACCGATGCCGGTCATCTGCTCGACCATCGACGGGAACAGCCCGGTCTGGCGCATGGCCAATTGCAACTGATGGCCCACTGCGATGTCATCGCGCATCTGCTTGATGGCCTCGCCGTAAACCACGCTGCCGGTGGCGCCGGAAACCGCGTCCAGGGCCTCGACCAACGGTACGCCGGCATGGAAGGTCACGCCCAGCGTGCGTGCGAAACGGGCAATGGCGGACTGACGGGTGATCTGCCCCATCACCGGCAGTTTCAACACGATGCGATCAAGCGTGTGCGCAAATTTCCTGGACCGGTTCTTGGCCATCACGATGCCCACGATCACGGCAACGATCACGCCAATCACCAGCCACCAGTAGCTCTGCATGAAGCGTGAGGCACTGACCACGATCTGGGTCGGCGCCGGCAGCTCGGCGCCGGCATTGGAAAATACCTGCTGGAACACCGGCACCACGAACAACAGCAGGATCATGCTGACCGCAAAGGCCACGGCCAGCACCATGGCCGGATAGAACATGGCCTTCTTGATCTTTTTCTTGATGGCCTCGGTGCGCTCCTTGTAAGTGGCCACCGTATCCAGCACGGAATCGAGCACACCGGCCGATTCGCCCGCCTGCACCAGATTGCGATACAACTCGTCGAACTGGATCGGATAGCGCCCGAGTGCCTCGTGCAACGACGCACCACCTTCGATGGTGGTCTTGACGTCCTCAAGCATGTTCTTGAAACGCGGATTCTTCTGGCCGCCGGCGATGATGTCGAACGACTGCACCATCGGCACGCCCGAGGCCATCATGGTGGCGATCTGGCGGCTGAAAACGGCCACGTCACCCGGCTTGACACGTTTGCCCGCCGAGCCGAACAACGGCTTGGGTTTCTCGCGCACGGTCTGCGGATTCATGCCCATGCGCCGCAGTTCCGCCTTGACAAGAGAGGCATTCTTGCCCTGCATCTCGCCCTTCATCTTCTTGCCGCGCTTGTCCTGCGCCACCCACTCGTAAACGGTCAGTTTGCTGACCGAGGCGCGGGCGGCGCCGGTGGCGCGGGCGTTTCTGGTGGCGGTGGCTGTAGCCATGCTCGGTTCCCCGATGAAAGGTGTTGCCTGTGCCCGGGCACATTTACGGCCGGGCATGTCGCATGTCAACTATGCGTGGTTTGCACACGCCTTGTTGTGTTGCAGTTCGCTAAGAACGTGAGTCATGAAATCTTTCGCAATCCGGAAGATTCTTGCCGCCCACGCTCTCAATCCTTGGTGACGCGGTTGATCTCGGTCAGGCTGGTAACGCCGTCGCGCACTTTCTTGAGCGCCGATTGGTGCAGGTCGGGAATGCCGGCCGCATGCGCCACATCGGCAATGCGCATGGCGTTGCCGCCTTCCAGGATCACCCGCTGGATGTCTTCCAGCATGGGCATGACTTGGTAGATGCCCACACGCCCTTTGTAACCTTCGGTGCAACCATCGCAACCGACCGGTTCGTAGATGGTGATGCCGGCATCGACCTCCTCCTGCGTGAAGCCCTCGGCAAGCAAAGCCTCGGGTGGCAGCTTCAGCGGACGTTTGCAATCGTGCAGCCGACGCACCAGACGCTGCGCGATCACCAGCGACACCGACGAGGTGATGTTGTAGGGAGCGATGCCCATGTTCATCAAGCGCGAAATCGTTTGCGGAGCATCGTTGGTGTGCAGCGTGGACAGCACCATGTGACCCGTCTGGGCCGCTTTGATCGCAATTTCGGCGGTTTCCAGATCGCGGATTTCGCCGACCATGATGACGTCCGGATCCTGACGCAGAAACGAGCGCAATGCGCGCGCGAACGTCATGCCGCGCTTGACGTTCTGTTGCACCTGGTTGATGCCGTCGACGCGGATTTCCACCGGGTCCTCGACAGTGGAGATGTTGGTGCCCTCGACGTTGAGGATGTTCAACGCGGTGTACAACGACACCGTCTTGCCCGAACCGGTCGGGCCGGTCACCAGCACCATGCCGTAAGGTTTCTTGATGGCGTTGAGGTAAAGCTGTTTCTGGTCTTCCTCATAGCCCAGCTTGTCGATGCCCATCTTGGCCGCCGAGGCATCGAGGATGCGCAGCACGATCTTTTCGCCGGCCAGCGTCGGCAGCGTGCTGACGCGGAAATCGATCGACTTGGTCTTGGTCAGGTTGAGCTTGATGCGGCCATCTTGCGGCACGCGCTTCTCGGCGATGTCCAGACCACTCATCACCTTCAGGCGCGAACTGATGCGCGAAGCCAGCAGAATCGGTGCCTTGGCCATGATGTGCAGGATGCCGTCCATGCGTACGCGCACACGGTACTGGGTCTCGAAGGGCTCGAAATGGATGTCCGAAGCGCCACGCTTGATGGCATCAAGCAGCACCTTGTTGACGAACTTGACCACTGGCGTGTCATCGATCTTGTTGGCATCAACTCCGGCACGGGCATCGTCCTGGTGGTCAATCTCGCTGGACAGGTCAAGATTGTCGAGACTTTCGTCGCCCTCCATGCCATCGACCGTGGTCGCCATGGAGGCCAGTGCTTGATCGATGGTGCGCTTGAGCTGCTGGGTCTCTACCAGCACCGGCTCGATCAGACAGCCGGCATGGAACTTCACCTCGTCCAGGGCATGCGTGCGGGTGGGGTCGTCCACCCCCACGTACAGGCGATTGCCGCGCTTGAACAGCGGCAGCACCTGGTGCTTGGTGATCAGTGCCTCGCTGACCGAATCCAGCGGCATCTGCTGCATGCTGACGGCGGACGCATCAATCAGCGGCATGCCGAATTCGGCCGAGGCCACGGCGGCCATGCGCGTGCTGTCGACCATGCCCTGCTCCACGCACCAGCGGGTCAGCGGCACACGCTTGTCGGCAGCATCATGCATGGCCTGACGCGCATCGACCTCGGCGAGAATGCCCTCGTCCACGAGACGACGGGCCATGCCTGTCAGTCCGGCCAAGGCCGGTGATTGCATCTGGGTTGCCATGAAATTGCGGACCCCCTGAAACGGCAGCGCCTGCGCTGTGTGGATGGTGTTCGCCCATTGTGGCGCCGTTTGCCGCCATCCGGTGTCGATGGGATCACGAAAACGTCAGGGATACAAGGGTTTGTGGTCCGAAAATGGCCGTTCATGTCCTTTGCAGTCATGCGTTTGCGCGATCAACCTGTCTGATCGGACGAGATGCAGCGGCTTTCTGTCCGACGTGCGGATCGATCCACGCCCGCGCACTACCCGATCACGCCACGGCGGCGCGTCTACAACCGCGAGCGGCGATCGAATCCGCCCAAAGCCGGACATACCACCCCGCCATCCAGGCCACGCGTGAACAGCATTGCCTGGAAACGCTCGCCCATCCGCTCCGGCAAGGTCAGTTGCTTGACCTGTTGCGCCAGCTGGTAGCGCTGCTTTTCCGTTCTCGCCACGGCATGGGCGGTGCTGAAAGCCTGCTCCAACCCGCCGGTCATCAGGAAATGAGCCTGCGGCACGTAGGCCGCCAGCTCGAACCCGGCGTGCTCGCCCGCCTCGGCCAGTGCGGTGAAGTCGACCGAAGCGGTGAGATCCTGCAGGCCCGGCCAGAAAAACGGGTCATCGTGCATGCGTTGACGATAAAACGCGCGCAGCGTGCCGTCGCGGCGATCGACGCGGTAATAGTCACTGCGCGGGTAGCCATAGTCGATGAACAACATCAGCCCCGCCTCCAGACTGCCGGCCACGGCCTGCAGCCAGTACGGCAACTGCGGCAGGATTTCCGAGCGATAACCCTCGTCCAGCGCCCGCCCCAGGGTGCGTTCGAGATGGCGCACGGCACCGGCCACCAAGGCATCGGCGGGGCGATCCACCACCACGAATCGACCGGTCGCATCGACATCCACGTGTTCCTCGAACACCTCACCCTCGCGCAGGGCGAAGCGCGTGGTCGGCAAGGCGTCGATCACTTCGTTGGCAAACAACACGCCGCGCCAAGGCTCCGCGGGCGGGCGGTCCAGCCATTGCACCCGGGCAGCCAGCTCGTCCGGCAGGGCGGCCGCCAAGCGCTCGCGCTGACGTTCACGCAGATCGGCACTGGGTTCGAGAATGCCGTACCGGTGCGGCACGCGACTCACCTCGGCCAAGGCCGTCAGGGCCGCTTCGGCAAACGCGCCGCTGCCACCGCCCAGCTCCAACACGTCCGCTGCATCACCCAGGGTTTCCAGCGTCGGCAGCACATGCGCCACCACGCAGCGCGCGAACAGCTCACCCAACTCGGGCGCCGTGACGAAATCACCGGCTTCGCCAAACTTCAGGCTACCGGCGCTGTAATAACCCAAGCCCGGCGCATACAGGCAGCGCTCCATGAAGCGCGCAAACGGCATTGGCCCAGAGGCCGCCATTTCCTCGCGCAACAGCGCCGTCAAACGCGCGGAATGCGCACGCGCCTCGGCATCGGGTTCAGGCAAGTGGTCGGTCATGCAGGGGGACGGGCAAGATGTCTGCCAAGCATAGCCGATGCACCACGGCCGGCCCGATGTCATGGCATGCTTGCAGCACACTCTCGCCAAGGACCCATCCATGCCCGCCCATGCCGACTCCGCCCCGGTCGTGCTGATCACCGGCGCCGCCAGGCGCATTGGCGCGGCCATCGCGCGCGCGCTGCACGCGGCCGGTTGCAACCTTGCCCTGCACTACCGCCATAGTGCGGCCGACATGCAGGCCTTGTGCGCGGAGCTGGAAGCCCAGCGGGCCGATTCGACCCTGAGCCTGCAGGCCGACTTGGCCGACAGCGAGGTCGCACTGGTGCTGATCGCCGCCACCATGGCACGCTTCGGCCATCTGGATGGGCTGGTCAACAACGCGTCGATCTATCATGCCACCGCCTTGGCCGACGTCACGCCGGCGGCATGGGATGCCCTGTTTGCCTGCAATGCGCGCGCGCCGTTTCTGCTGGCGCAAGCCGCCGCCCCTCACCTTGTCGAGCGCCACGGTGCCATCGTCAATCTGACCGATTATTACGCCGACCATCCGCCCTCGGATTTCATTCCCTACGCCGCCAGCAAGGCCGCGCTGGTGGCGGTCACGCAAGGCTTGGCCAGCGCGCTGGCGCCACACGTGCGCGTCAATGCCGTCGCCCCCGGCGCCATTGCTTGGCCCGAACAAGGCATGGATGCCGGCGCGCAACAAGCCGTCCTGAATGCCACGCTGCTGGGTCGCAGCGGGGATCCCGCGGACATTGCCGACACGGTGCGCTGGCTGTTGCTGGAGGCGACTTACGTCAACGGGCAAATCATCCACGTGGACGGCGGTCGTCTGTAGCCAACGCCCAATCAACGCGCTGCAGCGAACGTTCGCCGGCAAAATCCCGCCACAGCTCAGCCAGCGTCCGCCGCAACTGCGGGTGCACGACGTCCGGCGCGATATCGACCATGGGTTTGAGCACGAACGCCTGCGTGACCAGCTCGGCGCGCGGCAGTTCGAGGTGGCCCTGGCCATGCGCGATCAGGTCGTCGTACAGCACGATGTCGATGTCGAGCGTGCGACTGGAAAAGCGTGGACCGTCACGCCGGCGCCCCTGGCACGCCTCCAGCGCATGCAGCCAGTCGTTGAGCGCGTCCGGATCAAGCCGCGTGTGGATGCACGCCGCCGCATTGAGAAAATCCTCGCCCTCGAAGCCGACCGCCGGCGTACTGTACAGCGGCGACAGCCGCACCTCGCCAAAATGCCTGCGCAAGGCGGTCACGGCCGCGCGCAGATTGTCCGCCGGCGCAATGTTGCTGCCCAGGCTGAGGTAGGCCGTGGCCATGCTCAGCGCCGCGTGCCGCGCTCGATTTCGACCCCGACCGACTTGGAACCACGCACCGCGCGCGGCTTGCGCAGGCGCAGGCGCACCCACGGCACGCCGAACTCCTCGCGCACGATCGCGGCGCAACGCTCGGCCAGGGTTTCAACCAGACCGAAACTGGAAGCCTCGACAAACGCGGTCAGCCGCTTGGACACCGCCTTGTAGTTGAGCGCGTCGTCGATCTTGTCGCTGGCCGCCGGGCGCGCGTTGTCCCACGCCATCTCCACGTCCAGCGTGATGGTCTGGCGCACCTGCCGCTCCCAGTCGTAAATGCCGATGATGGTGTCGATGTGCAGGCGTTCGATGAAAACGATGTCCATGGGCATATCCAGTTTGCAGGGGACTTTGTCACGACAACGCGAGTGGGTAACCCGGCTATCGGAGCC
>DASVGO010000041.1:0-39732 GCA_036379495.1 Rhodanobacteraceae bacterium | reverse complement strand
GTCCTCGTGAAGAGCCGTCATGGCCATGAATCGTGTTCAGTTCCAGCCGGGTTTGTCGCTGCTCGCCTTCTTGCGGCGCTACGGTACCGAAGCGGCATGCGAAACGGCGTTGTTGAAAGCGCGTTGGCCGCATGGCTTCGTGTGCCCCAGGTGCCAGGCGACCGCCGCGACGACGTTCAGGCATCGTGGCCGAACGTATTGGCAGTGCAGCGCCTGCCACCATCAAACCAGCCTGCGTGCGGGCACCGTGTTCGAGCACACACGGTTGCCACTCACGACCTGGTTCCTGGCGTTGGGTAATCCCCCCTCAAAAAAGCAGTCTCCCGAAGTGGAATTTTCTCGTACCCTGACCCGAGGAGGTTCCCATGAAGAAGTCCCGATTCAGCGACAGCCAGATCATCCACGCGCTCAAGCAGGCCAAGGCCGGCACGCCGGTGCCGGAGGTGTGCCGCGAGTACGGCATCAGCTCGGCCACGTTCTACAAGTGGCGCAGCAAGTTCGGCGGCATGGACGCGTCGATGATGGCGCGCCTGAAAGAGCTTGAAGACGAAAACCGGCGATTGAAGAAGATGTATGCCGAAGCCCAGCTCAGCACGGATTTGCTGAAGGAAGCCATGGCAAATTGTGGTGAGGCCATCTCAGCGGCGTGAGATGGCCATCGACGCCGTACACCGCCAGCGCACCAGCATCCGGCACGCCTGCCAGACGTTTGCCTTGAGCGAGACCTGCTATCGCTATCAAGCGGCATCCAGCGAAGAAAACACCCGCATCGCCGACTGGCTGATCCGACTCACCACCGCCTATCGCGACTGGGGCTTTGGCCTGTGCTTCCTGCACCTGCGCAACGTCAAAGGCTTCGGCTGGAACCACAAGCGCGTGTATCGCATTTACCGGGAGCTGGAGTTGAACCTGCGAATCAAGCCCCGGAAACGCATCGTGCGCGAGCGCCCCGAGCCCTTGGCTGTGCCCGAAACCATCAACCACACCTGGTCGATGGACTTCATGCACGACCAACTTGGCGATGGCCGCAGCTTTCGGCTGTTCAACGTCATCGACGACTACAACCGCGAGGGCCTTGGTATCGAGGCTGACCTGTCGCTGCCTACAACACGGGTGATTCGCACCCTGGAGCAGGTCATCGAATGGCGTGGTCAGCCGCAGGTGCTGCGCTGCGACAACGGGCCGAAATACATCAGTGGTGCGTTGCGCACGTGGGCCGACCGACGCGGGATTCGCATCCAGTACACCCAGCCAGGCAACCCGCAGCAAAATGCCTACATCGAGCGTTACAACCGAACCGTACGCTACGCGTGGTTGGCGCAGATACTGTTTGAATCCATCGAACACGTCCAGGACATGGCCACGCGCTGGCTATGGACATACAACCACGAGCGTTCCAACATGGCGCTCGGCGGCATCACGCCCATGCAGAAGTTGGCCCTTGCCGCATGACTCCACTTTTGGCGGCTGCTAAAAATGGGGGGATTACCTGAGGACAGATTTTTGACGATTCGCCGGCCCATAGTGATTCTATGGGCCGGCGAATCGGCAGAAATATGGGCCACACAGACGCTTTTGCAGCCCGGATGATTTCTGCCGCCCAGGCTCCTGGGATTTCTGGAAATCCGACAAGGTTCCCGGTGTCAGTGCAGGTCGCGATAGGCGGCAGCATCGAAGACATCCACCTGCACCACCGCTTGCCGTGCCTCGCGGGCATCGTCGAGCAGCTGGTATTCGGTCTCGCTGATGATGCCGGCGGCGAGCGCGGCGTCGTCAAGCATCGGGCCGGGCGCGCGTTCGAGTTTGCCTTCGCGGATGGCATCGCGCAGCTTGGTTTCCACCGGCATGGCGCGCACGGCCTTGTCCAGCGCGGCTTCCAGTGCGCCCAGACCGACCTCGTCGGGACCGGGCACGTGGATGTCTTCGGTCAAGTGAATGCGCGCTTCCCTGTTTTCGAGGATGGCGCGCGCGACGCGCCGGCCGAGCTTGTCCGACGGCGGCCGGAAGCGTGCGCCGAGCGGAAACACCACGACGCGCGCCAGCGCCGCCATGGGCCGTGACGGCAGGTTGTCGAGCACGCCGCGCAGGGCTTCTTGCACGCGGAAGATCGCCAGAGCCGCCGCCCAGCGTGCGAGATCGTAGTTGGAGGCGAGCTTGGGTTCGTCGTGGTAGCGCTTGAGCGCGGCGGCGGCGAGGTATTGCCACGCCAACGCATCGGCGAGGCGCCCGGAGATTTTTTCGCGCCGCTTGAGCGAGCCACCAAGCACGCCCATCGACAGGTCCGAGATGAAGGCGAAGGCCGCCGACAGTCGCGTCAGGTGCTGGTAGAAGCGTTTGACATCGTGTGCGTCGGGCGCACGCGTCAGGCGGCTGCCGGTGAGTGCCAGCAGGCAGGCGCGCATGGCACGCGTGACCACGAAGTTGACGTAGCCGAACACGGCCGTGTCGAGCTGCTTGCGATTGCGCTGATCCACGGCGGTGATGAGTTTTTGCACGTACGGATGGCAACGGATCGCACCTTGTCCGTAGATGATCATTGAGCGCGTGAGAATGTTCGCGCCTTCCACGGTGATACCGATCGGCACCGCCATCCACATGCGCGACAGCAGGTTGCGCGGGCCGCGCTGGATCGCCGAGCCAGCACGGATGTCCATGGCGTCAGCCACCACTTCGCGCATGCCTTCGGTGAGGTAGGCCTTGGCGATGGAGCCGAGCACGGCGGGGCGTTCGCCGGCATCGAGCGCGCCGCAGGTGAGCGTGCGCGTGGCGCTCATGAGGTACGTCATGCCGGCGATGCGCGCCAGCGGTTCCTCGATGCCTTCGAAGCGACCGATCGGCGTGTCGAACTGTTCGCGCACGGTGGCGTAGGCGCCGGCGATGCGGGTGGCCATTTGCACTGCGCCAACCGCCAGCGCCGGCAACGAGATCGAGCGTCCGGCGGCGAGCGACTCCATCAGCATGCGCCAGCCGTGGCCGATCTGTTCACGTCCGCCGATGATGGCATCGAGCGGCACGAACACGTCGTGTCCGGTGATCGGGCCATTGGCAAATGGCACGCCCATGGGATCGTGGTGCTGACCGATCGTGATGCCGTCCAGATGCGCAGGAATCAGCGCGCAGGTGATGCCGAGGTCTTCACCATCGCCGATCAGGCCGTGCGGATCGTGCAGGCGGAAGGCCAGGCCGATCAGTGTGGCTACCGGTGCCAGCGTGATGTAGCGTTTGGTCCAGTTCAGGCGCATGCCGAGCACTTCCTCGCCTTCCCACATGCCGCGTTCGATGATGCCGGTCGATTGCGTGGCGGCAGCGTCGGAGCCGGCTTCGGGGCCGGTCAGCGCAAAGCAAGGGATCTCGCGGCCATCGGTCAGACGCGGCAGATAATGTTGTTTCTGTTCTTCGGTGCCGTAGGCCAACAGCAGCTCGGCGGGCCCCAGCGAGTTGGGCACCATCACCGTGACGGCGGCCGCGATCGAACGGCTGGCAATGCGCGTGACCACGCGTGAATGGCCGATCTCGGAAAAGCCCAGGCCACCGAATTCGGGCGGAATCATCATGCCGAAAAAGCGTTCGCGCTTGATGAACTCCCAAGCTTCAGGCGACAAGTCGCGGCGCTGTTCGACGGCCCAGTCGTCGAGCATGCCGCACAAGGTGTTGACGGGGCCGTCCATGAACGCCTGCTCGCGTTCGGACAGTGGCTGGCACCGGAAATCGAGCAGGTTTTTCCAGCGCGGCATGCCGGAAAAAATCTGTGCGTCCCACCATACCGTGCCGGCTTCCAGCGCGATGCGTTCGGTGGCGCCCAGTTTGGGCAGGACCTTGCGCATGATCGGCATCAGCGCGCGACTGAACAGTCCGCGTCGCAATGGTGGCCAACCGGTGATGAGGGCCACGACGGCGGCGATGACGATCAACGTGATCCAGGTCGACGTGAAGCCGCCCGCGCTGGCGGCCGTGCCGGCAAACACGATGGCCAGCCCGACCACCCAGGCCAGCCAGCCACGTCCGATGAAGCACAGCGCGAGCGCCACCACGATGGCGATGACGATACCTGCGATCCACATGTCCGCTTCCCCGCATGGATGTCGCGTCCATTGTGCCAGCGCAAGTTTGAAGGCCACACAAACGGGCGTTCAGCCAGGTGCGCTAACATGGGCGGGACAAGCAGAGGTTTTTTGCCGGGGTGGCGTCTCCGGTGTCGCGTGTCGCAGGTGCGATGCGCTGGTGGGAAGCAAGCATGAAAAGCAAAGAAGAAATCGTCGCCAACTGGCTGCCGCGCTACACCGGCACGGCCCTTGGCGATTTCGGCGAGTACATCCTGTTGACCAATTTCGGTCATTACGTGGATTTGTTTGCCGAGTGGAACGGCGTCAAGGTCGTGGGCGAGGACAAGCCCATGCCCAACGCCACGGCCGATGGCATCACTCTCATCAACTTCGGCATGGGCAGCCCCAACGCGGCCACGGTGATGGACCTGCTGTCGGCGATTGCGCCCAAGGCGGCGCTGTTCCTGGGCAAGTGCGGTGGGGTCAAGAAAAAGAACAAGATCGGCGATCTGGTGCTGCCGATCGCGGCCATTCGCGGCGAGGGCACGTCCAACGACTACCTGCCCAAGGATGTGCCGGCGCTGCCGGCGTTCCAGCTGCAGCGCGGCGTGTCCACCATGATCCGCGACCTCGGCCACGATTACTGGACCGGCACCGTCTACACCACCAATCGCCGCGTGTGGGAGCACGACACCGCGTTCAAGGATTACCTGCGGCGCACGCGCTGCATGGCGGTGGACATGGAGACGGCGACCATTTTCGCGGCCGGCTTTGCCAACGGCATACCATCCGGCGCCCTGTTGCTGGTGTCCGATCAGCCGATGGTGCCCGAGGGCGTCAAGACGGCAGCCAGTGATCGCAAAGTCACCGAAAACTATGTCGAGGCGCACATCAAGATCGGCATCGAAGCCCTGCGTCTGGTGCGTCGTCACGGCAGCAGCGTCAAGCACCTGCGTTTCGAGGACGACATGGAAGACGAGCTGGACGACCTGTAGGGAGACTGGCAGGGCGGGTCAGGCGCTGGCTTGGCCCAAGACGACCCAGGCCTGCACGGATGGCCGTTGCCATTGCTGCCGGGCGTACGCGGCCAGCGGCGCGGGAACCTCGTCGCCGTTGGCCACCAGCCGCATCAGCATCAGGGCAAGGTCGGTGTCGGCGATGCACCATTGGCCGAACAGGGACGTGCCGTGCGCGGCCAGCAGGGTGGTGGCGACGCGCAAGAGCTTGGCGGTCGCCTGTCGCGCCGATGGCGACAGAGCCTGCGCGACGGGCCGATCGAAAATGACCGTCGTCGGCCGTTCTTCGCGGATAGGCATGAGGTCACTGCGCAGCCAGGCCTGGACCTGGCGGGCGCGTGCGCGATCCCTGGGATCGACGGGGTAGATGGCCGTGTAGTGCGGCGGCGCGAAAACCTCTTCGAGGTATTCGTCGATGGCCGAGGATTCGGATAGTGCGAAGTCGTCGTGTTCGAGCGTCGGGACGCGTGCCGTCAGCGAGCGAGCCTGGTAATCCGGGTGCTGGTATTGCCGGGCCTGCATGTCGATGCGCGGCATGTCGAAGGCAAGGCCTTTTTCATGCAATGCCACGTAGGCCGACATGGCGTACGGGCTCATGTACCTGGTGTCCACGAACAGGCGCAGGTCTGGGTGGGGCATGGGATGGCTCCGGCGGAAAGGGCTGCAACGTGACCAACAGCGTGGTCGGAAAGGCTACGCTTGGGTTGCGATCTCGTCATACCACGCCGTCATGCCGCCTTCGACGCTGCAGACACTGGTGAAGCCCTGCGCGGCGAACTGCTCGGCCACGCCGCGGCTGGAAATGCCTTTCATGCAGATGAAGACCAAGCGGGTGTCGTGCGGCAGGGCGTGGAATGCCTCGTAGCCTTCGTCTTCGAGAATGCGCGCCTGCGGCAGCGACGGCAGGCGGGCGCGGGCGGGCGCCGGGCGCACGTCGATCAGGACCAGCGCGTCGCCGGCATCCAGGTGCTGCTTGAGCTCGGCCACGCTCATCGGCCTGACTTCGGTGGCGCCGGGAAAGCGCAGGCTCAGGCCGGCGCCCTGCAGGGTTTCCACCCAGTCGATAGTGATGCCCTGGGCACGCTGGGCACTGCCGGGGTCCAGGTGCACGTCCAGGCCGTTGGCGTGGGCGATGATGTCGTTGTCGCCCGCTTCGGCCAGCTGGAAACCGGCGTCGTGGTTGGCGCCGACGGTCAGGAACAGCACCATGTCGCCGGCGCCGTCCATGCCCTTGCGGATGGCCTCGGCGGCCTTGTCGGTGATGGTGATGGCCGGTGGCGTGCGATCCGGCTCGGGCAGGCCGAACAGGGCGTGCAGTTCGCCGGCGGCATACATTTGCTTGACGATGTCGGCACCGCCGACCAATTCGCCGTCGACATACAGCTGCGGAATGGTCGGCCAGTTGCCGTAGACCTTGATGCCCTCGCGGATCTCCGGATCGGCCAGCACGTTGACGGTGTGGTAGTCGGGCAAGACGTCGTTGAGCGCACGGCTGGCGGCGGCGGAAAAGCCGCACATCGGCTGCTCGCGGTCGCCCTTCATGAACAGCACGACGCGGTGTTCCTTCAAGAGGGCGTCGATGCGTTCGTGGACGGCGGATTCGGTGGACATGGGGCGCTCCGGAAAGTTTTGCAGAGGGAATGTGATGTGTTGGCCGATGGTGGCCAGTTCAAGGTGTGGCCTGAGGGCATGTCGGTGTGGGCGCGCATCTGGCTGTCGCGGCCACCGGCCACTCCTACGCAGCGAGGGCGTGGCGGGCGGCCGGGGTGATGCGCTGCAGCCAGTGTTCGTATTGTACGGCCGACGGGTGCAGACCGTCAGTGGCGAGCATGTGCGCCGCATCGCCGCACTGGCGCGAGATGGCGGTGATGTCGATCCAGTGCGAGCCGGCATGCTCGGCTTCAGCGTGGGCCGCGGCGTTGAAGACGTCGATGGCGACAGCGATCGCACTGCCGTCGCGGCCCTGTTCGCGGGCAAAGCGGGTTACACCCCAGTCGGGAATCGACACCACCAGCACGTGGCGGGTGTCGTCACCGGCCAAGGTGATGGCGCGCGCGAGCAGGGCGCGGAATTCGGCGCGGTAGTCGGCGGCGTCGCGGCCGCGATATTGGTTGTTGACGCCAATCAGCAGCGTCACCAAGGCATAGGGCGGCGTGAATGTGGCATCGTCCATGCCGGTAGCCAGCTCGTCGGTGGTCCAGCCGGTGACGGCGATGATCTGTGGGTCGTCGATGGCGAGGCCGGCGGCACGCAGGCGCGTGGCCAACTGCATCGGCCAGCGCGCGGCTTCGGCCACGCCTTCGCCGATGGTGTAGGAATCGCCCAAGGCCAGAAATCGCCTGCTCATCAGGCCACCCGTGTGCGCATCACGCCAGCGCCGCTTGCGACTGCTGGGCATCGGCCATGCGTGCCAGCGTGCGTTCGATGCGCACGAATACCTCGGCGATTGCGTCGGGCTCGGGCAGCAGGGTCAGACGCAGGTGGCGACTGGCCGGCACGTTGAAGCTGGTGCCGGGGGCCAGCAGGACCGATTCGTCTTCGAGCAGGCGCAACGCGAAATCGGTGTCGTCGAAAATGGGCAGGGCATCGACGCGCACCGACGGGAAGGCGTACAGTGCGCCACGCGGCACGACCAGGTCGAGATATTCGCTGGCCGCGACACCATCGAGCACGGTTTGACGGGCGCGGTGCAGACGGCCGCCGGGCGCGGTCAGGGCATGGATGCTCTGGACGCCTTCGATTGCCGGCGCCACGGCCCATTGCGTGGGCACGTTCGGACACAGGCGCAAGGCAGCCAGCAACTGCAGCGCGTCGCGGTAAGCGGTCGTCGTGGCACCGGTGCCGGACAAGGTCATCCAGCCGACGCGGTAGCCGCAGGCGCGGTGCACCTTGCTCAGGCCGCCGAAGCTCAGGCAGGGATGTTCGCCGGCCAGCGGCGCCAGCGGCTGGAAGCGCGCATCGTCGTAGGTGATGCCGTCGTAGATTTCGTCGCACAGCAGCAACAGGCCGTGGCGTTCGGCTACTGCGACGATGGCTTCGAGCAGCGCGCGCGGATACACGGCGCCGGTCGGGTTGTTGGGGTTGATGAGCACGATGGCGCGCGTGCGTGGTGTCACCAGGGCTTCGATTTCGTCTGGATCGGGCAGGTGCGCGTTTTCCGCCAGACAGCGGTAATAGCGCGGGCGACCACCATTCAGCAACGTGGCGGCACTCCACAGCGGATAGTCCGGACTGGGCAGCAACACTTCGTCGCCGGGGTTGAGCAGCGCGCGCAGGCTGATGTCGATCAGCTCGCTGACGCCGTTGCCGATGAACACGCGGTCGGTGTCGATTGCGGCCACGCCGCGTGCGGTTTGCTGGGCGACTACGGCGGCACGCGCCTGTTCCAGACCCTGTTCCTGGCAATAGCCGTCGCTGTGACCAAGGTGCCGGGCGACGGATTCTTCAAGATGCGCCGGTGCGCGAAAACCGAAGCGACCGGGGTTGCCGATGTTGAGATGCACGATCTGGCGTCCGGCGGCTTCCAGCTCGCGTGCGCGGCGGGCCAGTGTGCCGCGGATTTCGTAGCGGACTTCGTCGAGACGGGAGCTGGGCTGGATCGGGTTCAAGGGAAATTCCGCATTCATTTGGCGCATGCGCATGCTAACAGCGCCTGCTACGCTGCGCCCATGTCACCGGATTCGACGCTTTCAACGCTCAGTCATATTGGCTGGCGCGGCCCGTTGCCGGAGCAGCCGGTGGCGCGCGTGGTCGCGCAGCATCGAGCCGGTTACGAAGTGCATGACGGCCAGCGCCTGTTTTCCGCGCAACCCGACGGGCGTTTCCTCAAGCGCAGCCTCGATCCGTCGTTGCGCCCGGCAGTCGGCGATTTTGTCCAGCTTTCCGGCATGGATGCGGCGGAAATCGTGCGCGTGTTGCCACGCCGGTCCACCCTGACCCGGGCTGCGGCCGGCGAGCGCTACGACCGCCAGGTGATCGCCACCAACATCGACTATGTGCTGGTGCTGACGGGGCTGGATGGTGATTTCAATCCGCGCCGCATCGAGCGCTACCTGCTGCTGATCGAAGGCTCCGGCGCGCAACCGGTGGTCCTGCTCAGCAAGGCCGACCGCATCGATGGTGCCGACACCATGCAACGCGAGCTGCGCGAACGTCTGCCCGAAACCACGCCGATCCACGCCATCAACGGCAAGGATGCGGCGAGCGTCGCGTTGCTGACGCCCTATCTCGGCCCGGGCGACAGTGCCGTGTTGGTGGGTTCCTCGGGCGCGGGCAAATCCACGCTGACCAACACGCTGCTCGGCGAGAACCGCATGGCCACCGGTGCCGTACGCGCTGCCGACAGTCGTGGTCGGCACACCACGACCCATCGTGCCTTGCTGATGTTGCCCTCGGGCGGTTGCCTGATCGACACGCCCGGCATGCGCGAACTCAAGCTGACTGGCGAGGAATCGCTGGGGTTGTTTGCCGACATCGAGGCGCTGGCCCTGCGTTGCCGGTTTGCCGATTGCGGTCATGCCAACGAGCCGGGCTGTGCGGTGCAGGCGGCACTGGCGGCGGGCGAGCTGGATGCCGAGCGCTGGCGCAATTACGTCAAGCTGCGCGACGAACGCGAACAACAGGCCGCACAACTCACTGCCCGACACCAGCGGCAGGGCGAAGGACGACGTCCTGCGCACGACGGCGGGCGCCGGCGCCGGACCTGAGGTTGTCGGTCACGGGCATGGACCGGGGCACGAATCATGTGCCCCACGCCTTGCCTTGTCGGCCCGTGCGTGAGCTACCATGCCCTTTCCCGGCCACCATGGCCGTTTTCCCATTGGCACGCTTTCATGTCCAGCCTTTCCAAGGAGCTCGCGCAAGCCGCGCTCGAGTACCACCGCCATCCCACTCCGGGCAAGATCAAGATCACTCCGACCACCTCGCTGCTGACCCAGCGCGATCTGGCGCTGGCGTATTCGCCCGGGGTGGCGGCGGCCTGCGAGGCCATCGTCGAGGATCCGCATGCGGCCGCCGAATTCACGGTGCGCGCCAACCTGGTCGGCGTGGTCACCAACGGCACTGCCGTGCTGGGCCTGGGCAACATCGGACCACTGGCCGGCAAGCCGGTGATGGAAGGCAAGGGCATCCTGTTCCAGAAATGTGCCGGCATCGACGTGTTCGACATCGAGGTCAACGAGACCGATCCCGACAAGCTGGTCGACATCATCGCCGCGCTCGAACCCACGTTCGGCGGCATCAACCTGGAAGACATCAAGGCGCCCGAGTGCTTCATCGTCGAGAAGAAGCTGCGCGAGCGCATGGGCATCCCGGTGTTCCATGATGATCAGCACGGCACGGCGATCATCGTCGGCGCGGCGGTCATCAATGCACTCAAGGTGGCCGGCAAGAAGCTCGGTGACGTGAAGATCGCCACCACCGGCGCCGGTGCCGCCGGCATCGCCTGTCTGGACATGCTGGTGGCGCTGGGCGCCAAACCGGAGCACATCATCGCCTTCGATCGCGATGGCGTGATCTACCATGGCCGCCCGGGTCTGGATCCGGACAAGGCACGTTATGCGCGCGACACCGACCAGCGCGAGCTGGCCCAGGTCGTGGCTGGCGCCGACGTGTTTCTGGGACTGTCCGCAGGCGGCATCCTGAAGCCCGAGATGGTGGCGAGCATGGCCGAACGCCCGATCATCATGGCGCTGGCTAATCCTTCGCCGGAAATCCTGCCGGAAGAGGCCAAGGCCGCGCGGCCTGATTGCATCATGGCCACGGGGCGTTCGGACTACCCCAACCAGGTCAACAACGCGTTGTGCTTCCCGTACATCTTCCGTGGCGCGCTGGACGTGGGCGCAACCGGCATCAACGAGGCCATGAAGGTGGCCTGCGTGCATGCCATCGCCGAGCTGGCGCGCATGGAGGCCTCGGATCTGGGCAGTGCCTATGGCGGCGAGGTGCCTTCGTTCGGTCCCGAATACCTCATTCCGCGCCCGTTCGATCCGCGCCTGCTGGTGATGCTGGCGCCGGCGGTGGCGCAGGCGGCGATGGATTCGGGCGTGGCCACGCGTCCGATCGCCGACATGGACGCCTACAAGGAAAAGCTCGGCCAGTTCGTCTACCGCACCGGTCTCATCATGAAGCCGGTGTATGACCGTGCGCGTTCGGACCTCAAGCGTGTGGTCTATGCCGAAGGCGAGGAAGAGACCGTGCTGCGCGCGGTGCAGACGGTGGTCGACTACAAGCTGGCGCGCCCGATCCTGATTGGCCGTCCGGACGTGATCGACATGCGCATCGAGCGGCTGGGCCTGCGCATCCGGCCGGGCACGGATTTCGATCTGACCAACATCCATGATGACCCGCGCTTCAACGACTACTGGCAGCAGTATCACGCCATGACCGAACGCCGCGGGGTCACACCGGAGGCGGCCAAGAGCCTGATGCGCTCGCGCTCCACCCTGATCGCCGCGATGATGGTCGAACGTGGCGAGGCCGATGCGCTGATTTGCGGCATCGTGGGTCGCTATCACAAGAAACTGGGCTATCTGCGCAGCGTGTTCGGGCTGGATCCCGGCGTGCAGAGCACCTCGGCGATGTCGATCGTCATCAACGACAAGGGCGCATGGTTCTTCCTCGATACGCACGTGCAACTTGATCCGTCCGCCGAATGTCTGGCCGAGGCGACCATGCAGGCGGCCTATCGACTGAAGCTGTTCGGCGTCGAACCCAAGGTGGCGCTGCTGTCGCATTCCAATTTCGGCAGCCACGACAATGCCAGCGCGCGCAAGATGCGCGAGGTCTGGGAGATTTTGCGCAAGCGTGCGCCGCGGCTGGATGTCGGCGGCGAGATGCAGGCCGACACTGCGTGGGACGAGGCGTTGCGTCGGCGCATCTTCCCCAATACCACGCTGAGCGGGCGCGCCAACCTGTTCGTGATGCCGAACCTGGACGCTGCCAACATCGTCTACAACATGGTGCGGGTGATGACCGACGGTGTCGCGATCGGTCCGATCCTGATGGGCGTGGACAAGCCTGCGCACATTCTGACGTCGGCCTCCAGCGTGCGGCGCGTGGTCAACATGACGGCCATCGCCGCGGTGGATGCGCAGATTCGTGCGGCGCGCGGCAGTTGAGTCGGGCCGCGATGGCCATGTGAGCGCCGGCCGGGCCGGACCTGTTCCGCGCTCAATCGGGCTTCAGCCTGCCCGTGCAGGCGCGCGCTACACTGGAACAGTCACCGGAGACCTGTCATGAAACGCTTGCCGCTGCTTGTCTTTGCCGCCATCGCCACCGCCGGTTTTGCCGCCACGCCGGCACTGGCCCAATATCGTTCGCACTTGCGCAAGGTGGCGCCGTCGCAGCTCACCAATTACTGGATCCGCACCAATACCTACGTGGATGCGGATGCGCCCAACAGCGGGCAGGGGCTGGACAAGATCGGCTGTGCCGCGGTCACCTACATCATCGGCACGGACGGCAAGACGCACGACGTCAAGGTGGTCAGGGTCATTCCCTCGACCAGCGATTTCCAGATCACCGCCAGAAGTTTCGTCCAGGCCCTGCACTACGCGCCGGCGGAGAACAACACCACGGACATGCCGGTGGCGACGTATTTCATCATTCCGTTCAATGTGCCGTCCGGCAACAAGACCATCATGCAGCGGATGCTCAAGGCCTGCCATCTGCCGGGATATGGCGACTGAGGATATGCCGATCCGGCTATAATCCGCGTTTTTGCGCCACCGCCTGCCCGGTGGGGCCTCGAATGAGCCTTTCGCGGAGTCGACAATGAGCATCGAAGATCTGGAATCCGTCGCCCAGGCGATGGTTGCGCCCGGCAAGGGCATCATCGCCATCGACGAATCCACCGGCACCATCGCCAAGCGCCTGGCCGCGGTCGGCGTGGAGAATACCGAGGAACATCGCCGCGCCTATCGCGAGATGCTGCTGACCACGCCCAACCTCGGCGACCACATTTCCGGCGCGATCCTGTATGACGAAACGATCCGCCAGTCGACCCGCGACGGCGTGCCGTTCACCAAGGTGATGCGTGCAGCCGGCGTCATTCCCGGCATCAAGGTCGATCTGGGAGCCAAACCGCTGGCCGGGTTCCCGGGCGAGCTGGTGACCGAAGGTCTGGACGGCCTGCGTGGTCGTCTCGCCGAGTACGTCAAGCTGGGCGCACAGTTTGCCAAGTGGCGTGCCGTCATCACCATCAACGACGATGCGCCCAGTTCCACCTGCATCGAAGCCAACTGCCACGCGCTGGCGCGTTACGCCGCGCTGTGTCAGGAGGCCGGCCTGGTGCCGATGGTCGAGCCGGAAGTGCTGATGGATGGCGACCACGACATCGACACCTGCTACGAAGTGACCGAGGCCACCCTGCGCAGTCTGTTCGGCTCGCTGTACGAGCACAACGTCATGCTCGAAGGCACCATCCTCAAGGCATCCATGGTCGTTTCGGGCAAGGATTGTCCGGATCAGGCCGATGTCGAGACCGTGGCCGAGGCGACCATCCGCTGCCTCAAATCGACCGTGCCGGCGACGCTGCCGGGCATCGTGTTCCTGTCCGGTGGCCAGTCCGACCGCGACGCCACCGCGCATCTGAACGCCATCAACAAGTTCGGTCCGCATCCGTGGCCGCTGTCGTTTTCCTACGGCCGCGCCATGCAGCAGGCCGCGCTCAAGTTGTGGGCCGAAAACATGACCGGCAACTTTGCCGAAGCGCAAAAGACCGTCGCTGCGCGGGCGCGTGACAATGGCCTGGCCGCGCTCGGCCAGTGGGACGCCGCGGCCTGATCGGTTTCGCGTTCTTTGCACACGCAAAACGGGTGCCTCACGGCGCCCGTTTTCGTTGAGGCAGAGGTGCGCTGGAGCGTCAGAAGCGATATTCCAGATTGACCGATTCCATCACCTGTGTACGCATGTTGGCGATACGCGCTGCCGCCGCCAGCGTTGATGAAGAAGCTGGTGTGATCGCGGGCCTGCGTCGAGCAGGTCAGCTTGGCGCCGGCCAGGCCGAGCGCGAGAACAAGAAGTTTCCTGCGCATGCTTTTCCCCTGTGGAGTCCTTGCGACCGCACCGTGCTGATGCGGGCGCGCAGTGTGACGCGTGCGCGGCCCACATCCCGAGATGGCATGCGATGCGCAGGCACAAAAACGGGTATCCGGATTTGACCGTGGGTTGACCTGAATCGGCCGTTCAGGCCCGACGCCGCGTCAGTGCAGGAACTGGCTTGGTGCTGTTCCTGGTTCAACAGCTGCTCGATGTAGGTTGTCGGTGCCGTGGTCAGTGCCAGAGACGATGCCGATGCGGAAGCGTCGAGGTCGCCATCGACGTATGGTGTTGCCAGACGGGCGCCGCAATGCTCGATCCGGCACCTGCCTATAATCGGAGGTGCCAACGCTCGATCCGACGCCCCATGCACATCGAACCCTGCATGCACCATCCGTCCCACGGTGCCACGACATGATCCTTTTCGACCAGGCGGGCACCGCAGCCAGCTCTGCCACGATGTTCAAGGTGCCGCTGGCGCTGCAACCCTTTGTCGAACATTTCTGGACCTTGCGCGAAAGCTTGCCGTCCAACGCGCAACGTTGGCGCATTCCTCCCGACGCCAATCCGTATTTGATATTTACCGTATCCCGATCCGCTTCGGGCCGTTCCCACGCCGATTGCCGACTGGTGGGCCCGGCCACCGGTTTTTTCGACATGCCGGTTGCCGGACGCGTGTTCACCTGCGGGGCGCGCCTCAGGCCCGGGGTACTTCCCATGCTGACGCGGTTGCCCGCCTCCACACTGACGAACGATGCACTGCATGTTGATGAAATTTTTGGTGCGCGTGGTCGACGCTTGCTGGAGCAGTTGAGCGGTGCCTTGCACATCGATACGCAGGCGCCCCGCCTGATGGCTTCGTTCCTGCTACGGGAGTTCAGGCAGGACGGCGCATTCCGGCTACTTCCGGCACGGCACGTCCACAGCGTTCAGGAGCTTGCGGGGATGCTTGGCTGGTCGCCCAGAACGCTGCAAACCCGGGTTGCCGACCAGGTCGGTTTGCCGCCCAAGCTCTGGTTGCGAATCGAACGGCTGCACCGCGCCATCGCCCTTGCCATGCAAGCCGACCGGGCATGGTGCGACATCGCCCTGCATTGCGGATTCGCCGATCAAGCCCACATGGTTCGCGAATTCGTCGCCCTGTTGGGCGAGTCTCCGGGCGTCTGGCAACGGCGCAATCCATTCGCGCCGCCGGGCGATTCTCCGCACGACGAACCCGGCAAGCCCCGTGCCGCACGGCCACTCGATTCGCCACGTGCGTGACCAGGCCTGGTGCCCCACGTCGCCCTTGCCGATTTGTTCAATACGCAGGCGTCGTCGGGCACCTAGAGTACGTCTGCACGCGAAACGGATGCGACTATCGTCGCGCCTGCGGACAATCTCGGCCGCCGCAACCCGCGGGTGCCCCATTGATCAACCGGAGTCATGTTTCCATGAGCACCCACTTGCTGCGCAGAATCCGCCCATGGCTGGCAATTTTGCTGCTCACGCCGCTTGCGGCGCTCGCCCAAGCCACGACTGGCGTCGGCTTTGCCGCAATCACGATCCACGATCCTGTCAGCGGTGGCAGCATGCCTGGTTACGTGTTCTATCCAACCACGCACATTGGTGGCGTGACCTGGGTCGGGCCCTACGAGCTGCATGCTACGCGCAATGCGCTACCCATGCCCGGAGCCAAACCACTGGTGGTTATTTCGCACGGCCATGCCGGGTCCGATCTCGGCCACCACGACTTGGCGGTATATCTGGCGAGCCACGGGTTTGTTGCGGCGACCCTGCAACATCCTTTGGATAACTATCTTGACGACAGTGGAGACGGTCACCCGAAGGTGATGATCGGACGGCCGATCCAGGTCAAAGCCACAATCAGCATGCTGCTCGGAGATCCGCGCTGGGGAAAACTGATCGACCCGAACCGGATCGGTGTGGCCGGTTTCTCCAATGGTGGCTACACGAGCCTGTTGTTGGTCGGTGCGGTGCCGCAGTTCTCACGCTTCATCAGCTACTGCAAAGCGCATCCAAATGATCACATGTGCGCGCATGCGAAACAGTTCGCAATCGAATTAGAGAAACAGGGACTGACCGTAAATCAGTATTTCACTGCCATGCAGAACCAATTTCACCGTTGGGGCAACCCCGACGATCCACGCATCAAGGCTGCTTTTGTGATGGCGCCACTCAGCCTGATTTTCGACAACTCCGGCGTGGCTTCAATCAACCGCCCGGTATTCTTGTATTATGGACAGGATGACCACGTTTTGAATCCGGAGTACAACGTTCTGCACATCGCGCCGTTGATCAAGACGCTTGTGGGCATCAAGATTATCCCCAAGGCTGGCCACTATGTATTTCTCGGTCCGTGTTCAAAACAGCTGGCGGAAGAAAACCTGGCAGAGCCAATTTGCAAGGTGCCATCAGGCGTGAAGCGAGCCGAGGTGATTGCACAGGTCAACGCTGATGCACTTGCCTTTTTCCGCGGAACGCTGCACGTGCTTCCCAAACATTAGTCAGTTCAACAAAGGTCTGGCCAGTCAATGCAGCGGACACAGTCCCCGCGCCGCTGATTTCGGGCGTTGGGCATATGTTCATTCAATGTCATCGAAGGAGAAATCATGGCTTCACCTCACATCGGCAAGGTCGCCATAGTCACGGGCGCTTCACGAAATCTCGGCCGCGCCACCGCAGAGATGCTCGCTGCCGAGGGCACATCAGTCGTTGTTCACTATCACGATTCAGCGCGTAAAGCCGAAGCAGACCAGGTGGCACATGACATTCGCGAGCAAGGTGGTGAAGGGAATGCCGTAGTCGAACAGGCGGACCTGACCAAGGTGCAGGAAGTTGAGGGTCTGTTTGAGCGGACAGTGGAGCGCTTCGGGCGTCTCGACATTTTAGTAAACACGTCGGGAATGGTGATCAAGAAGCCGCTGGTTGAATACAGCGAGAGCGAATACGATCGTTTGTTCGCAGTCAACGCCAAGGCAGCATTTTTCTGCATGCGCGAGGCTGCGAAGCGCATGGAGAATGAAGGGCGCATCATCAGTGTCGTAACTACCATTCTCGCCGCGACCATGCCGATGTATGCCGCCTATGCCGGAAGCAAGGCACCCGTCGAAGACTTCACCCGCGCACTGGCCAAAGAAATCGCCCCTCGCGGTATCACAGTCAACGCCATAGCTCCGGGCCCTCTGAATACCTCGTTCTATCATTCGGCCGAAACGCCTGACTCGGTTGCGCGTGTAACTGGAGCTAACTTGCTCGGCGAAGTGCGGGACGTGGTACCGCTGATTCGGTTCTTGGCTTCGCCCGAAGCGCGCTGGATCACCGCGCAGACAATTTTCATCAACGGCGGCTACATGGCGCGGTGAGCACACTGCCCAACAACTGATTGCAGCCGGTAGTCCCCCCCAAAAAAACGGGCGCCTTGCGGCGCCCGTTTTGCATGGCCCTGGGGCAACGGCGTCAGAACCGGTATTCGGCGCCCACGGAAACGAAGTTCGTGCTCAGGTCGATGTGATCCTTCTCAGCGTGGTAGTAGTCGTAGTGCAGGCTCACGCTCATGTTGTTGGAGAAGTCGTAGCCAAAGCCCACGCCCGAGTACCAACTGGTCTTGTCCAGACTGCGGCGCAGCGGATTGCTGTTGTTGCTGATGCCGTGACCCTTCCACTGATACAAACCAGCGCGTGCGCTGACAAACCAATTGGGGGTGATGTTGAAGTGGCCGTTGGCGCCAAGCAGCCAACCGTGCAGTGCGGACTGGCTGCGGTTGAACACGTCCTTGCCGGTGAAGGCGTTGCTGACCTTGATGTTGCCCAGATCGTTGTAGCCGCCTTCCACGCCCAGCAAGGCGGAAGAACCCAGAGCCCAGCGATAGCCGCCGGTCAGCTGGTAGCCGGTGTCATGGCCTGTGTAGATGTGGCTGTTCATGTGGGTGCTGCCGACCTGGCCGTTGACGTACCAGCCGCTGTGATCGGGAGTCGGAACGGACTGTGCGAACGCGGGGATGGCCACCATGCCGGCGGCAGCGAGGGCAGCGGCGACGAGGATCTTTTTCATGAGGAGAAACTCCTGTTTGTTGTTGTGCAATGGCCCAGGGATCGGCCGTGAAATATCGCAAACGTGTCGACCCTTTCAGTCGGCACCGGGGCATTAGATGGGTTGGGTCCGGAATAATTCCAGAACCAGTACGTGCACTATTAAGACGGCGTTAATGCAACTGAACCCCTGTCAAGCCAGCGGGCGGGGCGACAGGTCTTGACCGATGCGCGACAATGTCGGCTTCCCTTGCCCCACTGCCGGAGTCGTTTCGATGCCAAGCCGCCGTGAACTTGCCAATGCCATTCGCGCCCTTGCCATGGACGCGGTCGAAAAGGCCAACTCCGGGCATCCCGGCATGCCGATGGGCATGGCCGACATCGCCGAGGTGCTGTGGAACGACTTCTACTCGCACAACCCCGGCAATCCGCATTGGTTCAATCGCGATCGCTTCATGTTGTCCAACGGTCACGGCTCGATGCTGCAATACGCGTTGCTGCACCTGACTGGTTACGACCTGTCGATGGACGAGATCAAGCGCTTCCGCCAGTGGCATTCGAAGACGCCGGGCCATCCGGAAGCGGCCGATACCGTGGGCGTGGAAACCACCACTGGTCCGCTCGGGCAAGGCATTGCCAACGGCGTCGGTTTCGCGCTGGCCGAAAAGATTCTCGCCGCGCGCTTCAACCAGCCGGGCTTCAACGTCGTCGACCATCACACCTGGGTTTTCCACGGCGACGGCTGTCTGATGGAAGGCATCTCGCAGGAAGCCATCTCGCTGGCTGGCACCTGGAAGCTGGGCAAGCTCAAGTTGATCTACGACGACAACACCATCTCCATCGACGGCAAGGTGCCGGGCTGGTTCACCGATGACACCGCCCAGCGCTTCGAGGCCTGCGGCTGGCATGTCATTCGCGATGTCGATGGTCACAATGCCGACGCCGTCAAGCAGGCGTTGGCCGAGGCCGTGGCGCAAACCGAAAAGCCGACCGTGGTGATGTGCCACACCATCATCGGCTTCGGCGCGCCGCACAAGGAAGACAGTGCCAAGGCGCACGGCTCCGCGCTGGGCGCCGACGAAGTCGCGGCCGCGCGCGACATGCTCAACTGGCGCCATCCGCCGTTCGAAATTCCCGCCGAGTACTACGCCGGTTTCGATGCGCGCGCCGCCGGCAGCAAGCGCGAGGCCGAGTGGAACACCTTGTTCGACGCCTACGCCAAGGCGCACCCGGCGCTGGCCGCCGAACTGCGCCGGCGCATCGAGCGCAAGTTGCCCGACAACTGGGGCAAGGCCACCGCCGATTACATCGCCAAGGTCCAGGCCGAAGGTCCGATCGTGGCCTCGCGCAAGGCCTCGCAGATGGCGCTGGATGCGTTCGGCCCGCTGCTGCCGGAACTGGTCGGTGGTTCGGCCGATCTGGCCAGCTCCAATCTCACCATCTGGAAGGGCTCGCACAACATCCTCGACGGCGGTGCGGATGCCAATTACATCCACTACGGCGTGCGCGAGTTCGGCATGACCGCCATCGGCACGGGCCTGGCCCTGCATGGCGGGCTGATTCCGTACGACGCCACCTTCCTGGTGTTTTCCGACTACGCGCGCAATGCCGTGCGCATGAGCTGCCTGATCCCGGCGCATTCCATCCACATCTACACCCACGACTCCATCGGTCTGGGTGAAGACGGCCCCACCCATCAGCCGGTCGAGCATCTGGCCGCGCTGCGCTACATCCCCAACAACCACGTGTGGCGCCCGTGCGACGCGGTGGAATCGGCGGTGGCGTGGAAGTGGGCGATCGAACACAGCGCCGGTCCGTCGTGCCTGGTGTTTTCGCGGCAAAAACTGGATCACCAACTGCGCACGCCCGCGCAGGTGGCCGACATCGCGCGCGGCGGCTACGTGCTGTCCGATCCGGTTGATGGCCAGTTCAGCGCCATCCTCATCGCCACCGGCTCGGAAGTGGGCCTGGCCATGGATGCTATGCGCCACCTTGCCGACAATGGCATCGCCGTGCGCGTGGTGTCGATGCCCTGCACTGAAGCCTTCGACGAGCAGCCGCTCGAATATCGCGAAGGCGTGCTGCCGTCGCACTGCCGCGTGCGCGTCGCCATCGAGGCTGGCACTGCCGACTTCTGGCGCAAATACGTCGGCCTGGACGGCGCCGTCATCGGCATGCACACCTTCGGTGCCTCCGCCCCGGCCGAGGAACTGTTCGAGCACTTCGGCTTCACCGTGGGCAAGGTGAGCGATGCGGTCAATCGCGCCATCAAGTAACGCGATCGTGTTCTGGTTGATCCGGTTCGGCGTTTATCGTCGGCCGGGTCGACAGCGTTGCAGGACGCGCAAGCCGGGTAAAAGCGAACTTCCGTCGTGTCGGCCAGAGCGCATTTCCTGATCTGTTACGCTTTGCGCCACCCAGTTCGAGCGTTTCGGGCGTGTTCCGGCCAGAGCGCATTTCCTGATCTGTTACGCTTCAATGTGCAGATCTACGGCAAGATGTCCATGTTCCGGCCAGAGCGCATTTCCTGATCTGTTACGCTTTGATGCGGTTGGCCATCTCGTGCGCGTCGGGTTCCGGCCAGAGCGCATTTCCTGATCTGTTACGCTTCCTACAAGGTATTGGATGTGCGGCGCACCTGTTCCGGCCAGAGCGCATTTCCTGATCTGTTACGCTTCGAACACCGTGAGGCCGCTAACTGGATACGGTTCCGGCCAGAGCGCATTTCCTGATCTGTTACGCTTTTTCTGGTTGGCCAGCATCACGACGGCTTAGTTCCGGCCAGAGCGCATTTCCTGATCTGTTACGCTTTGTTGTACGCGCTGCCTGGTGGGCACAGGAGTTCCGGCCAGAGCGCATTTCCTGATCTGTTACGCTTCGCCTTCCTCGCCGAGGGTGACGTAACTCGGTTCCGGCCAGAGCGCATTTCCTGATCTGTTACGCTTCTTGCGCCATCAGTGCCTTGCGTTCTTGCAGTTCCGGCCAGAGCGCATTTCCTGATCTGTTACGCTTGCCATGGCCAAGCGCATCGAAGAAGTTTCAGTTCCGGCCAGAGCGCATTTCCTGATCTGTTACGCTTGCTTTCCGAGACGTAACGTAGGTGCTGATAGTTCCGGCCAGAGCGCATTTCCTGATCTGTTACGCTTAAGACGCCGACGCCATGCAGCGGCAGGCGAGTTCCGGCCAGAGCGCATTTCCTGATCTGTTACGCTTGGGCAAGACTCGGTCTCTGCCGTGACGTCGGTTCCGGCCAGAGCGCATTTCCTGATCTGTTACGCTTTTGACACCGCAACAAGAGATCGAGCGCGACGTTCCGGCCAGAGCGCATTTCCTGATCTGTTACGCTTCGCGTGCACGGCCACTACCGCGTAGGCTGCGTTCCGGCCAGAGCGCATTTCCTGATCTGTTACGCTTAGGTCTCTGTCAAGTTCATGATTTCATTGGGCTTGGCAGGGGCTTTGGTGTATGGAAATTGCATCGCAGGGTCTCAAAACAGTACGTACTGGTCCGGATTTTTCACGGGCTTGCGCCGTTTGCGGCGCTCGAACCGGACGATGCCTTCGTACTGTTTGTCCGTGAAATACATGCAGTACACCTTGCCACCGGGCGGGAGAACAGCTTGCACGCGACGGGTCCACGTATCGGTCTGCTCGCGGCCTTCGCAAAAGCGCAGGTACACCGAATACTGGCAACGTTCGAAGCCGAAGTCGAGCAGATCGTGACGAAAATCGTTTGCCGCCTTGCGGTTTTCGTCGGTGTCCACCGGCAGGTCAAACATCACCAGCATCCACATCAGTCGATAAGCGCACAAGGGTGGCGTGGGCCGCCGCTCAGTCCGCTTCCTCGTTGGCATTCGGCGGGTCATGCGGGTCGTCCCACAGGCTGGCAAGGGTGGCTCTGGTGGTTGCAGGAAGTTCAAGTGACGCGGAGGGCGATTCGTAAACCTGGGCGAGACTGGTGGCGAACCGCTGCACCACCATGCTGACGGGGCTGATGCCGTGTGGTGTTTGCATGCTGCGTGTGCCCAGCACGGCCAGTTCACGACGCACCCCGGCATCCAGCTCGTGGCGACCGGACTGGGCCAGCCGGTGCACGCACACGTCCACCAAGGGACGGAACGGTTCCATCAAATCATCGACCAGGCGCATGGCGTTGCCTTCGTTGGCGTGATGCAGGGGAATGCCGGGGTGCAGTCCGGTTGCCATGATGTGTCGGGCCGCGATGGCGCGCAGCACGGTGTAGCCGTAGTTGAGCATGGCGTTGATGCCGGAGGCTTTGCGGTCGCGCCGAAAGTTTTTGCCCAGCAACAAGCCCCAGTAAAGACGTGCTGCCTGGCCTTCGATATTGGAAGGATCGCCGCTGCGAACTTTGTCTGCCAACCGCCGCAAGGGCGGCTCGGGGCCGCCGATGAGGGCGATGACAGCGGCCTGCATGCCAATCTTGGCTTGCACGACCTGTTTCCACAGGCGTTTGCGCAGCGGAAGGGATGCACGCAGTTGCGCGTCCATGCGCGCGGCTTGTCGATGATGGCTTTCAACCGGCCACAACAAACCGACCGGGCAATGGTTGGCACCGCACAACACGAAAGGTGCGCCGCGTTCGGCCAAAGCCACCAGCAGGTTGTTGCTGTAGACCAAACCGTGGGCATTGCCGATCAAAGCGGCCACGTCGTCGATGGGCGTGCGCCCGACTTTCTCGCCCTTGTGGCTGACGACGAGGAAGCCGCGGTCCAGCGAAAGGTAGCGTCCGTCGCCGGCGATTTCGACGATCCGGCCGATCATGTCACTCCTTGAAGCCCGGGTCGTTTATGTAGCCAAGGATGTTGACGCCGACGATGCGTGCCCGCAGGGTCTTGAGTGCCGAAGGCGATTTTTGGAAATAGGACAAGCCATCGTCCTTGTCACGGTTGCGTGCATCCACATTGGCTTCTTTGGGGGCAATCATGTTGATTTTTCCTTCGGAAAACTTGGCGACGCGCATGTATTCGGTCTGTCCGTCACGTTCCAATGCCAGCACGTCATCCTTGCAAATGCGCATTACCAGCGGCAACCCGTTCTGGGCCGTGTCCGGCAATTCGCGGAAGCCATTCTGGTTGGCTTCAAACGAACTGATCACTTCGCCGTCCCAGCGGCCGTCGGGCTTGCGGAAAATTTCGTAGCAGTAGTTGCCATCACCCTTAACATAGCGATATGGCTTGCCGTTGCGGCGGTCGTGGATGGGAATGACGGCGAGTCGTTCCGTGCAGATCACGCGGCGAATGCCTGTTTTTGTCGCGTATTCAAGCAAGGCCGCCTTGATGTCCTTGGGCGACTTCAATGGAGTCAGCAACCGGGTGATTTCTTCACGCAAGGATTCGTCGGCTATGGATTCGGCATCCTTGGCGTTCTTGATGCTTTCGAGTGGTCTGCGTCGCCCGACCAACGGGTTGCCACGTTTGTCGGGTTCACCGCGCCAGCCGTAGTTGGTGTCGTTGTGCAGGGCGGCCTGCTTGCCGTGATCGGGCTTGTGCGACACCACGATGGCTTGCAGGCAAGCCGCCAATTCCTCGCGATAGCCGGGCCATGGTGGTGCGAGGTGTCCAAGCAAACGGTTTTCGCCATGTTCTTCCGCTGTCTTGGCGGCGTCGGCCATGCGTTTGATCAGGCTGCGGCTGCACAGGCCGATGGTTGCGGCGTCCAGGGCGTGATGGCGGTGATCATCACGGTTCTTCACGCCATCCTCGAACAGCAGCTTGGTCAGGCCCAAGCCATATTTGCCGCGGATCATCCCGGTGAGCTTGCCGCTGGATACCCACACGTCGTTTTGCGGGCAAACATAGGTCAGATATTGCTTGGCGGCACGGCCAAGGTAGGCCGTATCGGTGAGGTGGCGGGCCAGAAAATCCTTGTCGTCAAGAAACGTTTCCAGCGCGCCCTCGCGGAACAACTTGCGCTTGTGTTCGGGCAGCCGCGCGGCACGTTCTTCGATGCCGCTCCAGCGAGCCGCGTCGTGTCCCCAGGCTTCGAACGGCGTGCGATTGCCCTTGGTGCGGTTGCTTTGGCGCGTGCACAGGATCTTGTTGCCTGTGCCGTCGTGCAGTGATCGCGAGAAGGGCAGGATGTGGTCGATCTCGACATCGTCGCTGAACAACAGTGTTTGGCTCAGGCGCTGGCCGCTGTAGACGCAGTAGCGATCCATCGCGTCGTCTTTGCCCAACTCTTCCCACAGCTGCAACTTCTGGCGGTTCTCGCGGTTGGCGTGCACGCCAAGTTCGCGCAATCGTGCATCGTATTTTTCGTTGCGTTCCTGGTTTTCCTTTTGACGGGCCGTGATCTCGCGACGCTTTTCGCCGGAGGCGCCGAATTCGCGGGTCAGTTCGATCACGATTTGGTGCGGCGAGCCGTAACGCTTGATGAGTGCATTGACCAGTTGCCGCAACTGGTTGAGGCCGATGTGTACGGTGGGGTTGGGGATTTTCCCGTGCCGTTGCTCGTCCGGGTTTCTCGCGGTCGGCGTGGGTGCCGTGTAGCCCTGCAATACTTCGCCGTAATAAGGCAGGCGCATGAAGATTTCGCCGGTGTGGCGTTGCGAGTGGCTGCCGTACGGTGTGCGCCGCACGGCTTCGTCGTAGGTCACGACTTCGCGTTCCAGTTCGGGCACGATGCGTGACAGGGCTTTCAAACTGAGGTTGCCGTAATCGTCGGGCAGGGTGATCCGGGCCAAGGCGCTGGCCTGGGCCTCATCCGGCGTGAAAGGCAGGCTGCCCAAGGCGGCCGCCACCTTTGCCGCGTCGTGCTGGCCTTTCAGGATGTCGGCAACCAGTGTCGCGTCACCCGGCAAGGCCAGCAACGCCGCTGTCAGCGTATCAACCTGATCGGCCTGTTCGACCAGTACGGCCAACGCGTATTGCTGCTCATCCGTGAGGGTCTTCCATGTGGCTCCCAAAACCGCGGTGAATGATGCGCCCGTCAAATTGCCCTTGAAGCCTTTGCGCTTTTCGTCGCGGCCATAGTTGAAGGCTTTGGCATTTGGCAAGCCTGCCACCTTGGCCAGCTTGGCAAAGCTGACAAGTCCCGCTTCGCTTTCCAGCAGAGCCAGCATCTGGTTGCGCTCGTCCAACGTTAGTGGTCGATCGTCGACGCCTTCGCGTACGCGCAGGTGATTTAGCTCTTGCAGCATGCGAAAACGCTGCTGCAGCGGGGCACACAGGCGTGCCCGGTATTCGTCCGGCTCAAAGAGGCAGCGCCCAGGCTCGACGGGCTTCAACCGGCGCTGGAACAGCATGATGTCGCGCAGCTTGTCGCGCGCGGTGTCGGTCAACAGCTGGGGATGGCGCGGTTGCTGCGCGGCCCACAGCGCGTTGAATTCCTCTTCGACCATGGCCCGTTGCAGGTAAAGCACGTAGCCTTTGCCATCGGTGGTGGGCCGTCCGCGTACCGGCTCCCGATTGGCATGTTGATGTGCCAAGTATTCGCCGACGGTACGGCAGTGGGCAGCTCCGATTTTTTCGCGCAGTGCCTTGATGGCGGCATGCACCTTGCCGGATTCGTCGGCAGCTTCTTTACTGCGTGCATCCTTGCGGCTGCTGCGGAAACCGCGCTTGCGCGCCAAGTGATACAGCGCCCGTCCTAGCTCGTGGGGTGTCAGCGCTTGATCGAGTCCACGCGCGCGCAACGCGTAGGGATCGAGTGTCTGCAGTTTTTTGCGGGCAGGTTCATCTGTTGGCAGCAAGCCGAATTGCACCAGCGCCTGCAGCAATTTGTGGCGGCGTTTCAGCACGCGGTCGCGGCGTCGGCGTGCCTGGCGGGCGGCGCGGCGGTCGGCGGCACGGGAAGCCAGCGTTTTCGGATCGCGTCCATCCGAAAAGATGCGCGATCCCATGCGCACGACATGCTCGGGCTCGTCATGGTCGTCCAGCCGGTACACGCACCAACCCAGCGAATTGGCGCCCATGTCCAGCGCGAGACGGTATTTGATCCTTGCCATGGTTCCCCCCTTGTTTGTGGTATGCAAACGGTGTAGCGTGGCCAACACTAGCAGATCAGGAAATGCGCTCTTTCCGTTAACAAGCTGATCTGTCTTGTGACAGAAAGATGCACCAAATCAGAGGGCCGGCTTTTGCCGGCCCTTGTTTTTGGGCGGCGATCATTCGCATGTTGGCGTACATGGCATTTCCTGCCTTTATGCTTGAGCCTGCCATCTGTATGGCAGCCAGCATCGCTTTTGTCACAGGCACGTCTCAAAAGCTGCGACTGACGCACTGTCCCCCAAAACACTTGCATCTTCCTCGCGCTGGAGCCAAAGTGGCGGCAGGCGGGGTAAAACATACGTATGAATTAATGCCTCGCCGGTCCCTTTGTCGCGTCATTTCAAGGAGTCCGCGTGATGTCCAGAACCCCGCTTTTTTCCCGTGCCGCGCGCCCGTTGGTACTGACGGCGCTTGCTGTTGCCTTGACCGGTGCCTTGGCGTTGCCGCAGGTGGCTTTTGCCAGCGGCTTTCAGCTGCATGAAGATGATGTCCAGGCCATGGGACGTGCCTATGCCGGCCTCACCGCGGCCGGGCATGATTGCTCGGTGGTGGCCAACAACCCGGCGGCGATGGGTGTGCTGGCGGGGGGCTGTTTCCAGGGCGACATGACCGGCATCAATTTCAGCGCAAAATTCAGCGGATCGGCGCATGATGCGCTGGGTCGGCTGATCAGCGGCGGCAATGGCGGTGATGCGGGCACGACATTGCCGGTGCCGGCGTTGTATTGGGCCATGCAGGTTGGCCAGAAGTGGCACGTCGGTGTTGGCTTCACCGTGCCGTTCGGCTTCCAGACCAAATACGACAGCGACTGGGTGGGTCGCTACAACGCGATCGAGTCCAAGTTCCAGTCGCTGGACGTGACGCTGTCGGCGTCCTACGACGTAACCGACAATTTCACGCTGGGCGTGAGTGCGATCGCGCAGCGCACCAGTGCCGAGCTGAGTTCGGCCATCAACTACAACATGGTCGGTATCGGCATGGTGCAGCAAGGCGTGGCCGCGGGGCTGATTCCGCCCGCACAGGCGCCGGCGCTGATGGCGCAGTTCGGTACGGTGGTGCCGCCGGGCAGTGATGGCCTGGCCCGCATCAAGGGCAGTGACTGGGCCATGGGTTGGCAGGTTGGCGCGTTGTGGAAGTTGTCACCGAATGATCGCCTGGCCGTCGATTACCGCTCCAAGATCAATCACACCATTTCCGGCACGGCCAATTTCACCATGCCGGCCAACGTGACTGCCCTGTTGTCCAGTCCGAGCGTGGCACCGCTGCTGGCCGCCTCCGGCGGCGTGCCGTTCCAGCACACCACGGGTACGGCCGGGTTCACCACACCGGCGGTGCTCGACATCAGCTACTGGCACCGTGCCGAGCATTTCGGTCTTGGTGTCGAGCTGCAGCGAACCCAGTGGAGCACGTTCAAGCAGCTGCGCGTCAATTACGCCAATCCGGCACAACCGGCAACGGTGGAAAATTTCGATTGGCGCAACACGTGGTATGCCGCCGTGGGTGGTGACTGGTATGTCAACAATCAGCTGACCTTGCGCGCTGGCCTGGCGGTGGACGGCACGCCCACACATGTCGCCACCCGCGATCCGCGCGTGCCCGATTCCACGCGCAAGCTGCTGGCGCTGGGCGTGGGCTACCAGTTCAGCAATCAGCTGAGCCTGAATGCGTCGTATGCGCACATCTTTGTCGGCAAAGCTCATGTCGATCACAGCACGGATGCCACGGGCGACAGCATCACAGGCAGCTACGACGATTACGGCAACCTGCTGGGCGTGTCGGTGCAGTACACGTTCTGACGTGGGCTCGATGCGCGGTCCTGAACCTTCCTTGTCAGTCCGGGAGGTTTGGGGTTTGCAATCAGTACTGGATCGACCCCGTCACGGTTCGATGCCGAATGATTGCAGGGCATCGCGCAGCGGACGCAGTGCGGCTTCGTAATGGCGCCAGGTGTTCAGACTGCGGGTGTGGATGGGGTCGCGTACTTGCGTGCTGCTGAAAGTCGAGACGGCGGCGCGGTTGCTTTCAGGGTGCAGGCAGGCGTCTTCGGGAGCAAGGCCGCAGTGCTGCAGCACACGGGCGATGGTGTGGTCGGGATCGGTGACCAGTTGTGCGTAAGCCACGTCCAGCACGCGCCTCGGCAAACGTTGCTGCCAATGCGCCATCAGCCGGCGGTACTGGCTGTAATGGTGCGCCAGCGCAGGCATGTCACAGGTGTGAATCAAAGAAGCGCCGAACATGGCCTTGAAATTGGAGAAGCACGCATCCATCGGGGCACGGTGGATGTGCACGATGGGCGCGCTGGGCAGGGCTCGGTGTATCCAGTCGACGAAGAGGTAATTGTTGGGCAGCTTGTCGACATAGAATTGCCGTCCGCCAGCTCGCCAACGGGTTTGTGCGAGATAGCGCCGGCCCAGCTCGTTCGGGTCGATGGCTGCGCTGCGGGCTATCAGTCTTGCCAGGTCACCTGGGCCGCGTTCGGGCGTGTTGCTGCACCAGCGCAGCTGTCTGGCAAAGTCGCCCAGTTCGCCGGCGCTGGCCACTTGCGAGTGGTTTGACAGTGCGCGCTCGAGCAGCGTGCTGCCCGAGCGCGGCAGTCCGACAATGAAAATCGGCAGGGGGCCGGTGTCCGTGACGGTTGCCGTGGCATGCGTGGCATCGGCCGGCGATTGCGCGATGATGGCATCGATCGCCGCGGTGTGGCCTGATGCATCGTAGGGGTGGAGACGGTGCATGGTCGCGTTGCCGGCTGCCAATGCCGTCCATGCCTCGTCGTGACGGCCAAGATCGTCCAGCAGTTTGAACGTGGCGAACTGGAATTCGGCATATGCGGTATCGATGCCTGGATTGACGCCCAGGGGGATGCATTGCAGATGCTGACGAAGCGTGGCCAGATGGCGCGCGTCCGTTTGTCGACGCAGGCGCATCAGCGTCAGGGCGGCGCCGCTGAACCGTGGCCAGCGTTGCAGGCAGTGTTGCAGTTCGCTGGTGGCAGCTTCGGTCTGGCCGGTGAATTCAAGCATCAACGCACGCGTCAGGTGTTCGTCGGGCGTGTCGATGCCGGCGGCCAAGGCACGCTCAAGCAGGTGCAATGTCGCGGCCGGCTCGTCCAGCAGCTGACGGGCGCGGACGAGTGCGAGCAGGGCTTGAGCGGAATCGGTACGAGTGACTTCAGCATGCTCGAAACATTGCCGAGCCGCATGGCTCTCGCCGTTGAAGTACAAGCATGTGGCCAGCTGCGCGATGAACGCGGCATCCGCCGGCAGATGCGGCAGCAGTGACAACCATGTTTGGCTCGCGGCCCGCATGTTGCCGCCTGCACGCAAGACCTCACCCAGCTGCAGGCTGGCGTGGACGTCGTCAGGCTGCAGCCGCAGCAACGCTTCGAGTGCCGTCTGCGCGGCCGTCCATTGGCCACCGAGCAGACAAGCCTTGGCCTGACGGCGCAGATGTTCCGCTGCGGGAGGCATCGCGTCGTCAGGTCGCTGGTCAGTCGTCGGACAGCGTCAGCAGGCTGGCATTGCCACCGGCCGCGGTGGTGTTGATCGACAACGACCGCTCGGTCGCGAAACGCAGCAGGTAATGCGGGCCGCCGGCCTTGGGACCGGTGCCGGACAGGCCTTCGCCGCCGAACGGCTGCGAGCCGACGATGGCGCCGATCTGGTTGCGGTTGACGTAGCAGTTGCCCACGCGCACGCGGCTGGCGATGTAGTTGATGGTTTCGTCGATGCGGCTGTGGATGCCGAGCGTCAAGCCGTAGCCGGTGGCGTTGATCTGCTCGATCACTTGGTCCAGCTCGCTGGATTTGTAGCGCAGCACGTGCAGGATCGGGCCGAAGACCTCGCGCTTGAGCGTGTCCAATGACGGGATTTCGTAGGCGTGCGGAGCAAAGAACGTGCCGTTGGCGCAGGTCGCGGGCAGCTTGATCTCGCGGATCAGCTTGGCTTCCTTGTCCATGCGCGCAGCGTGGGCTTGCAGCATCTTCAACGCCTCCACGTCGATCACCGGGCCGACGTCGGTCGACAGCAGGGCCGGATCGCCGATGGTGAGCTCGTCCATGGCGCCGCCCAGCATGGTGATGACGCGGTCGGCCACGTCGGCCTGCACGAACAGCACGCGGCTGGCCGAGCAACGCTGCCCGGCAGAGTCGAAAGCGGAATTGACGACGTCTTTGACCAATTGCTCGGGCAGCGCGGACGAGTCGGCGATCATGGCGTTCTGACCGCCGGTCTCGGCGATCAGCGCGGCGATCGGCGCATCGCGACCGGCCAATGCACGGTTGATGGCGCGCGCAGTGTCGGTCGAGCCGGTGAAAGCCACGCCCGAGACGCGATTGTCGGAGGTGAGCACTGGGCCGATTTCGGCGCCATCACCGGGCACCAGTTGCAGCACGTCTTCGGGAATGCCCGAGGCATGCAGCAGCTTGACCATCGCGCAGGCGATCAGCGTGGTCTGCTCGGCGGGCTTGGCGATCACGGCATTGCCGGCGACCAGTGCGGCAGCGACCTGGCCGGTGAAGATGGCCAGCGGGAAGTTCCACGGGCTGATGCACACGAACGTGCCACGGCCGTGCAGGCTCAATTCGTTGGTTTCGCCGGTCGGTCCCGGCAGCTTTTCTGGCTGGCCGAACAGGCGCCGTGCCATGGTCGCGTAGTAGCGCAGGAAATCGGCGGCCTCGCGCACCTCGGCGATCGATGCCGGGATGGTCTTTCCGGCTTCACGCACGCACATTGAAATGAACTCGCCGCGACGTGCCTCGAGCTGGTCGGCAGCGTGTTCGAGAATGGCGGCGCGGCTGGCAGCCGGCAGGCGATCCCACGCCGGCTGCGCGGCATGCGCGTTGTCCAGCGCCTTGCCGGCGGTGGCGGCATCGGCGGCTTGCCAGGTGCCCACCTGTTGCGTGCGGTCGGCCGGATTGGTCACGGTGACGCTGGCACCTTTGGAGCTGGCGCCGGGCACCAGCGGTGCGGCCTGCCACGGGCCCGGATGCTGATTGGCGGCATCGGCGAGTGCGGCCAGCTCGTTGTCATTGGACAGATTGGCACCCATGGAATTTTTCCTGACTTCGGCGTAGATGTTGACGGGGAGGGGGATGTGCGGATGTGGCTTGGAAGCCAGTGCGCGCACCACGACGCAAGGGTCGCCGACCAGTTTTTCCATCGGCAGGAACTCGTCGACGACGTGATTGATGAAGCTGGTGTTGGCGCCATTTTCGAGCAGGCGGCGCACCAGATAGGGCAGCAGGTCCTTGTGGCTGCCAACCGGCGCGTACACGCGGCATGGCACATTGAGGTTGTCCTTGCCGATCACCTCGTCGTACAGCTCCTTGCCCATGCCGTGCAGGCGCTGGAACTCGAACGGGCGGCCGCGCGACATGTGATGAATGGCGGCGATGGTGTGTGCGTTGTGGGTGGCGAACTGCGGGAAGATGCAGTCGGCACCGGCGTCGAACATGCGCTGCGCGCAGGCCTGATAGGACACGTCGGTGTTCGGTTTGCGCGTGTACACGGGATATGCCGGCAGGCCCAACTCCTGCGCCAGCTTGATTTCGGCATCCCAATACGCGCCCTTGACCAGGCGCACGCACCAGCGTCGACCGGCCGCACGCGCGGTTTCGGCCAGCCAGTCGATCACGAACGGGGCGCGTTTCTGATACGCCTGCACGGCCAGCCCGAAACCGTTCCAGCCGTCCAGTGACGGGTGCACGAACACCGCGTGCATGATGTCCAGCGACAGTTCCAGACGCGCGGTTTCCTCGGCGTCGATGGTCATCGCGATGCCGCAGGCCATGGCGTGCTGCGCCAGCTTCAGGATGCGAGGGGTCAGCTCGGCCAGCACGCGCGCGCGGTTGGCCACGTCATAGCGCGGGTGCAGCGCGGACAATTTCACCGACACCGACGGCGCCTCCAGCACGTCGCCGGCCTTGGGGTGCTTGCCCAGCACGTCGATGGCGCGGTGGTAATCGGCCAGATAACGGTCGGCATCGGGCTGCGTGAGCGCAGCCTCGCCGAGCATGTCGAACGAATAGCGATAGTTGGCGTTGCTGCCTTTTTGCGCGCGCGCCACGCCGGCCTCGATCGAGCGGCCCATGATGACTTGCTGGCCCATGAGGCGCAGGGCCTGGCGCACGGCCATGCGCACGATCGGCTCGCCCACGCGATTGACCAGACGCTTGATGGCCGATTGGTAATCGCGGCGGGTGGCGTCGGGCAGGGTGACGATGTGGCCGGTCAACATCAGGCCCCAGGTCGAGGCGTTGACGAACAGCGATTTGCTGGTGCCCAGATGCTTTTTCCAGTCGGCCTCGGCCAGCTTGTCGCGGATGAGCTTGTCGGCCGTGTCCTTGTCGGGAATGCGCAGCAGTGCTTCGGCCACGCACATCAGCAGCATGCCTTCGCTGGAAGACAGGTCGTATTTCTGCATGAACGCGGCGATGGCACTGCGTTCGTCCTGCTTGGCACGCACGCGCGTGACCAGTTCGGCGGCCTGGTTTTCGACCAAGGCTCGCTCGTTTTCGGGCAGTTCGGCCAGATTGAGCAGTTCATTGACAGCTTCGGTCTCGTCGCGCAGCCAGGCGGCGGTGATGCGCGCGCGCGCGGGCGAGGTTGGTGCAGGGAGTTCGGGTCGGATGATGGCGTTTTTCACGTGGGGGAATCTCGGCCGTCGCCGGGGCAGGCTGCGGCAAATGGCTGCGCCCGCGAAGTGCGGGCGCATGCCATGCGATTGTAGAGGAGAAGGGTGCTTTCGTGGTAAGGCAAGGTGTTGCGGCGTGGGTCTGCCGAACATCGAAGGGGCGGCAAATCGGTTCCATGTGATGTATGCGTCAATATGTCACGTGTGACACGCCGTGAAAGCCTGTTGAATTGATTCAAGTCAGTGCGCGGGCTGGACATTGTTGTCAGCTTGTGCATGCACATCTACTATGCTCCAGTCGCAGGCATTGTCGTGATCCCATGATCGTGTTCAAGCCAGCAGCCGGGGAGGGTTCTTGTGCAACGGTCTGGCTCAGGCCCAACCGTGCACTGAGTCATCGCTCGCTTTCGCGTCTGGCGTGGGGCCTGGCGGCAGTGGTGGTGGCAACGGGATTGATCGGCGCGCACCAGGGGAATGTGTTCGCACCTTTGTTCGCGTTGATCGAGGCGGGCGTCATGGCCTGGTTGCTGGGCATGGTCTGGCGTTCCGGCAGTCGTGGCGAGCGCATCACCGTGGATGCGGACCTGTTGGATGTGGAGGTCTTGCCGGGGCATCGGCACACACGTTTCCAATCGGCCTGGGTCCGGGTGTTGCTGGCGCGCGGCAGTGATCGCAACCGCTTGTTGCTGGCGTCGCATGGAAGCGAGCTGGAGATCGGCGCTTTTCTGGCCGACGAGGAGCGTACGGAGGTTTGGCGTAAACTCGGGCAAATGTTGGCGCAAGCCAATGCACCACGAGTCCAGAAAGTCAACGACGGGTCCGACGACAGCATTTGAAGGTGCAAGACATGAAATCAGGCGGCATCAGGCGATGGACAACGGCGGCGCTGGGGCTGGCCACCGCGTTGTGTGCAAATGCGGCGTGGGCCAATCCGCATGCCTGGCAGATGAGTCTGACCAAAGGTGTCACGCCTTCCTCGCACGAGGTCTACTTCCTGTTTGCCTTGTCGTTCTGGGTCTGCGTGGGCATCGGCATCGTGGTCTACGGCATCATGATCATCGCCATGTTCCGCTTCCGCAAATCCCGCGGCGCGGTGCCGGCGAAGTGGCATCACAATGCCACGCTGGAAACAGTCTGGACCATCATCCCGGTGCTGATTCTGGCGGGCCTGGCGTGGCCGGCCAGCACGGTGCTGACCAAGATGGCCAACACCTCCGATTCGCAGATGACCATCAAGGTCACCGGCTACCAGTGGCTGTGGCGCTACGACTACATCGATTACATGGGCAAGCCGGTGCACAAGGTCGGCTTCGAGTCGCGCCTGGCCAAGTCCAGCAATCGGGCGCGTCAGCTCGGTTCCCATTACAGCCCGTGGAACGTGGTCGACAAGCAGACCGGTTATCACGATTACCTGCTCAACGTCGATCATCCACTGGTGGTGCCGGTCGGCGTGAAGATCCGCTTCCTCATCACCGGTGGCGATGTCATTCATTCGTGGTGGGTGCCGGATCTGGGCTGGAAGATGGACGCCATCCCCGGCATCATCAATGCCGCTTGGGCAAAGATCGACAAGCCGGGCATTTATCGTGGTCAGTGCACAGAGTTGTGCGGCAAGGACCACAGCGCGATGCCGATCGTGGTCAAGGCCATTCCCAGAGCCCAGTTCAATCAGTGGCTGACGGCCCGGGAAAATGCGGCCACCCTCAACAAGATTTCGCGTACTGCCAAAGCGTCCCCCGGCAAGGTCCAGCCGGCGGGAGGTCAGGGTTAATCCACGTGTCCAGCAGGTAGAGGTACGAAACCATGGCGCATGCAGCCATCATTGATGAACACGAACATCACGGCGCTCCCAAGGGGTTTGTGCGTCGCTGGCTGATGTCCACCAATCACAAAGACATTGGCACGATGTACCTGATCTTCTCGTGCACGATGTTCTTCATCGGTGGTTCGTTCGCCATGCTCATTCGCGGCGAGTTGTTCGAACCCGGCATGCAATTGATGCAGCCGTACTTCTTCAACGAACTGACCACGATGCACGGGCTCATCATGATCTTCGGCGCGATCATGCCGGCGTTCGTGGGTCTGGGCAATTGGCTGATTCCGATGATGGTCGGTGCCAGCGACATGGCCTTGCCACGTTTGAACAACTGGTCGTTCTGGTTGTTGCCGGTGGCCTTCATCGTGCTGTTGTCCACCTTCCTGCTGCCCAGCGGTGCACCGGCCGGCGGCTGGACGATGTACCCGCCACTGACCCTGCAGATGGGCGATACGGTCGCCTTCCTGATTTTCTTCGTGCACATTGCCGGCATCAGTTCGATCATGGGTGCGATCAACATCATCGCCACCATTCTCAATTGCCGCGCGCCGGGCATGGATCTGCTGAAGATGCCGATCTTCGTGTGGAGCTGGCTGATCACGGCGTTCCTGCTGCTGGCCGTGATGCCGGTGCTGGCCGGAGCGGTCACCATGATGCTGACCGACAAATATTTCGGCACCAGCTTCTTCAATGCCGCCGGCGGCGGCGACCCGGTGATGTATCAGCACATCTTCTGGTTCTTCGGTCATCCCGAGGTCTACATCATGATCCTGCCGGCTTTCGGCATCATCTCGGAGATCGTGCCGACCTTCAGCCGCAAGCCGCTGTTCGGCTACAAGGCGATGGTGTATGCGCTGGCGTGCATCGCGTTCCTGTCGTTCATGGTGTGGGCGCACCACATGTTCACGGTCGGCCTGCCGGTCGGCGCCGAGCTGTTCTTCATGTACGCCACCATGCTGATCGCCGTGCCCACGGGCGTGAAGGTCTTCAATTGGGTGGCGACGATGTGGGGGGGCTCGTTGAGCTTCGAGACACCGATGTTGTTTGCGATCGCCTTCATCATCCTGTTCACGCTGGGCGGATTCTCCGGGATCATGCTGGCCTTGGTGCCGGCCGACTTCCAGTATCAGGACACCTATTTCGTGGTGGCGCATTTTCACTATGTGCTGGTGACCGGATCGGCCTTTGCGATCATGGGCGCGGTGTATTACTGGTTGCCCAAGTGGAGCGGGCACATGTACAACGAGCGCATGGGCAAGTGGCATTTCTGGCTCAGCGTGATCTCGGTCAACGTGCTGTATTTCCCGCAACACTTCCTCGGATTGGCGGGCATGCCCAGACGCATTCCCGATTACAACGTCGCCTTTGCCGATTTCAACATGATCAGCTCCATCGGCGGCTTCGTGTTCGGCGCCGTCCAACTGGTATTCGTCTACAACATCATCCATTGCGTGTTCTTTGCCAAGGAAAAGGCCACGGCACGTGTCTGGGAAGGTGCGCGTGGTCTGGAATGGACGCTGCCTTCACCCGCCCCGCATCACAGCTTCACCTTGCCGCCGGTGCTTGACGACAGCCAGTTGGCGCACGGTGAGGCGGACTGATGGCGACGGTGAATGCGCCGCGTGACTACGATCCGGCCAAGGTGCGCGCCGGTGTGCGTCGTACGGTGTGGATCTGCGTGGCGGTGATCGTGATCTTGCTGGGATTGTTTTTGATCGAGCACTTGTAAGGGCGACAGGCATCGCGGGCTTGGGCCCGTCAACCAGGCAACGGGAAATCAGGCATGTCTCAACGTGGCGCTTATTTCATTCCCACCAACAGCCCATGGCCGATGGTCGGTTGCGTCGGCCTGTTCTGCACCCTGTTCGGTGCGGCGCACTGGCTGAACCACAACCACGGCATCGGCGAGCCGCTGTTCCTGTTCGGCATCGCGGTGCTGCTGTTCATGATGTTCGGCTGGTTCGGCACGGTCATTCGCGAGTCGATGACGGGCAACTACAACGACCAGGTGGACACCAGCTTCCGCATGGGCATGATGTGGTTCATCTTTTCCGAGGTGATGTTCTTCGGCGCCTTCTTCGGTGCGTTGTTCTACGCGCGCATCCTGTCGGTACCGTGGATCGGCGGGCATGGACACGGCGTGCTGACCAACGCGTTCCTGTGGCCGAACTACAGCCCGACCTGGCCGACCAATGGCCCGGGCAACATCGGCGGCAGTTTCCAGGCGGAAAACCCATGGGGTCTGGCGCTGCTCAACACCATCATCCTGCTCACATCCAGCGTCACGGTGACCATTGCCCATCATGCCCTGCGCGCCGGCAAACGTGGTCGTCTGAAGGTGTTCCTGGCCATCACCTTCATCCTTGGCGCCCTGTTCGTGTACAGCCAGGCCAACGAGTATGCCGAAGCCTACACGCACATGAACCTGACGCTGCACAGCGGTATCTATGGTTCCACCTTCTTCTTGATGACCGGGTTCCATGGTTGCCATGTCATCGTCGGCACCTCGATGCTCATCGTCATCTGGCTGCGCGTGATGCGCGGCCATTTCGACAAGGACCATCACTTCGCGTTCGAGGCGGTCAGCTGGTATTGGCACTTCGTGGACGTCGTCTGGTTGTGCCTGTTCATTTTCGTGTACGTGTTGTAGGGCGTGCCGTCCTGTCGACGCCAGAAACCCGCCTTCGGGCGGGTTTTTGGTGCTTGGCGCGGTCGACGACATCGCGGCGACCGACTGTCGCAGGCGAGCGGGGCGGGTCAGGCTGCCGCTAGAATGAACCGCTATCGCCCGATACCGTGCGGTTGCAGCCAGCCCATCCAGATACCGAGGGCGACCATGCCGATCAGGACGATGGACAGACCGATGCGGCGGGTCAGGGCCCACACGGTACGGTTGGTCCGCCCCTTGTCCTTCATCATGTAGTACAGCGCCTGGCCGAGGTTGAAGATCACCACGAACAGCATCACGACCAGCGCGATTTTGTAGATGGTTATCACGCAATGAGTCCACAGCGGTTGCCGACGGCCAGTATAGGATGCGCGGATGTGCTGCACACATGCGGCAAGTTGTCCGTGCGCGCGTGGGCGCGCGCGGCATGATGGGCATGCGCAAGCCGGCATGGTGGGCGGTGCTGGTGACAGTGATCGGCGTGCTCATCTTCGTGCGCCTGGGCATCTGGCAGTTGCATCGGGCCGTGTACAAGGAACAGTTGATGCACCTGTTCGCTACCTCGTCCATGCAGCCCGTGGTGCCGTTTGCCAAGGTCGAGCCCGGCGTGGCGGACCATGATTATCCGCATGTCAGCGTGCGCGGGCATTTCATCCAGGGGCACGAGTATCTGCTGGATGACCAGACGCATGCCAATCGCCTGGGCGTGCAGGTGTATGCGCCGTTCGTGGTGGATGGGGCCGACCGCGTGTTGCTGGTGGATCTGGGCTTCCTGCCGCGCACGCGCACGGATGCGTTGCCGGATCTGCCGCCGGTCAAAGCCGGCGAGCTCGATCTTGAGGGCCTGTATGCCAAACCGCCGCGCGCCGGTTTGAAGCTGGGTGGCAATCGCTTGCCGAAGGAACAGCACTGGCCCAAGCTCGTCATTTACATCAGTCTTGGCCAGATCGGCGTGGATCTGGAACAACGCATGTTCCCGCGCGTATTGCTGCTCGATCCCGATCCGGATGTCGCCTACGTGCGCCAGTGGGTGCCCGATACCATGCCGCCGGCGCGGCATCGCGCCTATGCCTTTCAATGGTTCACCTTTGCCGCGGCGGCCATTGCCATTTTCGTGATCCTGAATCGGCGCAAGCCTCGCAAGAAACGCAGAAACCATGAATGATTCACGCTCCGCCGTCTTCTGGGGCCGCTTCAAGCTGACGCTGGTCCCCACCGTTTTCATCCTGTCATTCGTGGCAGCGTGGGCGGCATTTCAACTGGGCTGGATGCCAAGCGCAAAGAGTCACGGCAAGCCGATCCTGCCGCAGCGCAATTTCACCGGCATCCGCATCGTCATGGCCGGCAATGGCAGCCAATGGTTGTGGCGCAACCCGCAACGACCGACGATGACCCTGGTGGCCCTTTCGCACGGCACCTGCACCAGTGCGTGTGTCAGGACGCTGGTCTTGCTGCGCAATGCCCGCATCACGCTGGGCGCGGAGCAGGATCGCCTGCGCCTGTTGTACATTGGCCAGCTGCCGACCGGCGCGGCCGGCAAGGTCTTGCTGAAATCCTGGTATCACGGGCGTGATGTCGACGGGAAACTGAGCGGCTTTCGTCCGTCGCACGATGGCGCGGTGTCGGCCCTTCTGGTCGAAGCCAATGGCACGGCGCTGGTGCAGTATCCGGCCGGGTTCAGTCCCGATGGCCTCAAGGACGATTTGCAGAAGGTGATTCGCCGATGAACATTTCCGTCCGTTGCTCCACGTCCTGGTTGGCGCGGTTGGCATGGCTGATCGCGGTACTGACCTTTTGCCTGGTGGTGTTCGGTGCGTTCGTGCGCCTGTCCAATGCGGGCTTGTCATGCCCCGATTGGCCGACGTGCTATGGCCACGTGACCTGGCCGGAACAGCCACATCAAGTGGCAAAGGCCGATGCCCATTACCCAAGCCGGCCTTACGTGGCCAGCAAGGCCTGGCGCGAACAGGTGCACCGCATGATCGCCGGCACCCTGGGCGTGCTGGTGCTGGTGCTGGCGATGCTGGCCGTGTGGACCCGCCCATGGGCGCGCTGGATGTTGATCGGCGCGGCCATTGCCGCCGCGCTGGGCACAGCCTTGTACATGGGCGGCGAACGCGTGGTGTCCACCCTATTGGGGGTGCTGGCCATCATCGTGCCGATAGTGGTGGCCGGCCGCCTGACGCGAACCGGTGCCTGGCGCATCGCGGTGCTGGCGCTGGGGCTGATCATTTTCCAGGCCATGCTGGGCATGTGGACGGTGACGTTGCTGCTCAAGCCGATCGTGGTCACCGGACACCTGCTCGGCGGCATGGCCACCTTCGGACTGATCGCCTACATCGCCCTGCGCTTCACGCCGATCGGCGCGGACGGCGACGAGCATGCGCGGCTGCGCCGTTTCGTGATCGTCGGCATCGTGATCCTGGCCTGCCAGATCTTCCTCGGCGGCTGGACCAGCACCAACTATGCCGCACTGGCCTG
>DASVGO010000040.1:0-92652 GCA_036379495.1 Rhodanobacteraceae bacterium | reverse complement strand
AGGAAACGCTTGCGTGCGCCGGTTGACAACGCTCCCAGCGGTGAACGCTCGATCGGCGTGTCACGCAGGTAAGTGCGAAGCGCCTCGGGCGTGGTGATGGCCGGCGTGTCGGCGGCGGTGGCGATCGGCGCAAGCAGCGTGAGCGCTGCGGCCAGGGCGATACGAAGCATGGCAAACCTCGTCCAGGGGCGATTCCGTTCGCGCCTGACGATAGCAGCCGTGCCGGCGCCGAATCAGCCCTGCGTGTAGGCGCCGTAGCCGCGCAGGCGCTGGTAGCGCTGGGCCAGCAGGTCGCTGACGTTCATCGCTTCGAGCTTGTCCAGCTCGTTGAGCAGCACGGCCTTGAGGCGGATCGCCATGGAGTGCGCGTTGCGGTGCGCGCCGCCGAGCGGTTCGCGCACCACCTTGTCGATCAGACCGAGCTCGAGCAGGCGCGGGGCGGTGACGCCCATCGCGTCGGCGGCGTCGCGCACCTTGTCCTGGCTCTTCCACAGGATCGAGGCGCAGCCCTCGGGCGAGATCACCGAGTAGATCGAGTACTGCAGCATGATGGTGCGGTCGCCCACGCCGATCGCCAGCGCGCCGCCCGAGCCGCCTTCGCCGATCACCGTGCAGATCACCGGCACCTTCAGCTCGGCCATCTCCAGCAGGTTGCGGGCGATCGCCTCGCTCTGGCCGCGCTCTTCGGCGCCCACGCCGGGGTAGGCGCCCGGGGTGTCGATAAAGGTGAACACGGGCAGGCCGAAGCGCTCGGCCATCTTCATCAGGCGCAGCGCCTTGCGGTAACCCTCCGGGCGCGGCATGCCGAAGTTGCGGCGCACCTTGCCCTTGGTATCGCGCGCCTTCTGGTGGCCGATGATCATCACCGAGCGGCCGTTGATGCGGCCCAGGCCACCCACGATGGCGGCGTCGTCGGCAAACGCGCGGTCGCCGGCCAGTTCGTGGAATTCCTCGCAGATCGCGCCGATGTAGTCGAGCGTGTACGGACGGCCGGGATGGCGCGACAGCTGGGTGACCTGCCAGGAATTGAGGTTGCGGAAGATCTCGGCGGTCTTGACCTTGAGCTTCTCGCGCAGGCGGCGTACCTCGTCGTCGATATTGAACGCCTGCCCGTCGCTGGCCTGGCGAAGCTCGTCGATCTTCGCTTCCAGCTCGGCAATGGGTTGTTCGAAATCGAGGAAGTTGGGGTTCATTCGGCGCGGTTCAGGACAGTAAGCGGGCCAGTATAGCGGGGAGCGGAAAAACGCGAGAACGCCGCCGTATTGTAGGAGCGCACCCCCGGATCGAGTCCGGGGCAGGCTCTGTGCGCGAATGCTTTTGGCTTTGATGTCGATCAGGAGCAAAAGTTTTCGCGCACAGGGTGCGCTCCTACATCATTCCTGGCTTTTGACGATGCGCAGGCGTGCGGCTTCCACGCCGGGCAGGGCGCGCACGGCGCGCAGCAGGTCGGGGATGGCCTCTACCCGCCAGGCTTCGCCCAGCTCCAGGTCGGCCTGGGCGTCGTGGTTGTGGTAGCCGTGCAGCACCACGCTGGCGCGCCCGCCGCGGAAGCCGGCCAGAGTGCGCTGCAGCTGGGCGGGAAAGTCCGGCGTGATGCCGTTGAGCTTCAGCCGCAGCAGCCGGGCGTGGCGGCGGCAGGCGTCGGCCAGGGTCATCGCGCTGCGCGCGCGCACCTGGAACCCGCCGCCGGAGAAGTCATCGATGCGCAGGCCGCCTTCGACGATCAGCATCTCGTCGCGGGTGAGCAGCGGGGCGACCTGCTGGAACAGCTCGCCGAAGAAGCTCACCTCGATGGTGCCGGTGCCGTCTTCCAGCCGTACGAAGGCGTCGCTGTCGCCGCGCTTGCGCACGGTGGTGACCATGCCGGCCACGGTCCACGGCGTATCCGGCCCCCGGCGGAAGCGGTTGGCTTCGCCGTCGTCGTTCTTGCGCGGCTTGGGCGGCTGGTAGCGATCGACGATCTCGCCGAGCGGGCAGGTGGACAGCTGCGCCAGCTCGTCCTTCCACGGGTCGGTGGGATGGCCGGAGAGGTAATGGCCGAGCGTATCGCGCTCGCCCTTGAGCTTGTCTTCCAGCGGCCACTCGGGCGCGGTGGGCAGGTCGATCTGCAGCACCGGCGTGATGGTGCCCATCGCCGCACCGAACATGTCGTTCTGGCCGGACTGCTTGTCGCGCAGGTGCTGTTCGGCCGCCTTGATTGCATCGGGCAGCTGCAGCATCAGGCTGGCGCGGGTGGGGGCGAGCGCGTCGAGCGCGCCGGAGTAGATCAGCGCCTCGAGCACGCGGCGGTTGAGCTTGGTCGGATCGACGCGGCGGCAGAAGTCGGCCAGGTCGGTGTACCGGCCATTCGCGCGCTCGGCGACGATCGCCTCGCAGGCACCCTGGCCCACACCCTTGATCGCACCCAGGCCGTACTGGATCGTCCGGGCGCCTTGGCGTCCGGATGCGGAGGGTGTGTCCGGCTCAGTGGCCACGAACATGAACTCCGAGGCGTTCACGTCCGGTGGCAGCACGGCGATGCCGATGGCGCGCGACTCGTCGAGGAAGGTCACCACCTTGTCGGTGTTGTCCATGTCCGAGGAGATCGTCGCGGCCATGAACTCGGCCGGGTAGTGCGCCTTCAGCCAGGCGGTCTGGTAGGACACCAGCGCATAGGCGGCCGCGTGCGACTTGTTGAAGCCGTAGCCGGCGAACTTCTCCATCAGGTCGAAGATCTGGTCGGCCTTCTCGGCGGTGAGGCCGTCCTTCGCCGCGCCCTCGCGGAACTTGGCGCGCTCCTTGGCCATCTCCTCGAGCTTCTTCTTGCCCATCGCGCGGCGCAGCAGGTCGGCGCCGCCGAGCGAGTAACCGCCCACGATCTGCGCCATCTGCATCACCTGCTCCTGATAGACCATGATGCCGTAGGTCTCTTTCAGGATCGGCTCGACGCGCGGGTCGGGGTATTCCACTTCCTCGCGGCCGTGTTTGCGCGCCACGAACGCCGGGATCAGGTCCATCGGGCCGGGGCGGTACAGCGCCACCAGCGCGATGATGTCCTCGAAGCGGTCGGGCCTGGCGTCTTTGAGCATGCGCTGCATGCCGGCCGATTCGAGCTGGAACACGGCGACGGTCTGCGCCTTCTTCAGCAGCTCGTAGGGTGCCGGGTCGTCCAGCGGCAGCTGCGAGATGTCCAGCGGCGCTTCGCCGGTTTTCGCACGCCGCGCGTTGATCGCCTTCACCGCCCAGTCGATGATGGTCAGCGTGCGCAGGCCGAGGAAGTCGAACTTCACCAGGCCGACCGCTTCGACGTCGTCCTTGTCGTACTGGGTCACCACGCCGCCGCCGCCCGGCTCCGAATACAGCGGCGCGAAATCGGTCAGCGGGGTCGGCGCAATCACCACGCCGCCGGCGTGCTTGCCGGCGTTGCGGGTGAGGTTTTCCAGCTTGAGCGCGAGGTCGATCAGCGGGCGCGCTTCGTCCTCGTCCTGCTCGTACAGCTCGCAGAATTCCTTGACGACGCGCTCGGGCTCCTTCTTCGCCTTCTCGCTGCGGCCCAGCGCGCACGACAGCGTGAGGTCGAGCGGTCGCGCCGGGATCAGCTTGGCGATGCGGTCGACCTGGGTATAGCCGAAGCCGAGCACGCGGCCGGAGTCGCGCAGCACCGCCTTGGCTGCCATCGAGCCGTAGGTGATGATCTGGCTGACGTGGTCGCGGCCGTATTTGCGCGCGACGTAGTCGATCACTTGGTCGCGCTTGTCCATGCAGAAGTCGATGTCGAAATCGGGCATCGACACGCGTTCGGGATTCAGAAAGCGCTCGAACAGCAGGTTGAATTGCAGCGGGTCGAGATCGGTGATCTTGAGCGCCCAGGCGACCAGCGAGCCGGCGCCCGAACCGCGCCCCGGTCCGACCGGAATGTCGTGTTGCTTGGCCCAGCTGATGAAGTCGGACACGATCAGGAAGTAGCCTGGAAAACCCATGCGCGTGATGGTGTCGAGCTCGTGCTCCAGGCGCTGGTCGTAGTCCTTGCGGGCGTGACCGGGAGCAAGAGCCGTATGCGACAGTCGATCTTCCAGACCGCGCACGGCGCGCTCGCGAATGTAGCTGTCCAGGTCATGGCCATCGGGCACGGGGAACTGCGGCAGGTAGTAGGTGCCGAAGTGCATTTCGAGGTTGCAGCGGCATGCCAGCTCGACCGTGTTTTCCAATGCCTCGGGCAGGTCGGCGAACAGCGCGGCCATCTCGTCCGGTGATTTGAGGTATTGCTCGGCGGTGTAGTCGTGCGGGCGTTTGGGGTCGGCCAGTACACGGCCGTCGTGAATGCACACGCGGGCTTCGTGCGCGTCGAAGTCTTCGCGTGCCAGAAAGCGCACATCGTTGGTGGCCAGCACGGGCAGGTCGAGGGTCTCGCCGATGGCCAGCGCGGCCTGTTCCCAGGCGGGCTCGCCGTCGCGACCGGTGCGGGTCAGTTCCAGATACAGACGGTCCAGGAACACGGCAGCCAGAGGTGCCAGCTGGGCGCCGATGGCCTGGACCGGACGCGATGCGGCGGCGCGTCCGGCTTGGCTGTGCAGCCCGCACAGGGCGATCAGGCCGCGCGTGCCCTCGGACGTCAGCCAAGTGGCGTCGACCAACGGGTGGCCGCCGTGCTGGCCTTCGCGCCAAGCCCGTGACACAAGTCGCGACAGGTTGAGGTAGCCTTCGTGGTTCTGGCACAGCAAAGTGAGCCGCCACGGACGCGGGTCGTCAGGCGAATCCACCCAGATGTCGCTGCCCGCGATCGGCTTCACACCGGCCGCCGATGCCGCCTGATACAGCTTGACCCAGGCAAACAGGTTGCATTCGTCGGTCAGCGCAATGGCAGGCAGCTCGTTCTTGGCGCAGGCACCCACCAGAGGCTTGATGCGCAGGGTGGAATCGACCAGTGAGAATTCACTGTGGACGTGCAGGTGGACGAAGCGGACAGGCATGTGGGGAGTTTAGCGGGTTGTCTGGGAGACGGGATTTTTCGGGGCCCGGGACCCGCAAGAGCTCCCGTCCCGGCTTTCGCTCGTCACCCTGCCACGGTGGTCGAAGACTCTCCCGATCGCGGCGCTTTTACGGGTCCCGGCTTTCGCGCACCGGCGCAAAACTCACTCGATGCTCCGGGCATGGCCCCAGCCGAGCCAGGGCATCCAGGTGCGCCGCCGTGCCATAGCCCTTGTGCTGGGCAAAACCGTAACCGGGATGACGGGCATCCAGTTCGATCATGTAGCGGTCGCGCTCGACCTTGGCCAGGATCGAGGCGGCGCTGATGGCCGCATGCTGATGATCGCCGCCGATGATGGCGCGGCCGGCACAAGCCAGGCCGTCGGGCACGCGGTTGCCGTCGATCAAGGCCAGTTCCGCCGCCGGTGTCAGCCCGGCGAGGGCTTCGCGCATGCCGTGCAGGGTGGCTTGCAGAATGTTCATGCGGTCGATGGTGACATGGTCGATCAGCACGATGTGCCAGGCCAATGCGCGTTCCTTGATGAGCGGATACAACGCCTCGCGGCGGCGCTCGCTCAGGCGTTTGGAGTCGTCCAGGCCGGCGATGGGACGGCCCGGATCGAGGATGACGGCGGCCACGCTCACCGGGCCGGCCAAGGGGCCTCGGCCCGCCTCGTCGATGCCGGCGGTCAGGCGCGGCAGGTCGAACAGTGCGGCATCAACCGTCATGGCGTTCGATCAGTTCGGCGATGGCCTGGGCCGCCGGTGCAGCCGGGTGGCCGGTGCTTGCCTCTCCGCGCAGCTGACGATGCAAATGCTCGAACTGGGCGGTGATCGCGCCGCGCCGTTGCGCATCGCCGAACAGGTCCAGCGTGGCTTGTGCCAGTTTGTCGGCGGTGCAGTCCTCTTGCATCAGCTCGGGGACCGGCAAGGGCGCGTGTGGATCATCCGCGCGAGCAAGGATGTTGGGCAGGGCGTAGATGTCGGTCTTGAGCATCTTGAGCAGGCGCGCGATGCGGTAGCTTGTCGGCGCCACGCGGTAGCCAACCACCATCGGGCGTTTGACCAGCATGGCTTCAAGCGTGGCGGTACCCGAGGCCAACAGCACCATGTCGGCAGCGAGCATGGCTTCGTGGGCGTGGCCGTCCAGCAACTCGATGTCGCTGTCGGCTGACAGCATGGTCTGCAGCTGCTGACGACAGGTGGCGTTGGCTGCGGGCAGGATGACGTGCAGGCCCGGCACGGCGGCGGACACGCGTGCGGCTGCATCGAGAAAGATGCGTCCCAGACGCGCGATTTCGCTGGGCCGGCTGCCGGGCAACACGGCCAAGATGGGCCGATCCTGGGGCAAATCCAGCGCCGTGCGCGCGCCGTGGCGGTCGGCCATGAGCGGGAAGCGCATGGCCAGCGGATGGCCGACGAAGCGCGCGTCGATGCCATGACGCGCGTAGATGGGCGGCTCCATCGGGAACAGGCACAGCACGCGATCGGCGGCCTGGCCGATTTTCTCGACACGGTTTTCGCGCCACGCCCATACCGAGGGGCTGACGTAATGCACGGTGGGCATGCCGACCTGCTTGAGCCGGCGTTCCAAGCCGAGATTGAAGTCCGGCGCATCGATGCCGATGAACACGTCGGGCTTGAGCGCGAACAGGCGTCGGGCCATGTCGCGGCGCAGTTTCAGCAGGCGCGGCAGATGTCGGATCACCTCGGCAAAGCCCATCACCGATAGCTGGTTGATGTCGTGCCAGGCTTCGAAACCTTCAGCCTGCATGCGCGGGCCGCCGATGCCGACGAAGCGCGCCTGCGGATAGTGCTCGCGCAAGGCCTGGATGAGGTTGGCGCCCAGTTGGTCGCCCGAGGCTTCGCCGGCGAGCAAGGCGATGACGGGGACCGGTGCGCTGGTACGTGGGCGAGGATCGTCGGGGGGCGTGACGGGCATGCTGGCATGGCCTTCGGCGGAGGGCGCGGTGGACACCCGAACGCGATTTATCGGGCGACCGCCCGTTCGCTGCGCTCGATGAACTCCAGCATCTGGCGTACGTCTTCGTTGTCGACCGCTTGTTCGGCCAGTTGCACGCGGGCTTCGGTCAGCGGCAGCTTGCCCATGTACAGTGTGCGGTAGGCGCGCTTGATGGCGCTGATGCGTTCGGCATCGAAGCCGCGCCGGCGCAGGCCTTCGCTGTTGATGCCGCGTGGGCGGCTGTGCTGTTCGTTGGCCATGGTCACGAACGGCGGCACGTCGGTGGCCACGAGGCAGCCCATGCCGATGAAGGCATGCGCGCCGACCTTGCAAAATTGATGCACGCCGGCGTAACCGGCCACGATCACCCAGTCGCCGACTTCAACGTGACCGGCCAGTGCAGCGTAATTGGAAAACACGGTGTGGTTGCCGATTTGGCAATCGTGGGCGACATGCACGTAGGCGAGAAACCAGTTGTCGTTGCCGATGCGGGTCACGCCGCCGCCGCCTCCGGTGCCGCGGTGCACGGAGACGAATTCGCGGAACAGGTTGTTGTCGCCGATTTCCAGGTACGATGCTTCGCCGGCGAATTTCTTGTCCTGCGCGTCGGCACCGAGCGAGGCAAATTGCCAGATGCGGTTGCCCTTGCCGATGCGGGTCGGACCCTGAATGACGACGTGCGGGCCGATCACCGTGCCCGCGCCGATTTCCACATTCGGCCCGATGATGCTGTAGGCGCCCACCTCGACATCATCGGCCAAGCGGGCGGAGGGATCGATTCTTGCGGTCGGGTCGATCATGGCCGTTCAGTCACCGCGACCGGCGCACATCAGTTCGCAGCTGGCGACTTCGTTGCCGTCGACCAGCGCGTGCGCCTCGAACAGGCCCATGCCGCGCAGCAGCCGTTTGAGTGACACTTCCAACCGCAGTTGGTCGCCGGGCACCACCATGGCGCTGAAACGGGCCTTGTCGATCTTGACCAGGTAGTACAGCGCCGGCTTGCCTTCGCCTTCCGCGTTGGAAGACAGCTGGAACAGCACGCCGGCGGTCTGCGCCAGCGCCTCGACGATGAGCACTCCCGGCATCACCGGATGGCCCGGGAAATGGCCTTGGAAAAACGGCTCGTTGAAGGTGACGTTCTTGATCGCCGCGATCGACTTGCCCATGTCCAGCTCGACGACGCGATCGACCAGCAGGAACGGATAGCGATGTGGCAGCAAACGCTGGATGTGTTCCACGTCGACGGGGAGGGTCACGGTGTGCTCAGTCATGTTCTTTCCTTTCCAGGGCACGCAGGCGGCGCGCCATGTCATCCAGTTGTTTGAAGCGCGCCGCATTCTTGCGCCACGCCTGATTGGGTTCCAGCGGCGAACCGGAAGAATATTCACCGGCCTCGCGGATCGAGCGCGTCACCAGGCTCTTGGCGGTGATCACCACGTGATCGGCGACTTCGAGGTGGCCAAGGATACCTGCATTGCCGCCCACCATGCACCAGCGGCCGATGCGCGCGCTGCCGGCCACGGCGCTGCAGCCGGCCATGGCGGTGTGTGCGCCGATATGCACGTTGTGCGCGATCTGGATGAGGTTGTCCAGACGTACGTCATCCTCGAGAACGGTGTCTTCGAGCGCGCCGCGGTCGATGGTGGTGTTGGCGCCGATCTCGCAATCGTTGCCGATGCGCACGCCACCCAGTTGCGGCACCTTGATCCAGTGGTCGCTATCGACGGCGAGGCCGAAACCGTCCGCGCCGATGACGGCGCCGGGGTGCACCAGCACGCGCTGACCAAGCTGCACGTCGGCGACCAGGGTGACGCGCGCCACCAGACGCGATTGCGCACCGACGCTGCAGCGGGCACCAATGATGCAGTGCGGGCCGATCACGGCGCCATCTTCGATCACTGCGTCGGCCTCGATCACGCACAGCGGACCGACGCAGGCACTCGGGCTGACGCGCGCGCCGGCATCCACCACGGCGCTGGGATGCACGCCGGGCCGACTGGCGGGCAGTTTCTGGAATAGCACGGCGATCTTGGCGTAGGTGACGTAAGGATCGTCGGCGATGAGTACGGGGACCGGGCAGGCATCGGCCTGGTCGGCCTTGAGTACCACTGCGCCGGCGTGTGTGGTGGTCAGTTGCCCGCTGTAGCGGGAGTTGGCCAGGAAGGCCAGTTGTCCTGCTTCGGCATGCGCCAGGGTGCCCACGCCATGGATGCGGGTGCGACCATCACCGCGGCATCCGAGGTCGAATTGCCGCGCCAGCGAGGCCAGATCGTGGTATTGCCGGGTTTCGGTCATGCTTCGAAACTGGGATGCGAAAGACGACCGATGATAATCGGTCCGGGCGGTGGATCACACCTGCCCGGACCGGAAGCACGTATCAGAACGAGTTGCCGACGGTGAACTGGAAGCGTTCCTCGTAGTGGCCATCGCCCGGCTGCGTGCGGAACGGAATGGCATAGCTGATGACCAGCGGGCCCATGGGCGATTGCCACTGCAACGACAGGCCGTAAGACGCGCGCAGGGTTTTCGCGTCGAAACTGCTGTAATTCTGGTACACGTTGCCGACGTCGGTGAACACGGCGACGCGCGCGGTGTTGATGTTGCGCAGGAACGGTAGCGGCAGGAACACCTGGGCCGTGCCCAATACCTTGAAGGCACCGCCGATGGGTGTCGGGTAGTAGTAGTAGGTCTGTTCACGCGGACCGAGGGAGTTGGCATCGAAGCCGCGCACGTCCGTCGCGCCACCGGAGAAGAAGTTCTGCCAGAACGGGAAGCCGATTTTCTGGCCCGCCAGATCCGTGCCGAAGCTGCGGCTGAAAGTCTTGTTGCCGTACGTGGATCCGTAGCCGATTTCCGCCTGCAGGTAAAGCACGAAATTGCCGGGTATGGTCCAGTAGTGGTTGCCGCGATAGAACGCCTTCCAGTATTCGACGGTGGAACCGGGCAGCGCCGCCGTGACATTCAACGACTCAAGGCCACCAGCGGTTGGTGCCCAATAGGCATTGCGGGTGTCGTGCGTGAACGTGCTCTGGAAGGTCCAGCTATGTGCCGTGCGGTTGCCCAGTGCGTTCTGGTAGTCGATGTAGGACCGAGGGCTGTAAACGGGGAACAAGTCAACGCGGTTGCTTTCGATACCCAACCCCGCGGTGATCTGATCGGTTTCACTCAAGGGGAAACCCAAGAACATCGAAAACGCCTTGGTGCTGTTTTCGTAATTGGCCAGATCGGTATTGCCGAAATCGGTCTTGCTGTAGGTCAGGTTGTAACCGACGCTGATGCCGTCATCAGTGATGTACGGGTTGACATAACGCAGGTTGACGGCTTTGTAATAACGGCTGGTCTGCACGCCGATCGAGAATTGGTCACCGGTACCCAGGAAATCGCGTTGTGATACGGAGGCCGTGAACATGGTGCCGGCATACTGCGAATAGCCGACGCCGAACTGCAGGCTGCCGGAATTCTGTTCCTTGACGGTGACAGTGAGGTCAACCTGATCACTGGTGCCAGGTACGCGCTTGTGCTTGATCGTGACGTCCTTGAAATAGCCCAATTGCTTGAGGCGAGTCTTGGACCGCTCGATGGCGGCTTTGGAATACCAGGCCCCCTCCAGTTGGCGCATCTGGCGACGCAGCACGTTGTCTTCCGTGCGCGTGTTGCCGCTGAACTGGATGCGCCGCACGTACATGCGTTGACCGGGTTTGACGTAGAAAGTCAGGTCGACGGTGTGGTTCGTTTTGTCGAGTTTGGGAATCGGCGTGACTTTGGCAAATGCGTAGCCGATGTTCGACAGGATGCCCTGCATGGTCTTGGCGCTGGCCTGAACCAGGGCGCGGTTGAACGTGTCGCCCTTGTGAATGAACTCGAACTCCTGCATGGTTTTTTCGGGCAGGATCAGCTTGCCCAACAGGTGCACGCCGGACACTTTGTAGATCTTGCCCTGGTGGATGCTGGCGGTGATGTACATGTTGCGCTTGTTCGGGCTGATCGCGACCTGGGTGGAGGTGACCGCGAAGTCCGCGTAGCCGCGGTTCATGTAGTACGAGCCAAGCTTCTCCAGATCGCCGGAAACCTTCTCGCGCGAGTACTGGTCATCCTTGCTGTACCAGGACATCCAGTTGGAGGTGTCCGATTCCCAGTTCTTGCGGATCTGCTTGTCGGTGAAGGCCGTGTTGCCGACGATGTTGATTTCCTTGATGCGTGCCGAACGGCCCTCGCGGATCTCGATGTCGATGGCCACGCGGTTGGATGCCAGGTGGACCACATGTGGATCGACCGACACATTGTAATGGCCGCGGTTGTAATACTGCTTGATGAGCTCCTTGCGCACGTTGGCCAGTGCCAGACGGTCGAAGGTGGAACCCGATGACAGGCCGATCGATTTCAGGCCCTTCATGAGGTCCTTGGTCTTGATGGCCTTGTTGCCGTGGATGGACAGCTTGGCGATCGAGGGTCGCTCGGTCACCTTGACGATCAGGATGTCACCTTGATGCTCGAGTTCGATATCGCTGAAGAAACCGGTTTGGTACAGCGCCTTGATGGCCTGCGCGGCGCTGGCATCGGTCAGTGTGTCGCCCTTCTCGATCGGCAGGTAGCTGAACACGGTGCCGGCGTCGATGCGGTGCAGGCCTTCGACGCGGATATCGGACACGACAAACGGCGTGATGGCGAACGCATTGGCGCTCATCAGGGCGGATAGCAGGATCAGTGCGGCGACACGCTTCATCGTCGATTCCAGTGGGTAAAACGCAATGCTGTGGCCGGTGGCCACAGCAGGAAGAGGTGGCTGGTCACGATACCAGCCGCAAAATGTCGTTGTAGAACGCCAGCCCCATCAAGGCAACGATCATCGCCATGCCGACAAACTGCCCGGCCACCATGGTGCGTTCACTCACCGGGCGGCCCTTGACCAGCTCGATAAGGTAATACAGCAGCCAGCCGCCGTCCAAGATCGGAATCGGCAGCAAGTTGATGACGGCCAGGCTGAGCGAGATCAGGCCGAGGAACGACAGGAACCAGGCGAAGCCCAGATGGGCCGAGGTATTGGCCGCACGGGCAATGGTGATGACCCCCGACAGATTGCGCGTGGACGCTTGTCCGGCAATCATTCGCCCGACCAGCTCGAACGAGGTGGCGGTCTTGTCCCAAGTCGAGGCGAGGGCGTTGCGCATTGCTGTCAGTGGTCCGAAACGGACCACCGTGGTGGGTGCCTCGGGCGCCTTGACGCCGATGATCCAGCGCGTACCGCCGCCATCGCCGGGGTTGATCCAGACGGGTTTGACGGGCAGGCTCAGGATGCGTCCGTTGCGTTGCAGACGAAAAGCCAACACGGCATCATGTTTGTCAGCCAATGCCTTGATTTTCGTCCCGATATCCTTGAAGCTCGCGACTTTCTGGCCATCAATGGCAAGGACGCGGTCACCGTCGTGCAAACCGGCCTTGGCTGCCGGCATGCCCGGTTCGATTTGGGCCAGCACGGGTGGCAAAGGTTGAGCTTGCAGGCCGATTTTCGGCATGGCCCTGGCGAGATTGACGTCACGCGGCAATTCGTTGAGTGGCAACAGCAAAGTGGCCTGATTGCCATCGGCTCTGCGTACGATGATCGGAATCTCGCGATGCGCGATGGCCTCGCTGCCCAAGGTGTCGAGCACGCCGGTCCAGGCCTCGACCTTGCGCCCGGCGATGCGTTCGATTACGTCACCGGCGCGGAAACCTGCTTGCGCGGCCAGTGAATGGGCCGGCGGCGTGGCAACCACCGGCACCACGCCGGGGCGACCGACCATGAACATCACCCAGAAGGCGAGCACGGCGAAAATGAGGTTGAAGGCTGGCCCGGCGGCGACGATGGCCAGGCGTTGCCAGACCGGTTTGCCGGTGAACTCGACGCTGCGCAGCTCTTCGGGCACCTCGCCTTCGCGGGCATCGAGCATTTTCACGTAGCCACCCAGCGGGATGGCGGCGATCCAGTATTCGGTACCGTCCTTGCCCACATGCTTCCACAGGGCGCGGCCAAAGCCCACGGAAAACCGCAGCACTTTCACGCCACAGCGGCGTGCGACCCAGTAGTGGCCGAACTCGTGGAAGGTGACAAGCACGCCAAGCGTGACGGCCAGCCACCAGATGGAACCCAGGACATCGAACATGTGCGTGCGTGCGATCCTTCAGTGGTACTGCTGCATGATACGTGGTGCCAGACGCTGCGTGCCAACATGGGGCTGAACGGACGGCCTTGCTTCGACCGTGAATTGCGACGGCAGTTCCTGCGCATCTATGGTGGTCATGATGGTGATTCGTGCCATGCCTGCAGTTACGCAGGGCCTGACCTGGTGATGACCAAACCCTGGCGGCAGCGGCTTTGTCGTTTCGACTGCAGTAGTCACAGGCCCAACAACATCTTCCCCAGCACGAACACGGGCAGGGCTGCAAACACGCTGTCCAGGCGATCGAGCAGGCCACCATGGCCGGGGAACAGGCGGCCGGAATCCTTGATCTCGGCGTGCCGCTTCATCAGGCTCTCGAACAGATCGCCGACAATCGCCGCGGCCACCGTGATGGCGCCAAGCACGGCCAGCCCGACCAGCGTTCCATTGCGCACGCCCAGCAGCCAGCCGCCAATGGCTGCCACGATGACACCGGCGATGAGGGCGCCAATGGCGCCCGCGCGGGTCTTGCCCGGGCTGATGCGCGGCGCGAGCTTGCGTCGTCCGAATGCACGACCGCTGAAATAGGCGCCGATGTCGGCGGCCCACACGATGCACAGGGCCAACAGGGTCCAGCCATGCCAGCGAGATTGGTCACCGTGGAGGCTGGCCAGCGCGACCCAGGCCGGTATCAGAACGCACAGACCGAAGGCCAGCTTGATCCACGCGTGCTCAGGCGAGGGCGAGGCGGCGAAGGTATAGCTGCGCAGCCAGCCCAGGCTGCCCAGCCACCAGACCAGACCGACCAGCATCACCGCCAGCCACAGGTGGGGCGTGACCCGCGTCCACCACAGCGCGGCCATGACGACCAGCGTGACGGCCAGCATCGCTCCGCGCGCAACGTGGTTGCGCAGGCCGCACAGGCAGGTCCATTCCCACTGCGCGCCAAGGAAGACGATGGCAACGATCAGGGCGAACAGCCAGGTCGGCGGGAACACGATGATGGCAACGGCCACTGGCGTCAGGATCAGGGCGGTGAGTATGCGCTGGAGCAACATGCGGATCCTGGTCTCAAAGAGGTGCGACGAAAGGGCGGTCAGGCGCCGCGTGCAGGCAAGACGGGGGTGTCGCCGGCAGCAGGCAACGGCTTCGATGGGGCGGGGCCAAGCCTGCCCGTGGTCGCCGCAGGTGATGGATGCTGCGTGGCCCCGACGACAAGGTCATGGCAAGACACCGGTGACGGCTCACAGAGCCATCAACTCGTCTTCCTTGGCCTTGACCACACCATCGACCTGCTTGACGAAGCGGTCGGTCAGTTTCTGGATTTCATCTTCGCCCTGACGCATGTCGTCCTCGGTGATTTCCTTTTCCTTGTGCAGGTCCTTCATGCCCTGGATGGCATCGCGACGAATATTGCGAATGGCGATCTTGGCTTGCTCGCCTTCATGGGCAACGTGTTTGGCCAGTTCCTTGCGACGCTCCTCGGTCAGCGCCGGCAGGTTGAGCCGGATGACGGTGCCCGCGGTGGTTGGCGTGACACCGATGTCCGAGCCGAGAATGGCTTTCTCGATCGGAGCGATCATGGTTTTTTCCCACGGCGTGATGGACAGGCTGCGCGAGTCGGCGACGGCCACCGTGGCGACCTGGCTGAGCGGCATGTCGGAGCCGTAGTAGGGCACCTTGATGCCTTCGATCAGGGCCGTGCTGGCGCGACCGGTGCGCAGGCGGCGCAGCTCGTTTTCGAGCGCGTCGATGCTCTTGCCCATGCGGGTGGCGGCGTCTTGTTTGATCTCGTCAAGCACGGGTGACTCCGTTGGAAAGCGTGTATCCGGTCAAGTATAGCAAGCGATGTCGGCAGGGTTCAGCCGTGGTCATCGACCAGCGTGCCGATGGCCTCGCCACGCAGGATGCGCATCAAATTGCCGGGGCAAGTCATGTCGTAAATGCGCAATGGCATGCCGTGATCGCGGCACAGGGCAATGGCAGCGGTATCCATCACCGCCAGCTTGTCCTCGATGACGCGATCGTAACTGAGGCAGTCGTAGCGTTTGGCGTCCGGATGGCGAGCCGGGTCGGCGTTGTACACGCCATCGACCTTGGTGGCCTTGAGCAGCAGGTCGGCACCGATTTCGACGGCGCGCAACGCGGCGGCCGAATCGGTGGTGAAGAACGGGTTGCCGGTGCCGGCGGCGAACAGGGCGATGCGGCCCTTTTCAATATGGCGCACGGCACGACGGCGGATGAAGTCCTCGGCCACGTCGTGGATCGGGATGGCGCTCATCACGCGTGCAAAGCCGCCGCGTTTCTCGATGGCGTCGGACATGGCCAATGCGTTCATCACGGTGGCGAGCATGCCCATGTGATCGCCGGTGACGCGGTCCATGCCGGCCGCAGCCAGACCTGCACCGCGAAAGATGTTGCCGCCGCCGATGACGACACCGATTTCCACGCCGGAGGCGCTCACCTCGATGATCTCGTCGGCGAGGCGTCCGATGACTTTCGGATCGATGCCGTAATCCTCGTCACCCATCAACGCCTCGCCGGAGAGCTTGAGCAGGATGCGGTGGTAAGCGGGGGCATCGGTCATCGCTGGCTCCGTGGCGGTTTGGATGTGCCGCATTGTAGCGGGTGTGGCCAGGGATGCGTGAAGCCATTGGTGCGGCGTCGGCAAAAAGAAAGGGCCGCGATTGCTCGCGGCCCTTTCGCACGGCTTGCTGGCGGCTGTTACGCCAGTCCGGCTTGTTTCATGACTTCGGCGGCGAAGTCTTCTTCCTTCTTTTCGACGCCTTCGCCAACCGCCAGACGGACGACTTGCTTGATGCTGGCGTTGGCCTTCTTGAGCACGTCGGCCACGCTCGTGGACGTGTCCATGACATAGGCCTGGCCGGTCAGGGTCATTTCGGAAACGACCTTGTTGACCTTGCCGGAAACGATCTTTTCCAGAATCTCGGCGGGCTTGGTCTTGTCCTTTTCCGTCACCTGACCCAGCGCGATCTCCTTTTCCTTGGCAATGACATCGGCGGGCACGTCGGCGGCGCTGACGTACTGCGGATTCATCGCGGCCACGTGCATGGCGATGCCCTTGGCCAGTTCGACCGAACCGCCTTCCAGTGCCACCAGCACGCCGATGCGGCCGCCGTGGATGTAGCTGCCGATGGTGCCGTCGGTCTCCACGCGCGCCATGCGACGCACGTCGATCTTCTCGCCGATGGTGGCGACCATGGCTTTGGCGGCTTCTTCGACGGTGCCGCTGTCCGGCCAGGCACTGGCCTTGAGCGCGTCGATGTCGGCGCTGCCGCTGTCGAGTGCGACCTTGGCGACGGTGTCGGCGAAGGCCAGAAAGCTCTTGTCCTTGCCCACGAAATCGGTTTCGCAGTTGATCTCGACCAGCACGGCGCACCCCTTGTCCTGGGCGCCGACGATGCGGCCTTCGGCGGCCACGCGGTCAGCCTTCTTGTCGGCCTTGGCCAGGCCCTGCTTGCGCAGCCATTCCATGGCCGTGTCGATGTTGCCCTCGTTTTCGACCAGGGCCTTCTTGCATTCCATCATGCCGGCGCCGGAACGCTGACGCAGCTCCTTGACCAGTTGTGCGGTAATTTGCATGGATAAACCTCGTGCATTGCAGGGGGCACGCCGTGCTGCGACGCACCCCGGTAGGGATCACTCGCCGGCAGCAGCGTCGTCTGCAGCTTCGCTGGTGGCATCGGCCTTGGCCGCCTTGGCGGCCGGCTTTTTGCTGGCACGGCGCGCCGGCTTGGCCTCGGCATTGGCTTGGGCGACTGGATTGCCATCGGCGTCCAACTCGACGAATTCCTCGGCATTGCCCTGGTGGGCTGGCGCGGCGGCCTTGCCTTCCAGAATGGCGTCGGCGGCGGCACGCGAGTACAGCTGCACGGCGCGGATGGCGTCGTCGTTGCCGGGAATGGCGTAGTCGACCAGCGACGGGTCGTAGTTGGTGTCGACCACGGCCACGACCGGGATGCCCAGCTTGCGCGCTTCCTGGATGGCGATCGATTCATGGCCGATGTCGATGACGAACAGGGCGTCCGGAAGCTTGTTCATGTCCTGAATGCCGCCCAGCGAACGCTCCAGCTTCTCGCGCTCGCGGCGCAGGGCCAGCACTTCGTGCTTGACCAGCTTGTCGAAGGTGCCGTCGGTTTCGGCCGACTCCAGTTCCTTCAGGCGCGACACCGACTGCTTGACGGTGCGGAAGTTGGTCAGCATGCCGCCCAACCAGCGCGCGGACACGAACGGCATGCCGCAGCGCTTGGCTTCTTCGGACAGGGTTTCGCGTGCAGCGCGCTTGGTGCCGACGAACAGGACGGTCTTGCGCTTCTGGCCCAGACCGGACAGGAAGTTCATCGCATCGGTGAACAGCGGCACCGTCTTTTCGAGATTGATGATGTGGATCTTGCCACGGGCGCCAAAGATGTACGGCGCCATCTTCGGGTTCCAGTAACGGGTCTGATGACCGAAATGCACGCCGGCTTCGAGCATCTGGCGCATGGTGACTTGAGGCATGTGGATCACTCCGATGTGGGAACCTGCTCCGCTTGCGCGGTGGTACGCATCCGCCATCGGGCGGGGTTGGCGCAACAGGCTCCGGGGTTGGGCTTCCGCAGACCCCGCGGCAACGACCCCCTTGCGGGGGACCCCGGTGCCGGTTGACGGCCTGCGTGTGTATTCGCCGGTGACGTCCGACGTGGACGGTTTTGCCTTCGCAAAGCCTGCCCATTGTACAGAACGGTCGCATCTTGGACAAGCAACGCGATATCTGGTGTCCCCGGAGAACCTTGCATGGTCTTGGGGGCTGTGGGCGGTCCTCCGCTTTGGATGGATGACCTTCTCGCGATTGCACGCCGGGAATGACGGCGGATCCGCAGGCGGGCTGGAAGGCCCGATGGATCTGGCGTCAGCGCGAGGCAAGGGTGGTGTGGCTGCCGCCGCTCTTGCGCGGCCCGTTGTTTGGAACTGCGTTGTGAGTGGTTATCGATTTGGTAAATATTGTTTACTATAAGATAAATTTACCATATTCTTGCCGACATGAACGCCCAGACCCGCATCCCCGTTTCCATGCCCGCGCTGCTGCGCGCGGCGCGGCGTGCCTATGGTGGTGCGATCCGGGCCGATCTGGATCGTGCCGGTTACGACGACATTCCGCGCAATGGCCTGTACGTACTGGGGGCGCTGGCCAACCGTGATACGCCGCTGAGCGAGATCATCCGTTACCTGGGCATGTCCAAACAGGCCGCCGGGCAACTGGTTGACGCCCTGGTGTCGCGCGGCTATCTGCAGCGTGAAGTGGATGCCGAAGATCGACGCCGGTTGACCATCCGTCTGAGCGCGCGTGGCGAGGATGCGGCCATCCTCATGCACGAAACCATCAAACGCGTCGATGCACGGCTGGCGCAGCGTGTGTCGCAGGAATGGATCGACCACACCCGCGCCACGTTGTTGGCGTTGTCAGACACCAGCCAATCGGAGACCTAACATGGCAGAGATCACAACAGTCCGGTTCGTACTTGCAGTCCTCGATCTGAAAAAGTCAACGGATTACTACACTTCGGTGCTTGGAATGTCAGTCGACTTCGAGGCGCCAGGGTGGTCGTTCTTGTCGCGCGGCACCTTCCGCGTCATGTTGGGCGAATGCCCCGACGCCATTCCCCCCGGCAAGCTTGGCGATCATTCGTACTACGGATACATCACCATTGACGACGTTGATGCGCTTTATGGCGAGTATCAACGGACGGGAGCGCAATTCATTCAAACGCCGGTCGACAAGCCATGGGGCATGCGCGAGTTTGGTGTTCGCACGATAGACGGCCACAGGCTCATGTTCGGTCAGGTGATCGAAGACGATCATGAAACGTGAAGCCGGACAGATGGGCATACAGGCCGGTGCACCCGGCGTTGGCGCGGTGCTGTTTGCATCGGATTGCCGCACGCTGGCGAATTTTTATGCCGAAGCGCTTGGTTTCGTCGCACTGGAGCGGGAAGGAGATTTCGTGCGGCTCGAACGCGATGGTTTCGAACTGCTGGTGCATGCCATGCATGGCGATGCCGCGTCCCAAACGAGGTTTGACGTGCCACCGCGACGGCGCAGCGAAAGTCCGATCAAGCTGGTGTTCACCGTTGACAACATTGGCGCGACCCGTGATGTCGTGGAGCGTCTTGCCGGACGACTCGACGACGATGCCGAGGTGTGGCGATTTCGTGGCAGTCGCGCCCTGGATGGCGAGGATCCGGAAGGCAACGTGATCCAGTTGCGGGAGCATGCATCATGAGCGGCACGCGGTTGGCGTGGTCGGCGGTCGTGCTGGAGGTTGGCGACCTCAAACGTGCGCTGGCGCATTATTGCGACCGGCTTGGTTTCGAGATCGAATTCGTGCACGAGGGTTTTTATGCCGGTGTGCAGCGCGATGGCTGTCGCGTGCATCTGAAGCAAATGGCGCAGGGCGCGTCGGTCCAGGCACGAACCGATCGGGAAGGGCACATCGATGCCTGCTTTGGTGTGCGTGCTCTGGAAGCGCTGGCCGCGGGGTTTGTGCATTCGGGAGCCGATTTCGCCGTGCCGTTGCGGCAGATGCCCTACGGCAGCGAATTCTGTCTGCGTGACCCCGATGGTCACGTTCTGGCTTTCGTGGAAAGCGCCGCGGATTGAACCCGTGCTGCAAAGCGGGGCGGGATGGATGATAATGTCCCGACCATGGCAGTCAAACCCAAAACCCCCGAAGAACTGGAAGGCATGCGTGTGGCCGGTCGCCTCGCGGCCGAGGTGCTGGCCGTGCTCAAGGACCACATCAAGCCGGGCGTCACCACCGAGGAAATCGACCAGGTCGCCTACGACCACATCGTCAACGTGCAGAAGGCGATCCCGGCCAACATCGGCTATCACGGCTTTCCCAAGACGCTGTGCACCTCGGTCAACCATGTCATCTGCCACGGCATTCCCTCGCCCGGCAAGGTGCTCAAGGAAGGCGACATCATCAATTGCGATGTCACTGTCATCAAGGATGGCTGGCATGGCGACACCAGCCGCATGTATTACGTGGGCGAGCCGTCAATACGGGCCAAGAGGCTGGTTGAAACCACTTTCGAGGCGATGATGAAGGGCATCGAGACGGTACGTCCGGGTGCGACGCTGGGCGACATCGGCCACGCCATCCAGATGCATGCCGAGGCGGCCGGTTTCAGCATCGTGCGCGAATATTGCGGCCACGGCATCGGCAAGATCTACCACGACGAGCCACAGGTGCTGCATTACGGCACGCCGGGCCAGGGCCTGCGTCTGGAGAAGGGCATGACCTTCACCATCGAACCGATGGTCAATGCCGGCAAGCGCCAGACCCGGCAGTTGCCGGACGGCTGGACGGTGGTGACCAAGGACCACTCGCTGTCGGCGCAGTGGGAACACACCATTGCCGTGACCGACGACGGTTTCGAGATCCTGACGGCGTGGCCGGACGCGGCCTGAGCTGCCGCGTCAATCCTCTTCGGCGCGGGGCTTCCATGCCGCGCACAGTTTTTTCTGCACCGGGGGCGGCACCGGCTCGTAGTGACTCAGATCCATGGCAAAACGGCCTTCGCCGGCCGTCATGGACTTGAGTTCGGTCGAATAGTCGGACAGCTCCGCCAGTGGCACATGGGCGCTGATGACCAGGGTGCCATCACGCTGCGTGTCTGTACCGAGAATGCGGGCGCGCTTGCTGGCGAGGCTGCCGGTCACGTCGCCCACGCGCGACTCGGGAATGCTCACGTCGATCTCGACGATCGGTTCGAGCAGCAACGGACGCGCGTTGGCCACGGCGGCGAGAAACGCCTTGCGGCCAGCCGTGGTGAAGGCGATCTCCTTGGAGTCGACTGGGTGGTGTTTGCCGTCGTAGACGGTGACGCGGATGTCCTGCATGGTATAGCCGGCGATGGCGCCGTGTTGCATGGCCAGCTGCACGCCTTTTTCGATGGCCGGCAGGAACTGCCCGGGAATGGTGCCGCCCTTGACGGCGTCGACGAATTCGAAGCCGCCGCCGCGTGGCAATGGTTCCACGCGCAGAAACACCTCGCCGAACTGCCCGGCGCCGCCGGTCTGCTTCTTGTGGCGATGGTGGCCTTCGGCGCTGGTGCTGACGGTTTCGCGATAGGCGATGCGCGGCGGCTGGGTGATCACGTCGACGCCGAAACGCGAGGCCAGGCGTTCGATGGCCACCTTCAGATGCAACTCGCCCAAACCGCGCAGCACGGTCTCGTTGAGCTCCTTGTGATGTTCGACGCCCAGACACGGATCTTCTTCGGTCAACTTCAACATGGCTTCGGAGAGTTTCTGCTCCTGGCCTTTGTGTGCCGGCGTGATGGCCAGCCCGAACATCGGCCGCGGAAAATCCAGTGGCGCCAGCGTGATGCTGTCCTCGTCGCGGCTGTCGTGCAGCACTGCGTTGTAATGCATGTCATCGACCTTGGCGACCGCGGCGATGTCGCCGGGGCCGACGCTGTCGATGTCGACATGTTCCTTGCCGTGGAGCGCAAACAGGTGGCCCACCTTGAACGGCTTGCGGCCATCGTCGATGTACAGCTGCGAATCCTTGCGCACCGTACCCTGATAAATGCGGAACACGCCGAGCTTGCCGATGAAGGGATCGTTGATGATCTTGAACACGTTGGCGATGACGTGCCGGTCGGGATCGGGCATGGCATCGATGGGCGTGGCCGACTTGCCGGCGCCGTGCATGAATGGCGGCGGATTGCGTTCAGTCGGGTCCGGCAGCAGACGCTCGGCGAGATCCAGAAACTCGGGCACGCCGACGCCGGTACGCGCCGAGACAAAGCAAATCGGTGTCAGATGGCCTTCGCGCAGGCATTGCTCGAAGGCATCGTGCAATTCCTGCCGACTCAGCGCACCCTCGCCGGCATCGAGATAGTGCCCCATGATCGATTCGTTGACTTCCACAACCTGGTCGAGGATGCGCTGGTGAGCTTCGGCCAGTGACGAAAACAGCGGCTGGCCGTCGTTGTGGAAAAAACAATCCAGCACCGATGCACCGTCCGCGGCGGGCAGGTTCACCGGCAGGCATTCGTTGCCGAAGGCATCACGCAAATCCGCCACGAGCGTGGCCAGGTCCAGGCCATCCATGTCGATGCGGTTGACCACAAGCACGCGCGCCAGCTTGCGCTGCGCGGCGTAATGCATCAGGCGGCGCGTGCCACGCTCGATGCCGTTGGCGACATTGACCACCACGGCCACGGTTTCCACGGCATTGAGCGCGGCCAGCGTCGGACCACGGAAATCGGCATAGCCGGCGGTATCGATCAGGTTGATGTGGCAGTTCGGGCGGTCGATCGCGGCGATGGCGGTATCAATCGAATGGCCGCGCTGTTTTTCCTGCGGGTCGAAATCCGACACGGTGGTGCCGTGTTCGATGTCGCCAGCCGTAGGCACGCTGCCTCCGGCATGCAGCAAGGCCTCGAACAAGGTGGTCTTGCCGGCGCCGGAGTGACCAGCCAGGGCAATGTTGCGGAATCGGTCGACACGAGTCATGCATGCCTCCTCGAACGGGATGCGATGTCATGGTCGTCCGCGGCAAAGCCGGTCACGGCCGCCGGGTGGTACGCCCGGGCGGGCGGTCATGGCGAAACGTTGGTCATAGCCTTGTCGTTTTGATGGCGATGGTCAAGACCCGGAACCTTGGGCCGGGCCGGATGGTCGATATCCGGTCAGCGGGTTGGATGCTCATGGCATGTCCGAATCCCGTTACAGTTGGGCCGGCAGCGGACGGCCGCGCCACTTTATTGCAAGCAGGATATCGTCAGACTCATGCCGCATTTTTATGGCGCCGTAGGCACCCCCAGCCTGGGCCTTCACCGGTGGCAGCCGCATTCGCGGCATCCGCTGGTGCTCGGCAGCGGCTACGGCAGTCGCCTGGCGCGCGTGATGCTGCACGAGATGCGCTGGCGCGATCCGCCGCGCGAGTGGGCGTTGCGCATCTCAGCCATGGTGCTGACGCTGCTGCTGCATCTGTTGATGCTGGCGTTGATGGCGTTGGTGCAGCCGGCCGGCTATCCACCGCAGGGCAGTCAGTCGCAGCTGCTGACCATGAATGTGCGTTTGATCGAGCAGACCAAACCGCCGCCACCGCCGCCGCCGATCAAATTGCTGCGGCTCAAGGTCCGGCCTGCACACGGACGCCTGTCACCGAACATCAAGCGCGCGCCGGTTGCAGCGATGCCTCCGGTGCCCACACCGGCGCTGGCCGTGCCCAAGCTGGCCGTGACAGCGGACAAGCTGCATCTGACGCGCGTGCCTGTGGTCACCGTGCCCCCGCGCGTCAAGGCCAGCCCGCCAGCCAGAACCATGCCGCCGATCGCGATGCCGACGCCGCCCAAGGTGGTGCTGGAGGTTTCCAGTCAGGCTCTGGCCCCGCCCAAGGTGCAGAAAGTCCAGCTGGTTGCGGCCACGGTGCCATCGCCGGCGTTGCAGCCGATTCCGGCCGCGCAGGTGGCGCCGCAGGTGACTCTGGGCAAGACCCGGGTGAAGATGCAGATCACCGCGGCGTTGCCCGTGCAGGTACAGGCACCGACCCGGGTGCAGGTGATTCTGCCGTCGCTGCCCACGGTCAAGCCGGCGACGACGCCGGTGCAGATCACGCCGACGAACGTCACCGCCGACGTGGCGAAGGTGCAGGTGACGCTGACACCATCCGTGCATGTGACGTCGAGTCTGCCGGTCATGCCTGCACTTGATCTGCCGGTGGCAAAGGTGCCGGTGCCCCAGGCCCCGCCGATGCAGACACCGTCCATGCGCGTGCAAGCGCCCAGCGTGGTGCGGACGCCGACCATCACGATCACCGCCAGGGTGCAGCCGGCGCATGCGGTGTCGGCAATCAAACCGGCGCTGGCCAAGGTTCCATCGGTCAAGGCGCCGGCGACGACGTCATGGGCTCCGGCCAATGACCGTTTCAAGCCGGTCACCGGTCGGCAGGGTCAGCTCGGCGCATCGCACAATCCGTCATCGCAGCCAGAAGGCGTGGTGGAGCTGATGCCGCGCGGCAATTCCAACGTGATGGTCCGCAACAGCGATCACCTCGGCTACAAACCGACCATCTTCAGCCAGTACTGGGCACCGGCCAACGAAAGCATCCTGGACTCCTTCCTGCGCCACCTCATCGACAAGCTGACGGTCACGCACACCTTCCACGTGGCACCCGGCATTCGCGTGCATTGTGCACTGGGGCCGATGCTGGTGTTCTTTGCCTGTGGTGGCGATCCGCCACGACCCAAGTCGGCCGACAGCAACGACCGTCGCCTGGACATGGCTCCGGCGCGCCCGTTGGTGCCGGGGCTGGGTGCGCCGGCACCAACCACGAGTGCGCCGACGGTTCGTTTGGACAACAGCGTGGAATGCACCGTGGCCCGAGTAGCCGGCAGCCCTCCTCCCCCGGGGTGTCCCGGTGCGCCCACGCCACCGTCACAGTCCGACCAGTGGCATGCCCATGCAGGCACGTCGGCTTCGGGCGGCGGTTGAGGCTGTGGCCAGGCGAGCGTTGTTTCCATGCACCTGCCTGTCATGGACCCCGTCCGCATTTTCCTGATGCCTGACCGCACGTTTGCGGCGCAAATCCACGTGGTCAGGCGCAGGTGCTTTCGATCACGGTTGAAAAGATGACGTGTCGCGTGGGTCGCGCGCGGGTTACAACAGGCGCATCAGCTCCGGCAGCAATGGCAAATTGCGGATGCGCACGGTGGTGGCCGCGAACACGGCATTGGCCAGTGCGGGCGCGGCCGATGGCACCGCTACCGGGCTGGCGCCGCCGGGTGGCGCAGTGGATGGCACGGCATACACCTCGACCTGATGCGGCAGTTGCAGCATGCGTGCCAGAGGGTAGGTCTTGAAGTCGTGCTGTTGCACCTGACCATCCGCAACGGTGATGGCCTGACCCAGCGCCGTGCCGATGCCAAACAGGGTGCCGCCCATGGTCTGGGCTTCCAGACCCGTGGGATTGACCACGCGACCGACGTCGATGGCGCACACGACGCGATGCAGGACCAGTCGGCTGCCTTGCACCGAGACCTCGAAAGCGTGCGCGCAATAGCCGCCATGACTGGCGTGGCAGGCAATGCCGAGGCCGTGGCCATCATGCCGGCGGCGTATCCATTCGATGCGCGTGGCGGCCAAGTCGAGCACGGCCAGCAGTCGACGCATGTCCATTACGCCGCCATGCGTGAGCGGCATCTGGCGCGGCTTGCCAAGCAACTCGTGACGAAAGTCCAGCGGGTCACGGTGCGCGGCTTTCGCGATTTCGTCGATGAATCCTTCGACGGCGAACGTGTTGGTGACATCACTGCCGCCGCGCATGGGGCCGCGTGGCAACGGGCTGTCCAGTTCGTACCAGGTGGATGCGTAGTTGTCGACGAGTCCGGCGGGCAGGGCATCGGGATCGACTTCGGACGTCCACCGCTGGTTGGCCGATGTGTCGCGTCCGGCCAGCGCCGACGGGCTGGCTCGGCGCTGGCGCCAGCCGGTGACGTGCCCGTGGCGGTCCAGCGCGGCCTGCATGTGATGCATGGCCATGGGGCGGTAATAATCGTGGGCAATATCATCATCGCGGGTCCACATCAGCTTGACGGTCTTGCCGGAGGCCTTGGCCAGCAGCACGGCTTCGGCGACGAAATCCTGTTCCACGCGCCGGCCGAAACCACCGCCGACGCGCGGCACGTCGATGACGATTTGTTGCGGACCGAGACCGGTCAGGCGTTGCACCAGCGCCAGCGCCTGCTGCGGCGCCTGCGTGGGCACCACCAGGTGCGCGCCGTCGGCGTCGATGCGGGCCGTGCAATTGATCGGCTCGGGCGTTGCATGGGCCGTGAACGGTTGGGTGTAGATGGCTTCGATGCGGCGCCGGGCGTGCTTTTCGGCCGTGTCGATGTTGCCGTCGTTGCGCACCAGCATGGTGGGTTGGGCGTCGCCGCCAAGCAGCTTGATGGCGTCGTCGCACAGCTTTGAGCTGGATGCATCGGCATGGGCGCCGGGCTTCCACGTCAGCTTGAGTTTGTCGCGACCGCGCAATGCCGCCCAGGTGTCCTTCGCCAGCACGGCCACGCCGGCGGCAATCGGCGTGTGACCCGGTGGCTGGCCTGCTTCGGGTCGGATCTGCAGCACCCGTTCCACGCCGGGCACCGCGAGTGCGGCGCGCGTGTCGATGGCGGCCAGCGATCCACTCGGCCACGGACAATGCACGATGACCGCGACCAGGGCGTCGCCCGGATAGTGGTCGATCGCATAGTGCGCATGACCTTGCACCATGGCGCGGGCATCGACATCGCCGGCGCCGCGACCGATCAGCCGGTATTGGTCGGGTGTTTTCAGCGGCGGCGGAGTGGGCGGCGGGGCTTGTCGCGTGGCATCGCCCACCAGTTCACCGTAGGTGTAGCGACGGCCGTTGGGGGTGATCACAGCACCGTTGGCGCATTGCAGGCGGCCCGCGGCCACGCCGCTGCGTCGTGCTGCGGTTTGCACCAGCAGCCAGCGTGCGAGTGCGCCGGCCTGGCGCAGATCCTGCCAGGCAGATGGAATGCTGGTGGCGTTGCCGCTGCGCTGGTGGCCATAGCGCCAGTGCACCACGTTGTTGGCGCGGGTCACCTCGGGGCCGAGCCCCAGCACGACCACTTTCGACCAGTCCGCATCCAGTTCATCGGCGATGATGCGCGGCAGCGCGGTGTGCGTGCCTTCGCCACAGTCCGGATCACGCGCGCCGATCACCGTGCGTCCATCCGGCTCGATGCGCAGATACGGACCAAGTTGCGTGAACTGATCGCCCAGCAGCGCCAGTGGCACCTCGGCATCCTGAGCATGCACCACGCCGATCACCAGGGCGCCGGCGGCACCGGCCACGATCTTGAGAAAACGCCGTCGCGACAGACGCACGCTGCCGGTCATCGATGCTTGTCCTTGCGCATGGCCGCAGCAGCGCGATGGATCGCGGCGCGCACGCGTGGTTGGCTGCCGCAGCGGCACAGGTTGGGCAGGGCATCGATATCGGCATCCGACGGGTGCGGCTTGCGCGCGATCAGATCTGCCGCGGCCATCAGCCAGCCGGGCTGGCAATAGCCGCACAACACCGCATCCTCGGCGATCCATGCCTGCTGCAACGGATGCAGTGCATCCACGCTCTCGGCAAGTCCTTCGACCGTGGTGACATGGCGACCTTCGAGCGTGTGCATCGGCCGCTGACAGGCCAGGGCGCGACGACCGTCGACGAGCACCGTGCAGGCGCCGCATTCGCCCTTGTCGCAACCGTATTTGCAACCGGTCAGGCGCAGCACGTCGCGCAGATACCACAGCAACGGCATCCGGGCGTCGCCGGTGTGCACGTAGGATTCGTTGTTGACCTGCAGCCGCACGCCTTCGCGCGGAGTCAATGGCGTGATGGATGCGGGTGGTATCTGCTGAGCCTGCGGCATGTGACCTCCGGACGACGGCTCCATTTTCGCAAAGCCCGGCCCGACAAGATCGGCTGGCGGCTGAATGCCATGGCCAAATGCCATAACCGCGTGAATTGCGTTTTGTCCGGGGGCGCGTGAGACTGGCGCGCTATCCCTGTTTTGACCGCCTCCTGCGCCGTGAATCACAACGTTTCCGTTTTGCCGCTTGCCGCCGATGCCCCCTGGGTCGTGATGAAGTTCGGTGGCACCAGTGTCGCCACGTTCGAACGCTGGCAGACCATTCGCCGCTTGGCCGCCTCGCGCCGTGCCGAGGGCGTGCATGTGCTGATTGTCGTCTCGGCGCTCTCGGGCGTGACCGACATGCTCAAAGCCCTGGCGGACACGGACGCCAAAGCGGCGCGCATGGAGCAGGCCGAGGCCATCATCACGCGCCATCACACCTTGCTGGCACACATGAAGATGGCCGTGCCGGCGGTGCTCGAAACACACTTTGAGCGTCTGCGCGAACTGGCCGAGGCCGGTCCCGGCGCCGAGCCGATCGCCTGGCGCGCCGCCGTGCAGGCGCATGGCGAACTGATGTCCAGCGCGCTGGGTGCGGTTTTTCTTGGCGCCGATGGCTTGCCGACGGCATGGATCGATTCGCGCGAGTATCTGCAAGCGGCGGCATCACCCAACCAGAACGCGCGCACGCGCACGCTCTCGGCCATGGTCGATGTGCATCCCGATGCACAGGCCATGGTGCGTCTGGCGGCGGCCGGGGAAGTGTGCATCGCGCAGGGCTTCATCGCGCGTGCCGAAGATGGCCACACGGTGTTGCTGGGGCGTGGCGGTTCGGATACCTCGGCGGCGTATTTCGGTGCCTTGCTGAAGGCGCTGCGTGTGGAAATCTGGACCGACGTGGCCGGCATGTTCAGCGCCAATCCGCGCCAGGTGCCGACCGCGCGCCTGCTCAAGCAGCTCGATTACGAAGAAGCGCAGGAAATCGCCTCCACCGGCGCCAAGGTGCTGCATCCGCGTTGCCTGTCGCCCTTGCGCGAGCCGCGTGTGCCACTGCTCATCAAGGACACGCAACGGCCCGAGCTCGATGGTACCGTGATCGGTCCACGCGAGCGTGACGCGGCACCGAGCGTCAAGGCCATTTCCACGCGCAAGGGCATCACCCTGGTGTCGATGGAGTCGGTCGGCATGTGGCAGGAGGTGGGCTTTCTGTCCGACGTGTTCGATGCGTTCAAGTGCCACGGGCTGTCGGTCGACTTGATCGGTTCGGCCGAGACCAATGTGACCGTGTCGCTCGACCCCACCGAAAATCTGCTCGACTCCGATGCCGTGGCGGCGCTCGCGGCCGATCTGGCCAAGGTGTGTCGGGTCAAGGTGATCGCGCCGTGTGCGGCCGTGACCCTGGTCGGCCGTGGCATGCGCTCGATGCTGCATCAGCTGTCTTCCGTGCTGGCCGAGTTTGGCCAGTTGCGCGTGCACCTGATTTCGCAGTCGTCCAACAATCTCAATCTGACCTTCGTGATCGACGAGGGCGTGGTCGATGATTTGCTGCCGCGCCTGCACGAGTTGCTGGTGCGTGGCGGCAGCCTGCGCGGCGATGATGCCGAGCTGTTCGGGCCGACCTGGAAGGCCTTGTACGGCAGTGGCGAGGCACCGATCCATGCGGCATGGTGGCGCGAGCCTGCCGCGCGCGAACAGCTGCTGGCGCTGGCCGCAGAGCACACGCCGCGCTATGTCTATCACTTGCCGACGGTGCGCGCGCGGGCGCGCCAACTGGCCGGGTTGAGTGCCATCGATCGGCGCTGGTATGCGGTCAAGGCCAACACCCATCCGGCCATCATCAAGGCGCTGGTCGAAGAAGGCTTTGGTCTGGAATGCGTGTCGCCGGGCGAGCTGACTGCCGTGGCCGCCATCGCGCCGGGCGCGTCGCGCCTGTTCACGCCCAACTTCGCGCGGCGCGAAGATTTTGCCGTGGCCCTGGCCACCGATGCCACGGTGACGGTCGATGCCCTGCATCCGTTGGAACACTGGGGCGAGCTGTTCGACGGCCACGCCATCGTGTTGCGTGTGGACTTGGGCCGGGGTTTGGGCCATCACGACAAGGTCAAGACCGGCGGCAACGCCAGCAAATTCGGCTTGCCGCTGGATCAGCTCGATCAGGCGCTGGACCTGGCCGCGCGCCATCACGCGCGCGTCATCGGACTGCACGCGCATCTTGGCTCGGGCGTGCTCGATGCCGGCCATTGGGGCGAGGTGGCCAGCCAGCTGGCCGCGCTGGCCGAACGCATCGGCAGCATCGAGGTGCTCAACATCGGCGGCGGGTTGGGTGTGCCCATGCATCCGGGCGAGCAGCCGCTGGATCTGTCCGCGCTGGATGCGGCGCTGGCCGAAGTTCGTGCGGCTTATCCGCAATATCGTCTGTGGATGGAGCCGGGCCGCTTTCTCGTGGCCGAAGCCGGCGTGCTGCTGGCGCGGGTGACGCAGACCAAGCGCAAGGGCGCGCAACATGATTATCTGGGCGTGGATGCGGGCATGCACAACCTCATCCGCCCGACTTTGTACGACGCCTGGCACGACATCGTGAACCTGAGCCGACTGGGTGCCGCGCCCGATACGCTGTACCAGGTGGTTGGCCCGATTTGCGAAACCGGCGACGTGCTTGGCTCGGATCGACGCCTGCCAGCCTCGCACGAGGGCGACGTCATCCTCGTGGCCGAGGCCGGCGCCTACGGCGCGACCATGGCTTCGCATTACAATCTGCGCGATGACGCCGACGAAATCGTGATCGAATGACCGCCATCCTGACCGACCCCCGCAAGGCCGAACGTTTCCGCTTTGTCCGCCATGCCTATGCCGGCGGCGTGGCCGAGCTGGTGTACGCCTTCGATGATGGTCCCGAGCTCATCGAACGCATCCGCTTTCCTGGCGCGCCTGACGCGCCCGCGGCGCGCGCCAATGCCTTCGCGGCGGCGCTGGCGCTGCTGCACCGCATAGCCGGCGTGAGTTATTACAAGGCCGGTGTGCCGGCGCGCATCGAGGTGGCCGACGGTCCGCTGGATGATGTCGAAGCCGATTTTCTGGACGCGCTTTACTTCCACGGCCTGGCCGAGTTTGCCTACCGAAATGGTCTCGATCTGGAGGGCCGCATCCGCTTTCCGCGCGGCGGCGAAGCCCCCGCGCCGGCGCCCGCGCTGGGGTTGCCGCAAAGCACCTTGTTGCCCGTCGGTGGTGGCAAGGATTCCATCGTCGCCATCGAAGCGGTCAAGCGTGCCGGTGGTACGGCCAGCGTGGTCTGGGTCGGACATTCGCCGTTGATTGCCGCTTGTGCCGAGCGCACCGGCCTGCCGATGCTCAACATCGGTCGCGAACTCTCGCCATTGCTGTTCGACTACAACCGCATGGGCGCGTACAACGGTCACATCCCGGTGACGGCCATCAATTCGGCCATTCTGGTGCTGGCTGCGTTGCTGTACGGGCACGACACCATTGCCTTTGCCAACGAGCGTTCGGCCTCCGCGGCCACGCTCGAATACGAAGGCCGGAAGGTCAACCACCAGTGGAGCAAGAGCCTGGATTTCGAGCGTGCACTGGGCGATTGCCTGCATGCTCGTGTGGCCAGCGATCTCGATTACTGCTCGCTGCTGCGACCGTTCTCGGAGCTGGCAGTCACCGCTGCGTTTGCACGTCTGGGTGGCGTCTACACCGACGTGTTTTCCAGCTGCAATCGCAATTTCCGCATCCTCGGCCCCAAGCCGGCCGATCGCTGGTGCGGACAATGTCCCAAGTGCCATTTCGTGTTTCTGGCGCTGGCGCCGTTCCTGCCCAAGCCCAAACTGCTGTCGATCTTTGGCCGCAACCTGCTCGACGATGAATCCCTCGCCGGTGGCTTCGATGCGCTGATGGAATACCACGACCACAAGCCGTTCGAATGTGTGGGCGAGGGCGCCGAGGCGCGCGCGGCCATGGCAACCTTGGGCGCGCGACCGGAATGGGCCGAGGATGCACTGGTGAAGCGCTTCAATCGGCAGATCCGTCCACAGCTTTCTGCGGCCGAGTGCGATCTTGGCCCTTGGCTTGCGCCCGCACCGGAACATCGCATCCCCGCGCAGCTGCTCAAGGCGATCGATGAAATTCGCCACGCTTGAGGGTCGCCGTGTCGCGGTCTGGGGCTACGGTCGCGAGGGGCGGGCGGCGCTGACGGCGCTGCGTCGGCACTTGCCGCATCAGTCAGTCACGCTGTTTTGCAGTGCGGCGGAAACGGCCGACATCGGTTCGATCGATGGCGTCGAGCTGTGCACCGTGGCGCCCGATGCCGACGTACTGTCCGCGTTCGACATCGTCATCAAATCGCCCGGCATCTCCCTCTACAAACCCGAGATTGTCGCGGCGCGGGCGGCCGGCACCATGTTCACCTCGGGCACCGCGCTGTGGTTTGGCGAGCACCCGCAGGCGCGCGTCGTCGGCATCACCGGCACCAAGGGCAAAAGCACGACCAGTGCCTTGCTGGCACATCTGGCGCGCGCGCTGGGTGTGCGCACGGCGCTGGCCGGCAACATCGGCTTGCCCCTGCTGGAGTTGGACGGTCAGCATGCCGACCTGTGGGTGGTCGAGCTGTCGAGTTTTCAGACCGGCGAAGCCGGGCCGCTGGCTTTGGGCATCGTCACCAGCCTGTACGCGGAACATCTCGACTGGCACGGTTCGGTCGAGCGTTATCAGGCGGACAAGTTGAAACTGGCCGACGTCTCGCGCCAGTTGCTGGTCAATGCCTTGCAGCCGACGCTGCTCGGACGTACCGCAACGCATGCGGCGCGGCATCTGTTTGGTCTGGCCGATGGCTGGCATGTGGAGCCGCCAGAGGGTGATGCGGGCGCGTCTGCGCTGGCCTTCGCGGCCACCTCCAGCGTGCTGTTGGCCGGCTTGCCCTTGCATGGTCGGCACAACGCGCTCAATGCCTGTGCCGCGTTGACGGCGCTGGATTTGCTGGGGTTCGATGCGCATGCAGCCCTGCCGGCATTGGCCGACTTCCGGCCCCTGCCACACCGTTTGCAGGCACTCGGGCGGGCGCAAGGGCTTGAGTGGGTCAACGACTCCATCAGTACCACGCCGCAGGCGGCGCTGGCCGCACTGGAAAGCCTGGGCGAGCGTCGCATCAACCTGATCCTCGGCGGCCACGACCGCGGGCTGGATTGGTCGGATTTTGCCCGCCGCATGGCGAGCTGGCCGCTGGCCTTGCGCATCATTACGCAAGGCGCCAACGGGCCGCGCATCGCCCGGCAATTGAGAGCAGCGCAGGCACGCATCGAGCTTGATGAAGTGCACACGCTGGACGAGGCCGTCATTTGCGCCGTGCGCACGGCACAGGCCGGAGACGTGGTGCTGTTGTCGCCTGGCGCACCCAGCTTCGACCAGTTCCACGACTACGCGGCGCGGGGTTGTCATTTTGCCGAACTGGCGGGCTTCGATGGCCGGACACTGGGCAACATCGCCGGACTCGGCATTCACTGAGACAAGTGCGGAGCGTTGGTCAATCGGCTGCCCGAGGTGCGCTGAAGCTTTTGCTGTAGTAGCCCGAGGGATCGAAACAGCAGACGCGCTTCTTGCCCGAAGCCAGCATGTCGCAGGCATTGTCGACACGACGTTGCCGGGTCTGGACCTGTTTGGCCGATTCGATCCAGTGAATCCAGTCGATGCGTGCAAGCGTGGTCGTGTTGTCCCAGGTGGCCATGGCTTTTGGATTGGCAGCGAGGGCTTCACGCAGGTCATCCGGGAGTGACGGCTCGGGCTCCGGGTCTGCCGGGGTCATCTGCACGCTGACCGTGCCGCCGAAGTCTGCCTTGGCGGCACGGCGTAATGCCTCACCCACTTTGAGCCAGTGGCTCAAATGGCCATCCGGTTCCAACGTGGCCTGGAATGATTTGCCGTTGAGCGTGCCTTCCACGGATGTCCTGCCACGTCTTGGCAACGTGTCGCTGATGGTTTTCGGCAGAATCAGGAAGGTCCATGGCTCGCCCTCACCATGCTCTGCCGGGCGCAACAGTGTGGTCGTGAATGTGGATGTGCTGGTTGTTGTCATCACGGATTTCCTCGCCAGTTGGGCAACAGGCAATCCCTCGTGTTCGAGTGGCCAAACCGGGTTCGGCAGTGACAAGTGGATACCCGGCTGATCGCGACGTCGACATCACCGGACACAAGCTGCACAACGCGCGGCGGTTTGCACGTTGAAGCAACCGCCGCGCGCCGCAACTGACAGCCCGGCGCGTGCGGCTTACCAGATCTTCACGCGCTGGTCGGGCTTCAGATACAGCTTGGCCGTCGGCTGGATGTTGAAGGCCTTGTACCAGGCATCCAGGTTGCGCACGGTTTCGGCGCGGAACTGGCCCGGCGCGTGCACATCGGTCTTGACGCGCTGGCGCAGGGCGGCCGGACGCATCTTGGTTTGCCAGGTTTGCGCAAACGACAGGAAGAAGCGCTGGTCGCCGGTCAGTCCGTCGATCACCGGGGCCGGCTTGCCATCCAGCGAGTTGTGGTAGGCCAGATACGAGATGGTCAGGCCGGAGATGTCGGCGATGTCTTCGCCCAAGGTCTGTTCGCCATTGACGTACAGACCGGGCAACGCCTCGTAGGTGCTGCATTGCTTGGCCAGCGCTTGGGTGGCGTCATGGAAGTGCTTGGCGTCGGCCGGCGTCCACCAGTCGTGCAGCTCGCCCTTGGCGTTGAACTGCGAGCCCATGTTGTCGAAGCTGTGGCTGATTTCGTGCCCGATCACGGCACCGATGGCGCCGTAGTTGTGCGCGGCATCGGCCTCGGGATCGAAGAACGGCGCTTGCAGGATGCCGGCCGGGAATTGCAGCTCGTTTTCGAGCGGCAGATTGATCGCGTTGACCAGCTGCGGCGTCATCCACCAATGATCGCGATTGACCGGCTTGCCCAGCACGGCCAGGCGCTGTTGATAGTGGAACTTGGACACATTGAGGGCATTCTGCAGCGGGTTGTCGTTGCTGATCGACAGGCCCGCGTACGATGGCCAGTGATCGGGATAGCCCACTTCGACTTTCAGGGTGTCGAGCTTGGCCTGGGCCTTGGCGCGCGTGGCCGGCGTCATCCATGCCAGCGTCTTCAGACGTGCATGGAAGGCGCCGATCAGGTTGTGCACCAGGTCCTCGACCTTCTTCTTCGCCGCCGGCGGGAAATATTTCTGTACATAGACTTGGCCGACCGCCATGCCCAGCGCGGTGCTGGTGGCCGCCACCGCACGCTTGGTCCGCGGTTGCTGTTGGGGGATGCCGTTGAGGGTGTGGCTGTGGAAACCGAAGGAAAGGTCGGCAAACGGCTTGGGCAGCAGTGGCGCGGCGCTGTCGAGCGTGTGGAAGGTCAGCAGATCTTTCCACGATTGCAGCGGCGCGTGCGCGACCAGATGCGACAGGCGCGTGATGGCGGCTGGCTGCCAGGCATCGATCACTTTCTGGCCCGACAGGCCGGCGGACTTGAAATAGGCCGTCCAGTCCATGCCGGGGGCCTTCTTGCTGAAATCGGCCATCGACCACAGGTTGTTCGCCTTGTGCACGTCCTGGCTGTCGATCAGGCTTTCCTGCGCCTTGGCGATGCGCGTTTCCAGATCGAACACGCGCTTTGCGGCAGCATCGGCATGCTTGATGCCCGCCTGCTTGAAGATGGCGGCGATGTAGGTTTTGTAGGCCGTACGGTAGCCGGCCATGGTCTTGTCCGACGACAGGTAGTAATCGCGGCTGGGCAGAGTCAGGCCGCCCTGCAGCAGGTAGGCGATGTTGTGCGACGGGTCGGTCAGTCCCTGCGCCACGAACAGGCCGAACAGGTGCTGGGTGTGAAAGTTGGTGGCGTTGACCGGGTCCACATCCTGGCGCAGGCGGCTACCGAGGACCTTGGCCAGATCGGCGCGCGAATGGATGCCGTCGATGGCCGACAGTTCGGGCTTGATCGGTGTCAGGCCCAGTTTTTCGATGGCGGCGGTATCCATGAACGCGGCGTAGTAATTGGCGATCCTGGCGGCATTGCTGCCCGGCGCCGGATGGCTGGCGGCAGCGTTCTGGATGATGTCGGTGATGCGCTTCTGGGTGCGCTTGTAGACGGTCAGGAAGGTGCCGATGCCGGAGCGATCGGCCGGGATCTTGGCCTTGTTGTACCAGGTGCCATTGGCGTACATGAAGAAGTTGTCGCCGGGCTTGACCGCGTGGTCGATGGCGACCATGTCCACCCCACTGACCGGGGCAGCGGCGCCGGTCTTGTGGGCGCTGGCAGCGGCAGCCGGGGCCTTGTTCGGCGCGGCCTGCTTGGCTGGCGCGTTCGGGTGCGATGAGCAGGCGCCCAGCGCGCACACGATGGCGGTGGCGAGAATCCAGCGACTGGCTTGCATGGCATGGCTCCAATGGAAGACGACTTTCCACCATAACGCGAGAGCCTTGACTTGTGTATAGGCCGGGCGAGGCCGGATACCTGTGGTCGGTTGGCGTTCAGCAAGGCGGGATTGGCATCGCCGGGTGCGACCCCGTCGGTCTGACAGGCTCCCTGTCCGCGACCGGATCGGCGCCGGCGTTGTGCATTGATGAGAAAAGCCAGAGCCAGCGCCGAGGCCGAAGCCGACGTTGAAGCAGCGCCACAAGCCGGTGACGCAGTGGGTATACACGGTGCCGGGGCAGTTGAATCCGTCGTTTGATCCAGACATGAGCGCCAAGGTGAAGCACAAAACGGGGACGTTGACGTTGTGGCTGGGAACGGATGGCTTGCCCGTGGCCGTGGTCGGCTCGCAAGTAGCCACCGGCACGTACAAGGGCGACAAGGGCAGCGGATCATTCAAGGTCAGCCTGTCCTGGCAGGACAACTTGCAGCGTGTGGGGCAGCGCCTCGTGATCGTGCACGATCGCACGCAAAATTCCATGGTGATGAGTGGCAAGTTGCGCTCGAATCTTGTGACTCAGGTGCAACTTGCGGTGGCTGGCGCTGCCAAAACGACAACAGTAGCGAGCACCCGGCAAGGCTCGGCATCAAGCCGGCGTGCCGGCACCGCTCGTGGTTGATTCGTCACGCTGCTGGAACACGCGCTGCAGCACGTAGTCGGAGCTGACCTGTTCGCCACAACGGCATCGCGGCCAGTGGCGATCATCGCGTGGTACAGCACGGTGACGAGGTCGGTGATGTGGAGCAGGAAGCCGTTGCCGAGGTGGCAGGTGCCGGAGGTGGCGTACCACAGCCGCATCCCCATCGAGGTCAAGCAGGCAATGTGTTGGCCGAACGTGCCCTGTGAATGGCTGCAGCGGCGGTACCGCGCCGCAATGGTGCCGCAACCGTTGCAACAAACGCACAAGACCTGCCCGCCATTGCGGCGAAAAGTGCCCGGACAGGGCCGCAAACAAAGAAGGTCAGACGCTTTTCGGCAGCCTGCTGGAACGATTGTCCGCCAGTTGCGGAATCTTGCCTGTACGCTGGCTGTCGATAGCCGGAATCTGATGGTTGGCAACAAACGTGTCTGTGGAGGGTGACTGATGGGTTTCTGGGATCCTTGCTGGGCCTGCCGCCTCATGCGCGGCGAGATACAAGGTGGCGTGGTCGTCGCGATGGCCGATGTCGTGGTGGCGATCAATCCGTTTCCATTGGTCGACGGCCATGTACTGGTGATGCCGCGCCAGCACGTGCCGAACATTTTCGACATGCCGGCCGGGCTTGCCGGCCCGGTGCTGGCCATGGCCGCACGCGTGGCGCGGGCGCAGCAAGTGGCATTTCAAGCCGAAGGCGTCACTTTGCGGCAGAACAATGGCGCCGCCAGTGATCAGCATCTGATGCATTTCCACCTGCACGTGATCCCGCGCTACACCGGTGACACGGAGGCATTCGGTCGCGAGCCCGAGCAGATCAGCGAACAGCGCCAACACGCCCTGGCCGCGCGCCTTGTTGAGGCGCTCGCGCATCTGGATTGATGCGGGGCCTGACCGGCGCGGCAGACTTCATTCCACATGGTCGAACTCGGGCATGGGCTTGAACCGTTGGCCGTTGCGCCACTTCCCGGCGCCAGGGCGTTTGTAAACCACTTTCCCGGCGACGATCGTGTAGAGAACCCGCGTGCGCAGGATGTCCCTGGCAGGCATGGTCAACAAGTTGCCCGAGAACACGTCGATGTCCGCGAATTTTCCCGGCGCCAGCGAGCCGAGGTGGTGCTCCTGGAAGATGGCGTACGCGTTGTTCCATGTGTAATCGCGAAGCTCCTGCATGCGCGTCTTGGCTTCCTGCGGGAAAAATGCCTTTTGCGCACCATTGCTGTAGTGGGTCACGCGCGTCACGGCGCAATAGAAATTCGGAATCGGATTAGTGTCTTCCACCGGCGTGTCGGTGCCGTCCAGAACCATCGCGCCACTTTGGATCAGCTTGTGCCAGACATAGGCGCCTTCTTGCGCACGCTTGTGCCCGATCCGCGCGACCACCATTGGTGCGTCCGAGCAGGCGTGAATCGACTGCATCGACGCGATGACGCCGAGTTTCGCAAAGCGCGGGATATCGACCGGGTTCAGGTGTTGAGCGTGCTCGATGCGCCAGCGCAGCGTCCGCGCCGACGGATCGAGTGAGAAAATCTTCTGGTACAGGTCGAGCAACTCGTGATTGGCACGGTCGCCGATCGCGTGGATCGACAACTGCAACCGGTGCGCCGCGGCAAACTTCGCCAGCGCGGCTTCCACGCGCATCGGCGTCACGTTCTTGCCATGGTTGCCGGGATCGTCGCTGTAGGGTTCGAGAAACCACGCACTGCGTGTGCCCAGCGCACCGTCGGACACGTCCTCGCCCAGCCCGCCGACGATGATGTGGTCGTGGTCATACGACTGGTGGAAGTCGTTCACGTGCTTTTCGAGATAGGGCATCGAATCGACGCTGATGTTGGCGTAAATGCGCATGGGCAACCGGCCCTTGCGGGCCTGCTGCCTGAAAAAGCGGATCTGTCCGAATGCGCTGCTCATGTCGACGACGGTCGTGATGCCCTGGCTGATCTCGTGTTGCACGGCCAGACGGAATGCCTTTTCGCGCCGCGTGGCTTTCTGCGCGGGCGGCAGGCCTTTCAAGTAGCGCGCGAACGCCGCATGCACCGGATCGGCCGCGGTGTCCCGCAACATGCCGACGATCCGGCCATGGTCGCGCACGATGGTGCCGCCTTGCGGGTTCGCTGTCGCGGTCGTGATGCCTGCCAGCTTGAAGGCCATGGCGTTGGCATACACGCCGTGGAAGGCGGCCGTGATGAGCATCACCGGATTGTGCGGCGACACCGCGTCGAGGCTCGCCTGCAACGGCAGCCCTTTGTAATTGGGTTTTGGCAGCTTGTTCCACTTGTTCTGCAGCCAACCGTAGCCGACGATCCACTGTCCGGGTTTCGATTTCGCGACCCGTGCCTGGATCATCTTGAGGATGCCTTGCCAGTTGGCCGCCTTGCCGACGTTCACGCGCATCAGCGACTGGCCGGTCTGCATCAGGTGGGCATGGCCGTCGATGAAGCCCGGGGTGACGAAGGCGCCATGCAGGTCGATGACCTTGGTCGCCGGGCCGATGTAATGCGCGATCCCGGCATCGCTGCCCAGTGCCTCGATCCGGCCGTCGCGGATCGCGATCGCCTGCGCATGCGGGCGGCCTGGAATGAGGGTGGCCACCACTGCGTCGCGCAGCACCAGGTCGGCCGGCGGCAACGGTGGCGGGAACCCCTTGACCGCAACGCTGCTCGCGTAGGACCTGGCCAAGCTGGTGTTGGCATGCCGCAGGGCCTGCTGGATGGTCGGGTGCGTGGACTGAGCCGCCACACCGAATGGCAGCAACGAAACGACGGCCAGCGTGAAAATCTTCGAATGGCTACGCATGAGTGTGTCCTTCGAGTGGGCGCGCGGGAGCGGTCGGCGGCTTGCCCGGAGCGATGCATGTGACGCGATTGTGGCCCGCAGGGGGCGACAGTGCCAGTGGCGGGAGAACCCTTGCGGGCATCGTGACGGGAGACGCGCCGGTTCAGTCCGCCGGGCTTGCCGCATGCGTACGGGTTGTCTGACTGTGGCGACCCATCGGCATCATTGCATCGGCAAGGCGAACGTCGCGCATGATCGGCGCATGCGTGGCCGGCGTCATGCGTGTCTGGCGCCGTTGGCAAGCCGGCGGCATCGCCAACGTGTCACCGTTCAATGCGGTAATTGAAGCTGGCGCGACTGAAAGTGGTGGCTTGTTCGGCCTCGAAGTTCCAGCGGCTGCTGAGGATGTAGCGCAGTGTGATCACCTGGCCCGGGTCGAACAGGCCGACGCCGTAGCTCAGGTACAACCTTGGCGACAGGTATTTGCCGACCGTGAACGCGGCGGTGCCAAGCGCTTCGCTGTTGGACACGCTGGCATCGATGCCGAGCTTGGCACCGATGCCCTTGGCGAGCAGGTCGCCGGCGGCCGAGCCCAGCGCCTGCGCGGCGGCGTCGACCATGTCGCCCTGGCCACCTTGCACGGCTGACAGCGGTTTGCCGGTGATGAGGTAGGACAGCGCGTCGGATTGATCCATCGCCGGATTGGAGAACACGGTCATCACCGGGCGCTGGGCCGTGCCCGAAATCTGCAGGCCTACTTCTTGCCCGTCGCTGATCGTGGCGTTGGGGTGCAGCAGGCGCACGGCGCGAATGTCCAGTCCCGGGTTGTCCACGGGAGTGCTGGCAAACAACAGGCGGCCCTGCTTGATGACGAGGTTCTGGCCGTAGGCTTTGAAGGTGCCATTGATGACGATGTGGCCGCGCCCGATGGTGACCTTGCCGGGCAATTGGCTGACATTGAGCTGGCCGCTGACGCGGCCATTCAATCCGTAACCTGTCAGGTGCGTGTGATGGCCCAGATCGACGGTGAGGTTGGCGCGGATCGGCAATGGCGCGCTGGATTGCAGTGGTTTTTTCGCATCCACGACGACCACGTCGGGCGAGGCCTGGGCGGCACCGGCACCGGGCAGTTTTTCCAGCTTCACGTCGGCCCGATCGATCGTGAGCGTACCGCCGATGGCCAGCCCCCTGGCGTCGCGGTCGATCGTGAGGTCGGGCGACACCGTGACCGTGGCGGCGGGAATGTCGGCGGCCAGCACCTTGGCGCCGCGGATGCTCAATCGGGTCGGCGCATCGGCGCCGAGCCCCAGCGTACCGGCGAGCTTGAGGGTGCCGCCGCCCGAGGCGATTTGGCCGTCGATGCGCAGCTGGCGTGCATTGGCGGTGGTCATGTGGATCGTGCCGTCATGCAACTTCAGGCCGACGGCTGGCACCTCGGCGGCAAACTGTTCGAGCGAGGCCCGACCTTGCAGCGTGGGCTGCGCGAGGCTGCCGCCCAGGTTGATGTCGGCATCCAGACGCCCACCAACATTGGCCAGCATGCTGGTGAACAGTTCGACGGGCTTGAGGCTGTCCATGTGCAGCGCGATGTGCCCCGACAAGGCCTGGTCGGCGCCGTGCAGGTGGATGTTGCCGCGCACTCCACCGCCCTGATCGAACGTGGCGGCAAGCGCGACCTGGCTGTCCTGAGGCGTCAGCGTCGCGTTGACGCTGAAATCCTTGTACGCCAGCAATGGTTGCTCGGGATGGTCGACGTAATGGATCTGGCCGGTGGGCGAGCTCAGCTCGGCCTGGCCGGTCCAGCTGCCGGCGGGGGTGCGTGTCAGCTGCCCATGGCCGTCGAGGATGCCGACACTGCTGAACGGCAGGCCGTTGCCGATGGCGGTGGTGATGAGTGCCAACGGGATCTGCTGAAGCTGATAACCGGCCACAAGTGCGCCGCTGCGGGTCTGTTGCGCCGACACGCACAGCACCGGCGTGCCGGCCGTCAGGCAAGTGCTGGACAAGCTGGCCAGTCCCTTGGCCCAGGCCAGTTGCGCGGGTTGTTGCAGATGCCACGGCGGCAGGCCATGCAGGTCCAGATCGAGCGTGGACAAGGTGCCGTTCCAGGTTTTGCCGTGCAGGCTGCCGGTGAGGTCCAGGCGCAGCGACAGCGGTTGGCCCTTCGCAACGAGCTCGAGCGAATGGCTGGCTGCATTGCCCCTGCCGGTCAGGTTGACCGACTGGAATGCCAGCTGGCCGAGGTCGAGATCATCCATGTTCAACTTGAACGTGCCGCCGGGATGTCTCAGATCTGGCAGGTTGGCGGCAAGGTCAAGCGCGCCCACGCGGCGTTCATCGACCACGAGTTTGCGCCCGCGCAGGTGGGTCTTGATCGCCAGGTGCGGCCACAGGCCACGCAGGTCGACCTCGCCGTGCAACGCGCCGGAGGCCTTGGGCAACCAGTCGTTGAGCGAAATGATGGTGAGGTCGAGCCGGACCTGGTTGCTTTGCTTGCCGGATGCGGCGAGTCGGATGCGGCTGTGTCCGGAGGTGAGCGCCAGCGTGCCATCGAGCACGCGATCGGGCGAGATGTGCAGCTTGCCATGGCCGGACAGGTTGCGTTGGCGCAGGTTGCCACGCAACTGGTCGAGCTCGATGCTTGCATCCGGACCCTTGCGCGTGATCCGGCCGCGGGTGGCCAGGCGGATGTCGAGGGCGCCGTTCCAGCCGGCCAGCAGCAGGCCCGGATTGACGTGCTGGCCGGTGAGCTCGAGCTGCCATGCCAGCTCGGGCTGCAGCGTCACCGTACCGGTGGCGGCGAGCTTGCCCTTGGGCTGTTGCATGGTCAGTTCATCAAACGTGACGAGTTTGGGCGTGCCCGTCAGGTCGACGTGCAGATGCGCCATCTGTCCGGGTGGTCCCGCCGTGATTTCGCCCTGCAGACGGTAGCGCTGGATGCTGCCGGTCAGCGTGACGGCGCCGGCACTGGCCAGTTTCTGTCCCGCCAATTGCGCCGGCAACACGAGACCATGCCAGTTCAGCGCAAGGTTGGCACGGACTGGTTGGCCGGCCAGATCGACGGTGCCGTGAGCGTCGAGTTGGCCGGGCATGTCGGGTGACGTCATGGCCAGACGGTCGAGGGTGATTTTTTGTGTGTGCGGGTTGTAGCGGACTTCGAGCGGTTCGAGATCGAGGCGGGTGTGGTCGATGCTGACGCGGCCATTGAGCGTGCCGCCGTCGCGATCGCCGTGACCGACGAGGGCCAGCGCCAGAGTCTTGATCGAGGTGTCGCCGAGAACGGGTTTGGCCGCGAAGGCCGGCGCATCGAGTCTGGCCGTCCAGGGGAAGGTGCCGCTTTGTTGCAGCGAGACATGCGCGGTGGCTGCCATGGGCTGACTGAGCGCCAGCGCAAGCGTGGCCGCGCGACCGTCACTGGTGGCATCCAGCGTGCCGGCCCAGGTGGTGCCGTTCAGTGTCCAGCGGAAACGTCCCTGACCCTTGCCGTGAATGTGGCCGGCCAGCGCCAGCTGTCCGCTGATGTCGGCCGTCCCGTTCGGTGAGTGCAACGCGAGTTGCCTGATGGACAGGCCGGCGCCGGTCCAGCTGCCGGCCATGGTCAGTGCATTGGCGGTGAATGCGGGCTTGCCGTCATCGATGATGTGGATGTTGCGGATGTCCACATGATCGAGCACCACGTCGACGGGTGGTTTGAGGGAAAACGGCGACGATGTTGCCAGCGAGGGCTTGCCAGGCGTGGCGAGATTGACCGTGATGCCACGGGCGGCAAGATCTGCCAGATGCACGCGGCCGGCCAGCAACGACCACAGGGCTGCGTCGACCTTGAGTTGGTCGACATGGACATGAATGCCGGACACGGTGTCGCGATAGTCGACGCCATCCAGTTGCACGGATCCCGCGAGATCGCCGTGTGCCGAGCCGATCACCAGCGTACCGTTCGTGGCCGCCGTCGCGCGGGCAAGAGCAAAGTGCAGGCCGGACCCCGTGCCGAGCAACCACCACAGGCCGATGACCAGCAGCACTACCAGCAGGCCCACGGCAATGCCAAGGCGACGCAGCCAGCGACGAGTGCTCGCACGCATCACAAGTCCGGCCCTATCACGATGTTGAGCTGCACCCCGTGGTGACGGGCGTTATGGACGGGCGTGCCCAGATCCAGACGGATCATGCCCACCGGCGACACCCAGCGCAGGCCGATGCCGGCGCCGATGCGTGGCTCGAGGGTGGTGCCATCGAACGCGTTGCCGGCATCGACGAAGGTGGCAATACCCCAGTGCGGCGCAAAGTAGTGCTCCAGCGTCACGCCGGCATCGAGCAGGCGGCTGCCGCCGATCACGCGGTCGAAGCTGTTGCGTGGCCCCAATGCCTGATAACCATAACCGCGATTGGATCGGCTGCCGCCGGCGAAAAAGCGCAGTTGCGGCGGCAGTTCCGCAAAATCCCCGACGCGGGTCGCACCGGCATCGGCACGCAGGATCAGCCGGTTGTGGCCGGCGAACATGCTGATCCATTTGGCGTTGACCACGACCTGCGAGAAATCGGTGCCCGACAGCAGCTTGCCGATCGTGCTGCGCGCGGCAATGGTCAGTGACCATCCGTGACGCACGAAGGTGGGGTTGTCACCCTGTTTTCTGACCAGCGAAATTTCCGGATACACCAGCGTGCTGGTACCGCGTTCGATGCCGGGATCGGTGTCGGGTTCGTCGCCGCGCTGGCCGACGGTGAACGTGCCCGACAACACATGCATGCCGGCCGTCACCAGCCAGCCGTGCCACAGCCGTGTCTGGTTGCCGACCAGTTCCAGCGTGCGCGAATGCGACGAATCGGTGTCGGCATCGCGGAACTTGGCGCCCAGGTTCCAGGCCCGCTGCACGCTGCCGGGCAGGGGGATCGTGTACAGCGTCGACAGGGTTTTCAGCCGCTGGGCCAGCACCAGCTGGTTCTTCCACTTGTGACCGCGGTCGTTGACCCAGCGGCGTTCCAGCCCGAACTGGGCGCCGACGCCGGTGTCGGTACCGATGAACGGCCCGCCGGTGTAGACACTGCGCTTGGCTGGCGTGAGGCCGACATCGATGTCCACCGTGTCGCCATGCTTGTGCGTCAGGTCGGGCTGGACATTGACGACGCTGAAGTAATCGGCGCCGTTGAGTTGTTGCTGCAGGTCCAGCAGCTTGTCCTGGCTGTAGTTGGCGCCTGGCTTCCATGGGATGAATCGCTGCAGGAACCCGGTGCGGAACTGCGAGCCTTTGAAGTGCACCTTGCCGAAGTGGTAGCGCGGGCCGGTGTTCCAAGCCAGGTTGACCACGGCGCTGTGGTTGGCGAGGGTGACGGCGACGCGGTGCGTGGTCATGCTGGCATCGAGATAGCCGTCGGCGACCAGCGCCGCATTTATGGCGTCGCGCGAGGCGGTGTATTCGGCCTGGTCGAGGATCTGCCCGACGCGCGGCTTGAAGCGACGAATGGCATGACGAACCGCCGGCAGGTGGGCGGCGGCGGCGGGCACGTCGATGTGGATTTGCGTGACCTTGATCGGCGGGCCGGGATCGATATCGAGCGTCACGTCCCAGTGCTTGCCGGCCTGCTTGATGTGGCCGGTCACGTGGGCATCGAAATAACCGTAGGGACGCAGTGCCGCCTGCACTTCGGCGGGCGCCCGAGCGTACAGGCGGCGTATCTGTGCGGCGGTGGCTGCGTGGTCCTTGTACTGGCTTAGCTGCAGGCTGGAAGCCACCGCCGCCGCGAGCGTCTTGTCCAGTCCCTTGATGTGCAGGGTGACACCGGCGTGCGCGAGCGGGGTCAGCGTGGCCAGCGTCAGGCAGATCAGGAAAAGACGAAGGGTTGCCGGGCGCATGCGCAGGAAATCAGTCGGGCCATGGTGCCCAGCATAAAAGACAACGCAAGCGTGCTGCATGCCAACTCAGACACAGACGGTCGTGGCAGGATCGGTAGCGTCGTCTGCGCCGGCATGGTGGGCAACCCAGGCACCGATCAGGGCTGACACGTAGGGGATCGACTGTGCGCACAGGATGGCGATCCACAATTTGCCTTCGGCATAGGTGCTGCCGAAGGTGCGGGTCATGCCGTAAACGGCCAGCCCCAGCGCGAGCGCCATCAGCAATTCTTCACGCACCGGTGCGAAGGCGGCGAAGCTGGAGCCGCCCATGCGTCGCGATTTGGCGGTGACCACGAAGGCCGTTTTCTTGCGCGTCAAACCGTGCCAGATGCCGCGTGCAATGGCGTGCGACAGGCCCATGCTGGCGATGGCGGCGGTCAACGTGTCGCGCCAGCCACAGGGTACGCGTGCGCGGTACAGCACGATGCCGAACACGGCCTTGGCGGTGAAGAAACCGATTACCGGGATCAGGAACAGTTTCATCGGCAAGCTGAAATCCTGCGGCAGACCGATCATGCCGGCGGTCCAGGCCAGCGCCATCAGGGTGAACACCAGATGCAGCGCATCGGCGAACCAGCTGAACCATCCGGTCAAAAAGTGGAAGCGTTGGCCGACGGTAAGCGGCCCGCGTTTCGTCATCCAGGTCCAGCGGCCCTTGAGGATCTGCATGGCTCCGAACGCCCAGCGGTAGCGCTGGCTCTTGTAGGCCTTGAAGTCGGCGGGCGTGAGTCCTTTGCCCATCAGCTCGTCGACGTAGACCAGCTGGTAACCTGCGTGCATCAGGCGCAGCCCCAGCTCGGCGTCCTCGCAGATCGTCCATTCCGACCAGCCGCCGGTGCCTTCCAGCGCGCTGCGCCGCACCATGGTCATGGTGCCGTGCTGGATGATGGCGTTGCGCTCGTTGCGGTGGTGCATGCCAATGCGGAAAAAGCCGTCGTATTCCCACGCCGTCCAGCGCCGGAACGTGTTGCGGGTGAAATCGCGATGCGCTTGCGGGCACTGCACCACGGCGATGTCCGCGTCGTGAAAGTGGCCGGTCAGACGCGACAGCCAGTCCGCGCGCACCACGTAGTCGGCATCGACGACGGCGACCACGTCGGCCTCGGGCGCGGTTTCGGACAAGCCGAAATTGAGTGCGCCGGCCTTGAATCCGGGCCACGGGTCGAGGTGGAAAAAGCGGAAGCGTGGACCGAGTTTTTCGCAGTAATCGCGCACCGGCTCCCATACCGCCGGGTCTTTGGTGTTGTTGTCGATCACCAGCACTTCGTAGTTCGCGTAGTCGAGCGCGGCCAGCGAATCGAGCGTCACCTGCACCATCTCGGGCGGTTCGTTGTGGCAGGCCAGATGGATGGACACGAAGGGCTGCGTTGCCGCCGGTTCGGGATCGAGCAGGCCGCTGTGGCGCAGCCAGCATCGACGCCACAACACCTCGGTGAACTCGAAGCCGTTGATCAGCAGGATGGCCAGGATCGCGATCTGCGCCGGAAACAGCAGGATCAACATGGCCCAATCGAACGGACTCAGATAAAAATTGAAAGGCAGCGTGGCCGACCACACTACCAGCCCGGCCGACAGTTCGATCAATGCCATGAAAAAGAAGCGGCCGACAAGCTTGAAGCGTGCAAAGCGCCAGGCAAACCACAGCATGGGCCCCAGCGCCAGCAGCACCGACGCCAGCGCCTTCCACGGCCAGGCGGTGTCTGCGGTGATCGGTCCCGTGAGTGGAAACTTGAGATGCCGGCTGGCGTTGAACATGCCCCAATACGCACCTGTGCGGCCTTCGCCGAGGCCCTTCTTCCACGGCTGATCGAAGGCTTCCATGACGTAATAGTCGATGCCCTGCCGGCGTGCCACCTGGAACCAGTCGCGCAGAAAGATGGCTTCGTTGGACAACGAGGGTTTCGCGTTTTGGAAACGGTTGCCGTTGGATGGCCAGCCGATTTCACCCACCACGATGGGTTTGTCGGGATACAGCTGCTGCAGGTGGTGGTAGCGCATCAACACGTCGGTAATGGCATCCTTGCGTGGCACGCCTTCCCAATAGGGCAGCAAATGCACCGTGATGAAATCCACGTGTTGCACCAACTCGGGATATTTTTCCCAGATGTGCCAAGGCTCGGCGGTTGACACCGGCTGACGGATTGCGGCGCGTGCACGGTCGAGGTAGGCCATCAATCGCGTGGGCGACATGTCGCCGCGCAGCAACACCTCGTTGCCGACTTCCACGCGGGTGATGGTTTTCGGGTAACGCCGCGCGAAGTGGATCAGCGCGTCCAATTCGCGATCGTTATTGCGCCGGCGCGAGTCCAGCCAGGCACCGGCCAGCACCTTCAGGCCTCGGGCCTTGGCCAGGCGGTAGACCACGGGATTCTGCAGCGCCGAATAGGTGCGGATGTTGTGCGTGTAGTGCGACAGCAGGTTCAGGTCCGAGGCGATCTGCTTGTCACTGGGAAACGCATGCGACATGCCCGGAGGATTGTTGATGAGCGGGCTTTGGTGGCGTCGGAAAAAGTTCACGGCAAAGCCCTTGACCGGGCCATGCCAGTCGGCCGGTCCGCGCGGCAGGTTGCTCCACCACCACAGGCCCACGTTCAGCGCGGCCACGATCAGGGCCAAGACCACAGCCGCCAGGAGCGGATGGCGAGGGTCGGACGGGGATGCAACCGCGGCGCTCAAATCGGTCCTCGGGCCGGCTGGCCGCAGGGCAGGAAAACCTTGCGAGCTTAGCCATGCACCCGGCACGGCTCAATGCGACGGCATGATCCCGGTCAGCGTCGGCTCAGGCCGGAGCTGTCATCCCCACCAGAATGCGGTGGCGATGATGGCGTACACGGCCAGCAACGCCGCGCCTTCGATCCAGTTGGACTTGCCATCCACGGTGATGAACGCGGTGATCAGCACAGCCACGGCCACTGACACCACCAGCATCGGCGGAAACACCAGGGTGAGTGGCGCAAAGCCGAACAGTTGCGACAGGATCACCAACAGCGGCGCCAGCACCAGCGCAATTTGCAGTGGTGAATTGAGCACCACCGAGAACGCATATTCGGATTGATTGCGTGCGGCGAGCTGAATGCCGACCACGTTCTCGATGGCGTTGCCGGCAATGGCCACCACCACCAGGCCCGCGAACGCCTCGGAGATGCCGATGGCGTGCATGGCCGGTTCCAGCGCGTGCACGAACCAGTCCGACACGAAGGCCGCGCCGACGGCCGCGATGGCGAGCATGCCCACCGCCAGCGCGGCCGGCCAGCGCGGCGGCTCCTGTTCGACGGCCACCTCGCCATCACCGGCCAGGCGCGTGGAACCGCGCTTGAGCGAGGCCGGCAGGGTCAGCACGAACAGCACCAGCAAGATGATCGACACCACCATCGACAGCGTGCGCTCGTGCGGCGCGGCCGGCGTGTGCACGTAGCTGGCCAGCGACGGCAGTACCAGCGCACCGACCGCCAGCAGCATCATCACGTTGATGCCGTGGGCGCGTTCGGAATTGAGCGATTGCGTGCCGTGCTTGAGACCGCCGACCACGAAGCACAGGCCCAGCACCATCAGCAGGTTGGCCAGGATCGAGCCGATCAGCGCGGCCTGCACCACTTCGACCAGGCCGGCCTTGAGCGCGAACAGGGCAATGAACAATTCGGGCAGGTTGCCCAACGCCGACTGCAACACGCCGGTGGCGCCTGGTCCGAAGCGGTCGCCCAGCTGTTCGACCGAACGCCCCACCAGCGAGGCCAGCATGGCCACCGCCAGTGCCGCGAACAGGAAGGCCAGCACGGCGCCACCGCCCACGTAGCGCGTGAGGCCGGCGATCACCATGCCGACGGCGCTGCCGGCGAGGATGATGATGTCGGAGCGGCTGAAAGTCCGTGCTGTCGCCATGGCTGCGTCCAATCGATGCGGGTGTGCCGTTATCATGCCCGGTTCGATGAGCCAGACAAAGCCCGACCATTCCGAAACCACCCTGGCGGCGTTGCGCCGGCAGCTCGATGACGTGTGCACGCGCGATGTCGGGCGGCTGTCCGGACGCTGGCGCAAGCTGGCGCGCGAACGCGAAGCGGATGTCGCGGCACAGGAAGCCTTGCGTGCGGCCATCGCTGATTCCGTCGCCGTGCGCGCGGCGCGCGCCGCCGCCAAACCGCCGCTGACACTGGATGCCGAGCTACCGATTAGTGCGCGCGCCGATGACATCGTCCAGCTGATCCGCGCGCACCCGGTCGTGGTGATTGCCGGCGAGACCGGTTCGGGCAAGACCACGCAATTGCCCAAGCTGTGCCTGGCCGCCGGCCGTGGCGAGGCCGGCTTGATCGGCTGCACCCAGCCACGCCGACTGGCGGCACGCTCGGTGGCACGGCGCGTGGCGGAGGAGATGGGCACCGAGGTGGGCGCCAAGGTCGGTTTTCAGGTGCGTTTTACCGAGCAGGTCGGCGCCGACACCCTGGTCAAGTTCATGACCGACGGCATCCTGCTGGCCGAAACCCAGTCCGACCCGTGGCTGTCGGCGTATGACACGCTGATCATCGACGAGGCGCACGAGCGCAGCCTCAACATCGACTTCCTGCTCGGCTATCTCAAGCAACTGATCGCGCGGCGGCACAACCTCAAGCTCATCATCACCTCGGCCACCATCGACACGGCGCGTTTTGCCGAACACTTCGACGGCGCACCGGTGGTGGCGGTGGAAGGACGCACGTATCCGGTCGAGGTGCGCTGGCGCCCGGTCGACGCGGGCAGCGTCGATGAGCGCGTGCAACAGGGCAGTCCCGAGCACATCGCACGTGCCGTCGACGAATTGAGCGCCGAGGATCCGCGTGGCGACATGCTGGTGTTTTTGCCCGGCGAGCGCGAAATCCGCGACACGCATCTGGCCTTGTCGCGGCGCCAATATCGGCATACCGAGATCCTGCCGCTGTACGCGCGCTTGTCGGCCAAGGATCAGGATCGCGTGTTCAAACCCGGGCCGTTGCGGCGCATCGTGCTGGCCACCAACGTGGCCGAAACTTCGTTGACAGTGCCGCGCATTCGCGCCGTGATCGACACCGGCAGCGCGCGCGTGATGCGTTACAGCCGGCGCAGCCAGATCGAGCGCCTGCATGTGGAGCCGGTGTCGCAGGCGGCGGCCGACCAGCGCAAGGGTCGTTGCGGTCGTGTCGGCCCCGGCATCTGCATTCGCCTGTACGGCGAAGATGATTACGCCGCGCGCCCGCGTTTCACCGACCCCGAATTGCTGCGCGCCTCGCTGGCCAACGTCATCCTGCGCATGCTCAGCCTGAAACTGGGCGAGGTTGAACGTTTTCCGTTTCTGGATGCACCCGAAGCCAGCGCCATCGCCGATGGCTACCGGCGTCTGGCCGAAGTGTCGGCGATCGATGATGCGCGCCACCTGACCGCCATGGGTCGCGAGCTGGCGCATCTGCCCATTGACGTGCAACTGGCGCGCATGCTGCTTGAGGCACGTCGGCTGGATGTGCTGGGCGAGGCCCTGGTCGTGGTCGCGTTTTTGAGCGTGCAGGACCCACGCGAGCGCCCGCCGGAGGCGCGTCAGCAAGCCGATGCCGCGCATCGCGAATGGCTCGATCCCAAGTCCGATTTCGTGACCGTGCTCAACCTGTGGCGGGCGTTTGCCGCGGCGCATGACGAACTCAGTCAGGCCAAATTGCGTGACTGGTGTGCGTGGCACTTCCTGGGTTACCTGCGCATGCGCGAATGGCGCGAGGTGCACCGGCAACTGATGCTGATGATGAAGCCGGTGGCCGTGCCAGCAAGTCAGCCGGTGAAACCGGTACCGGCGCGCCGGGAAAAGGCGCTGCGGGCGGCGACCGTCGCCGATGACAAGGACGCGCAGCGCCGCTACGAAGCCCTGCATGGCAGCCTGCTCGCGGGCCTGCCCACGCAAGTGGCGCGCAAGGATGAGTACGGCATTTTTCGCGGCACGCGCGAGCGCAAGTTTCAGGTGTTCCCCGGCTCGGGTCTGGCCAAGGCACCGCCGAACTGGATGTTTTCGGCGCAGATCCTGGACATCGGCGGCAAGGTCTGGGGCATGCAGTGCGCGCGCGTGGAGCCTGCCTGGATCGAACGTCAGGCCGCGCATCTGACGCGCAGCAGCTGTCGCGACGTGCATTGGTCGCGCAAGCGCGGTGCGGTGGTCGCTTTCGAGCAGGTCAGCTTGTTCGGGCTGGTGCTGGTCGAACGCCGTGCCGTGACCTTTCGCCGCCAGGATCCGGCGCTCGCGCATCAGGTGTTCGTGCGCGAAGCCCTGGCGCGCTGCGATATCGAGGCGCGGGCGGATTTCGTGCGTGCCAACACGCGCGTGCTCGACGAGGCGCGCGACATCGAGGCGCGCCAGCGCCGCCAGGGCCTGCTCAAAAGCGATGAGGCACTGGCGCGGTTTTTTGTGGGCAAGTTGCCCGAAGACATCTGCGACACGCGCGCGCTGGAGGCGTGGTATCGCAAGGCCGATGCCGCCACGCAGGCCGCGTTGCTTTGGTCCGTCGATGACGTGCTGACCACGTCCAGCGGTCTGGCGGCGGGTGCCTTTCCGTCGGTGCTGGAACTGGCCGGGCAGCGCTATCGGCTGGGTTACCGTTTCGTGCCGGGTGATGAGGCCGACGGCATCACGCTGCATTTGCCATTGTCGTTGCTCAACGCCTTGCCAGCCGAACGTTGTCAGTGGCTGGTGCCGGGCGTGCTCACCGACAAAGTGGCCGAGCTGATTCGCGGTCTGCCCAAAGTCTTGCGCCGCAACTTCGTGCCGGCACCGGATTTCGCGCAGGCTTTCGTCGAGGCCGAATCCGCCGTGGATGCGCCGTTGGCACAGGTGCTGGCGCGGTTTTTGACGCGTACCACCGGCGTGGTGCTGGATGCCGATGCGTTCGCCGGTATCGAACTGCCGGCGCATCTGTGCATGCGTTTCGCGCTGGAAGACGAGCAGGGCAAGCCGCTGGCGGCCAGCCGCGATCTGGCCGCCTTGCGTGCGCAGTGGGGTGGACAGGCGCGTGTCGCCTTTACCCGCAAAGCGCATGTCGAGCTGGACCACAAGACCACGCAAAGCTGGGATTTCGACGACATCCCGGCGTGCATCGTGGCGCCCGGCAAACCCGAAGCCTGGCCGGCGCTGGTCGATCAGGGCGGTAGCGTGGCCTTGCGCGTGTTCGAACGTGGCGATGAAGCACGCCATGAACATGCGCGCGGTATCGAACGCTTGTTGCGGCTGGGACTGGACGCGGCGTTCAAGCGCGCGCGCAAGCAATTGCCGATCGGCAAATCCATGGCCTTGCAATATGCGCCGCTGGGCACGCTCGATGGCCTGCGTGAGGACCTGGTCGAAGGCGGTTTCGCCGATCTCTTGCGCGAACGCGATCTGCAGGTGCGCACGCGCGCCACCTTCGATGCCCTGCACGAGGACGTGGCGCGGCAGTTGTTCGGCGCGGCCATGGCGCGTTTGAAATTGGCCGAACCCGTCATCGTCAGTCAGGCCGACATGCAGCGCGCGCTGCAACCACCACGCGGCGGCCATGTGCCGGCCGGTTACGCCGACATGGCCGGACAACTGCAACACTTGCTCGAACCCGGGTTCCTGCGCGATTTGCCGGCGGCCCGCCTGGCGCATTACCCGCGTTACCTCAAGGCCATCGGTTTGCGTGCCGAACGCCTCATGCGCGATCCGGGCAAGGATTATCGCCACCTGCAGCAGTTGTTGCCGTTCTGGCGCGTCTGGCTGGAACGGCATGCAGGCGGCGAGTCGACGCCCGAGCTTGACCGCCTGCACTGGTTGATCGAGGAATGGCGCGTGTCGCTGTTCGCGCAGGAACTGAAGACCGCCGAACCGGTGTCGGTCAAACGCCTGCAGCAGGCGATCGAGGCTTTGCCAAAAACCTGAAAGTCACGAGTGTGGTCGACTGCTGTCAAGCGTGTCGCTCAAGCGGGTTTCGTCTTTGCCAAAAACGCGCGCATGGCCTCGTCCTGGCACAAGCCGATGGCACGCACTCGTGCGGCATCGGCCTCGTCAAACCGATGCAATTGCTCCAGCAGATCCGCCGCCACCGCCCAGTAGGGTTGATAGCTTGCTACCGAGCTGGCTGGTATTTGCTGCAGCAGATCCCATCCGGATGACGCGCCGCGTGCCCGTGCCACGGCGGCGGCGCGTCCGACCCGTGCGCCCGTGGTGGGAGCGATGCGAACCAGCCCCTCGTACAGCAAGGCGATGGACTCCCAGTTCGTGTTGACACCGCGGACCCGGCACGCATGCTCCGACTGGATGGCGGCTTCGAGTTGGAAGCGGCCGATGCATTGCCGGCGTTCGGCAATGCGCAGCAAATGATTGGCTTGCTCGATCATCGGCGCGCTCCAGCGTGTCACATCCTGCTCGCTCAATGGAATGTATTCGCCGTGCGGCCCTCGGCGTGCCTGACGGCGCGATTCGCAATACAGCATCAAGGCACACAGGCCCAATGTTTCCGCCTCGTTCGGCAGCAGGCGCATGAGCAAAGCCCCCAGTTCGATGGCCTCTGCCGCCAATCCTTTGCGCCGTGAATCGGCGCCGGCAATGTCGTCCCAGCCACTGCCGTAGGCGGCATAGATGGTTTCCAGAACGGCATCGAGTCGTGCGGGCAAGTCCTTTCCGGAAGGCACGGCAAAGGCAATGCCGGCATCACGGATCTTGGCTTTGACACGTGACAGCCGCTGCCCCATGGCTGCCGGTTTCACCAAAAATGCCGAGGCGATGCGCGCGGCATCCAGGCCCAATACGACTTGCAACATCAGGGGCGTACGTGCATTGGCCGCAATCGCCGGGTGTGCGCAAACAAACAGCAATTTGAGCCGCTCATCCGGAAAGGTGCGTGCGTCATCATGTGCCGCCGATTGCGCATCCTCCAAAGTCGCCAGAATTTTGGGGGTTGCTTCGGCACAGACCTTTTCATGTCGCACGGTATCGATCAGGCGTCTGCGCGCCACGGTCAACAGCCAGGCCTCGGGGCTGTCCGGGATACCGTCGCGAGGCCAATCCACGAGCGCGGAACCGAACGCCTCGGAAAGGGCATCCTCGGCAGCCGCAAGATCGTGGCAGCGTGCCGCAAGGAACGCCACCAGCCGTGTGCGCGAATCACGTGCGACCTGTTCGATGGTTTGCCGTGCCGCGTCCGTCATGCGTGTATCGGCGCCAGATTGGCGCGCAATTCAAGCTTGCGTCCGGGCAGTGTGGGAAAACGGCGAGCCCAGTCCAATGCCTGGGCTCGGTCGGGTACATCGATGATGATGATGCCGGCGAGTTGTTCCTTGGTATCGGCAAACGGTCCGTCTTGTACCGTCCAGTTGTCATGGCCATGGTCGAGCACGCTGGCGGTGGCTGGTGCCGTCAGACCGGCACCGCCGACGAACACGCCGGCCGCACGCAAGGTGTCGAGATAGGCGCCGACCGGCACGAACAATTCGGCGCGTCGTTCGGGGATATCGCGCATGGCGAAAATGTCGGCCGTTTCATGAATCAGGATGGTGAAGTTCATCAGGGTGCCCTTGGGTTACACACTACACGGCTCGATCATCGAACAAGAACATCTGCACATCGTTATCGTTCGGTGCAAACACACGCCTGTCTTCCGCGCAAGCTCGCCCGCATTCAGAGGCGAATGCAGCTTTAATAGCATCCATGGACTCGAAATGCAGTGTTCCGATGAGGTAAGCCTCTTTGGCACCTGCCAAGTGAACTACAGGTCCAAAACTAGCGTCATACCGTATGAGGCCAGGTAGTTGCTTGGCTAATGGAACATGCACTTTGTAGTAATGCTCGTCAAAAGCCTTCGGGTCTTTCGGTGTACGGTAGATCACAAGCATATGAGCCATTGTTGTCTCCTGTGTAGCCTAACAAGCCGGTTGCGGATGCAGCCGACATGCGAGTTCAGTGATCGACGGGGATCAGGTTCGGGCGAACCTCGAATACGCGGCCGGCTGAGCGTGGTACGCGCGCCGCCCATTCGAGGGCCGTGTCGAGGTCGGGCACGTCGATGATGACAAAGCCGCCAAGCTGCTCCTTGGTGTCCGCGTAGGGACCGTCTTGCACGTACTGCTGGTCGCCCTCGAAGCGCAAGGTGGTCGCATGATCGGGTTGCTGCAAGCCGGCACCGCCGACAAACACGCCCGCCTTCATCAATGCGTCAATATACGGCGGCCATGACGACAAGTAGGCTTCACGCGTGGTGGCTTCGGCGTGGTTGCGCGCGGCAAAGTCGTCCGCGGTTTCGTAAATCAGGATTGAGAAATTCATGGTATGTGCCCTCGTTGGATGAGGCGGGCGGATGCCCGTCCATCCTCATGTCGTCCCGGCGGAGTGTGTTTCGACAATCCGATATGAAGATGCATGAATTCTGGGACTGGGAACACCCGTAACCACACGTTGCAGGGTTGTGCCGGCTCAGGTCAACGCGGCGGTCTTCAGTCTCTGCAGTCGAAACAACATGAAGATGGCGGTGGCCCAGACGGTTGCCCCAGTGATTGCGCCGACAGCTCCCGTCAGTGCATTGCCCGAAAAGTACATGAGGCTGACAAGGGCACCCACAACGACGATGAAACCCGTGATGGCATAAGCAGGAAAGTGAAGCACGCGGGCCAATGGCATGAAGTGCAAGCCGACGACCAGGCTGATGCCGACGGCCAGCAGATCCCATCGTTCAGCCATCAGGCAAGCCATCACGACCAGCCCGCAGCCGATCGCTTCTGCTTTGAGCACACGCTTGAATGGCGCAGCCTTGGCACGCCACATGTCCGCGCCGACGTGGATGGCCGCACCGTGCATGGCACGCTTGCCGACAAGCAGCGCGTGTATCGAAACCCACAGCAATACCGCCGTGACGACATACAGCGCCAACCAGCCTTCCCACACGGCGGGGAGGACGCGGGCGTAGCCCCAACCCAGCCAGAGAAAGCCCGATACCGTCAGCAAGGTGGCGCCCATGCCATGCATGTATCTGGCCACGGGGTGTTCAGGTGACATCAAGCGGATTGCCATTTGCGGATCGGTATCCATGGGCTACCTCCGACCAAGCGTCAACGGTGGCACTGTGTCATGCCTCGGAATATCGCACCAGTGACACATGTCACTCGCATGGGGTTTTGCTGAATGCCGAGGATTCTTCACATGGCATCCATGCTTGTCGAATGACAAGACCTTATGGAGAACGGGGGGTGATTTGTCTTGTTTGCTGGTGTCGTGATTACCTCCTCTGTCATCATGGAGTCCTTGTTACATGACCGTGTCATTCGATGGTTTCGTCCACTGCTCCTGCCGATGATGTGCTGGTTGGCCTGACGGCGCGACGGGCGACGCTGTCGCCGTTGCTGTTGGCGGCCATGGACGCGTTTGCGGCGGTCGATTCGCGTGACGTGCGCGAATGCGGCGAGGTGCTCGGCTTGCTTGAAACGCTCGGTTGCGACGAGGAAACGCTGGCCGCGGCGCTGTGGTTTTACGTGGCGCAGAAGCACCCATTGGACTGGGCCAAGGCTGGCAAGAGCCTGCCCGAGACTTTGTCGCGCCTGGTGGACGGGCAGCTGGCGGCCGAGCAGGTGTGGTCGCTGCATGCTCATCACGGTGATGCCAGCGAGGGCCTGCGGCGCATGCTGCTGGCCATGGTCCGTGATTTGCGCGTGGTGCTGGTGTTGCTGTGCCGGCATCTGGTACGCCTGCGGCATGCCGACGCGTTGCCTGCTGCGCAGGCGCGGGATCTTGCGCTGCTGGCCACCGACATCCATGCGCCATTGGCCAATCGTCTGGGCATCTGGCAGTTGAAGTGGGAGCTGGAGGATCTTGCCTTTCGTCAGCTTGAGCCGGACACCTACAAGCGCATCGCGCACCTGCTCGACGAGCGTCGCAGCGACCGCGAGCATTTCATCGCCCGCTGCATCGACGAGCTGTCCGCCACGCTCGCGGCAGCCGGCATCCGCGCCGATGTTGCCGGTCGTCCCAAGCACATCTATTCCATCTGGAAAAAGATGCAGCGCAAGCACGTGGATTTTTCCGACCTGTACGACATTCGCGCCGTGCGCGTGCTGGTTGACGATGTGGCCACCTGCTACGCCGTGCTGGGCGTGGTGCATGGTTTGTGGCCGCATCTGCCGCGTGAATTCGACGATTACATCGCCCGACCCAAGGGCAACGGTTACCAGTCGCTGCACACCGCGGTGTTCGGCCCCGAGGGGCGCACGCTGGAAGTGCAGATCCGCACGCACGCGATGCATCATGCCAACGAACTGGGTGTGGCCGCGCATTGGCGTTACAAGGAAGGCGGCAGCGGTGATGCGGCGTTCGAGGAGCGCATCGCGTGGATGCGGCGCTTGCTCGATGCGCGAACCGAAAGTGGCGACAGTCTGTCGTTGGCCTTTCGCACGGAGTTGATCGAGGACCGTGTCTATCTGTTGACGCCGAAGGGTGACGTGCTGGATCTGCCGCGCGGCGCCACGGTGCTGGATTTTGCTTACCGCGTGCACACCGAAGTGGGGCATCGTTGTCGGGGCGCCAAGGTCAACGGCCGCATCGTGCCATTGACGTTCCAGCCAGCGAGCGGCGATCGCGTGGAGGTCATCACCGGCAAAGCGTCCGAGCCCAGTCGCGACTGGTTGTCGCCGCATCACGGCTACCTCAACTCCAGCCGATCGCGCGAAAAGGTGCGGGCCTGGTTCCGGCGCGGCGAACGCGACACGAATCTGGCCGCCGGGCGTGTCATGTTTGAACGCGAGATGCGGCGCCTGGGGCTGGAATCGACGGTACCCGATGCGCTGCCGGCCCGCTTCGGACTCAAGCAACCGGATGAATTGTTCGAAGCGTTGGCACTGGGCGAGGTGACGCCGGGTCAAATCGCACGCATCCTGCAGGAACCGGAAGCCCGGCCACGCACCTTGCCGTCGCAACCGCCGCCGCGACCCGAAGGCAGCAGCGACAGTCTTCGCATCGAAGGCGTCGGCAATCTTCTGACCACGCTGGCGCGATGCTGCCAACCGGTACCGGGTGATGTCGTGCGCGGATTCATCACGCGCGGCCGCGGCATCTCGGTGCATCGCGCCGATTGCGCCAGCCTGGCGCACTTGGCGCGCCGTGATCCCGACCGCATCATCGATGTCAGCTGGGGCCATGCCAGTGATGCGGTCTATCAGGTCGACATCCTCGTGCGTGGCTACGATCGCAAGGGCATCCACAAGGACATCGCGGCCGTGGTCACCACCGCCAACACGCCGATCGTCGCCTCGACCAGCCGCACCGACCCGAAGCACGGCACCATGGACATGCGCCTGACCCTGCGCGTGCGCGACTTCGAGCAGCTGGCCGTGTTGATGGCGAAGTTGTCGGCACTGCCCAATGTGGTCGATGTCGAACGGCTGACGGCGTAATGACCCGGGTGCAGCGCGTGCGGGAACACCGGCAGTGCGCCATGGTCTGACGCTGGCAGCAGGCTGAATGCGCCGCGTCACGGACATCGCGGACCGGGGCCCGGATGCTACTCTGCCGCTTTTCGCGACGCGACGATTTGACCGGACGCAGCTGCATGAGCAAACACGACAACAAGCACGATCGTCGGGAGCCGTCGCTGGGCCATCTCGAGGACCCGGTACCACCGGCACCGACGCCCGCGGATGATGGCTTGCCGCGGGTCAGGGTCGAGACCGACAGTCGCCGTGCGCATCCTCCCGCGCCGCCACGGCCTTCACGTCATCCGTCGCATCGATCGCCATCGCCCTGGCGCTCGTGGTTGTGGCCATTGCTGGCCATTTTGCTGGCGGCCGTGCTGGCGTGGGCATGGCTCAACCAGAACGAATTGCGCGCGATGCTGCCACGCACCCAGCTCAACAGCATGCTGATCCAGGCCGGGCAGGCGCTGGCGGCCGGGGATCTGGAAGGCGCCAATGGAGCAAGCGCACAGGAGCTGTACACGAAGGTGTTGCAGGAAGAGCCTGACAACAATCAGGCGCTGAAGGGTTTGCGTGCGGTCGGCAAGGCCGAGCTGGCGCGCGCCAGCTCGGCCATCCGTGCGGGCAAGTTCCAGTTGGCTGCCGTGTCGCTGGCCAATGCGCGCGGCCTGCTGGGAGGTGGTACCGATGTCGAGCAAGTGGCGACGGCATTGCAGAAGGCACAACACCCGACATGGCAGGTCAATGCCGTGATCGGCAAGGCGCAGCAGGCTCTGGCACAAGGCCGCGTGGCCGGCGCCGACGGGGCCGCGGCGTTGTTCCGGAAGGCACTGGCGACCGATTCGCACAATGCGGTGGCCCGACATGGACTGGATCGCGCCGGCGACCTGCTGGCCACGCGGGCACGCACGGCGATCCAGCACGGCGACCTGGCCACGGCCGGATCGCTGGTGGACAAGCTGGGCACCTGGCTGCCGCAGGATGGTGAATTGCCGGCCTTGCGTGCGCAATTGCTGCAGGCCAGACAAGCTGCGACCGCCGCTTCGGTGCAGTCGGCCGCCTCGGTACAACCAGCCGCATCGGTGCGGCCAGCGACTTCGGTGCCGCCGGTACCAGTGGCACGCCCGGCTGCCGTGGTGGCGCAGGCTGCATCTGTCCCGTCCGCATCGTCGGCAACGTCGGTCGAACAGGGACTGCCAGTGGTCACACGAATACAGCCGGCCATTTCGACATCATCGGCAGCCGCAATCGTGCAGGCTGCCGTGGTAACCCATCTGACACGGGGTGAAGCGGACCTGCATCAGGGCCGCTTCACCGGCAAGGGCGGCGACAATGCGCTCGATCAGTTCAAGGCCGTGCTCAAGCTCGATCCGGACAATGCACAAGCCAGGGCCGGTCTGCGGCAGGTGGCTTTGGCACTGGTGCTGCGTGCCAACGCGGCCATGGATGAAGACGACGCGGGGCAAGCTCGTGCGCTGCTGGCTCGCGCGGCCAGGCTTGACCCGCAGTCCTCGGAACTTGCCAGTGCGCAGGCGCGTTTGCAGGCGATGCCGCAGCCCGGTGCCGCGACGACGTCGGTGACGGGTGCGCCGGCACCTGCGCTGACGCCCCTGCAGAAGGTGGAGGTCGGGCATCTGTTGCGGCGGGCGCAGACGGCTGTCGACGCGGGGCGCATCATGTTGCCGCCGGGCGACAGCGCGTACGATCTGTACCGGCAGGTGCTGACCATCGACGCCGGCAATGCCGTGGCGCAGGCGGGGCTGAAATCCCTTGCCGGCAAGGTCATCACGCTGTTCAATCAGGCCATGGCAGCACATCGTCTGGATCAGGCCGGCAACTATCTGGTCACCATGCAGAGCCTTGAACCGGGCAGTCTGCGTGCGACCACGCTGGCTCAGCGGCTGGGCAATGCGTGGCTCGATCGGGCCGAGCAGGATGCGAGTCATGGCCAGCATGCGGCCGCACTCAAGGCGCTGAAGGTGGCCAGCGGGTTCAAGCCCGACCCGACACGCCTTGCGGCCTTGCGTCAGCGTCTGCAGCAGAAGTGACGAGTCGCATCGGGCAGCGCATCACCTGAGCACGTCAGTGCTCGGCGTTCAACACCCGTTCCAACGTGTCGCGTGCCGCGGCGAAGGAAAAATAGCGGCGCACATTGGCGAGGCCGCCGTCGGACAAGCGCAGCCACAATGCCGGATCGTGATGCAGGCGCAACACGGAGGCGGCAAAATCATCAGCATCGGCGGCCACCAGCACGTCGGTGCCGTCGACCAAGTGCATGCCTTCGGCGGCAATCGGCGTGGCCACCACCGGCAAACCGTGGCTCATGGCCATGTTGACCTTGCCCTTGACTCCGGCGCCGTAACGCAACGGTGCCACCGAAATCAGACAGCGGTTCATCCATGGCGCAAGATCCGCAACGCGGCCATGCAGGGTGACGCCGGGTCCTTCCAGCGAGCGTCGGGCTTCCGCCGGCACGTCGCCCAGCACGTGCAAGGCCATGTCGGGAAGTTGTTGCCGAATGCGCGGCAGGATGTCCTGCACCATCCAGCGCAGGGCATCGGCATTGGGCGGATGGTTGTAACCGCCGATGAAAACCAGGTCATGGCGACCATCGAACCCGGCCTTGCGACCGTGTACGGCATGCACGTTGGACACCAGCTCGATGCGCGCATCCGGTGCCTCGACCGTGAGCAGGTCGCGCTCGACCGGGCTGACCACGAAGGTGACGTCGCAGGCTGCCACCAATGCCATTTCGCGCTGGCGCGAGGCTTCGGCCTGACGCGCGAGCGCCGCATTGCCCGACAGGTCCGCGGCGCGCTGCTCGCGCAGGAAATGCAGGTCCACGGTGTCGAAAATGACGCGTGCCCGCGGTGCGTGCCGACGTGCCAGCGGCAGGTACTGGTCGGCGATCGAACTGCGACACAGCATCACGACGTCCAGATCGTTGCCATGGCGGCCAAGCCAGCTGGCGGCATCGCGTACCCATGGCCGGCGCAGCACCTGCACGCCAAGCGTGCCCAGCGTGTCCACCTGGGCTTCGTCGGCGTGGCCATCGTCGGGCAGAAAACTCACGCGCCAGCCAAGATCGCCCAGCAACTTGCACAGGGCGACCAGGCGCAGCGAGCCCGAGTCGCGCGATGGTTCCGGCGTGGCCGTGTCGATCACGAGCAGATGCGGGCGCGAGCCGCGCAGAATGGCTTCCACCGGCGTGCCGGCAGCGGGTTGCTGCACAAGCGCCTTGCGCCAGGTGTCGGCAAATCGCTGCTGGTTGATCTGTTGATGCTGCTTGACGCCGGCGAACACATCGGTACCGGAGGTGGTGCCTTCCATGTGCACCACCAGGCTGCGCGGTTCGTAGATCACGCGCTGGCCGGCGGCGCGCACGGAAAAAGCCAGATCGGTGTCCTCGTAATACGCCGGTGCATAGCGCGTGTCGAAACCGCCGACGCTGTCGAACAATCGGCGTCGGATCATCAGCGACGCACCCGAGACGTAATCCACTTCGCGGCGACAGCGGTAGCGCGGGTCATTGCGATCCTCGAAGCGGCCGACGTTCCAGCACGAGCCATCGGCAAACACGATGCCGCCGGCTTCCTGCAGGCGACCGTCGGGATACGCCAGACGGCTGCCGGCGATGCCGCAATCAGGTTCGTGCAGCAGGCAGTCGTGCAACGTGTCCAGCCAACCCGGCATGACCTGCGTGTCGTTGTTGAGAAACAGCAACACCTCGCCACGTGCCGCCGCCGCGCCGACATTGCAGCTGCCGCTGAAGCCGAGATTGCGCGGGTTTTGCAGCAGGCGCAGGCCGGTGACCTTGCGCAAGGTGTCGACGCCGGCATCGGGCGCGGCATCGTCCACCACAATTACTTCGAACGGCACATCGGTTCCCGCGCGGGCGATCGAGTGCAAACAGGTCAGCGTCCAGGCCAGTTTGCCGTACGTCGGAATGATGACCGACACGCGCGGCGCATCGCTGACGGGCAGGGCAAAGGAGGTGAAGGATGCATCCAGCGGCAGCAGATCAAGTGACATGTCGGCTATGGGCCGGTGCTGCCACTGCTGGCGAATGCGTCGCAACGTGCCACGCAGGCCACGTTGAGCCATCGAACCGGACACGCGGCGCCACAGGTAGCGCCAGCGCTTGAGGCGCCAGCCCAACCCGGTTGTCCCCGCGTCGCCACGTGATCGCTTGCCCATCATCTGTTCCATGCCGTCAGTATGCGGTCACCCCCATGCGACCACGGAAGGGGGTGATTATGCCTGCATGGTCAAGGCAGGCGTTGAGGCGAGTGAACGTTGGTCAACTTGGTCATGGGTGCAACCATGGAACATGACGTTGCGCACGATGTGCCTTGCATCATGCGCAAGCGCCAGACTCGCTGTTCGAGGTAACCACGCGGGGCAGCAGCTACGCTCAATGCACCGCCATGAAACTGTCGGTAACGGTGTTGAAGCCCACGTATCCTGGGAAAGCCAAACGTGCACCGTTCTTCCACGTCAGTTTGATCTGCGAGAGTGGGAGTCTGATATCGCGATTGGATCCCGCAAACAGTGGGTCAACAAATTTTTCCATGACTGGTATGTAAAGGATGACGTGACGGGCGAATAATGGACCGGGTACGCTGAAACTCAATGGCGGCATTCCGTTGAAGTTCAGCAGGACTGGATCCGAATTGACGCCTGATTTGTGCAACAATGCGCGCAAAAGTGTCATGGAACCAGCGCAGCTTGTGGTGCGGCTTGACAGTATTTCGAACACTGTATCATGCGGCATGTCACCCCCATCACGAATATCAGGGCAAATGGATTTGATATGCAGCGACTTCATGTAGTTCACGGCTGCCCCCACAATCTGTTCAGGTGTGCCGTGAAACGTTGGCAAATTCTGTGATCCTGCGCTGGCCAAGTGTTCGGCATCCGTATACATGTGACCAAATGCGCGCCACGAAGGCAAAAGTGAAAGTACGGCGTACGAAGGGCGATATGTCTGCACATATTTGCTGTTCAGCATGACGATGAAATGGCCCGTCGCGGCAGTTGATCGCAAGTAGTGGCTGCCAAGCGTGCGTACTGATGCATAGACGGTAGGACCATGTTTGCTTTCGACATCAATGAAATAGCGTTCCGGCTCATGGCGTCTTGGATTGTGCCTTGCAACCAGTACGGCAAGCCCCCAAAATGAATGCTTCGGATGCGGATTGATTCGATACAGCGCATCGAATTTCACTTGGTATTGGTGGCCATCATCGAATTTCAGCGCATCCGCTGGCAAGCAATAGGGACATTTTGCGTTCGTGTTAATCGTTTTCCACGCGGATTCCCCGCGGACACGAATGCTCGCGCTGAAATGCAACATGTCAGCGCGGCTGTGATGGTGTTTTATCATCTCCATTCGATACTTGTTCCAGGCGTCGACGGCACTCTTGTCTGACAACGTGATGTAGACGACATCATGCTTGCGACCGAAATCCTTGCTCGTGAAATCGATGGTGATATGGTCACAAACCATTGCCTGTTTCAGGCAGCTTTGCCTGAAATGGGTAGCCAATGATTGCCTGATGGCCGGACTCAAGTGCTCAGGCCTGTAGTTTTTCAGCTGCTGTAGCGTGGGCACCACATACTGTTGCGCAACGGCGGGCGCCGCCGCGCACATCAATAACAACACGATCGACACTGAGCGGATTGTTCGAATGTGTGACATATCGTTCTCTATTTCGATACAAGGCATGGATCCGTCCAAGCACCAGCTGGACGGCCGTACAGAATAATGCATGGAGAACGTTGGTGATTGGATCCATGCACAAAATGTCACATATCAATGATGCGGATGAAGCGCGCATGCATGCCGAGACATGGCTCGACAAACTGAATATCATCCATGAGAGGTTGTGATAATGCCTATGTGCGTGGATTATGTACTGCGGAACGCTTTATAATTATTATTTGCGAATTACTAAATGATTGCATGCGGTTATTTTTGACGGTGCGATTTTTAGAGACTCAGGACCTACAGCTGGAGCCGCATGCAATTCGTTGGTGCTCAATGTTCCTGTGATCGTTATACATTTGCCGCCACGCGATAACGATTTGACATGATTCATGACCTTGCGAAATGCGTCAATCTGAATGTCGTATACGTGAAACCGCGGAAAGAAATACAATCCTATATTGACGTTTGGTTGATCCTTTCCTGGGTACCAATCGACAGGCGTAATCGAATGTATGTAGGTTACGGAAATGGAATTTCCTTTGGGTGTCGTGTAAGTATATGATTTGACCCATCCACTGATTTTGATGTTCGGTACAAGATTTCCAACTACCATTATGGCATTGGGATCACTTGCCAAAGAAGTATTTGCGCAGCAGGCGCCTGACAGTACAAGTAAGACAGAAAGGCAAAAGCGTACGTTTTTCATGTCAACCTCGCAATGCGATAATTGCCGTTGCGCAGCCCGCCTGCACTATGCATGCGGCCTGCTCTGCTATATATCTAAAGTAACAAGATGTTAGTTCTAAATGTTAGTGTTGCCCTCGGCTTTGGATATGGCATTCAATAATGTATTGAACTCGGCGCCACTCATTTGGCTGACAGGCGTTGTGGTGTCCGAGTAACCGTGTGCGTTCATGTAAGCCTCGACGTTGGATGTTTCAGTATTAGGGTCTGTTGATGTATAATGATGCGAAGGCGATGTGAAGATGTTCGATATGGACTGATTTGCATAATTGTGATCCAATAGATCAGCCAATGCATCGAGACCTTCTTGCTCTGTGGGGAATTGAGCCAGAGTTCCAGAACTCGTCGAGGTTGACGACTCGGTTGCTCCCTTGAATTTTTCAGAAAATTCTCCTGTCTGACAACGTGATGTAGAGAACATCATGCCTGCGACCGGAATTATTGCTAGTGAAATCGATGGTGACATGGTCACAAACCATTGCCTGTTTCAGGCAGCTTTGCCTGAAATGGGTGGCCAATGATTGCCTGATGGCCGGACTCAAGTGCTCAGGCCTGTAGTTTTTCAGCTGCTGTAGCGTGGGCACCACATACTGTTGCGCAACGGCGGGCGATGCCACGCACATTGCTAATAACGACATGATCGAAACTGAACGAGATATTCCAGTTTGTGACATATTACCTGTATGGTCACAGCAGGGGCTGGCCTTCCTAATTGACCATGAACGTGGTTTGGCATGTAAGTGTTGCCTGCGGCTGATGGCCGGGATCGCCGGGAAGAAAGACAGTCCACGCCGGGCTGAACTGCCTCGCAGAGAGGTCGCTCTATTTGTTAGTATGTATGCTTGCATCTAACCGCCTACATTCAAGCATTGTCTGGAGTTCGTCGGGCATGTGGTGTGATTTTACAAGTTTTTGTAGCATTATAAGCTTTTTTGGTGCAACGTTCTTGCAGACATCAAATCCATGGTGTACTAACCAAATTGCGATTATGGGATGCAATCCGTCCAGTGCCGCGTCGAATGCATTGGATGTCCCGATTGAACCGTACACTGCACCTTTTGCGTCGATATGACCACCGCCAGCAAGTATTGCTTTGATCACGTTGAGATGACCGCATGCCGCAGCGTCGGCTATGGCTGTGCTCCGGTTGGTCCGATTCGTCCATGTATCAGGTTTAGCGCCAAGACGGATAAGTGTTTTTACCATCTGTACGTGACCAAATGAAGATGCCATCGACAGGCCTGATTGAAGCGCTTCCTGAATATCCAGTGGCGACTCGGTACGCTTCCATTGATTCACCAATGTTGCCACGTTTGATACATCATTTTTAGCGATATCAACAAGCAATGCATGCCGCATACTCGAAAATGCGGTGATGCGTTTGTTGCCAAGAGTGAATGCTTTCATTGCTTGCAGTGACGATGCGCAATTCACACTGGCAGACCTGTTACTAGAAACTACAGTATGTGCCTGGACCAATGGTGAAATGGAGTTAACAAGTACAACTGCACATATACTGCCAGCGACGGCTGACAAAATATCGAAACAGATATGTTTTCTAGGTGTCATGATGTCTTCCTTTCAAGGCATTGCTTGATTTAGACAAATATGGGAATTCCCCAACTCAACCGAAGAATGCCTGCCTGCACCGGTCGATTTCGTGGATACATGGCGCAGCGTGCTTTCCTTGGCCACGCCATGGACACAACCTCTGATTCGGACGGTCAAAGCGGGAGCGCAGGCAGTCCTGTTTTACCATCACGTGCCATTTTTTTTGCTATGGGATGCGGCCCATGCAGGATTTATGGACATGGCCTGATGATCAGCAAAAACGGAATGGTAGAGGTTGCCAATTGCTGTTGCACAACTGTCGGCACCGCCATCATCGTATGCCGACCAATTTATCATGTTCACGTCAAATGCAGTACCCATTTGCTCCACAACTGGTGAACCATCCATATTCCCATTAGCCTCCCATAATTCGCAGCCATGAATCATGAATGCATATGTGTCGCTTGCCATACCTGCGCTTATTTGGGCGGCATCGGTAATATACAAAGCGTCGCCAAGCAATCCGTCACCCATGCGTGCATCAAGCTCTTCGAGCAAGGAGGTGCCAATGCCCGTGACCTCCGTTGTGGTCGTTGATGGTGTACTGGTGCCAGGAGGTGACGGACCATCATAGGGCGAACTCGGGCCTTTGATTAAATTAGCATGCATTCCACCGCTACCGTTAACTTGAAGTCCACCAGCTACTTTTGACATCTCTTCCAAGGTTATCGCTCGCATGACGTTCTCCTTCTGTGCATGAATAAAATCGACACGGCATTTGTTGCGCGATTGTCAGTCAGTTACCACCTCGATTGCTCCATCCATGGCCTGACGGGCCTGCGACTCCTGCTCATCATCCTTCAGCGTTACTGCCTTCACTACTCCCTTGAAACAAACCAGTACGCGCTCGGCCGCCTGTATCGTCTGTGGTCGATGCGCAATCACGATGCGTGTGATGTCCAGCGCCTTGAGTGTGTCGTTGATCTTCCGTTCGCACTCGACATCCAGATGACTGGTGGCCTCGTCCAGCACCAACACCTGCGGTTGCTTGTACAGCGCTCGCGCCAGAAACAGACGCTGTTTCTGGCCGCCGGACAGTGCCGAGCCCATGTCACCGACCAGCGTGTGATAGGCCATCGGCATGGCCAGGATGTCGTCGTGGATTTGCGCCAGTTTGGCGGCGGCTTCGATCTTGTCCTGCGTTGCCGCTTCGTCATGAAAGCTGATGTTGTCGGCAATGGAGCCGGCAAACAGGGTGTCGTCCTGCATCACGGCACCGACCATGCCGCGCCAAGTGTGTTTGCCCAGTTGCTTGAGGTTGACATCGCCGATGAAGATGTCGCCTTGTTGCGGATCAAGCAGGCCCAGCAGCAAACGCACCAAGGTGCTTTTGCCACCGCCGGACGGACCGGTGATGACGACCGACTCACCGGCTTTGACGGCGAAGCTGGCATCCTTGATGACGTACGGTTCGCCCGGGGCATAGCGGAAGCTGACATTGTGGAAGCGGACTGAAGGCTCCGGCAACGGGCCGGCGCGATTGCCCTCGGTGTGCGCTTCGGGGTTGGTCAGCACGATGTCGGCCAGGCGTTCGCCCTGCAGGCGCAGCAGTTTCAACTGCACCAGATATTCAACCAAGCTGTTGGCGCGGCTGCTGAATTGGTCGGCATAGGCCACGTAGGCCATCAGCATGCCGGCACTGAAGTGTCCACCCAGGGCAAGGTACGCGCCCAACCACAACACGCCGATGCGCTGGGCGCCGTTGGTCAGACCGCTGATCGAGCTGAACAGCAGGTTGAGCTTTTGCACCTTGATCGACATGTTGAGCGTGTCGGTCACGGCATTGAGATAGCGCGAGGTGTGCGCCGGCCCGCGGTTGTGCAGGCGCAAGGTTTGCACGCCACGCACGGCTTCCATGAACACGCTCTGCTGCTTGGCGCGTACCGTGATCTGGCTGAGATTCGACGCGAAGTAGGCGCGGTAGTAAAGGATGCGCGTCACGGCGTAGATCGCCACGGCCAACGCCACGATGCCGGTCAGCGTCATGCTGTAGATCAGCATCACGGCCAGGGTCAAGGTGGCCATGACGCCATCCACGATGACGCTGACGAACTGGGTGGTGACGGTTTGCTGAATGGCCGATACCGCGCCGAATTTCGACACGATGTCACCCAGGTGACGCTTGAGAAAATAATCCTGCGGCAATTTCAGCAGGTGCTGGAACACGTTGCCGGTCCAGCTCAAGTTGAAGTGGGTGCCCAGCCACATCACAGTCCACGTGCGCAGCGCCGACACCACGGTGCGCATGGCCAGCAGCACCAGAAAGCTCAAACCCAGGAAGGTCAGCAGACTGTGATCGCCATCGGCCAGCACCTGGTCGATGGTCATCTGCAGGAATTGCGGCCACAGCAGTTCGATCAATTCCAGCAGCAGGGCCAGACTGAAGATGATGGTCAGTGCCTTGGGCAAGCCTTCGATGGAGCCGGCCAAGGTGCGCAACGACACAGGCGGTGGCGGTGCCTTGCGCTTGAAGGTCGGGCCTTGGCTGAGCTCGATGGCGACACCGGTCCAGTGCGGGCTGACGTCGGCAAGGCGCAGGCGGCGCGCGCCGACCGCGGGGTCATGCACGATGGCATGACCTTTGCGTATTTGCCGCAACACCACGAAGTGGTCGAGGTCCCAGTGCAAAATGCAGGGTGTTTGCAGGCGCGCCAGTTCGTCCATCTCCAGCCGCAACGGGCGACAAGCCAGACCCAACGTTTGCGCGATGGTGATCAGACGGTTGAGCGTGGTGCCCTTGAGCGAGGTGGAAAAGCGTCGGCGCAAGCTGGGCAGGTCCACATGCTGGCCGTGGTAGCCCGCGATCATGGCCAGACACGCCAGCGCGCATTCACCGGATTCGCTCTGGCGGATCATCGGCAGGCGTTTGCCCCAGCCGAAATGCAGGCGAGGCTCGGGTGCATCGGCGATGGCATCGGGTACTTCGCCGCGACCGCCGGCGATGACGTCGTCCATGGGGGCATCTTCGGTGAAGGCACTCATGACGCTTTCCCTTCACCACGCTTGGCCATGCCGTACAGCGGTTCGAAAATCCATTCGATCATGCGGCGACGATCGAGCAGCAGGTCGGCGGTCAGGGCCATGCCGGGCAGCAGGGTGCGGCGCTTGCCGTAGGCCTCGATGCTCTGTGCGGCCAAGGTCACCTTGACGCGGTACAGCGCCTCGGGTGGCGGACTGCGGCCCAGCAGCTGGGTGATCTCGGCCGGCGTCAGCGCACTGCGCGAGACGTTGGCGACGGTGCCATGTTGCACGCCGAACTTTTGGTAGGGAAACGCCTGATAGTGCAGGATGACCTGGGTGCCGGCATGTACGAAGCCGATGGCGCTGCTGGGCACCAGCAATTGCGCTTGCAGCGCCGAACCCTTGGGCATCACCGTCACCAGGGTCTGTCCGGGGTTGACGGTCTGGCCGGGCTGGATCAGTACAGCCGACACCGTGCCGGCTTGCGGCGCGCGCAGTACCGATTGTCGTTCGACATCGTTTTGGGCCAGCTGGGCATCCAGTTGGGCCAGCTGACCGCGCAGTTGATGGGCCTTGGCGGCGGTGGCGATGGGCAACTGTGCCAGTTGCGCCGCAAGACTGCTCTGTTGCTGGGTGATGTCCAAGCGCTGCCGGGCCAGCGCCTTGACCTGCTCGCGCTGGGTCAGGGCCTGATCCTTGTACTGGTCGAATTCGAGAGTGGAGACGATGCCACGCTGGTGCAGCGGCAAGGCCTGGTGCCACAAGTCCGTGGCGGTGGCGGCTTGCTTGCGTTGCAGGGTTTGCTGGGCATCGATTTGTGTCAGCTGGGTGCGCAGCATGGCAAGACGGTGGCGCAGGTCACGTGCCTGGGATGCCGTTTGCGGCGCCAGCCCGGCCAGTGTCGCGCGGATTTGGGTTTCCTGCGCCTTGATTTGCGCGCCGACGGTGGCATAGGTGTTGCCCATGGCCGCACTGCTGCGGTCGCTGCTGACAGTCAGCAGCACTTGTCCTGCACGTACATGCGCGCCTTGGATCACATCGAGTTTCGTCACCGTGCCGGAGGCGCGGGCGGTGATGTTCAAGAGGCCGGCTTGCGGCACCAGTGTGCCGGTGACGTGCTGGCGTTGGGTGTAATGGCCGAAGTACAGCCACAGCGCGATGGCGGCGGTGAACACCGCGGCGAACAGGCCCCAAAGCTGGTGCGAGATGGGCGTGGCCAAGCGAATCGTCCCCAACAGGCGGGGGCGTTGGGCCTGCACGACTTCCTCTCGAAACAGATCGCTCACGTCACCACTCCGTGGGAACAACGTCTAACGAACCTCAGGGTGCTGACGATATATTCCGTGGGGGGGGGGGGCTGTCAAGCGTTATTTCGACATGAGGCCATGCGTCGAATGGCATAAGGCATGCGGGCAACGTCGTGGATGCAGGTCATGGCGCTTGCCGACGTGTTGCTGCATGCGTGGTCATTGGCATGTCCATGCGCTGGCTCGGACACGGTCATGCATTACGCTTGCGGTTTGCGACGGTACAGCACGGCACCGCTATGTTCGTGCTCTTCGATTCGGGATGATGCTGTTTGTCTTTTTTCCACCGTACTTGCGCCATCGCCCGCGCGTCATGGGTTTGGCTGCGCTATCCGTTCTGGCTGGGCCTGGGCTTCGTGGTCGGCTTCATGGTGCCGTACACGATGGTGCTCAATGCGCGCGTGCAGGCACGTTTCAATGATCTGGTGTTTTCGGTGCCGACGCGCGTGTTTGCGCGGCCGTTGCCGCTGCGCGCCGGCGAGCCGATGACGCCGGCGGCGCTGAAACTTGAGCTGACATTTGCCGGTTATACGCATGACAGCCATGGCCGCGTTCCGGGTACATGGACCAACAGCGGCAGCACGTTCGTGATTTCCTCGCGTGGCTACGCGGGGCCGTATGGCGGCGAGTTGCCGCGACGCATCGCGGTGACGCTGGGTGGCAACGACATTGCGTCCGTGCAAACGCTGCAGGGCCAATCGATTGCCCTGACGCATCTGGATCCGGCGCGCATCGCCACCTTGTACGGCGCCAAGCAGGAAGAGCGGCGCATGGTCACGCTGGCACAGTTGCCGCCGCTGTTGGTCAAGGGGTTGCAGGCGGTCGAGGATCGCGATTTCAACTCCAACATCGGCATCGATTTTTCCGCCATCGCACGTGCGGCGTGGGCGGATTTGCGCGCCGGTCACATCGTGCAGGGTGGTTCGACCCTGACCCAGCAGCTGGTGCGCAACTTGTTTCTGGATCGCAATCAGACCCTGGTGCGCAAGTTCAACGAGGCGTTGCTGGCGATTCTCATCAAGACGCATTACAGCAAGCAGCGCATTCTCGATGCCTATGTCAACGAGGTGTTCCTGGGGCAGCAGGGACAACAAGCCGTGCATGGGTTTGGCGCGGCCGCCGAGTTCTATTTCGGTCGGCGCGTGCAGGAGTTGGGACCGGCGGACATTGCCTTGCTGGTCGGCTTGGTCCGAGGGCCGAGCTATTACGATCCGCGCCAGCATCCTGCACGTGCGCTCGCGCGCCGCAATCACGTGCTGGCCGAGTTTCTGAAGACTGGTTTGTTGAGTGCCGCGGCGGCGCAAAAGGCCGAGGCAGCCCCGTTGGGCGTGGCCGCTAATGCGCGATTGCCGCATGACCGTTTCCCGGCGTTCATGGATCTGGTGCGCGCGCAGGTCATGCACGATTTCAGTGAACAGCAGCTGCGCAGTGATGGGCTGTCGATCTTCACCACGCTGGACCCGGCGGCGCAGCTTTATGCCGAGCAGGCGATCACCACCACACTTGCACACATGGGCAAGCGCGGCGACAGGCTGCAGGCTGCCGGCGTGGTCACCGATCCGCACACGGGGCAGGTGCTGGCCATGGTCGGCAGCCGTGACCCGCGCACGCCCGGATTCAATCGTGCGCTGGATGCCTATCGATCGGTGGGTTCGACGATCAAGCCGCTGGTGTACCTGGTGGCGCTGGCGCAGCCGCAACGCTGGTCACTGGCCAGCCTCATCAGTGATGCGCCGGTGCATCTGCGCCAGCCCGATGGTCGCGTGTGGTCGCCGCAAAATGACGATCATCAATCGCACGGCAACGTGTTCATGGTCGATGCGCTGGTCAATTCGTGGAACCTTGCCACCGTACACCTGGCGCTGGCCGTGGGCTTGCCGCACATCCAGCAGTTCCTGGAATCATTCGGCCTAAAGCACGTCAATCCGAACCCGTCGCTGGTGCTTGGTGCGATCGACCTGTCGCCGGCGCAGCTTGCGTACCTGTATCAATTCATTGCTTCGGGCGGGCATGCCTTGCCGCTGATTGCAGTGCGTGGCGTGACCAATTCGCACGGCAAGACCTTGCGTCGCTATGCCGTACGCCAGGGGCCGGCGCAATACGCGTTGCCGATCAAGCTCATCACCTATGCCATGCAGCAAGTGGTGTTGCGTGGTACGGCCAGCGACATCGCCACGGGGGGACTGGGTTGGCTGCATGCGGCAGGCAAAACCGGCACCAGTGACAAGCAGCGCGACAGCTGGTTTGCCGGTTTTACCGGCAATCGTCTGGGCGTGTTCTGGATGGGACGTGACGACGACAAGCCGACCCGTTTATGGGGACGTACCGGTGCGCTCGTGGCATGGCGCTACCTGTTTGCACGCATGCCCACGCAGCCGTTGTCACCGCCGTCGGATCTGGGCGCGGGCATCGAGTACGCATGGATCGATCCGCAAACCGGCGAGCTGACCAAACCCGAATGCAACGGTGCTCGCCACATGCCATTCATCGCGGGCACGGCACCGAAGCAGATGCATGGTTGTTTCTGGCAGCAATTTCGCGACCTGTTCGGTGGCGGCAAATCGTCATCCACCCCATCTTCAAGCAAGCCATGATCACGTCAAGACACATCGGCATTTCCTTGTTGACCGTACTTGTTGCCACCACCCTTGTGGCCTGCGCACAGCCAAAGCCGCCGGCTCCGGCAATGCCGCAGGTGGTCGAGCCTTCGCGTGTCGAGCTGGTAGCGGCCATTCGTGCCGCCGGTGCGAAGAATGATTCGGTGATTCGCGTGACGCCTTTGCGTGCGCCGGGTGTCGCCCATTTGCTTGTCCAGGCTCATGCGCAAGAGATGAACCATCGTTATCAGGCAGCCATGGTGACGCTGAATCAGGCTCTGCGATTGTCGACAGGCGCACCCGACATCCTGCAGGATCAGGCCGAGCTGGCCGTGCTGATGGGCGAGGACACCAAGGCCGAGGCACTGGCGCGACAGTCGTTTGCCTCCGGGCCGAAGCTGGGTGCCTTGTGCGCACGCAATTGGCAAACGGTTCTGGAGATGCGTCGCATCGCCAGGGATTCCGCGGGGGTGCACGCAGCGCGCCAGGCGCTGGCCCGGTGCGACAAGCGTGCCCCTGCGGACATGTGATGGCTGGCGCGATCAGGCGCTGCCGGTACGCTGCGCCTTGTCGGCTTGTTGTCGCAATGCCCAGGCCACGTGCTCGCGCACCACGGCTGAGGGATCTTCGGCGCGTGCGTTGAGTGCGGCAATCACTTCAGTCGATGGCACGGCATTGCCCAAGGCCACGGCGATGTTGCGCAGCCAGCCTTCGTAGCCTGTGCGGCGGATCGCCATGCCCTCGGTGCGTGCGAGAAAAGTGGCTTCGTCCCACGCGAACAGTTCGGTCAGCTTGGCGCCGTCGAGCGCGTGGCGTGGCGCGAAGTCGGGCTCTTCGGTGGCGCGGGCGAATTTGTTCCACGGACAGATCAATTGGCAATCGTCGCAGCCGAAGATGCGGTTGCCCATCGGCGCGCGCAGATCCTCGGGAATGGAGCCCTTCAGCTCGATGGTCAGGTAGGATATGCAGCGGCGCGCATCGACCGTGTATGGCGCGACGATGGCGCCAGTCGGGCACACATCGATGCAGCGTCGGCAACTGCCGCAGTGGGCGCTGGTGGGTGGGTCGATCGGCAGCGGCAGGTCGGTGTACAACTCGCCGAGAAAAAAATACGAACCGGCTTCGCGATTGATCAGCAACGTGTGCTTGCCGACCCAACCCAGCCCGGACTTGCTGGCCAGCGCCTTTTCCAGCACGGGCGCCGAATCGACAAAGGCGCGGTAACCGAAAGTGCCGACACGTTCGCCGATGCGGCTGGCAAGTTTTTGCAGACGCTTGCGGATCAGCTTGTGGTAATCGCGGCCCAGCGCATAGCGCGAGATGTAGGCGCGCGTGTCGTCTTCGAGTACCGACCATGCCTCGTGCGTGTCTGGCGCCAGGTAATTCATGCGCACCGAGATCACGCGCAAGGTGCCCGGGTGCAGTTCGGTCGGGCGTGAGCGCATGTGGCCATGTTGCGCCATGTAATCCATTTGCCCGTGCATGCCGGCTTCAAGCCAGGCATCCAGGTGCGCCTCGTCGGCAGTGAGGTCCGTATCGCTGATGCCGGTTTCGGCGAAGCCCAGCGCGCGCGCCCATTGCTTGATGTCGAGGGCGAGTGCGGCGTAATCGATGGCGGAAGCAGTGTCGGGCATGCCGCCATTGTAGATGCCGGCGCGAGGGTGTCGGGCTATGCTCTGCGCATGACTGCCGATTCCGTGACCGATGCGCTTTACACCACGGCCCAGGTGCGGGCCTTCGATGCTCATGCCATCGAGGTGCTTGGCATCGGCGGTGAGGATTTGATGCGCCGCGCCGCGCATGCCGCGCTGGACGTGCTGCGTCGACGCTGGCCGCAAGCGCATCGCGTGGCGGTGGTTTGCGGGCCGGGCAACAACGGGGGCGACGGTTTCTTGCTGGCTGCGGGCGCGCGTGCGGTGGGCATGGATGCGCGCGCATTGGCGTTGACGCCTGTCTCGCGCGACGATGCGGCCAAGGCACGTGAAGTGTGCATGGACGCCGGTGTGCCGGTGGACGGCATGGACGTGGCCGCTGAGGTTTTTGCGCAGGCCGACATCATCGTCGATGCGCTGTTTGGCAGTGGTCTGGCGCGGCCGTTGCAAGGTGCGGCGGCGGATGCGGTTGGCGCCATCAATGCCGCCGATCGTCCGGTGCTGGCGCTGGATGTGCCATCGGGATTGGACGCCGATACCGGCCATGCTGCCGGCGCCGCGGTGCGCGCGCAGGCCACGGCCAGTTTCGTGGCCTGGAAGCGCGGCCTGTTCACCGGGGATGCGGGCAACCATTGCGGGGTCTTGAGCTTGCACACCCTGGGTTTGCCCGATGCATTGCGGGTGTCGCAGGTGCCGGATGCCCGGTTGTGGCGTGTCACCGGATTGCCTCCGCGCGAACGGGTGGGGCACAAGGGCTTGTATGGCCATGTGCTGGCCGTGGGTGGCGACCACGGCATGGGTGGCGCGATCCGCCTGGCTGCCGAAGCGGCGTTGCACACGGGCGCCGGACTGGTCAGCGTGGCGACCCGGAGCGAGCATGTGACGGCGTTGCTGGCGGCGCGGCCGGAGGTCATGACGCGGGCCGTGTCATCGGCGACCGACCTGGCGGCGTTGCTGGAGCGCGCCAGTGTGCTGGTGCTCGGTCCGGGTTTGGGGCGGGGCGACTGGGGTCGCGCCTTGTGGCATGCCGGCATGGCCAGCCGTGTGCCGCTGGTGCTGGATGCCGATGGCCTGAACCTGCTGGCCGCATCGCCGCGTGTCTTCGGTGATCGCCCGGTGGTGTTGACGCCGCATCCGGGCGAGGCCGCACGCCTGCTCGAATGCACCACGGCGAGCGTGCAGGCCGATCGATTCGCGGCGGCACGCATGCTGGCGCAACGCTTTCATGCCGTGGTCGTGCTGAAGGGGGCTGGCAGCCTCGTGGCCGCGCCGGACGGCCGCGTTGCCGTTTGCCGCTTCGGCAATCCCGGCATGGCCAGCGGCGGCATGGGCGATGTGCTTGGCGGTATCATCGCCGGTTTGCTGGCGCAGCACCTGCCGGCATGGCAGGCCGCATGCCTGGGCACTTGCGTGCATGCGCGGGCTGGCGACATCGCCGCCATGGGCGGTGAACGTGGCTTGTCTGCCAGCGACTTGTTTGCGCCGCTGCGCCGCCTCGTCAACGGTCTGGATGATGGACATGCGTGATTTCGATTTGCCGGATGAATCGGCCACCTGTACCTTGGCCGCGCGCGTTGCCGATGCGCTGGATGGTTCGCTGGTGGTGTACCTGGATGGCGATCTTGGCGTGGGCAAAACCACGTTCACGCGCGCACTGCTGCGGCATCTGGGCGTGGGCGAACGCGTCAAAAGCCCGACCTACACGCTGGTCGAGTCTTACCCCTTGCCAGCCGGTCGCGCCTGGCATCTGGACTTGTATCGCATTGCCGATCCGGGTGAACTGGAATGGCTGGGCCTGGATACGCTGGCCGAGCCCGGCGCGCTGGTGCTGGTCGAATGGCCGCAGCACGGGGCCGGCGCCTTGCCGGAGGCCGATCTGACGCTGCGACTGGCGCACGCCGAGGCAGGGCGCAAGGCCAGCCTGGTTGCCGCGAGTCCACGTGGCGAGGCCGTGCTGGCGCGCCTCTCCGTCTGAAAACGGATTAAAAACATCTACATGTGAAGGATGGTGTTGCCCTGTTTAATCGGATGCTTGCCGAAGGTTTCTGACATTCTGCTGATAAAAAAATCGCAGGTGACGGATAACAAAAGGTTTTAGACTTGCAATCGGGAGCGGATTGCGTTATCAATCCGCTCCATGAGGGGCCATTACCCAACCATTGTCCGGCTGTTCCTCGCGGTGCTGGTGGCGCTGGCCGTCGTGTGCCCGGCGCAGGCGACGCAGATCCGGCACCTGCAGGTCTCCGTCACGGCCGCCCGCACACGCGCCGTCATCGAAGTGTCGGGGCCGGTCACCTACCGGCTTTTCCAGTTGGCACATCCCGGTCGCGTGGTGCTCGATTTCAGCGACGCGAGCATCGGACATGCGCTTGCCACCCCGCGCAACCGTGGTCTCATCAAGGATGTGCGCATGGGGCGCCACGGCAAGCACGGAATGCGCGTGGTGCTGGACCTGGCCGCGCTGGCGCACCCCAAGAGCTTTCTGCTCAAGCCGAGCGATGGTCACGGTTACCGGCTCGTGGTTGATCTTTATCCCGCTGGCCACGCGGCGCCGCGCACGCTCAACGAGCGCCAGGCCGCCACGCGCATGGCCGAGCTTCTGCACGGCGCGCGCAAGATCGTGGTCGCCGTGGACGCCGGTCACGGCGGTGTCGACCCGGGTGCGACGGGTCCGGATGGCACGCACGAAAAAACCATCACCTTGGAAGTGGCCAAGGATCTGGCCAAGTTGATCGATGCGCAGCCCGGCATGACCGCCGTGCTGACGCGCAAGGGCGATTATTACGTCGGCCTCAAGCAGCGTCGTTTGATCGCACGTCGGCACAATGCCGATCTGTTCATCTCGATCCATGCCGATGCTTACCGCAGCACCGATGCCCGTGGTTCGTCGGTGTGGGTGCTGTCCACGCACGGGCGTGTCAGCGAGGCGGCGCGTTGGTTGGCCGACACCCAGAACCGCTCGGGGCTGATCGGCGGCGTGACGCTGGACGACAAGAGTGATCAGCTGGCCTCGGTGTTGCTGGACCTGCAGCAACGTTACGCCATCCACGCCAGCTCGTTGATCGCCGACAACGTGTTGCACGATCTGGCGAAGATCGGCCCGACCCATCGCGACCACATCGAGCGCGCCAATTTCGTGGTGCTGCGCTCGCCGGACATTCCGTCGATCCTGGTGGAGACGGCCTTCATCACCAATCCGGTCGGTGAGCGCAAGCTGCAGCGTCCGGCCTATCGCGAAAAACTGGCCAAGGCCATTCTTGCGGGCGTCAAGCAGTATTTCGGGACCACACCACCGCCCGGCACATGGTTTGCCCTGCAGGCGCAGCGGCGTCGCGGCGAGCTGGCCGTGACAGGCAGTCGTCATCATGGCACCCGCCACTACAAAGTGGGTCGCGGCGACACGTTGTCCGGCATCGCGCAGCGTTATGGCGTGACCATCGGCGCGATCAAATCGGCCAACGACATGACCGACAACATGGTCCAGGCCGGTGCGGTGCTGGTTATCCCGGCCAGTTGATCCGCGCTATTTGGCGGTTTCGCGCGCACGGTTGTGCGGTGGCTGATTGGCCTTATCCTAGGCCGCATGCCTTCGATTCGCGCCCTGCCTCCCAACCTCGTCAACCAGATCGCCGCCGGTGAGGTCATCGAGCGTCCGGCTTCCGTGGTCAAGGAGTTGGTCGAGAACAGCCTGGATGCCGGAGCCACGCGCATCGAGGTGGACATCGAGGCCGGTGGCGCACGTTTGATCCGCGTGCGTGATGATGGTTGCGGCATTGCCGCCGACGAGCTGCCGCTGGCGCTCGCCTCGCATGCCACCAGCAAGATCGCCAGTTTCGATGACCTCGAACACGTTGCCACCATGGGTTTTCGAGGCGAGGCGCTGGCGTCGGTGGCCTCGGTGTCGCGTTTCGTGATGACTTCGCGGCCCATCGACACCGAGATCGCCATGCGCGTGGAGGTGGTTGCCGGGCAGGCACGCGAGGCGGGCCCCGCGCAGCATCCGCCGGGTACCAGCATCGAAGTGCGCGACCTGTTCCACAACGTGCCGGCGCGGCGCAAGTTTTTGCGTGCCGAGCGTACCGAGCTGGGGCATATCGACGATCTCGTCAAGACCCTGGCGCTGGCGCATCCCGGCATCGAGTTTCGTCTGACCCACAACGGCAAGCCTTTGCGCCTGTTCAAACCGGCGCGTGACCACGCCGCCGCATTGGCACGGGTCGCCGAAGTGCTGGGGCCGGAGTTCCCGGAACGCAGCCTGCGGATCGAGCAGGCCGGCGCGGGCATGCGGCTGTCGGGTTGGGTCGGTTTGCCGACAGCCTCGCGCGCGCAGGCCGATCAGCAATACTTTTTCGTGAACGGGCGCATGGTGCGTGACCGCGTGGTCGCACATGCCGTGCGCCAGGCGTATGCCGATGTGCTGTTTCACGGCCGCCATCCGGTGTTCGTGCTGTTTCTGCAACTGGACCCGGCCGGGGTCGATGTCAACGTGCATCCGGCAAAGCACGAGGTGCGTTTCCGTGAGCAGCGCCTGGTGCATGATTTCCTGTTCCGCAATCTCAGTGAAGCGCTTGCCGACACGCGCGCAGGCTCCGTCACTTCGCTGCCGGCAGGGGCCTTGCCCGAAGGTTTGCGTGCGCCCGCCATGGGGCAAGTCGCACCGCCCGGCATGCCGGCCCATTTCACCGGCGGTGGTGCAATCCATGGCAGGGTCTGGCGCGGGCAGGCGCCGTTGGCGTTGGCGCAGGTGGTCCGCGACCAGCCCTTGGCCGATCATGCAGCGCTGACGGACAACATGCCGACGTACAACACGGCATCCACCACGTTTGACCCGACTACCGATGCGGCCGAAGTCCCGCCGCTGGGTTATGCGCTGGCGCAACTCAAAAGCATCTACATCCTGGCCGAGAATGCCCATGGCCTGATTCTCGTGGACATGCATGCCGCCCACGAGCGCATCACTTACGAACGTCTCAAGGCTGGTCGCAGTACTTGCAACCTGCGTTCGCAGCAGTTGCTGGTGCCTTTGTCTATTGCCGTGTCCAGCAAGGAAGCGGCGGCTGCCGAGGAATACGCCGAAGCGTTGGCCGAGTGGGGCCTGGAGCTCTCGCGCACCGGCCCGTCGGCGGTGCTGGCGCGGCGCATTCCCGCGTTGCTGGAAGGCGCCGACGTCACCCAGCTGGTGCGCGACGTGCTGGGCGAACTCGCCGAACACGGGCGTTCGCGGCGCCTGGAAGAGCTCGAAAACGAACTGCTGTCGACCATGGCCTGCCATGGTTCGGTTCGCGCCGGACGGCATCTGACAATTCCGGAGATGAATGCCTTGTTGCGCGACATGGAAGCTACCGAGCGTTCCGGCCAGTGCAATCACGGTCGCCCCACATGGGTACAATTGCGCTTGGATGAACTGGACCGCCTGTTCCTGCGTGGTCGCTGAAGCACCTCGGGAGTGGTCATGACCCATGCAACATCGAACACCCGTGTGGCCAGCTTTCTTGCCATCAACACGCTTCTGCTGGCGTGCCTGATCATCGTGCTGGCCTTGATGGTCGGTCATGCCATCGACGGCGTACTGGCCGCGATCGTGATGCTGGTCGTGGTGCTCGCCATGGGTGCCAACCAGGGGGCCTGGTGGACCCGCATTCGCCGCGCGCGCGGCAAGGTCGGCCCATGACACATGTCGAGCAGGTGGAACGTTGGCGAAAGGCGCGACTGGATCGCCTGACCGCGCCGGATGGCTGGCTGACGCTGATCGGATTGCCATGGCTGGATGCGGGCGAGAATCGCATCGGCAGTGCCGCCGACAACGGCATCGTCGTGGCCGGGTTGCCGCCGCACTTGGGCAGAGTGACGCTTGCCGCCGATGGCCAGGTGCATGTGGCCCTGTTGGTCGGTAGCGGTGGACGCATCGATGGTGAAGACCGTGACGCCGCCGTGTTGCTCGACGACAGCCATGCGCGACCGACCGTGGTCAGTGTCGGTGACATCAGTTTTTTTCTGGTGCGACGTGGCGATCTGGTCGGCTTGCGCATCAAGAACGTGCACGCTGCCACGCGCGAACATTTTCTGGGGCTGGATCATTTCCCGATCGATCTGTCCTGGCGTATCGAGGCCGACTGGCTACCCGCCGCACCGGGTCAGACGCTCGACATGGGGACCGCCATCGGCACCATTGAACGCCACCCGGTGGCGGGGGTGGCGGTATTCGAGCGCGACGGGCAGCGCTTCGAGCTGTTGCCCGTCATCGAGTCACCTGGTGACGAAGCGTATTTCCTGGTGTTCGCCGATCAGACGTCGGGCAAGGAGACCTACGGCGCCGCACGTTTCCTGTACACCGAACCGCCGCGCGACGGCCGCGTGGTGCTCGATTTCAACAAGGCCTACAACCCGCCGTGCGTGTTCACGGCGTTCGCGACTTGCCCGATGGCGCCACCAGAAAACCGCTTGGCAGCACGCGTGACCGCGGGCGAAAAAAACTATCGCGGCAACTCGCATTGACCCTTGCTGCAAACCGCACGGATCCGGGTTGCCGGACCCGCGCGGGGCGAAAATCATGCGCCGGTGAACGTCGGCTGGCGTTTTTCGAGGAAGGCCGTGGTGCCTTCGTGCATGTCGTCGGTGGCGAAAGCCAGTGCGAACAGCCGGGTTTCATAAGCCAGCCCCTGGTCGATGCCGCATTCGTTGCCATTGAGTATGGCATCGAGGATGCCGGTGGCAGCCAGCGGCGCGGCAGCTGCCAGTTGATCGGCAAGGGCATTGACGGTGTCGTCCAAAATTTCGTGGGCGACCACTTGGTTGACCAGGCCCAAGGCGGCGGCGCGCTCGGCCTTGACAGGCGTGCCGGTGAGGCACATTTCCAGCGCGGCGGCACGCCCTGCCAGACGGCTCAACCGTTGGGTGCCACCAAAGCCCGGGATCAGTCCGAGGTTGATTTCCGGCTGACCCAATCGGGCCTTTTCGCTGGCGATGCGCAGGTGACATGCCATGGCCAACTCCATGCCACCGCCCAGGGCAAAGCCCTGGATGCGCGCGATGACCGGCTTGCCGAGACGCTCGATCGACAGCATGAGTTGCTGTCCGGCATGCGAGAAACCCTGCGCCTGCACCGGCGTGTAACCGCGCATTTCGGCAATGTCGGCGCCCGCCACGAAGGCCTTGTCGCCGGCGCCGGTGAGCACGATCGCACGCACGGCATCATCCTGCATGACTTGCGTGAAGGCGATGTCAAGCTCGTTGATGGTTTCGCGATTGAGCGCGTTCAGCTTGTCCGGGCGGTTGACGATGATGGTGCGGACGGCGCCGCGGTTGGAGATGTCAAGGTTGCGATAGGCCATGGTGGAAGCTCGTGGAACCGGTCCGTGATGGTAGCAGCCGGGAACCTTTTGGCCGAAGGGCAGTTCTCAATCAGCAGTTATGAAGCAGGATCGTTCGATGCGAGGCGTGTTGCTGATGGTGCTGGGTGGCTGGTTGCCGGTCGCGACGTGGGCGGCGGCTGGCGTGCCGGCGTCGACCGGCAGCGTGGCCAAACCCGTGCCCGTGCCGACATCGACACTGAATCGGCATGACGTGTCCTACGCCATCGGGTACCGCATCGGCAGCGAGTTTGCGCACGGTCGGCCGGACGTGGATTTGCCAGTGCTGATGCGGGCGATCCGGGATGCGTATGCGCGGCATCCGCCGGCGGTGCCGATGCTGGTGATGCAGCAGCAAATCGATGCGCTCGAACGACGCATGCACCGGCAGGACATGGCGGCCTTTCGCCGCATGGCCCGGGAAAATGCGCAGGCCAGTGTCGCCTTCATGCGAGCCAATGGCGACAAGCCCGGCGTGGTGTCGCTGCCATCGGGCGTACAGTACAGGGTGCTCAAGGTCGGGCATGGCGCGGCACCGACCCTGGCCAGCACGGTGGTCATGAATTATCGCGGTTCGCTGATCAACGGCATGCAGTTCGACAGCACCTGGGTGCGCGGCAAGCCGGTCACCTTCGCGGTCCGCGACATGCTGCCGGGTTGGCGTGACGTGTTGCCTCTGATGCACGTGGGCGCGCACTGGCAGGTTTTCATCCCACCGCGACAGGCCTATGGCGAGCGCGGCCAGTTGCCGCGCATCGGCCCCAACGAGGCGCTGGTTTTCGAAATCCAGCTGCTCGGCGTGAAACCCTGACGCGTCGTGCACCGGTCACCCCGTGCCGTTATCATGGGTCACCTTGCGATACACCCTGGAGCTGTACATGCGATCCAACAATCCTGTCCTCAAGCGTCAGGTCTTTCAGGACCAGACGGCCACCGGCGAACGCATGACCATGAACGGCACCGTCACCAAGACGGGGCTGTTGCTGGTATTGGCCATCATCACGGGTGCCTGGACCTGGCATCACTTTGCCGCGGCCTATGCCGAGGCCATGCAGCATGTGCCCTTCGGCACCGAGCATGCGCAGGCATTGGTGGCTTCGCAGGCCATGGGCGCAGTGTCGCCGTACTTGTGGGGCGGCCTGCTTGTGGGCTTCGCGCTGGCCGTGGTGTCAATGTTCAAGCCACGCTGGTGCGGCATTCTCGCACCGGTGTATGCGCTGGCCGAGGGTTGCGCGCTGGGCGGCATCTCCGCCTTCATGGAGTTGCGTTACCCGAACATCGTACTGCAGGCCGTCATGCTGACGGCGGGGGTGCTGGCGGTGATGCTGGTGGCCTACCGCGCCGGCTGGATTCGGGTGACCGACAGGTTCCGCACCTGCGTGATCGTCGGCACCTGCGCGATCGCGTTGTTGTATCTGGTGGAAATCGGCCTGCACGCCTTCACCAGCGTCAGCATCCCGTTCATCAATGACTCGGGCGTGATCGGCATTGCCTTCAGTCTGCTGGTGGTGGGCCTGGCCGCGATGAACCTGGCACTCGATTTCGACATGATCGAGCAGGGCGTGGCGCGCGGTGCGCCCAAGTACATGGAGTGGTATGGCGCGTTCGCATTGATGGTCACGCTGGTGTGGCTGTATCTGGAAATCCTGCGTTTGCTGGCCAAGACGCGACGCTGAACGTTCGATCATTCTGATGAACGCAAGGCCGGCGTGCGCAGCGCCGGCCTTTTGTTTGGGTGGTGTGCGGCGACGTGCCTTCGACCGTTATCCACAAAAGCTGTGGATAATTTTGTGGACGGGTGCGGGACGGCTGCGCGCAGGGCGCGTGGCTGCGTCACCGTCGACGCATTGGGCAAAAAATAGCCAGCTCACGGACGAGTCCGGAGCCGCCGAGACAGGGGCCTGACGCACCGTTGCATGGCTCGCCTGAAGTCGGGTGCATGGTGCGACAATGGTGTCGTGACGGAGCCTCAGCCCTCGGCGAACGGCATCCATTCATCGATCACGACGCCGTCCTCGACCACGCGCACGGGGCCGTAATGCAGCAGCGTGCCTTCGGACTGCCAAGGGCGGAAGAACACGCTGTCGTTGACAGCCAGTGCCGGTTGCGCCGGGCCGTTCCAGATCGCCTGGTTGAAACTCACGCCGAAGTGCTGGTTGGCTTTCAAACCCGGTGGTGAAGCCGGATCGGCGGGCCAGCCGCCGCCGTAGATGAAGTAGCTGCGCGCACGCGTCGCGTGGCCCGCGTACAGCAGTGTGGACAACCAGCCCGGGCCGGGCAGACGGGTGCCTTCGAGCACCTTGAGCACCGGCGTGACAATGAAGATGGCTGGTTCGAAATCGGTCAGAAGGTCGATGTCGAATTCGGCAGGCTTGAGCAACAGAGAGCCAGCCGCGACGTCATTGAGCGGCGAACCGTGACGGTGCAGGGCCACGGTCGGACTGCCGGCGCCGTTCCAGCATGCACTCTCGGCAATCTCCGGGAATTGTGCCGTGGCTTCTTCTTGAAAGGCACGGTAGGCCGCGACCGAGCGTGCAAAACTGGCCGTGCGCTTTTCCACGATGCCGGGCAGCTTGCCCACGTGGGCGTCATAGCCCATGAGGCCGGAAAACACGAGTTTGCCATCGGTGGCCTTCAGCAGCTGCAGCAACGCGCGCAAGTCACGCGGATGAGTCACGCCGCCGCGATGCAGGCCGACATCGATTTCGATGTTGACGCGCAACGGGATGCCCAGCGTTCCGGCCAGTTGCGCGTATTCGTGCAGGCGCTGCGGTGTGTCGATCAGCCATTGCAGTTGATGCGCGGCATCGAAGGCACCCGGTTTGGCGTGCTGGTAAAAATGCCGTGCGGCCAGTACCGGCATGGGCTTGCCCATCAGCATGTCCGCGTCGGGAAATCGTTCCACTACCTGACGCAATTGCGGTTCGTGGAACACCATCAAACGCCGCGTGCCGGTGAGTTCCATGGCCAAGTCGAGCAGTGCTGGTACCGGCAGGGATTTCTCCACCAATCGCAACTGCGCTTGCGGGGCGATGAATGCCTTCAATCGTGCCGCGTTGCGATGCAGCCGCGCGCGATCAACCACCACGCACGGCCAGGCGATGCCGGCTTGCGTGAGTGCGGCTTGCAGGCCTGCGAAATAAGCGTCGTGCGGGCCGTGGTGGGTTGCTAGGTCGGACTGACTCATGCGGCGGTCACCCCAAACAGATCGCACAGGTGTCGATTGAGGAACTTGCCATGTGGATCCAGTTTGCGGCGCAGGGCAAGGAAGTCGTCAAAATGCGGATACAGTGCGCGCAGGCGATCGGCCTTGAGTGCATGCAACTTGCCCCAGTGCGGGCGACCGTCGTGACGCTGCAGGATCGGCTCGGCCAGGGCAAACAGTGGTCGGTAATCCTGCTTGTGATACTGGTGGATGGAAATGGCGCAACGTGCATCATCGGCTTGTCCGTGGAACGGGCTGAGCCACAGATCGTCGGCGGCCACGAAGCGGAATTCCACCGGGATGAACACTCTGGATTTGTCACGTGCAAACGTGTGGCAGATTTCGTCCAGGCATGGCGCGCCTTGCGCGGCCGGCACCTGGTATTCCATCTCGTTGAAGCGCACGTTGCGTTTGGAGGCGTAGATGTGGTGCGACCAGTTCACGCGTTCGGATGGCTTGATGAATTGCTTGAGCAGTTTCTGCATGCCACGCCCGGCCGGTGGCAGCAGACGCATCAGCTCGCAACCGATCCACAATGCGGCATCGTCCGAGTCGGCGCCGTACTTTGCATTGGTAGGGGGATCATTGGTGGCATCGAGCGTTTTCACGATGGCCATCCGGCTGTGCGGAAAGGCCCACAGTTCGAAGTGCAGATGCTGCCGCGCCAGCGCGTCGATGTGCGGCAGCAAGTCATCCAGCACTTCGACATGGACTTTTTCGCGCAGCCGGTAGGCAGCGACATTCTGCAGCGTGACCTGGGTGATGACACCCAGTGCACCGAGTGATACGGCGGCCGCTTTGAAAAGATCGGCATTTTTTTCGCGACTGCATTCGACGACGTCGCCGGCGGCCGTGATCATGCGCAAGCCCGTGACGCCGGCGGCGATGCAGGGCAGGGTGATGCCGGTGCCATGGGTGGCGGTGCCCAGCACACCGGCCAGACTTTGCTGATCGATGTCGCCCAAGTTGGGCATGCCCTGGCCAATGGCGTGCAGGGCGGGGCCGGCGTCGTACAGGCGCGTGCCGGCCCACATCCTGGCCGTGCATTGCGCCTGGTTGTGGTCGATCACGCCACTCAGGCGATCCAGATTGACGATGGCGCCATCAGTCGGCACCAGCGGCGGAAACGAATGCCCGGCGCCGGTCACGCGCAGGTTCGATGCTCGACGCACGATATCGCGCAAGGTGTCTTCATCGTCTGGGTGGAGCAGGGCACTGGGTGTGGCATGTTGCCCACCTGACCAGTTGTGCCATGTTCGAGATTGCGGCATGTCCATGACTCCCGTTGCCTTGTTGTGGGCGTGTGAAGCTGGCCTCAGTTCACGCTGCGCACGGTCAATACCAGCAGCCCGCCAAGCACGATCACGATGGCGGTCACCAGGTACAATGTCGAATAGCCGCCGAGATGCGTGACCATCACCGCGGCCAGCACCGGGCCCAGGACTTGCGGCGCGGAGTTGGCCACGTTCAGGATGCCCAGATCCTTGCCGCGCCCGTTGGCCGACGGCAGCACCTGCGTCATCAATGCGTATTCGACCGCGATGTAGATGCCGAAACCCAGGCCAAGCAGCACGGCGGCGACCAGTGAGGCATGCCAGGTCGGGTCCAGCCCCAGCAGCAAGGCAGCGGCCGCCATCAGCACGGCACCGGCGATGATGTTGCGTTTGCGCCGGCCACTGCGGTCGGACAGCCAGCCGCTGACGAAGGCGCCGATGATCAGCGCGGCCGCATAGATCACCACCAGCACGGCCAACCCTTGCGCGGCCGTGCGGCCCGGAAACAGACGCTGGAAGTGGATCGCGTCGCGCAGGAAATACAGCAGATACAAGGTGGAGAGTGCCGAGCCAAGCTGCACCAGAAAGCGCATGCACCAGGCGCGCGAAAAATCGGGGTACCGGCGTGGGTCGATCCAGAACCCGCACAGAAATTCGCTGGTGTTCCATGGCGGGCGCTGATGCTTTTCAAGGCGTGTGTTGCGCACCATCAGAAGGAACGGTGCGGTGCACGCGATGAGCAGCCCTGCCGTCATCCAGTAGCCTTGCGTGATGCCGGTCACCAGCATTGCCACCAGTACCGTGCCCACGACCACTCCCAGCGGCTGGGTGATGCCGGTCCACGCGCTGCACACCGCGCGCTGCGCCAGCGGCACCTGATCGGGCAGCTCGGCCAGCAGGGCAGCCAGCAGCGCATTCAGACCGAACTGCGCGACGCACCACCAGATGGCGGCGCCGATGAGGCTGTGCTGGTAGCCCAGCATGATGAGGCCGACAGCGCCGAGAATGATGCCGAAAAGATTCCACGGCCGGCGCCGGCCGAAGCGCGAGGTGGTGCGGTCGGACCACGCGCCGCACAGCGGGTTGGCAAACACCGCCATCAGTGCGCCGGCACCGGTGACCCAGCCCAGTGCGCTTTCCTTGTTGGTCGGCGCGATGACTTCCATCTGCTCGGCCAGCAGCACCTGGATGGGTGTCAGGAACGCCAGCCACATGCCAAGGTACGACAGCGTGTAGGTACCGATGAAGCGCGTGCCGACATGCACCGTCGGTTCGGCCAGTGCGTCGGGCAGGGGCGTGGACACGGCGTTCATGCCTGCGCCGCCATGAGGTCGCGCAACCAGCGATAGGAGGCCTTGACTGTGCGCTTGCCGCTGGCGTAGTCGATGTGGACCAGGCCGAAGCGTGGTCGGTAACCCTCGGCCCATTCGAAGTTGTCGGTGATCGACCACACGAAGTAACCGCGCACGTCGATGCCATCGTTCATGGCCTGGTGCAATGTTTCGAGATGCCGGCGCAGGTAGTCGATGCGCTGCGGGTCGTCGATCCCGCCTTGCGCATCCACGCTGTCGTCGAACGCGGCGCCGTTCTCGGTGATGATGACGGGTGGCAGCTTGCGGCCGTAACGCTTGCGCAGGCCGTGCAACACCTCGGTCAAGCCCGTGGGGTCGACCGGCCAACCCATGGCCGTGCGTGCAAATTGCGCCGGAGGCTCGGCTTCCTCGATAGGTATGTCGCTGCCTTTGTCGGCTGCACGCACGTATTGCGGGTTGTAGAAGTTGACGCCAAGAAAGTCGATGGGTTGCGAGATGATGGCGAGGTCACCGTCATGCAGCGCCGAACGGTCCTGGTGCAGCAGGAGCAAGCCGCGTGGATAGCGACCCAGCAACAACGGATCGATGTGCATGTTGTCGTGCACGGTATCCAGCATCCACGCGGCCAGACGGTCGCGCAGGCGATGGCCGGCCGGCCGCGCGCGCTGCATGCTCTGAGCGATGCCGATGCGCGCGGTGGCCGGGGTAGCGGCGCGCAGCACCTGCACGGCCAGACCGTGCGAGAGCAGCAGGTGATGCACCACGTCGAAAATGGCCAGGCCGTGCGTCTCACCCGGCGCGTGCACGCCCAGTGCATGGCCCAGCACGGCATGCTCGAAGGTTTCGTTTTGCGTGATCCAGCGTGGCACGCGATCACCCAGTGCATCGGCCACATGGCCGACGTACTCGGCAAACCTCGCCGTGGTGTCGCGCGCATGCCAGCCGCCAGCGTCCTGCAGGGCTTGCGGCAAATCCCAGTGGAACAGCGTCGGCGTGGGTTCGATGCCATGTTCCAGCAGGCAATCAACCAGGCGCGAATAAAAATCCAGACCGACTTGATTGGGCGCACCTTTGCCGTTGGGTTGGATGCGCGACCAGGCGATGGAAAAGCGGTAGGCATCCACACCCAGACCGGCGATGAGACCCACATCCTCGCGGTAGCGGTGGTAGTGGTCGCAAGCCACCTCGGCATTGCCACCATCGGCAATGTGACCGGGTGTTTCGCAAAACCGGTCCCAGATCGTCGCGCCGCGCCCGTCTTCGGTCACGGCCCCTTCGATCTGGAAGGCCGAACTGGATACACCCCAGGTGAAGCCTTGCGGGAATTTCAGGTTGGACATGCGGCGACGGCCCCTCCGGCTGTGCAAGCCCGCCACGACGACGTGGTGGCGTGATTTGATCCAACCACGATCAGCGCCAAAAGAAAGGGGTCTTATTCGGTCAAATGAGACTGTCGTTGCCCTGCGGCCTGGCGGTTGCGCGCTTCCTGCGGCGTGCATCCCGACCAGCGTCGATAGGCGCGCCGGAAGGCGTGCACGTCGGCAAAACCCAGTTGCCGGGCGGTTTTGGCGACCGTCACTCCCTCGACGACGAGCAGACGTTGCGCCGCGTCCGCCATGACCCGGTCGTGGATGTTGCGATACGAAGTGTTGGCCTCGCGCAGGCGCCGGCGCAAGGTGCGTTCACTGAGATCCAGCGCACGGGCCAGCTGCGGCAGCGACATCGCCGCATGACCGGGACGCGCCAGCAGGGTTTCGATGGCCTGGACCGCATCGGCCGCCGGCGTCGGTGCGGTGTGCTGCAAGCTGGCGCAAGCCTGTGCGAATGCAGTGGCGTCGTGATGATGCATCGGCTGTTGCAGCCAATGTGCATCGATGACACAGGCATTGCTTGATGCATCGAAGCGCGGTTCGCAGCCAAACGACTCGCGGTAACGCGCCGCGTGCTTCGGGCGCGGATAGGTCAGTTCCAGTGCCTGCAATGGCAAGGCCGTGCCCAGCTCGTGGCCAAACAACTCCAGCGCGCTGGCCAGGATTTCCTCGACCAGGAACATCACCACGCGCGGGTCGCGCAGTCGCGGACGCAGGATCAGCGTGGTTTGCGCGGCGCCCATGTCGAGATCGACGTCCACCAACGCACCACCGGCCGGGTAGTGCCGCACGGCCAGTGCCAGGGCCGTGCCGACATCCGGCGCCAGCACCATGGCCTGACCCAGCGCACCGAAGCAGCCGAGATCCTGCCCGAGTCCGACTTCCAGTCCCAGGTCGGCTCGGCCGCTCAATTGCAGCGCCCGCCGGATCATGCGCCAAGCCTGTCGATTGGCCACCGGCAGACCCGCGCGCAGGTCGGCCATGTCGAAGTCCAATCCGGCACACAAGCGTGCCGGTGCGATGCCCATTGCCGCGACACGCTCGCCCAAGGTCACCAGCAGGTACGGAATGACCTCGGGAGCTAGCTGGCTGGCGTCGAGCTTGGTACGGGACATGCGTCAGATGATGCGCGGTTCCGGTTCGAGACGGATGCCGAAGCGTGTGGCCACACCATCGATGACATGCTGGGCCAACGCCCACAGTTCGGCGCCGCTGGCGTGGCCGTGGTTGACCAGAACCAGCGCATGACGGTTCGACATGCCGGCATCACCTTCACGCAAGCCCTTGAACCCGCACGATTCGATCAACCAACCCGCCGACAGCTTGGTATGGCCATCGGCGGCAGGCCAAAGCGGCAGGCCGGGGTGTTCGCAGCGCAGCGCTTCGGCCTGGGCGTCGGGCACGAGCGGATTCTTGAAGAAGCTGCCGACGTTGCCGATCACTGCCGGGTCGGGCAGCTTGCGAGTGCGCAACGTGCGCACGGCTTCGGCGACGAGATAGGGCGTGGGCTGGGTCAGGCCCATGCGTGCGATTTCCTCGCGCAGGCCGGCGTAATCGAGCTTCAATGGATGCATGCGCGGCAGGATGAAGCGTATTGCGGTGACGATGAATCGGTCGCGTTCGCGCTTGAACAGCGAGTCGCGATACGCAAAACCGCAGGCCGCGTTGTCCAGGGTCACCACGCGCCGCTCGCGCGTGTCCCAGGCTTCCACGCTTTCGATGAATTCGGCCACTTCCACGCCATAGGCACCGATGTTCTGGATGGGCGCGGCGCCGACGGTGCCCGGGATGAGGATCAGATTTTCCAGCCCGGCGAAACCCTGGCCCAGCGACCAGCGTACGAAGTCATCCCAGATCTCGCCGGCGGCCACGGCGATGTGCGCCTTGTCGCCATCATCATCCACGTCGACACCATGCGTGGCCATGAGCAGCACGTTGCCGGCATAATCGTCGGTGAACAGCACGTTGCTGCCTGCGCCGAGCACCAGTGGCGACTCCCCCAGCTGGTCAAGCAGCTCGGGCAGGGCGCCGGCATCGTTCAATGTGGCCAGCTGGCGGGCATGAGCGTCGACGCGCAAGGTATTGCGCGCCGCCAGGCTGGCATGCTGTTCGATGGTGTAGCTCTCGACGGATGCATTCATGCCGGGCGTTCCTGCTGACGGCGGATTTCGTCGACGCATTCGCCGATGAGGTGCGGGCCGCGGTAAATCAACCCCGAGTAGATCTGCACCAGCGTGGCGCCCGCATTGATCTTGCGCGCTGCCTGGTTGCCTTCGAGGATGCCGCCGACGCCGATGACACCGATCTTGCCATGCAGACGTTCGACCATGCCACGCATGATGCTGGTGGATGGCTCGAACAGCGGCGCACCGGACAGGCCACCGGCTTCGTCGCCATGCGGGCTTCCCGCGACGGCATCACGCGCGATGGTGGTGTTGGTGCAGATCATGCCGTCGATGTCGGCCTTGACGAGGATGTCGGCGATGGCATCCATTTGCGTGGCATCGAGATCGGGCGCGATCTTGAGCAGCATCGGCTTGCGCGTGCCGTGCGTCGCCGCCAGTTCTTCCTGCGCCTCGCGCAAGGTACCGATGAAACGTTCGAGCGTGTCGGCCTGTTGCAAATCGCGCAGGCCCTGGGTGTTGGGTGACGAAATGTTGACGGTGATGTAGCTTGCCAGAGGATAGACCTTGCGCAGGCAGATCAGATAATCATCGACGGCCCGTTCGTTTGGCGTGTCCTTGTTCTTGCCGATGTTGATGCCCAGCACGCCGGCGTAATCAGCGTGTTCGACGTTGCGCACCAGCGCATCCACGCCCAGGTTGTTGAAGCCCATGCGGTTGATGATGGCTTCATGGCCGGGCAGGCGAAACAGGCGAGGGCGCGGGTTGCCGGCTTGCGGTCGCGGCGTGACGGTGCCTACTTCGATGAAGCCGAAACCGAGCGTGGCAAGGGCATCTAGG
>DASVGO010000039.1:0-36386 GCA_036379495.1 Rhodanobacteraceae bacterium | reverse complement strand
GCGTTTGCGTGCGACGCCGCCATGCACGAAGGGCGGTTTGGCCAGCCACAGGATGGGTACCAGCGCGAACAGGATCCATGCCAGCATGTGCATGATGTCGTCAAACGACATCTGGAAACTTTGCGCGGTGATGGTGTGGTTGATCGCCGCCAGTGCGGTCTGTGCGTGGCCATGTCCTAGTTGCTGGATGGCGTGAACGGCGATCGGGTTGTAGGCGTTGATGTGCGTAGCCAGATCGGAGTGGTGCACCGATGCGCCGCGATCCCACATGAAGGTGATGATGGCGGCGGCGAAACTGCCGCCGAGCTGGCGCAGGAAGGTGGATGTACCCGATCCTGAGGCGATCTCGTTGCCTTCCAGATCGGACAGCAGAATGGTCAGCACCGGCATGAAGAACAGCGCCGTGCCCAGGCCTTGCAACAGGCGCACCATGAACAGCGCGTGGAAATCGACCTGCGCATTGAAACTGGCGTTCAACATGCACGTCACGCCGAAGATGACAAAGGCCAGCGCGGTCAAGGTGCGCAAGTCCATGCGTGTGGCGTACTTGCCGACGAAGTAGGTCAGCAGCACCGGAAAAATGCCGACCGGTGCGAGTGCCAGGCCGGACCAGAATGCCGTGTAATCGAGCACGCGCTGCATCCACAGCGGCAGCAACAGACCCATCGCGAAGAACGCCGAATACGACAGCACCAGCACCAGCGTGCCGGCCGCGAAGTTGCGGTGGCGGAACAAGCGCAGGTTGACGATGGGATCATCGGCGGTCAGCTCCCAGATCAGGAACACGGCCAGCGTGATCGCCGACACCACGGCCAGCACCACGATGAACGTCGAGTGGAACCAGTCCGCGTCGTTGCCCTTGTCGAGCAGGATCTGCAGCGCGCCCACGCCGATGATGAGCGTGAACAACCCCACGTAATCCATGCGCGGGTGCTCGATCTTTTCCTTCATCTCGGCCAGCTGGGTCCAGCACACCAGGCTTGCGAAAATGCCGATCGGCACGTTGATGAAAAAGATCCAGTGCCACGAATAACTGTCGGTGATCCAGCCGCCCAGCACCGGCCCGATGATCGGCGCGACGATGGTGATCATGCCGATCAGCGCCAGCGCCATGCCGCGCTTGGCCTTGGGATAGGTGGCGATCATCAGGCTTTGCGTGACCGGATACAGCGGCCCCGACACCGCACCCTGGATGGCGCGAAAAAACAGCAGCTCGCCCATCGAGGTAGACAGGCCACAGGCCAGCGAGGCCAGCGAAAACAGCACCGTGCACCAGATGAAAAGTTTGACCTGGCTGAAGCGACGCGACAGGAACCCGGTCAGCGGCAGCGTGATGGCCATGCACACCGTGAACGAGGTGATGACCCACGTCGATTGGTCGTAGCTTTTACCCAGATTGCCGGCGATGGCCGGCAGCGACACGTTGGCGATGGTCGTGTCGAGCACGCGCATGAACGTCGCCAGCGACAGGCCGACCGTGGTCAGGGCAAGGTTCGGCGGGTTGAAATCGGCGTCGTTCAAGGACGGTCGTCAGAAAATAGATAACGTGACAGGTATTGATCCGCTACAGGGTGAAGCAAACCTTCGATTTGTCAACCACGGTGCGGCCACGCATGGCGCCAGGCGCTTTACAATGAAGCACATGCCCGCATCTGCAATACGGGCATCGCGACACGCGAAGGCAGAGGTTTCCATGGCTACCGGTTGGGCGGGCGACAATGCCGTCAACGAGCAAATCGACGCGACCGTCGAAGACGCGGTCAAGCGCGTGCGCAGCCAGATGCGCGAAGGCCCGGGCTTGACCCATTGCGAAGAGTGCGGCGAGCCCATTCCCGAGGCGCGGCGCAAGGCCGTGCCCGGCGTTCGTCTGTGCATCGCCTGCCAGCAGGAGCTCGATGAGGAACAGGCCGCCTTCAGCGGCTACAACCGGCGCGGCAGCAAGGACAGTCAGTTGCGTTGAGCGGGCACCATGCGATTTCTGTCGTAGTACGATCGCCACGGGGTGATGCCGACAGACAGGAGGTGGTTCATGAAGCCGTTGTGGTGGACAGGGTTGGCCGCGTGCGTATTCGTGTTGTCCGCAGGGACGGCGGTGGCGGGATCGAGTGCGCAAACCTCGGATGTGCAGGCCAGCATGTTGATCAAGGGGACCATCGCCATCAACACGGATGGCAGCGTGGCCGGATACACCTTGCACGATCCGGGGCAACTGCCGAAGGGTGTGCTGGAAGAGATGGCCAAGGCCGTGCCGCAGTGGAAATTCCAGCCTGTTCTGCGCGACGGCAAGGCCGTGAGAGCCAAGTCGGTCATGCATGTGCGGCTGGTGGTCAAACCGGCGGGCGGTGGCAAGTTCGGCATCAGCGTTGCCGGTGCTTATTTCGGCAATGCCGCGAAAAGTACGACGACTGTCAGTGAGAAGCACGTGTTTCCACCACGCTATCCGCGGTATGACGATTTCGTTCCCGGGACGGTTTATTTGATGCTGAAGATCGGGCGTGACGGCAAAGTGCAGCATGTCGCGGCGCGGCAAGTGGACCTCGGGATCCAGGGTTCGGCGACGCAGATGAAGCAGTGGCGGCAGGTGTTGACCCAGGTGAGCACCAAGGCGGCAAGGCAATGGACCTTCACTCCGCCAGTGCAAGGGCCGCGTGCGGCGGATGCTTATTGGGTGGTCTCGATTCCCATGAATTTCCGCCGGCGTGGTCGGCATGTCTCTCGCTACGGCCAGTGGCAGGCCTATATCCCGGGGCCGGTGCATTTCATTCCCTGGCTGGACCAACACGAGCTTGCTGCCGAGTCGGCTGATGCCATGCCTGCCGATGGCGGGTTGTATCCGGCACGGCAAAGTCTGCATCTGCTGACGCATTTGCGCAGTGGCAGCTGACGCTTTTCACCAGGCGCGGTGCTCGACGACAAGCACTACGCCTTGCGTGTCCTGTCAGTGAACCGGACTGGTCGGCGCTTTGGCCAGATAGCCGCACGCCAGCGGCTTGATGAAGGCGCCGACAGTCGGACATGAACCGAGCCGCGTCGCGTGCCGTTGGCCAGACCAAGTCAACGAACGATTTGGCGTAGGATCAGTCCAAGCTGACAACTGGATACGGGACTGACCGATGCGTGGCAAGACGAGTGTGGTGGCGTGGAGCGTGGCGGTGGTCGTGGTGATCGCGATCATCGTGGCGGCGTGGTACGTGCGGCATGGTGGCAAGGCGCCGGCGGTCATCGCGCCGGTGGCGAAGACATCCGCACCGGTGGCGCCGCCTGCGCCGGTCATTGCCCATCCCATCACCAAGGTGGTGGCGCCGGCCGCCGCCAGCACGGTGCCGTTGCCGACGCTGGATGCGAGCGATGCGGACGTGACCTCGACCTTGGCGCGGCTGACGGGGGATGCGGCGATCGGCAAACTGCTGGCCAGAGCGCACATCATCCAGCGCATCGTGGCCACCGTCGATGCGTTGCCGCGGCGGGAGCTGGGCGACAACATCCTGCCGCTGCAGCCGCCGGCCGGCAGCCTTGGCATCGGCAGTCGCAACGGTCAGTTGGTGCTGGCGTCCGCCAATGCCGCGCGTTACGCGCCGTACATGGCGTGGGTGCGTCACGCCGACGTGCCGCGTCTGGTCGCCGCGTACGTGCACTACTACCCGCTGTTCCAGCAAGCCTATCGCGAGCTGGGCTATCCGGACGGCCATTTCAATGATCGTCTGGTGGCGGTGATCGACAACTTGCTGGCGGCACCCGAACCGCACGGTCCGCTGGCGCTGGTGCGCACCGACAAGGGCTACGACTTTGCCGATCCGTCACTGGAAGCCTTGTCGGCCGGACAGAAGCTGATGCTGCGCGTGGGGCCGGCCAACGAAAAGCTGCTCAAACAGAAACTGCGCGAACTACGCGCCGCCGTGGCCGGTCAGCAGGGACCGACATCCGCTGGCAAATAATCACGCCTTGCGCGCGCTGACCAGGTGCGTGGCCCATAGCGGGCCACCGTACCAGAAACGCCAGCCCAGATCGTGGCGCGTGACGTCCTTCAAACCGAGTTTGGCCAGATGTTCGGCGTAGGCGCGGGTGTGGCGAAAATCGGCGATCAGCAGGCGCGCGCCGGGGCGCATCACGCGCGCGGCCTCGTCGATGGCCTTGATGCGGCCAGCCTGTGACGGGATGTTGTGGATGGCCAGGCTCGACACGACCAGGTCGAAGCTGGCATCGGCAAAGGGCAGCGCAGTCATGTCGCCGGTTTCAAGGCGCACGCGTTCGGCCACACCCTCGGCGCGGGCATTGGCTTGCGTGGCGGACGCATCGTTGCCGGACTGGTCGTGCGCATGCCACAGATCAATGCCGACGGCTTCGCCGCTGCTCAGGTGGCGCGCCACTTCCAGCAACACCAGCCCACGTCCGCAGCCCAGATCGAGCGCCCGCTCGTCGCCCTTGAGATGCAGTTTGTCGATCAGTCGCGCCCACACCACGAACTTGCCGCGGCGCGTGGTGTAGAAAAAGCACGCCGCCATGGCCAGCAAAATCAGTCCCCAGATGAGCAGGGCCGTGCCGCCGGGATTGGCGAAGGCGGACAGCACCAGACAGACGATGCCGGCAGCCGCCTGAAGCAATGGCACATAGGGGGCATCGACGCCGTATTGCCCTTGGCGGTGGTGAAATGAAGCCATGGCAGACTCCTGTCAACACGCGACCAGCCCATGGTAGCGAGGGCTGGCTTGGTCGGCATGTGCCCGGTGTCATGTGCGCGATGTGCGAGGTGTCATGCCGCGAGCCGGTACCGATCTGCAGACGGCGGCGCAAAGGCGCACAATCGGCATTCGCTCACTCATTCGGGAGGCAAATCATGCGTACCTCGTGTTTGATGATGACGGCGTCCATGCTGGCGCTGCCGCTGGCGGCTTGGGCCGGTCACGGTCCGCTGACGACACCTGCGCAAACCAAGGCACCGACCTACGTGACGGCGGCCATCAATGATCCCGCACGCAAGGCCGACACGGTGGACAAGGCGGTCCGCATGAGTCCGCAACAACTGGCGCAGCTATTGACCTTTACCGGCATCAAGCCGGGCGACACGGTGATCGAACTGGTGCCGGGATCGGGCTATTGGACGCGCCTGTTCAGCCAGATGGTCAAGCCGGGCGGAGCGGTTTACACCGTCTGGCCCGAGCAGATGCTGAAGTATTCGCGCAAGAGTTTGATGCAGTGGAAGCGGTTGGCCGCGGGCAAGCATTATGCGGACGTCCGTGCGCTGGTCGAACCGGCGCAGACGGTCACGGCGCCGGCCAAGGCGGACGTCGTGTTCACCTCGGACAACTATCACGATTATCACAACATCAAGGGATTGAGCATCGCGGCGTTCGACAAGAGCGTGTTCGATGCGCTCAAGCCCGGTGGCTTGTTCATCGTGATCGACCACATCGCGCCGGCCGGCTCGGGCACCAAGGACACCGATACTTTCCATCGCATCGATCCGGCGGCGGTAAAAAAGGAAATCGAGGCGGCCGGCTTCGTGTTTGCCGGTTCAAGCCCGGTCCTGCTCAATCCGAAGGATCCGCTCGACATTGCCGTCTTTGCAAAATCCATCCGTGGCCACACCTCCCAGTTCGCCTTCCGTTTTCGCAAGCCGGCCAAGTAGTTTTTGACCGACACTTGGCGCAAGATGGCGGCGGGGCGCGCTTGGCCGGGGAGGGCAAGGTCGGGCGCGTGAGTGTGATCGGCAAGGAGGGATGACATGAAAACCGCTTCAATCGTGGTCTTGATGGTTCTGGCGGCAGCATCGTCATGTGCGATGGCGCAAACCGTGGTACGTGATTACCACACGTCGGTACAGCTGAAAGTGGATACACGCGGGCAGGTGGCGCAGGTGGGTACGCCGTCGGGATTGCCGGCGATGTTGGTACCGACGGTGCGCGACACGGTGGCGCATTGGCGATTCAAGGCACCCACGGAACATGGAGTGGCCGTTACTGCCACCACGTGGGCCTATGTCGATGTGCAAGTGGTGCAACGCAAGAACAAGCAGTATGGCGTGCGTGTCGTTTACGAGAACAATGGGCCGAAGTGGAGCTACAAGCGTGCGCCACGTTATCCAGCTCGGGGGCGGCAGATGCACCAAATGGCGAATCTGTTGTTTCAAGCGACGGTCGAGCCGGATGGTTCGCTGGCGGATGTCCACGTGGTGCACAGCCTGGGGAAGGACATCGTGGCGTTCAAGCGTGCATCCATGGCGGCTTTGCGGACGTGGCGCGCATTGCCGATGCGCTTGAATGGCAAGCCTGTTGCAACACACATACGGTTCGCCATTCATTTCGATTTGGCTGATTGCAGCGGTGTTGGCATTGGTCAGCCATGTCGCTGGCTTTCTGCGGCAAAGCCCACTGCAAAACATGCGTCAAAGCCTGTTGCAAGCCGTTCCAAGCCGGCTTGGGCACGGACACCATCCAGCCAGCTGGTTGCCTCTGACAGCCCGTTGCAGCGTTTGTCCGGCGAGGCGCATCAGCGAACCGGCAGCTAGGTTGGTTGAGGGTGTTGTGTGAACAACAAACAAGGGCAGCCGAAGCTGCCCTTGTTTGTTCGTGCGTGAATCAAGCGCGGCTCAGTGCGCGGTGGCTTCGATGAGCTGATGCACGTCTTTCTGCAGTGCCAGACCGCTGTCCTTGCGGGTGTAGAACATGTGGCCACCCGGATATTCCTTGACCTCGACGCGGTTGCCCATGGCCGGCATCTGGTTGACGGCCAGCACCGACATCATGAACGGGCACGACAGGTCATTCCAGCCGTGCGCGATCAGTACGCGCAGGTTCGAATCATTGGCCACGACCTTGCGCAGTTGCTTGACCGAGCCGGATTGTGCGTCCTTGTCTTCGTGCCACAGCGCGTTCACCTTGTAGGACAGCGCGTTGTAGCGGCCGTAGTATTTCCAGCCCACGGTCTGGTTGATGAAATGCACCATCGCCTCGGTGGTCGGCGCGATGATGGTGTTCAGCAGCGGATCGCCGCTCATCTGCCGCGGCGCGTACGGGAACGGGTCCCAGGTGGCGTAGTTGGAGTCGTAGACGCTGCCGATCTTGCCTTCGCTGCGATGCACTTCGCGCAGGTACGACCCGGTGGAAATGCGTCCGCCCGATTGCTTGACGTAAGTCGGATCAAGTCCGGTCAGTTGCGTCACCTTTTGGATCATGGCGGCGTAGGCGGCGGGGTCCGAGCGGCCCTGCATCAAGGTCGTGGCGTAGGTCGTGAGCGTGTAATGGATGATGGGTTGCATGGCTGCCGTGGTCAGCTTGCCTTCGCGTTCCAGATGCGCGGCGGCGATCGGCGGCAGGGTCAGCATCCACGGCACCGGTGAGCTGAAGCGGTTGCCGTAATCGGCCGGGTCGAGGTAGGGCGAAAACAGCACGAAGCCGTTCAGCGCCACGCCCAATTGCGTTTGCAGGTACAGCGCGATGCGCGGGCCACGGAAACCGCCGTAGCTTTCGCCGACCAGGTACTTGGGCGAATCCATGCGGTGATTGTGTGCCAGCCAGTCGTAGACGATGCGAGACAGGTAATGGATGTCCGAATCGGTGGAATAGAAATCCTTGGTGGCCTGCTGGCTGTCGACCAGTGCACGGCTGTAGCCGGTGCCGATCGGGTCGATGAACACGAGGTCGGTAAAGCCCAGCCAGGTGGCCGGGTTGTCGTGCAGCGTCGGGCGCTGCGACGGCGCGTCACCCAGATCGCCAAAGTTCACCTTCTTCGGGCCGATCGCGCCGAAATCCAGATACACCGACGAGGCGCCCGGGCCGCCGTTGAAGGCAAACGTCACCGGACGGTGCTTGCCGGGCATGGTGAAGGCCGTGTACACCACCTGGCCGGTCATCTTGCCCTTGCTGTCGTACACCGGCAGCCAGCCGACTGTGGCCTTGTAATGCAGCGTGTGGCCAGCCACCACCGTGGTTTGCTCGGTGCTGGCCGCGGCCGGGAACGGAGCCAGATGAAAGCCCTTGCCGGCCGCTTGTTGCATCTGGTTGGATGCGGAGGCATGACTTTGGCCCGCGAACGCCATGGGCGCGTTGCAGCCAGCGACGATCATGCCGGCCAAAATGGCCGTCTTGATGAATTTGCGCACGATGTTTCCCCGATTGGAAGCAAACAAAGGTCAAGCCTAGCGCGATCGTGCGTGCGGCGACCGTGCAAGAAGGCATGGTCGTCGTTTGAACACGCCGTCGGGTCGGGGTGTGGTCTCAGGGCGACTTGGCGTCGATCAGCTTGACCTGAAACACCAGCGAGGCATTGGGCGGGATCACGCCGTCGCCGGCGCCACGGCTGCCATAGCCGAGGCTGGCCGGAATCAGCAGCGTGCGTACGCCGCCCACGCGCATGCCGACCACGCCCTGGTCCCAGCCCTTGATGACCATGCCGGTGCCGAGCGTGAAGCGAAACGGCGTGTCGTTGCGCTTGCTGGTGGAGTCGAACTCGCGGCCGTGCTTGTCCTTGGCCTTGGCGTCGTACAGCCAGCCGGTGTAGAGCACGTCCACCACCATGCCCGGCTTGGCGACCGCGCCGGTGCCGACGGTGTTGTCGATGATGGTCAGCTTGGCGACGCTGCCACCGGCATATGGCGCGGGCGGCGCGCGATGGCAGGCGGCGAGAGCGAGGATGGCAAGGACGGGCAGCAACCAGCGGTGCATGGCGGGTCTCCGGAACAAGGGTGGGTGGGTATTGTCACGCATCATGTGGTTCATGCCGATGGCTTGTCGATGGTGGACGCGTGCTTGCCGATGATGTCGGTCAGCGGCTTGATGAGGTCCAGCGGCAACGGAAACACGATGGTCGAGGCCTTGCCGGTGCTGGCCATGTCGGCCAGCGTCTGCAGATAGCGCAGCTGCAGGGCCTGCGATTCCTGCGCCAGCATGGCGGCGGCGTCGCGCAGTTTTTCCGAGGCCTGGAACTCGCCTTCGGCGTGGATCACCTTGGCGCGGCGGTCGCGCTCGGCTTCGGCCTGGCGGGCGATGGCGCGCACCATGTTCTCGTTGATGTCGACGTCCTTGATCTCGACATCGGAAATCTTGATGCCCCAGGCATCGGTCGCGGTGTCCAGGGTTTCCTGCAGCACATGGTTGATCTGGTCGCGCTTGGACAGGATTTCGTCCAGCTCGTGCTGGCCCAGCACCGCGCGCAGCCGCGTTTGCGCAAGCTGGCTGGTGGCGGCGTAGAAATCGGCCACCTGCAGCACCGCCTTGTCCGCGTCGATCACGCGGAAATACACCACGGCGGTGACGCGGATCGACACGTTGTCGAACGAGATGATGTCCTGCGGCGGCACGTCCAGCACGTTGACGCGCAGATCCACGCGGATGATGCGCTGCACGAACGGGATCAGCAGGATCAGCCCCGGTCCCTTGATGCCGGTGTAGCGGCCGAAGGTCAGGATGACGCCGCGCTGGTATTCGGCGAGTACCTTGATCGCCGAAAACAGGAATATCAGGCAAATGATGATGATGACGACGATGGCGGGAACCATGGGTGTTTCCTCGTTGGAGTCAGTCGTGCGCGGGCGGCGACAGCGGCGCCACCCACAGTAGCAGGCCCTGACGGCGAATGACGCGCACCCGCGTGCCGACCGGCAGATCGATGTCGCTGCGCACGCGCCAGCGTTCGCCGTAGACCGTGGCCCAGGATTGGCCGCCGGCGTGGACGGCTTCGAGCAGTTCGCCGGTGGCATCGAGCATCAGCTGATCGCCGCTGACCACGTGCGCGCGGCGCGCGCGCATCACCAGCCACAGCACCAGTCCCAGCAGCACGATCGCGCAGAAGGCGATGCCGCCGATGATGCCAAGGTTGACCGAATAGCCGGGTACACCCGTGTCGAGCAGCATGATCGATCCAATCACGAAGGCAATGACGCCACCGATGCCGAGCGCGCCGAACGTCGGCGCCAGCACCTCGGCGATCAGCAATCCTACGCCAAGCGCCATCAGCGCGAGGCCGACGTAATTGACCGGCAGCATTTGCAGCGCGTACAGCCCGATCAGCAAGCAAATCGCGCCGGTGATGCCCGGCCACAGAATGCCGGGGTGGAAGGCTTCCAGAATGATGCCCCAGATGCCGGCCAGCAGCAGAATGTAGGCAATGGTCGGGTTGGTGATGACGCCGAGGAAGCGTGCGCGCCAGTCGGGCGCGTAGCGGCGGATCGGCAGGCCGGCCAGTTGCAGCGTGACTTGCCGATGTTGCACCAGCACGCGGCGGCCGCTGACGTCCTTGAGCAGGCTCGTGGTGTCGGGGGCGATGAGGTCAACGACATGGCGTGCCAGCGCCTCGCGCGCCGTCAATGTGGCCGCACCACGCACCGCCTTGGCGGCCCAGTCGGCATTGCGCCTGCGCAGTTGCGCCAGTGAGCGAATGTAGGCAATGGCGTCGTTGAGAATCTTGTGTTGCTCGGCACCACCACGGGGTTTCTCTAATGAGGACGCAGGTGCCGGCATCGGCGTGTGCCCACCCAGCGCCACCGGCGTGGCCGCGCCCAGATGCGTGGCCGGTGCCATGGCCGCCACGTGGCAGGCATACAAAATGTAGGTGCCGGCCGACGCCGCGCGCGCACCCGACGGTGCGACGTAACCGATCACCGGCACCTTTGATGCCAGAATGCCGGCGATGATCTGGTGCATCGATTTGGACAGCCCACCCGGGGTGTCGATGCGCAAAATGATGGCGCGCGCACCGCCGTGGATGGCGCGTTGGCTGGCGTCGTGGATGTATTGCGCGGTGGCCGGGCCGATCGTGCCGTCAAGATCGATCTGCGCCACGAAACCATGCGAGCTGGCAGTCGGTACCTGCTTCGCGGTGGCCGTCAGCGTGACGCCGGCCAGCACCAGCGCGATGCAGACGATGCGTGCAAGCCAGTTGGGCAAGTGCGACAGCATGCGGTGTCCCCGATTCGGTGTGGGTGTGACGTCCACGGCACCATTATCCATGCTGGCGTCGGCTGGTCGAGCATGCCTTGCGTACAATGGCGCGGATGTGTCGAGGTGAATCATGAGTGCAGCAAACCTTGCCGGCCGCGACGAGGCCTTGCGCGCGTTGTGCGTGCCATTCGAGCATGGTGCGATCACGTTGCCGGATGACGGCCGCGTGTTGTTTCTTGGCGCGCGTGCGGGAAGCGATCTGGCGCGTTGGGCAACGCCGGGATGGTGCTGCGTGCAGACTTTCAAGCCGTTTGCCGATGCCTTGCGGCATGCAGGTCTTGGCGTCGGCACGCCGGATGCGGATGCACGTTATGGCTGCGTGCTGCTGTTGCCGGCGCGCCAGCGTGACGAGGCCCGGATGATGCTGGCGCGAGCAGCCATTCATGCCGCGGCCGACGGCGTCATCGTGGCCAGTGCAGCCAACCATGCCGGCGCGCGTTCATTGCAAGCCGACATGGAGGCCTTGCTCGGGCCGGTCGAGGTGATTTCCAAACACAAATGCCGGGTGATGTTGGCCAAACCGGAGACGCGTGCGACGAATGCGTCGTTGCGCGATCAATGGCTGGCGTTTGATGCCTTGCGCGAGAATGCCACGGGATTGCTCAGTCGTCCGGGCCTGTTTGCGTGGGATCACGTGGATGCGGCGTCCGCGTTGCTGGCCGAATGCATGCCGGCGTCACTGGCTGGGCGTGCGGCTGATCTGGGTGCTGGCACGGGTTTCCTGTCGGTGGCGCTGATCCGCCAGTGCGTGGGCATTCGCGCCGTGGATTTGTACGAAGCCGATGCGCGCGCCTTGCCGGCCGCACGCGCCAATCTTGCCGCAGCCTGCAGCAAGCTCGGGCGCGACGTCGAATGCGCCGTGCACTGGCACGACGTCACCACGGGTATTGAAGGCGGTTACGACGTCATCATCAGCAATCCGCCGTTCCATCAGGGCCATGCCGACTTGCCCGAGCTGGGTCGCGCCTTCATCGCCAGTGCCGCCGGTGGTTTGCGCAAGGGTGGTGTGTTGTGGATGGTGGCCAACCGGCATCTGCCCTACGAGGCCACCTTGCGCGTGCATTTTGCGCAGGTGCGCACGGTGGCCGAGCGTGACGGGTTCAAAGTCATCAAGGCGCGCCGATGAAACTGGTGCGTTATCTCGCCAATCTGGGTTATGGCAGCCGGCGTGACGTCAACGCGCTGCTGGCCGCGGGCCGCGTCACCACGGACGACGGGCAGGTACTGGCCGGCGGTGAGAGCGTCGCGCATGCGGTCATCCGCATCGACGGGCAACCACTGGATCCGCCACCGGGCATGGTGTTGATGCTCAACAAGCCGACCGGCGTGACCTGCTCGCACGATGATGCCGGGCCCTTGGTGTACGGCCTGCTGCCGCCGCGTTTTCGCCAGCGTCGACCGCTGCTGTCCAGCGTTGGCCGGCTCGACCGCGATACCAGCGGCTTGCTGCTGCTGACCGACGATGGCGCGTTGCTGCACCGAATCATTGCGCCGCGCACACACGTGGCCAAGGTCTACGAAGCCACACTGGCCGCCCCGCTGCGTGGCGACGAAGGCGAAATTTTTGCGCGCGGCGAGTTGCTGCTGCGCTCGGAAAGCCAACCGCTGGCACCGGCACAATTGCAGGTGCTGGGCCCGCGCCACGTGCGTCTGAGTGTCACCGAAGGCCGCTACCATCAGGTCAGACGCATGTTCGCCGCCGTTGACAATCATGTCGAAACCTTGCAGCGTGTGGCCATTGGTGGGTTGACGCTGGATGACTTGCCCCAGGCGCAGTGGCGTGTGCTCGGGGCCGAGGAAATGAACCGGATTTTCGATGCGGTGTGTGGAGGATAGACATGTACCGTTGGCTCTGTATGGCGCTGCTGCTGATCCCCGGACTCGCCGTGGCGGCTACGCCGTCGCCATCGGCAGCAAAAATCTTGATGGTGGCGAAGGTAGCCAACGGCGGTAGCCGCTGGAACAACATCCACAGCCTGCATCTTGTCGGTCACATCCAACGCGGCGGGCTGGCGGGGGCATTCCAGCAATCAACGAACCTGCGCACGGGGCAATGGGTCATGGCCTCCAAGCTCGGTGCATTCCGCGTCACAAGCGGCTTCGATGGCAAGCTCGATTGGCGTGCAGCACCCGGCGGCGCCGTGTTTGAGGCCGATGCCCCGCACGCCAAACGCGTCGCAGTGTCGCAAGCCTTCCGCAACGCCTACGGCTGGTGGCGGTCACGGCATTGGCCCGCGGCGCGACGCTTTCTGGGCGTGCGCGAATGTGGTCGACAAACCTGCGATGTCATTCGCATGACGCCACGCGGAGGCACGTCGTTCAATCTCTGGATCAATGCGCACACCCATCTTGTGGCACGCATTGCGGATCATGACTACGCGCTGCCCCGGATTGTGTACTACAGCAACTATCGCAGCGTGCATGGCGTCAAGATTCCGTTCCGCGAACGGGTTGCTATTGGCACGCAGCAACACGCGGCGACGATCACGCTTGAAAGCGTTCAGGCAAACCCTGCGGCGGCGCAGCCGGCGTACAACCCGCCCGCAGCGCACTTGGCCAACTTCACGTTTGCCGGTGGCAAGCACAGCGTGACGATTCCGTTTCGCCTGCTTCCGGGCGGCCACATGCTTGTTTCCGTCAAAGTCAACGGCCATCCGATGCGATTTGTGGTGGATAGCGGCTCGGGCGGCGAGGGCATCCTCACCGCACATGCCGCAGCCATTGCTGGCGTGCATGGCGCCTATGCGGGCAAGGTTTCGGTGACTGGGAAACATGCGGTGAAAACCGGTTTTGCGATGGTCAGTCGACTGCAAATTGGTGACGAGATCGCGCTGCACAACGAGGTGGTTCGTATCGCGGCGCTTCCACACGCGCGCATTGATGGCACACTCGGCGCGGATTTTTTCGCCCGCTTCGTGGTACGCATCGATTATCGCCATCGCACCATGACGCTGACATCGCCGCGCGACTTTGATGCCGCCGACGCGGGCACCCTGGTGCCGCTACTGTTTTCGCGTGGCGGCGTACCGCTTGTCCAAGGCTCCTTCGATGGCTTTGGCGGCGTGTTCGAGGCCGATACCGGCGGCACGATCCTGACGCTGTTCACGCCTTTCGCAAAGGCACACCGGCTTTTTGCGCGCTACCAGCATGTTGCCGTCGCCCATTCAGAGCCCGGTCTGGGTGGCGGCCGCTTGCCCTACGTCCGTGTGCATGCCGGCACACTCAGGATGGGCCGCGTGGCCTTGCGCAACCCTGCCGTCGAAATGAGCCCGGTCAGTATCGGCTTTCTCGGCAATCGTTACGTGGCGGGAAATATTGGTGGCAGGATCTGGGCGCACTTCATCGTGACTTTTGACGACGCCAACCACACTTTGTATCTCAAGCCGCAAGCGTGACAACGCGGCCCTTTGCGCACGATGGGCAAGACGTCACGACGGGCTGAAAGGCATCTTGCGGGTGATCAAATTCAGGGCAAGCCCCGCTCCGCGCACAGCGCATCCAGCCGCTCGATGACATCATCGACGGTGATGAGATCCATCACGCCCGGTTTTTCGATTTTCTTGCCCCATGGCAGTTCGGCTGCCGGCTTGCCGAGAAACTGTCGCGCCGCCTCGTCGTAGCGGTTCACGCACCAGCGACGGTCGGAATACGGGCCGGAGCGCTCGGGATTGCTGGCCGCGTGCAGGCCGATCACCTTGCAACCGACGGTGTTGGCCATGTGCATGGGGCCGGAGTCGGGCGTGAGCAGCATCGGCACGCGTGCGAACAACGCCAGGGCTTTTTTCAGCGTGTCCTTGCCGGTCAGATCGATGGGGTGACTGTGCGTGGCGGCGAGGATGGCATCGGCCATGCGTCGTTCGTTGTCGGAGGGCCCGCCGGTCAGACACACGCGCAGGCCGCGCGCGGCGGCGTGGTCGATCACTTGTGCATAGCGTTCCGGCCGCCAGTTGCGCAGCGCGTGGCTGGAACTGGGACTGACGGCCAGCGTGGGCGCGTCACCCGGCAACTGCTCACATGCCCAGGCGTATGCCTCGTCGGAGATCGGGATGTCCCAGCGCACGTTGGTTTGTTTCAATCCCAGCGGTTCGACAAAGCTGCCCAGCGCATCCAGCACGTGTTCGCCATGTCGCGCGGGAATACGTTCGTTGATGAACCAGCCGTGCAGGTCGCGCGAGCGTGCGCGGTCGTAGCCGATGCGTCGCTTCGCACACACGACGCGGCTGAGCAGGTTGGAGCGCAACGCCACCTGCATGTGCAGCAACGCGTCGAAGCGGCGTCCGTGCAGGGTGCGGCGTACGGCGCGCATGCCGGCCAAACCGGCGGACTTGTCGAAGGTCACGAACTCCACCCCGGCGATGTCGCCCACCAGCTTGCGTTCCAGCTTGCCGACGATCCAGGTCAGCGCCGTGTCGGGCCAGGCTGTTTGCAGCGTGCGCACCAGTGGCACCACGTGGGTCACGTCGCCGATGGCGGAGGTGCGCAGCAGGCACAGCGAAGATGGTGGGGAGTCAAGTGGCATGATTGGTAAACTGTAAAGGCCAGACGGGCAGGGCAGACCGGCCATGTGCCGGGAGGTCATGATGGAAACCATGGATACGCACATTCACGCCAGTACCCAAGGCACGATTTTGTACGACTCCGCGGCCGTGCCACAAGTCGACCATGCGTGGTTCGACCCTGACCGGTGGGCGGCGCAGGGTCGATTGCTTGGTCGCGGTGGCGGTCGGGCCGCGGCGGCTTTTGTCGATACGCCGGCGGGTCCATGCGTGTTGCGGCATTATCATCGCGGCGGCATGGTGGCCAACCTGCTGGGCGATCGTTATCTGTGGACCGGACGCGACAACACACGCAGCTTTGCCGAATTCCGTCTGCTGGCGCAGCTGTCCGAGCGTGGCCTGCCGGTTCCCTTGCCGGTGGCGGCGCGCTACGTGCGTCGCGGCATCCATTACACCGCCGACCTTGTCACGCGCTGCATCGAAGATGCCAGAACCTTGGCCGGTTGCCTGCGCTCGGAATGTCTGGATGCCGCACTGGCCGAAGCCTGCGGTGCCCTCATCGCGCGTTTCCACGCGCATGGCGTATGGCATGCCGACTTGAACGCGCACAACCTGCTGGTGGCCGGTGAGGGGCTGTATCTGATCGATTTTGACCGTGGCCAGTTGCGTACGCCGGCGCGCGCGTGGCAGCAATCGAACCTGAACCGCCTGCGCCGCTCGTTCATCAAACTCGGCGCCGCCGCGCAGGGCGAAGAGGCCTTTGACAAACAACTGTGGCTGCCGCTGATGCGCGGCTACGCCCGAGCCCTGGAGTCATCGACGCCATGACCGAACGTTGGGCATTGCGCTTTCTTGGTACAGGTGCCGCGCATGCGGTGGAGCTGGGCAACGCCTCGGCCGTGCTTGAACACGACGGCGAACCGCAGCTGCTGATCGACTGCGGACCGGCATGCGTGCGCCGCTGTCTGGACGCCTACGGCAAGCCACCGCCGGCGGTGTTCCTGACCCACATGCACATGGACCATGTCGGTGGCCTGGAGCAACTGTTCCACCGCGTCTGGTTCGACCCGGACTGGCGCGGGCGCGTGCAACTGTACGTGCATGCCGCCCTGCTGCCGATCATGCAAAGCCGCGTGGCCGATTATCCCAACGTGCTGGCCGAGGGCGGCGCCAATTTCTGGGAGGCTTTCCGGCTGGTGCCGTGTTCGCGCGGTTTCTGGCACGCAGGATTCTGGTACGAGGTGTTCGGCACGCGTCATCATCGCCCCGGCACGTCTTTTGGCGTGGCTCTGCCCGGCAGTTTCGTGTGGACCGGCGATACCCGGCCCATTCCCGAAATGCTTGCCGAACATGCCGCGCGTGGCGAACGCATCGCGCATGATTGCTCGCTCATCGGCAATCCGTCGCACACCGGCGTCGAGGATATCGAGCGCGAATATCCGGATGACTTGCGCCAGCGGTTGCTGCTGTATCACTACGGCAGTGCCGACGATGGCGTGAAGCTGGAATCGCGGGGTTTCCGCATTGCCCACCCGGGGGACGTGGTCGAGCTGGCGATGCCTGTGCCGCCCGCGGATACGGCAGGCTGATGCCGTGGCGGGAGACGAAATGGCGGCGGCCCTGCCAGCCACATCCCGGCACCCGAGTCATCCACTACCGTTGCTTCCTTCCGGACCTGGCGGGGTTTGCGGACTATCGTCGCGGGAGGACCAACAGGGCCACCATGGACTTTTCAACTTGTGGCGGAGAGGGCGAACTCGTCCAATCCATCCACTTTGTCAACTATGCAAAACACCCCTTGCAGGGATGCTTTGCATAGTTGGCGGAGAGGGCGGGATTCGAACCCGCGATACGGGGATAAGCCGTATACACACTTTCCAGGCGTGCTCCTTCAACCACTCGGACACCTCTCCACTTTTTGCTCAATCCAGCTTCCGGGCGGGATTGTTCGGCCCGTCCTGGGCCTCACCCCTGCGCGCTTCGCGCTCCGGGGCCGCCTGCGGCGTCCAAATTCGTTCCCGACGAATTTGTCGAACCCGCGATACGGGGATAAGCCGTATACACACTTTCCAGGCGTGCTCCTTCAACCACTCGGACACCTCTCCGTTTTCACTGCATGGCCGCGCCGGTCGCCTGGCATCGAATGCAGCGCGACAGAATAGCCGCAGCAGCGGTTTGGCACAAGGGAAGGTGGGCAAAACCGAGGTTTCGGCTTGAGGTAATGGCTGACTTGCCGGCGCGGACTTGGCACAATCATCCTTCGTCCCAAGGTGTGTCGGCATGTCCTATCAGGTTCTAGCACGCAAGTGGCGGCCGCGGCGGTTTGCCGAGCTGGTCGGTCAGGAGCATGTGGTGCGGGCGCTGTCCAATGCGCTCGACACCGGACGCACGCACCATGCCTACCTTTTCACCGGCACGCGTGGCGTTGGCAAGACCACGATCGCGCGCATTTTCGCCAAGTCGCTCAATTGCGAACGCGGTACTTCGGCCGAGCCGTGCGGCGAGTGCGCGGTATGTCAGGCGGTCGATGCCGGGCGTTTCGTCGACTTGCTGGAAATCGACGCGGCCAGCAATACCGGCGTGGATGACGTGCGCGAGGTGATCGAGAACGCGCAGTACGCGCCCACGCGCGGGCGCTACAAGGTGTACCTGATCGACGAGGTGCACATGTTGTCGCGCAATGCATTCAATGCCTTGCTCAAGACGTTGGAAGAGCCACCGCCGCACGTGAAGTTTTTGCTGGCCACGACCGACCCGCAGAAACTGCCGGCGACGGTGCTTTCGCGTTGTCTGCGTTTCAACCTGAAACGGCTGTTGCCCGAGCAGATCAGCGGCCAGATGCGCCACATTCTCGAAGCCGAGGGTATCGAGCACGACGACGAAGCGTTGGCGGAACTTGCGCGTGCCGCCGATGGTTCGTTGCGCGATGGTTTGTCGCTGCTCGATCAGGCCATTGCCTACGCCGGCGGCGCATTGCGTGTGGCCGAAACGCGCGCCATGCTGGGCACGGTCGAACGCAGCCAGTTGTTTGGCCTGCTGCAGGCGCTGGCGTCCGGCGACGGCAAGGCGTTGATGGCCGAGTGTGACCACATTGCGTCGTTCGCGCCGGATTTTGTCGGTGTGCTGGACGAGCTGGCGACCTTGCTGCATCGCGTGCAGCTGCACCAGCTGGTGCCCGATTATCGTGACGAATGCCCGGACGCCCAGGCCGTTGCCGAGCTGGCGGAGGCCATGGGTGCGGAAGACGTGCAGCTTTGCTATCAGCTGGCCACCATCGGCCGTCGCGACCTGGGGCTGGCGCCGGACATGCGCACCGGCTTCGAGATGGTCCTGCTGCGCATGCTGGCCTTTCATCCTTCGACGGACGGCGCTCCGGCACGCGCTGTCGCTTCCGGCCGTGGTGGGACGGCGACTTCAGCGGGTCGCGCGACACGCACATCCGCGCCAGCACCGGCAGCCCCAGTCCATGCGGACACGCCACCTGCGCCAGTGCGTTCAGCGTCAACGCCGGCCGTGGCGGATGTGCCGACCGTAACGACACGCTCATCTGACGCATCACCGGATTGGGTCACACTGATCGAGCAGGCCGGCTTGCATGGTCCGTTGCGCGAACTGGCAGTCAATGCCACCTTGCGCTCGCTTGACGATGGCGTACTGACCCTGGCGCTGGATTCGCGCCATGCAAATCTCGCGGTCGAACCGATGACCGGGCAGATGCAGGACAAGATTGCCATCGCGCTGGGGCGTCCCGTCAAACTGCGTTTCGTGACCGTGTCCGCTGACGCGGTGACCGACACCCCAGCCGCGCGCGCGCGCGCCGTGCACGACGAGCGCCAGGCCGAGGCCGAACGCGCCATTGACGAGGACCCGTTAGTGCAGGCCATGAAACGCGATTTCGGTGCACGGGTAGTGCCACAATCGGTGCGCCCGGCACCTCTCCCCACCAAGGAGCAGAACTGATGAAAGGCCAGATCGGACAATTGATGCAGCAAGCCCAGCGCATGCAGGAGCAAATGAAGCGCGCGCAGGAAGAAATCGAGCGCATGGAAGTCACCGGCAGTGCCGGCGGCGGCATGGTCAGCGTCACCATGACCGGCGCGCACGAGGTGCGCCGCGTGCAGATCGATCGCGCGCTGTTTGCCGATGATCCGGAGATGGCCGAGGACCTGGTGGCCGCCGCCGTCAACGATGCCGTCAACAAGGTGGCTGCTGCCAGCAAGGAAAAAATGGGTGGCCTGACCGCCGGCCTGAACCTGCCGCCGGGCATGTCGTTGCCGTTCTGATGGCTGGTTCCCGACTGCTCGACGAACTGCTCGACGCCTTGCGTTGCCTGCCCGGTGTGGGCAGCAAAAGTGCGCAACGCATGGCCATGCAACTGCTGGAACGCGATCGCCATGGCGGGCGTCGGTTGGCGGCAGCGCTGGACGCGGCCATGCAGCGTATTGGCAACTGCTCACGCTGCCGCAATTTCAGCGAAGATCCGGTGTGCTCGCTGTGCGCTGGCACGAACCGTGATACGCATGTGCTGTGCGTGGTCGAATCGCCCATGGATCTGGCTGCCATCGAGCAGGCCACGGATTACCGCGGCCAGTATTTCGTGCTGCTGGGACGGCTCTCGCCGCTCGATGGCATGGGGCCGGCCGAGCTGGGTCTGGACATGCTGGCCAATCGTCTGGCCGAAGGCGAGGTCGAAGAACTGATCATCGCCACCAACGCCACCGTCGAAGGCCAGGCCACCGCGCATTACCTTGGCCAACTGGCCGAAGCAGCCGGCATCCGCGCCACGCACCTCGCGCACGGCGTGCCGCTGGGCGGCGAGCTCGAATACGTCGACCGCTCCACTCTGGCGCACGCTTTCGGCAGTCGGCAGTAAACCGCCTCAAACCGGTGCGCTGCGCACCAGCAGGTGACGCGCCAGACGTGCATGCAGCGTGCCCAGCAAGCGCACCAGATGCAGCGTGCCGAACGCGAGCAATACACCGATCACGAACATCGCCACGCCCTCGCCGATGCCTGGCGTGTGCGGTCCGAAACCCCAGTCCACAAGGATCACGTGATGGACGTACCACCCTGCCAGCCACGAGTGGAAGAACAGCATGGTGATCGGCATGGCGACCAGGGCGATCGATACCGCGAGCAAAGTCACCGTCATCGTGAAGTAAATCGTGCCCAGCGGGTACATCAGCATCAGGTAGGCCAGTGCGGTCCAGGTACGCGGATCGGTGAACATGGCCTTGATGCGCTTCATCAACGTGCGCTCGGGCGTGGGGTAGGGCGGACGACGCGGCATGCGCACGTCAAGCATGGCCTCGACGATGCGCCCTTCGAGCAAGGAAAGTGCGCGCACCGAGCCGATGAACAGCACGATGAATGGCAAACCGATGATGAAGATCGCCAGACTGACTGACAGTGTCAGGCCCGTGGTTGTCCACGCGAAATAGATGATGCCGGTCGCAAAACTCAACAGCAGATAGAACAGCGCGCCGTAGGTGCGCGCTTCCAGCACCACGCCGAAAAAGCGCCCCGCCCACGAGCGGCGTGGCGTGGATGGGGGTGGACGCAGCGCGCGTTCGATGATGACTTCCTGATCGCGATAAATGCCGGCGACTTCTTCCGGTGCGCCATAGCTGCAGGTCACTGTCGCCAGCATGTCGGCCTCGTTGCGGTCCGGCTGCTCGGCCAGTTCGGCACGCAGATGCTCCTCGGCGTCGTACAGCGCATCCTGGATCAGGGCCGGATCGGCACCATGCAAGGCAGCGCGCAGTTGTTTGAGATAGGCATCAATGGTGCGGGGTGTGCTCATCACAGGTTTCCTCCGAGAACCTTGTCGACGGATGCGCGCGTGGCATTCCAGTCGGCGATCCAATTGGCCAGGGCGGCGCGGCCTGCCTCGGTGATGTGGTAGTAGCGCCGTGGCGGGCCGCTCACGGATGGCTGCACGTTGCTGGCGAGCAGTCCGGCGGCTTCGAGATTGCGCAACACGGGGTAGAGCGCGCTTTGTTTGCCCGCCAGCACCCCGCGACCCGCGGTCTCGAGATGCTTGGCGATCTGATAGCCGTACAGCGGCTCGCGCGAGTTGCCGAGCACGGCCAACAGCACCAGCGACACCGTGCCGGCCGCAAGCTCCTTGCGGAATTTTTTGAGGTGGTTGTCGAGGTCGTCCACGCGAGCTTGGCCTGGTACATGTTGACTTCATTATAGTAATTACTAAACACTAGTCAATAGATCCAAGGTCATGCCCTGCGCACCGGCAGCCGCGGGACCCTCTTGGCGTCATGCGCCGGAATGCCGATACTGGCCACGACCTGTTGTGACCGTGACCAGCCATGCCCGACACCATCTTCGCCAAGATCATCCGTCGCGAAATCCCTGCCGACATCGTCTACGAGGACGACGAGGTGCTGGCGTTTCGCGACGTCAATCCGCAAGCACCGACGCACGTGCTGTTCATTCCCAAGCAGCCGTTGCCGACGCTGGACGACGCCACGCCCGCACAAGCCGCGTTGCTGGGCAGGTTGCTGTTGGCGGTGGCCGCCTATGCGCGCCGCGAAGGCTTGGCCGAAAAGGGCTATCGCGTGGTGATCAATTGCAACGAGGACGGTGGGCAGACGGTCTACCACCTGCATCTGCATTTGCTGGGCGGGCGCGCCATGCATTGGCCGCCGGGTTGAGACCAGCGACTGTCCTGCGCAAAAACGCCGGCGGTTGCCGGCGTTTTCATATCATCACTTTTTGCTGTGGGAGCGATGCACGATGATCACCCGTGGCGCGAAGTACCACCCCGGGTAGTACCACGGGCCGATCGGACCCCAGAACGGATCGAAGTACGGGCCGGCGTAATAGCTTTCGATCACGCGCGGGCGCTTGGGCCACAGGTAGACGGTCTGCGCTTCAAGACGCGGGTAGGCGTAGTCGTACTTGCCTACCATCTTCGACACCACGCCATGCACGCTGCCGGTGAAGGTGACTTCGCGGCCCTTGGTAAACACTTCCGGATCATAGAAACCGGCATGGCAGGCCATGAAACGACCATGGCTGGAACCGTCGATGATGGGCCGCGCCGTATCGTCGAGAGAACGCGACAGCACCAGGAAGCAGGTCTGATCGGCCTTGGGCTGGGTCTTGATGATTTGTCCACCCCAGCGCACCTGCGCGCCACCGGCGCCGCCCTCGGCAGCCTGCGAAGGCATCAGCGGCGTGTAGTTGCCGATCAGCGGCTGCGGGATGGTGGCGCAGGCGCCCAGCGCGAGTGCGCCGGCGATGGCGAGAACGGGTTTCCACAGCGAGCTGCGGACGGGGAGGGACAGGAGCGCATTGGACTTGGACATGGCGGACGGATCCACGAGTACCGGGGGTGGCCGGCGAATACCTTATTTGACCACGCGGCGAGGACGAAAATCCCGCACCGCGCGGCAAAATGCACGCACCGATTCAGGTGTCGGTGAAACTTGGGCGTAACGCAGACGGACCCAGGCCTCGCCCAGAGCTTCCAGACGCTGGCTCTCATGTGGCAGCGTGCGTGCCGCACGGGCGAAAAAGTGTACCGGTCCCTCACTGGGTCGACGGGCCACGCCGACGCGCGCCAGGCGTTGACGCAGCAGCGCCATGCCGGCGTCCATGGCATTGCCGTGGCGGCGCGGCACCAAGGCGAATGCCCCCGCCAGCACCATCAGGATGATGATGCTCCCCGCCAACGCCAGCAGCAGCAAAGTGGTACTGGTCTGGCGCACACCGAAGGGTGTCAGCAAGCCGCGCTGGCGCAAGGCATTGAACCCGATGACACCCTGATCCCACCAATGGTCGACGATGTCCCAGTGGTTGCGCAGTGCCTGCAACCAGCCGCGCTGGTACCACACGTCGCTGTTGCCCGCGGCGGCGGCGGCACCCAACGTGACCCGGCTCGGGCGCACGGCGGCGGTGGGGTCTTCGCGTACCCAGCCGCGACCTTGCAACCAAACCTCGCTCCAGGCGTGGGCATCGGATTGGCGCACCAGCAGATAGTCCCCAAGCTTGTTCCAGTAGCCGCCCTGGTAGCCGGTCACCACGCGGGCGGGGATGCCGGCGGCGCGCATCAGGAAGGTGAAGGCCGAGGCGTAGTGCTCGCAGAATCCGGCCTTTGTGGAGAAAAGGAAATCGTCGATGCTGTTGTGCCCAAGTGGCGGCGGTGTGAGGGTATAGCGGAAGCCGCCGTCGTGGAACAGGCGCAATGCGGCCTGGACGATGGCCATGTCGTTGGCAGCGTATTTTTTGCGCCAGCTTTCCGCCAGCGTGCGTGCACGCGGATCGAAGCCGACCGGCAATTCCAGACCGAGGTAACGTTCGCGCCGGTCGAGCCGCGGCGCCAACACATGCCGGACGGCGGAACTGGCTTGATAGCGCAGCAACTGGTTGACGGGTTTGTCGCGGATGACCGTGCGTGACGCGCTCAGATGCGCGCCTTGCGGTGCGTCGAGCGGTGTGTCCAGGGTGAACAGCCAGTGCTGGTGCGAGGGCTCCATGGTGACGGTGTAGCGATAGACCGGTCCGGCATATTCCATGGTTTCCGGTGGTTGGCGGTGGCTGCGCGAGGGCGGCAGCAGGTTGCCGCTCCAGGTGCGTCCGTCGAACCACCACAGCACGGGGCCGCGGAAATAGCGTTCGGCGGGCGGCGGGACCGCACCCTTGAAGCTGATTCGGAAGGCCGGCGAATCGTCGATCAGCAGCTGGGTGAAATCGCCGGGCGACATGTGGTTGCTGATGCCGGTAAGGCCGGTGCCGTTGGAACCGCCGGCACCCCACAGTGGCGAATCCAGCCGTGGCAGAAACACGAAGGCCGCCAAGGCCAGCGGTATGGCCAACGCCAGCACCTTGAGCACCGGCGAGAAGTCGCGCCACCAGGCGGGGGTTGCTGCCTGCCCCGGTTGCAGTGCGCGCAGGCAGGACAGGGCCGGAACCAGCGCCAGCATCACGGCGATGGTGATGCCCAGGCTTTGGCTGAACAGCAGGGCACACATCAGCACGAAGCAGGCGAACGCGATGCCGGTGCGCACATCGCGCGGTCGCTCGCTTTCCAGCGTCTTGAGCACCAGCAGGCCGACGGCGAGCGCACAGCCGGGCAGGCGTCCGAACAACGTGCCATAAGTGCCGACGACCGCCAGTGGCAGGGCCAGCGTCAATGGCAAACGCAGCCACCACGGGATGCGCCCACCGTGGCGGTGCCGCTGCCACCAGCGTGCGGCCAGCGCCACCGCCAGCAGTACGCTCAACCACCATGGCAGATGCGGGGAGTGCAGCACCAGCACCGCGGCCATGGTCAGGCACAACAAGCCGAAGGCGCGCTCGCCGAGCACCGGCTCCGGAGTGGCCGGGCGCGTCTTGCCGCGATTGTCGATGCTGGCGGTTGCGGTGCTCATGGCAACAACGCCAGTGCGCGCATGCACTCGTGATAGTGCTCGATGCCGCCATCCGGGCCGAATTGATGATCGGGCAGACGCAGGCTCCAGTGCGCACCGGCGGCATGCGCTTCCTCGACCCAGCGGGCCAGACGCGAAATACCGGCTTCGTGTTCGAGATTTGCGACATCGCGCCAGTCCAGCGTCCACTCGGGGCGCGCCAGCGGGCGTTCCAGCTCGCGCACCAACAGGCCTTCGTGGCGGGCACTGGCTTTCCAGGCGACCAGCTTCAGCGGATCGCCGGCGCGGTAGGCGCGCAGCGCGGCAAAGTCGTCGCCCGCATGCCGGTGTGGTTGCGGTCGGTGCTGGCCCGGCGCTTGGCCGGCGGGCGGTGGGGGGCCATCGGATTCGATGCGCGGATACACCAGCGCCGGCTGCGTCGGTGCCAACCAGCTCCAGGCCCGGAACAGGCCAAATGGCCAGGTGCTGCATACGCGCAGACGCGGCAACGGCATCCAGCCGCGTTGCCGGGTGGGCAGGTAGAACTCCAGCGTGTAGCCGGCCTGGCTGGCGACGCTGAAGGGCACGGTCTGGGTGTCGATGTCCAGCTGCAAGGCGTTGCGCGTGCGCTTGGCCACGGCAAAATCCAGTTGCAGACGGATCGATTCGCCGGCGTGGGCGGCATCGGCACGGATCGCGTCCAGCCGCAGCCCGTCCATGTCGCGGAACGTGGTCAGCAGGCTGCCGGCGGCGGCAGCGCCGAGCAGGCAGGTGGTCAGCAGGGCAGCATTGTTGGTGTAGTTGAGCGCACCGATCAGCATGACCACCAGAATCGCGGCAAAGCCCACGCCGAAACCGGTCGGCAGGATGTAGATGCGTTTGCGGCCGAGCACGATGGGCAGGGCCTCGGACGGCGTGCGGTATTTCAGCGAGGGCCACCAGCGGCGCCGCTGGCCGGTGCGCCGTGATGAGGTGTCGGGGTCATCGGACATGGCGACTTGTCGCGATCATTCGACCGCGACATCGGCCAGCAGAGCCCGTGCCAGTGCCTTGCGGCCCGAGCCTTTGCCAGGAATCAAACGATGCGCGGCGACCGCCACGAACAGGGCCTGGATGTCTTCGGGAATGACGTAGTCGCGATGGCTGAGCAAGGCCCAGGCGCGGGCCGCGGCCAGCAGGGCCAGACCGGCGCGTGGCGACAGACCGACGCGGATGTCGGGGTGACGGCGGCTGGCGGCCAGCAGGGCTTGCACATAGTCGAGCAGGGCCGGGCTGACGGTGGCGGCGTGGGCTTCGGCGTGCAGGCTGTCGATGGCGTCGGCAGAAAGACAGGGCGCAAGTTGCGCCAACTCCTCGCTGCGGTCGCTGCCGTCGAGCAGGGCGCGCTCGGCCTTGACGTCGGGATAATCCAGGCTCAGGCACAGCATGAAGCGGTCCAGCTGCGAGTCGGGCAGCGGAAACGTGCCGGCCAGATCCAGCGGATTTTGCGTGGCGACCACGAAAAACGGATGCGGCAGCGTGTGCGTGTGGCCATCGACGGTGGCTTGGCCTTCGGCCATCGCCTCCAGCAACGCGCTTTGCGTTTTCGGCGTGGCACGGTTGATCTCGTCGGCCAGCAGCAGCTGGGTCAGGATCGGGCCGGGATGGAACCGGAAACTGCCGGCCTCGCGTTCGTACACGCTGATGCCGATAATGTCCGACGGCAACAGGTCGGACGTGAACTGGATGCGCTGAAAATCGAGATCGCAGGTGGCGGCCAGCGCACGCGCCAACGTGGTCTTGCCGACACCGGGCACGTCTTCGAGCAGCAGGTGGCCGCCGGCGATCAGGCAGGTCAGCGCCAGTTTGACCTGGCGTGGCTTGCCCAGCAGCACGCGGTTGACTTGGGTCTGTGCAAGTTCCAGGCGCTGATGCAAATCCGTTGGAGAGGAAAACGTGGCAACCATGATGAGATCGAGGTCAGCAAGGCACGGGATGTATGCGTGAAGCCAGTGTAGCCGCCCCTGCCACGCGCTGGCGAGCCGCGTTTGTCGCGGTTTTCGTGATCGAGCTCGCGTTGAAGCTGGCCATTGCCTGCACCTTGTCGCCGTTTGTCGATGAGGCGTTTTACTGGCAGGAGAGTCGTCACCTCGCATGGGGCTACAGTGATCTGCCACCGCTGACGGCCTGGCTGATCCATCTGGGTGATTCGGTGGCCGGACACGGCCTGCTGGGCCTGCGCTGGCCGTTCCTCGTGATCGGCGCGGTCTTGCCGTGGCTGGTGATGGCGATGGCGCGGCGGCGCTTCGGTGCGCGTGCCGGCTGGCTGGCGGGGCTGGCCTGCATGGCCTTGCCGCTGGCTGGCACCCTGGGCGTGCTGGCCTTGCCTGACGTGCCGTTGACGGTGGCGATCATGCTGGCGTTGTATGCGCTCGACCGCGTCATGGATGACAACCGCTGGCGCGACTGGATGCTGCTTGGCGTGGCGCTGGCGCTGGCGTGGATGACGCATTACCGCGCAGCCATGGCCATGCTCGCCGGCTTGTTGTTGTTCGTGCTGACGCCGCGTGGGCGCGCACAATGGCGACGCGGCGGGTTCTGGCTGGCCATGGGCGTGGCGGCGTTGGGCCTGATCCCGCTGATCGTGTCCAATCTGCAGCAGCACGGCGCGGGGCTGGATTTTCAGCTGGTGCAACGCAATCCATGGAGCTTCCACGCCAGCACTTTGATCGAGCCATTGGTGCAGGCGGTTGCCTGCACGCCGATCCTGTATGCGCTGCTGTTGTGGGCCTTGTGGCAATGCCTGCGGCGTTGTCGTGAGGGCGCGCCGTGGGACCTGTTGGCCGTGACGGCAGCAACTTTCCTGATCGGCTACTTCGTGTTCGGCATGTTCGCCGACGACACGCATTTTCGCGCGCACTGGCCACTGCCGGGGTATTTGCCGTTGCTGGTGGCGTTGCCGCCACTGCTGGCCGGGGCGTGGCCGCGGCGGCGCTGGCGGGCCTGGCTGATCGCCGCGTTCGTGTTGGCGGGAGCTGGACAACTGGTCGGTTATGCCTATCTCGGAGCGACGGTGGCAGATGGACGCGTGCTGACGGCGATGCATGGCAGAAAGGCATTCCCGACCGGATTTACCGGTTGGCGACAGAGCGCCGACGTGGTCCGCAAGCAGCTTGCGCACATGCCGGCCGGTACCGTACTGGTGGCCGGCAATTTCATTCTCGGTGCGGAGCTGGAATTCCAGCTGGATGGCTCGCGTCCGGTGTACGTGCTGGACAATCCGCTCAACATCAAACACGGTCGGGCCGTACAGCTGGCGATCTGGCAGCGCGACGAGGCGGGCATGCGCAAACGACATGCCGGTGCGCCGGTGTTGCTGGTGATCGACGAGTGGATCCTGCGTGCGCATCAGCGGCCGCACTGGCTGGGTTCGGTGTGTTCGCGTGTCACCGATCTGAGCTTTCTGCAGCGCCTGGATCTTCACGATGGCGAACGCCGGTTTGCGTTTTATGCCGGGCGCATTCCCGCGCATCGCTTGTCCGCGGAACCGCGCGACGCGTGCGTGGTGTGGCGCAAGGCGTACGCGAACGAATTGCGTCTGCGCAAGGTTGGCCTGGGTCGGGGCTGATGACGGATGGTTACGGCAACAACAGACCGCACCCACGCAGCAGCCAAGCGGTGGCGATCAAAGGCAGGCCGATCAAGGCCGTCGGATCGTCGCTTTCGATGCGTTTGAACAAGGCGATGCCAAGTCCTTCGCATTTGAAACTACCGGCACAATCGAGCGGCAGTTCGGCGGCGACGTAACGCGTGATGGTGGCGTCATCGAGGGTGCGGAAATGCACGCGCGTGGTGTCCAGCGCCGTGTGTTCGCGGCCCTCGTCATCGACAACGCATACGGCGGTGTGGAACTCCACTGTGCGGCCCGACGATTGCGCAAGCTGCGCGCGCGCCGTGGCCGCACTGCCGGGCTTGCGCAGCAAGGTGTTGCCCAGCGCGGCGACTTGGTCCGATCCGATCACCAGGGCGTCCGCGTGGCCGGCGGCCACGGCACCGGCCTTGAGTGCGGCCAGACGCATGGCGCGATCGGCCGGAGCCTCGCTGGGCAACGGGGTTTCGTCGACTTCGGGTGCGCAGGTGTCGAAGCTCGGCAGCAATCGATGCAGCAGCTCGCCACGATAGCGCGAGGTGGAGGCAAGAATGACCCGCGGACTCATGATCCGCGTTCGATGCGTTCGCGCACGGCCTGTTCCAGTTCGCGCTGCGCGTGGTCGAGTGCGCGCAGTTGCGGCTCCAGCTTGGCCCGTGCGCGCGACAGGGCGGTCACGGCATCATCCAGCTCCTTCTGGCTGGCACCGGCCGAATAGTCGCGGATCCACAGGCGGTGTTCGAGCAGCGAGCGCAGGCCGGCATCCACCGCTTGACGCGCATCGTTTTCGCCGGCCACGGGCGTGCCTGGCGCCGCAGACATCACCGCGTGTGCGCGATCCAGACGCTGGCGACACTCCTTGAGATCGGCCTCCAGCCGGTCGGCATCATCCAGCAGCTGGTGCAGTGCCTGATTGTGACGGTGCCGGCGGCGGTACAGCAGCCAGCTGACCGTGGCCAGGACCACGATGATGACGACCAGCACGATGATGGCCAGTTCCATCACGCTCACGGTTGATCCCCCTCGGGACTTTCTGATTCATCCCACGTGGACGGCATTCTACCCGAGAGACGCACAGGACCCGTCATCCAGGAATCAGCATGTTGGGGCAGTCTGCCTGCATCCCTGCAGCGCGCCATCTCGACGGGCAACCAGTCCGGACAGTGCCGACGCGCCGCAATGCGCGAACAGACAGGCGGGTGACGCCTGCGCGGGGTGAATCAGAGAGTCCCTGGAACATTCATCGAGTCAAACACCGGCACGGCCGCAACGCAAGCCGGTCGTCAGGGTGTTGTCGTGATTGACTCAAAACGGACACTTGCCTAGAATTGCAAGGCTATGTTCATGACTTTACCCGAGACCGTGGACGCTTGGCGAATGGTCTCGGCCCGGCGTTCCTTCCAGGGCACCTTGCCGATTGCCGGCATGGGGCGCTTGGTCGAAGTGCTGAATGACACCGTTGGCATGGTCGAGTACACGCTCGATTTCGGTCGCGACGAGCTGGGTACGGCGTATCTCGCCGTGCATGCCGAGGCACCGCTGACACTGTTGTGCCAGCGCACCCTGGAGCCGTTCGTGTTGCCGGTCACGGTCGATACGCGGTTGGGGCTGATCCGCTTCGAGGATGAAGAGGCGGGTCTGCCGCCGGGGGTCGAGCCGCTCATGGTCTTGGATGATCGCGTCCATCCGGTCGCGGTCATCGAGGATGAATTGCTGCTGGCGGTGCCTCTGGTGCCGGTTTCGCCGCAAAGTGACTGGCCCGACGAGGGCTTGGAATCGGAAGCGCCGGAGGCGCCGCCGATTCCACCAGAAGAAAACCCGTTCGCGGTATTGCGCGAACTTCAACGCAAGTAGATCAACGCAAGCAGATTCGGAGAATCCCATGGCCGTCGCCAAGAGCCGCAAAACGCCTTCCACCCGTGGCATGCGCCGCGCACATGACAAGCTCGACACGGTGCAGCTCGCCACCGATCCGACCAGCGGCGAAGTGCATCGTCGTCACCACGTCACCAAGGACGGCTACTACCGTGGCCGCAAGGTCATCAGCGTCAACGAAGCCGTCGTCGACGAAGATTGACCCGCTGGCGCCACGCGCCCCGGTTCCAACATGCAGCGCGAGGCGGTGTGGCAACGCACCGCCTCGCGTTTGCGTGTGAAGCATTCGCTGCCGCCATGGCATGCGTTAGCATGCGTGGATGATGGAGTCTCAGCCGATGCCACCGCCCTTGAGTCCCTGCGTGGGCGTGTGCCGTCTGGATGCGACGGGCTTGTGCGTGGGCTGCCGTCGCAACCTGGATGAAATTGCCCGCTGGGGCAGCCTGGACGATGCCGAGCGCCGCCGCTTGATGGATGACGTGTTGCCGATGCGGCCCAACGGGCCATCGGCATGAGCCGTGTCGTGAGTGGTTGGGCGGATGAGTTGTTGCCGCTGGACCAGCCGCCCCGGCAGCCCGGTTGGAATCACGCCGCCATCGCCGACTGGCTGGGCGATGCGCCGCTGGTGCCGGCGGCCGTGCTGGTGCCCGTGCGTGAGGATGGTCAGCAAAACATCATTTTCACGCGCCGGCACGACGCGCTGGCGCATCACGCCGGCCAAGTCGCCTTCCCCGGTGGCGGCATGGAGGCCGACGATGTCGACATCATCGACACCGCACTGCGCGAAACCGAGGAAGAAATCGGTTTGCCGCGAGCCGCGGTCACGCCGCTGGGTTTTCTGGGAGGCTTCGAAACCATCAGCGGCTATTTTGTCACCCCGGTCGTCGCCCGTGTCGCCACCTCCGCGCCGCCGTTGCGGCCCAGTGCCGACGAGGTGGCGGCGGTGTTCGAGGTGCCGCTCGACTTTTTCCTCGATCCGGGCCATCTGCACCGCTACACCATGGAGTATCGTGGGCAACGTCGGTCGATGGTCGAGTTCCACGTCAACGGGTACCGCATCTGGGGCGCCACCGCCGCCATGCTGTGCAGCCTGCTTGAACGGATGGGTATGACATGAACGCTGCGACACCATTGATGAGTGTGGCCGAATTGGCGGCCGCCAACCCGGCGCATCTGCTGATCGTCGATTGCCGGTTCGCACTGGCCGACCCGGCGCAAGGGCATCGCGATTATCTGGCCGGGCACATCCCCGGCGCCGTGCATGCCAGTCTGGACGAGGACCTGTCGGATCTGTCCAAACGCGGGCTTGGCCGGCATCCCTTGCCCGAACCCGAAGCTTTCGCCGCGGTGCTTGGTCGTTGGGGCTGGACACCGGCGCACACGGTCGTGGCCTACGACGCCGGCAGCGGCGCCATGACCGCGGCACGTTTGTGGTGGCTGCTGCGCTGGATGGGTGCCTCGTCCCGCGTGCTCGATGGTGGATTGGCCGCCTGGCAGGCCGCTGGCCAGCCTGTGGAACAGGGCGAAGTGTCGCGCCCGCGCACGATGGCGCAAGTCACGTTCGACCCGGCCATGGTGTTGTTCACGCCCGCCTTGCGTGCCGCGCTTGATGCCGGCGAAGTGGTGTTGATCGACGCACGCGCGGCACCGCGTTACCACGGCGAGCACGAGCCCATCGACCCGGTGGCCGGCCACGTCCCCGGCGCGCTCAACCATCCGTTTGCCGGCAACATGGGTGCCGATCAGCGTTGGCTGCCAGCCGCCGAACTGCGCGGACAATTCGAATCATTGCTGGCCGGACGTGATCCCGTCCAAGCCGTGCACATGTGCGGCTCGGGTGTCACCGCCTGCCACAACCTGCTGGCCATGGAGCAAGCCGGTCTGCACGGCTCGCGCCTGTACGCCCCTTCGTGGAGCGGCTGGGTCAGTGATCGCACCAATCCCGTGGCCACCGGCTGACGATGGCCGGGTCTCAGGGATGCAATTCGGGTTCCATGCCGACCGTATCCAGTTCGAACACGTGGTTGTCGTAGTCCTGAAAGTACAGCGCGGTGTCGGACCGGGCCATTTGATATTCGTGTCCGATGGCGGCCAGCTTGCCCGCCATGGCAGCCAGCGTGGATGGCGACACCAGAAACGCGATGTGGTCGCCGGTGAGAGGACGGTCCACCTCGGCCTTGACCAGCACGAACCAGGTATGGCCAAGTTGCACATGGCTTTCGTCGTGGCCATCGTCATCATGGTGGCGGATGGTTTGCGCGCCGAAGATGTCCGCAAACAACGATGCGGTGCGATCCGGGTTGCGGACAATCAAGGCGATGTGGCTGAGTTTGTCGAGCATCATGGGGCGATCCTGCAGGACAGTGTCGGTGCTTGATGGTTGCTGACCGTGGAGGTCATGGCCAGCGGATGTCTTGTCTGCACGCATCAACCGTCCGCTGTCGTCCAGCTGTAGTGGATGGCATAGTCCAGCGTGGCCGTGCCGTGGGCCGGGACCTCGACCTGGAATTCCAGCGTGTTCGGGGTCTGCAGGCTGGGCGTGATGCTGGAGGATGTCAGTTGCCAGTTGTGCCAGCGCCAGGGGTGTTCGCGCACGGTGACGGTGCGTGTGGTGGCTCCGGCGTTGGTCAGGGTGACCTGGAAACCTTCGTCCATGGTGCGGGCGGTCATGTTGACCTTGAAACTGGTCTGCGTGCGTGAGCCGGTCAGATCGAAGGCGGTGCCCAGCGTCAGGTTGACGGTCTGCCCCTTTGGGGTGTCGGTGACAGCGCCGGCGCCGACGAATTCGGCGTTGCCGTCCTTGTCCATGGTCAGCACGCGCAGGTTGCCGGCCGGGAAGCTGTCGAAAGCGGTGAAGCTGAGCATGCTGGTGATCGGGCCGTGTTGCGAGGTGCCGCCGTTGTTGGTGGTGATGGGACGCATCGGCTGGTAGGTGTTGCCGTTCTGGTACAGCCAGGTACGCTGGCAACTGACGGTGCGTGCCCGGTACAGCGGCGTCAGTGTCACGCTGCCTTTGGGCAGATCGACGGCGCCCGGCAGCTGGTAGCTGCGATAGTCGCCCAGGGTGCTTTGCGTTGGCATCGGCGGTGCGGCGGCTGCCGGCACGGCCATGGCGCGCATCATGACCGGGTGCGGCCTGTTGGCTTCGGCAAAGTTGGGAGCGCCGGCGATCAGCTTGATGTCGGCATCCTTCCAGTCACGGCCGCTGCGGTTGGCAATGCTGGCCTTGGCATCGAGGCGCATGCGGCAATGCCGGCCCGATTCGAGCACGCCGGTGTAGGTGGCGCGCCAGCCGATGCCGGCGGTGGGGTAGGTCAGTCTGGCCACGGCCTTGCCGGAGTGTTCGGCTTGCACGCGCAGGTCCAGACGAGTGCCGCCGCCGACTTGGCCGCCGGTGAGTTTCACTGCTGCGTAGCTGCGCACCACGGTCGGCCCGAACACGTCGCCACCGATGACCAGACTGCCGTCGCGGTTCACCTGCACCAGCAGGCCCTGGGCCAGTTGCTGCCCGCTGTCACCCATCACCGTGACGGATTTGCCGATTTGTCCGCTCAGCGTGCCGTTTTGTCCGCTTGGCAACAACAGGCGTTGCGACAAGACCTGGTCCTTGTCCGAGTCGAAGGCCAGATGCACGGCCTCCGGATCGATGAAGTCAGGCAGGTTGCTGATGACGATGTCGTGCGTGCCTGACTGCAGCTGCAACGTGCGTTGCTCGTGCACGACGGTGTGGCCGGCATCGATGGCGCCCTGATTGGCGGCGCTGAACAAGTCGGCGCTGGTGCTGCGGTAAATGGTGAGATCGGGGTGGACGGTGCTGTCGGCCCATGCCGGGGTGGCGAGGGTGGCAGCGAGTGCGAGGGCGAGCACGGTGCGGGACATCATGACGGGGCTTCCTGGCATGGGGAAGTCTTATCTTAGACCGCGAATGGCGGCGCCGAACCACAACGCGTGGCTGCGGTTCATGTTGTGCCGTCGGCGGGTCAGGTGCCGATGGCGTCGCGGATGGCGGTTGGCAGCGGCACGGGCGCACCGGATGACGGGTCCACCCACACCAGCACCACGTTGCCGTCCGAATACAGATGGTCGGCGCTGTCGGCCGACACGATGCGGTGACTCACGGTCAGCGAGCTTGCGCCGATGCGCTCGCAGCCCAGCTCGACCACGATGTCGGCGGGCCATTCGATCGGGCGGCGGTAATTGATGTGGCTGGCCACCAGCACCGGCATCATGTGTTCGTCGAACCAGGTGCCGGGCACGTTTTTCAGCCACTGCAAACGCGCCTCTTCCAGAAACGTCAGGTAGTTGGAATTGTTGACGTGGTTGAAGGCGTCCAGGTCGCGCCAGCGGATGGCGATGGGGGCGCGAATCAAGGTGATGGGGGCGGTCTCGGTCATGCGGATTCCTTGCGTCGACGCGCGGGTTTGGCAGGTTTGGCGGGTTTGAGGTGCGGGGCAAGAAAGCGCCCCGTGTGCGATGGCTTGCTCGCGGCGATCTGTTCGGGCGTGCCGGTGGCGATGATCTGGCCACCGCCGTCGCCGCCTTCGGGACCCAGGTCGACGATCCAGTCGGCGGTCTTGATGACGTCGAGGTTGTGCTCGATCACCACCACCGTGTTGCCGTTGTCGACCAGCTGGTGCAGCACGTCCAGCAGCTGCTCGATGTCGTGGAAATGCAGGCCGGTGGTGGGTTCGTCGAGGATGTACAGCGTGTGCCCGGTGTCGCGCCGCGACAGTTCCTTGGACAGCTTCACGCGCTGCGCCTCGCCGCCCGAGAGCGTGGTCGCGCTTTGGCCGAGCTTGATGTAATCGAGCCCCACCGCGCGCAGCGTGTCGAGCTTGCGCGCGATCACCGGCACCGGCTCGAACAGTTTGTGCGCTTCCTCGACGGTCATGTCGAGCACGTCGGAAATGGTGTGGCCCTTGTAGGTGATTTCCAGCGTCTCGCGGTTGTAGCGCTTGCCATGGCAGGCATCGCACGGCACGTACATGTCCGGCAGGAAATGCATCTCGACCTTGATCAGGCCGTCGCCCTGGCAGGCCTCGCAGCGGCCGCCGCGCACGTTGAAGCTGAAACGCCCCGGCGTGTAGCCGCGCGCGCGCGCCTCGGGCACCTGGGCGAACAATTCGCGCAGCGGCGAGAACAGGCCGGTGTAGGTGGCCGGGTTGGAGCGTGGCGTGCGTCCGATCGGCGACTGGTTGATGTCGACCACCTTGTCGAACAAGTTCAGGCCTTCGATGGACGCGTACGGCGCGGCCTGTGTGCTGGCGCCGTTCAACTCCGCGGCGGCCAGGTTGAACAAGGTGTCGTTGACCAGCGTCGACTTGCCCGAACCGGACACGCCGGTGACGCAGGTGAACAGGCCGGCCGGCAGGTCCAGATCGACCTGCTTGAGGTTGTTGCCGCTGGCGCCCTTGAGATGCAGCCAGGCATCCGCAGTCGGCTCGCGGCGCAGTTGTGGCACCTCGATGGCGCGTTGCCCGGACAGGAACTGCCCGGTCAGCGAACGCGGCGCCGCGAGAATGTCCTTGAAGCTGCCCTGGGCGACGATCTCGCCACCGTGCACGCCGGCGCCGGGGCCGATGTCGAGGATGTGGTCGGCGGCGCGCATGGCATCCTCGTCGTGTTCGACCACGATCACCGTGTTGCCCAGGTCGCGCAGGCGCGTGAGGGTGCCGAGCAGACGCTCGTTGTCGCGTTGGTGCAGGCCGATGGATGGCTCGTCGAGCACGTACATCACGCCGACCAGGCCGGCGCCGATCTGGCTGGCCAGACGGATGCGCTGGGCCTCACCGCCGGACAGCGAATCGGCGTGACGTTCGAGCGTGAGGTAATCCAGTCCGACATCGACCAGGAAGTTCAGGCGCTCGCGGATTTCCTTGACGATGCGCTTGGCAATGTCGCCGCGCCAGCCGGTCAGCTGCAGGTCGCGGAACAGCGCCAAGGTGTGGCCGATCGACAAATTGCCGATCTCGGGCAGCGTGTGGCCATCCACGAACACATGCCGCGCCGAACGGTTCAGACGCTGGCCGTGGCAGTCGGGGCAAGGCTTGTCGGCGATGTACTTGGCCAGCTCCTCGCGCAC
>DASVGO010000038.1:0-8989 GCA_036379495.1 Rhodanobacteraceae bacterium | reverse complement strand
TGGTTCTACCTGGTGTTCACGGTCGGCATCGTGGCCGGCGCGCTGGTGGTCGGTCTGGTGCCCAATCTGGTCGAATTGTCGGTCGGCGTGGAGGTGATGAATGCGCTGCTGCTGCCGATCGTGCTGGGCTTTCTGGTGGCGCTGGCGGTACGCGCCCTGCCGCGCGAGCAGCGCCTGCGCGGAACCTATCGGTGGGTGGTGATCGGCGTGGTGGTGCTGACCTCGGGACTGGGCGTGTTCGGCGGGTTGCACGGCCTGCTGTGACGCCGCGAATGACCAGCCGCACCATCAATCCGCTTGCAGCCATGCCAGTTCCGCCTCGTCAAAACCGGCGCGCCGGCGAGCTTCCAGATTGAACGGGCCACGCGGCTTGATTTTCATGTAGGTGCCAAGCAACTCGCGAAACGTCGTGTTCGGGTCACGGCCGTCACGCACGCAGCACCAGTGGAACCAGCGCGTGCCAGCTTCGACGTGCGCCACTTCCTCACGCAGGATCACTTCCAGCACCGCCACGGAATCGGCATCGCCAGCCGCGCGAAAACGCTCGATCATGCCCGGCGTGACATCCAGCCCGCGCGCTTCGAGCACGCGCGGCACCAGGGCCATGCGTGCGGTGACATCGTGCGCGGTTTTTTCGGCCATTTCCCACAGGCCGTTGTGCGCATCGAAATCGCCATAGGCCACGCCCATTTCGGCAAGACGTGCGGACACCAGCGTGAAATGTCGCGCCTCGTCGTTGGCCACCGCCACCCAGTCGCGATAAAAATCCGCGGGCATGCCGCGAAAGCGATAAACCGCATCCCACGCCAAGTTGACGGCGTTGAACTCGATATGCGCGACGGCATGCACCAGCGCCGCGCGACCATCAACACTGGCCAGCGAGCGCTTGGGCAACTCGCGCGGCGACACCAGTTTGGGCCGCGCCGGGCGTCCCGGTGCCGCAATGGGTGTGGGCGCGAGCGCGTTGCCGTCAGTCGCAAGTTCGCCGCGCAATACCGCCTGCCACGCGACATGCGTCAGCCGGCATTTTTCGGCCGGATCGGCACAATCAAGGCAGGCCTTGGCCGCCGCGTGCAAAGCGTTCATCAGGCACTGCGCCGGCGCGCCTTGGCCTCGTCCGAACGCAACAGTTCGATCTGCGCGAGATAGGCCGGATCCACGCCGGTGACATACTCGCCGGAAAAGCATGACGTGTCGAAATGTTCGAGCGCCTCGTTGCCGTCGGCCACCGCCCAGATCAGGTCGTCCAGGTCCTGGTAGATCAGGCGATCGGCGCCGAGCAGATGTTGCACCTCTTCGACCGTGCGCCCGGCCGCGATCAGCTCGGACGCAGCCGGCATGTCGATGCCGTACACGTTGGGGTAGCGCACCGGCGGCGCGGCCGAGGCGAAGTACACCTTGTTGGCACCGGCCTCGCGCGCCATCTGGATGATCTGCCGGCTGGTGGTGCCGCGCACGATGGAATCGTCCACCAGCAGCACGTTCTTGCCCTTGAACTCCAGGTCGATGGCGTTCAACTTGCGGCGCACCGATTTCATGCGCTCGCCCTGCCCCGGCATGATGAAGGTGCGGCCGATGTAGCGATTCTTGACGAACCCTTCGCGAAAGGGTTTGCCCAGCACCTGCGCCAAGGTGCTCGCCGAAGTACGCGAGGTGTCGGGAATGGGGATGACGGCATCGATGTCGTGATCGGGCCATTCGCGCAAAATCTTCTCGCCCAGCTTTTCGCCCATGCGCAGGCGCGCCTTGTACACCGACACGTCCTCGATCATCGAATCGGGCCGCGCCAGATACACGTATTCGAAAATGCACGGCGCATGCACCGCACCCTGGGCGCACACGCGCGCCGACATTTGCCCGGCTTCGCTGATGAACACGGCTTCGCCCGGTGTGACATCGCGCAACAGCTTGAAGCCCAGCGCGTCGAGCGCGACGGACTCGGAGGCCACGCAATATTCGTGACCCGCCGCGGACACGCGCTCGCCCATCACCAGCGGACGAATGCCGTGCGGGTCGCGGAAAGCGAGCAGGCCATAGCCGACGATTTGTGCCACACAGGCGTAGCCGCCCCGGGCTCGCGCATGCACGCCCGCCACGGCCTTGAATATGTTGTCCGGCGTGAGCGCCATGCGCTCCTGGATCTGCAGCTCGTGCGCCAGCACGTTGAGCAGCACCTCGGAATCCGAATCGGTGTTGATGTGACGACGATCGTCTTCGAACACTTCCTTGCGCAACGCCTCGGTGTTGACGAGGTTGCCGTTGTGCGCAAAGGCGATGCCGTACGGCGAGTTGACGTAGAACGGCTGCGCTTCGCCCGCTTCCTCGTCGCCACCGGCGGTCGGATAGCGGCAATGGCCGATGCCGATATGGCCGAGCAACTTGGACATCGCCTTCTGCGTGAACACGTCGCGCACCAAGCCCTTGCCACGATGCAGATGCAGCCGCGAACCTTCGGTGGTGGCGATGCCGGCCGCATCCTGACCGCGGTGCTGAAGGACCGTCAGGCCGTCATAAAGGGCCGGCGCCACGTTGCTCGCGCCGACGATGCCGATGATTCCGCACATGAAAATGCCTGCTGGGAGTGGAGGACCGCTGCCGCCCGCGGGGGTTCGGCCGGAGAGCTCCCGCTAATTATCGCGCGAATGAGCCGGCGCGGCGACCCCGGCGACCGCTTTGGGCGAGGTGGTCGCCGCCCGCGCCGGTCGTTGCGGATCGAGCACGCGGGTCATGCCGGCAGACACGGCCGACAACTTTCCCGATATGGCCGTCGCAGCGAGGGGATGACCCGCTTGCGCCTCCGGGTTCGACGGATGCAGGTAGTGCTGCACGCCCTGCGGCAACTGCCGACCCAGCCATCCGGCGGCGCTGGTGAATGTCGGCAACAACTGCGACTGGTGCCACCACGGATCACGCGTGAATGGCGTAAAACCCAGCAGAAACACCGCCAGCGTCACCAGCAGTGCCCCGCGCGCCAGGCCGAACAGCATGCCGAGCAGACGATCGCTGCCGGTCAACCCGGTGCCCTTGACCAGCTTGTCCATGACGAACTTGATCAAGGCGCCGGCGATCAGCACGACCACGAAACAGATGACAAAACCGAGGATGATGCGGATCGACGGCTCCTGGATGCTGCCGCGAAACGCCACGGCAACGCGCGGTCCGAACACCCATGCCAGCCACACCGCCGCCACCCACACCGCCAGTGCCAGCACTTCGGCGATCAAGCCACGCCACAAACCCATCAGCACCGACAGCAGCAATACCGCAATGATGACGTAGTCGGCCCAGTTCATGGCACGGTGACGACCACGCCATGCAGACGCGGGAATTTGGCCTTGATGCGGTCGAGCGTGGACACGGCTTCATCGCGTTGCGCCAGCGGTCCCACCCGCACGCGCCAAAGGGTCTGGCCATTCGCCTTGATGTCATCGACGTAACTGTCGAAACCCGCCTTGCGCAAACGATCGCGCAAGCCATCGGCATCCGCACGCTGGCTGTAGGCCACGACCTGCACGGCCCAGCCGCCCGCGCGGGTTTTGGGCAGCGCGGCAGCTGGTGCATTGCCCGACTGGTTCGTGGGCGCCGATATCAACACGGCCGGCGCACGCGGCAAGTGCGCGTGCAGCTTCAGACGCGCCACCTCGGCACCGGCGCGACTGCCGAACGGCCCCACGTCCACGCGCGCCGCCGGTTTGCCATCCACGCTGACGGCACTCACGTGCGCCGGATAACCCATGCGCCCCACCTTCGCCACCAGACGCTCGGCATTGCCCTTGTTCGCATAGGCCCCCAGGCTGACCAGATAGTGGGCATTGGCCGCACGGCCGGGCTGCGCCGTCGCTGCCGGGGGCTGAACCGGTGCCACCGGCTTGGGCTTGGGTTTGGGTTTGATCACGGTCGGCGCCGCTTTCGTGACGGACGGTGAAGAGGCCTGGCCATGGGTCGGCTCCGGCGGGTTCACCGGCGCAGGCGTGTTCGCCGAAGCCGCTGACAGCTGCCCGGGCACGATGTTCGGCAAGGGCCGCGCCGGAATGTTCACCGTGGCCAGCCGGTCACTGCCTGCAGGCGGTCGCGTGACCGTGACGGGCGGTTGTGCACTCGCCGGCTCAGCCACATCCATCGTGCGGGTCTGCAGGGCCTGATCGGGAGGCTTCGGAATGGCCAGGCTGATGCTCTGTGCTCCGCCTGTCGGCTTGCCCGAAAAGAACATGGGCACCACGATCACGATCACCGCGATGATGACCAAGGCACCAATCAGACGGGTCTTGAGCGCAACTTGCATGGCACCTTCCGGCAAACGATCCTCGCCGCATGATATACGCAATACCTGCAACGGGCAGGCGCAAGCGCAGCGCGTGTATATCAGACGTTCAAGACTTCGGCCACGACGAAAAACGATCCGAACGCAACTACGCGATCGTGCTCCGCCGCGACGTGGCATGCCGCATGCCAGGCCGCGGTGATGTCGGGGTGCGCATCAAACCGGGCCTGCGGCAAGGTGTGCGCAAAACGTTCGGTCAGCGCTTGCGCCGTCAATCCACGCGGTGTGGCGGCGTGCAAACCGCCCAGATGCCAGTGATCGATGCGATTGCCCAACGCCGCGAGTACGCCTTCGACGTCCTTGTCACCCATGGCGCCGTAAACGGCATGCACGGTGCCAGCCACGGGATGGGCATCCAGCCACTGCGCCAGCACGCGCGCCGCCTGCGGGTTGTGGGCCACATCGATCACCCGCTCCGGTGCCAGGCCCAGGGTCTGCAGACGGCCGCGCACATGCGCATGACGCAAGCCATCCACGCAGGCCTGCGGCGACCACGGCAAACGGTCGCGCAGGGCATGCAGTGCGGCCACGGCGGCAGCGGCGTTGGCCTGCTGACAGGGCGCCGCCAGTGGCAGCTCGGGCAACGCCAGCGCGCTGCCATCGCGATGCACCCAGGTCGGCTGTCCCTTGCGGTCCTCGATGTGGAATGCCAATCCTGCCCGCTCGATCCTGGCGCCGACACTTGCCAGTGTATCCAGCAGGCCACGCGGCGGCTCGGCCTCGCCGAGGACGACGGGGCGACCGGCGCGCGCGATGCCGGCCTTCTCGTGGCCAATGCTGTCACGATCCGGGCCCAGCCACTGCATGTGATCGAGGTCCACCGTGGTAATCACGGCGACATCGGCATCGATGACGTTGGTGGCATCCAGCCTTCCGCCCATGCCGACTTCAAGCACCATCACGTCCGCGCCCGCGCGGGCGAAGATGTCCAGCGCAGCCAGCGTGGCGAACTCGAAATAGGTCAGCGGAATGTCGCCGCGTGCGGTCTCGATGCGCGCGAAGGCGGCACACAGGTCGGCGTCGCTGGCCTCGACATCGTCCACGCAGATGCGCTCGTTGTACACGCGCACATGCGGCGATACGTAGCTTCCCACATGCCGGCCCATGGCCAGCAACATCGCGGTCAAAAAGGCGACCGTAGAGCCCTTGCCGTTGGTGCCACCGACGGTGATGACCAGCGGCGCGCGCGGCGCTCCCAGCCGCTGCCAAACCGCGCGCACTCGGTCCAGGCCCATGTCGATGTCGACCTTGTGCACATGCTGCTGATAGTCAAGCCATTCGGCCAGAGTGGTGGGCATGGGGAATGCGTCCGACGAGGGAGTGCGCATGGTGCGCTGGCGCCAGGGTTTGGGCAAGCGTCAGCGAGCCGGTTCAATCGCTTGCGCTGGCGTCGAAACGCGCGTCGGTCAGCGATGCCGCAGCCTCGTGCTGGCGTGCGCGTTCGGTATCGAAAAATTGCTGTGCCTGCTGGCACAACTCGCGCGTGCCTTCGCGCAGGCCGGCCGAGATGAGGAACCACGGCCCAGCCCAAGCCAGGCGCTCGATGATGCCGGCTACCACGGCATCGCGCGTATCCGCATCGAGCATGTCGGACTTGTTGAGCACCAGCCAGCGCGGGCGCCTGACCAGTTCCGCATCGAAACGCTCCAGCTCGCGCTCGATGGCCATGACCTGCGTGACCGGATCGCTGCCGTCGATCGGCGCGACATCAACCACATGCAGCAGCAGGCTGGTGCGCGACACGTGCCGCAGGAACTGAATGCCCAGACCCGCGCCATCGGCCGCGCCCTCGATCAGACCGGGAATGTCGGCGATGACGAAGCTCGATTCCGGCCCGCTGCGCACCACGCCGAGGTTGGGATGCAACGTGGTGAACGGGTAATCGGCCACGCGCGGCGTGGCGGCGGAGACGGCGCGGATCAGGGTCGATTTGCCGGCATTGGGAAAGCCCACCAGGCCGACGTCGGCCAGCAGCTTCAGCTCCAGCTTCAGCTCGCGTTCGTCGCCCGGCGTGCCCGGCGTGGCCTTGCGCGGCGCGCGGTTCACCGAACTCTTGAAATGGATGTTGCCCAGGCCACCCTTGCCGCCTTGCGCCACCTTCAGGCGCTGGCCGTGGGCGGTCAGATCGCCGATGATTTCGTCGGTATCCAGATGCGTGACCACGGTGCCGACCGGCACGCGTATCACCAGATCCTCGCCACCCTTGCCGTAGCAATCGCTGCCCATGCCGTCTTCGCCACGCTCGGCCTTGAAATGGCGCTGATGGCGAAAATCGATCAGCGTGTTCAACCCCTCGTCGGCCACCAGCCATACCGAGCCGCCGCTGCCGCCATCACCGCCATTGGGGCCGCCGTGCGGAATGTATTTTTCACGCCGAAAGCTGACGCAGCCATTGCCGCCATTGCCGGCCTTGACCTGGATGTGGGCTTCGTCGACGAATTTCATGGTTTGGCACGTGTGGCGATGATGAAGCGGCACCGAGCAGTGCGCGCGATGGAAAGTATACGGTGACGGCCGCCATGGCCCACAAGCAAAGGCCCCGCACCGGGCGGGGCCTTGCCGACATCCGGATGCGAAATCCGGATCAGTTCGGGATCACGTCCACAAACTTGCGACCCTTGTCGCCGCGCGTCTTGAACTGGACCTTGCCATCATTCAACGCATACAGCGTGTGATCACGGCCGATGCCCACGCCAACGCCGGCGTGGAACTTGGTGCCGCGTTGACGCACGATGATGTTGCCGCCTTCCACCGCCTGGCCGCCATAGATCTTGACGCCCAGGTATTTCGGGTTGGAATCACGACCGTTCTTGGAGGAGCCTACGCCCTTTTTGTGTGCCATGGTTGCTTGCTCCTGTCAGCCCTGACCGCCGGCAATGCCGGTGATCTCGATTTCGGTGTAATGCTGGCGATGGCCCTGCTGCTTGCGGTAATGCTTGCGGCGACGGAACTTGACGATGCGCACCTTGTCGGCCCGGCCGTGGCTCTTGACCTTGGCGGTGACGGTGGCGCCTTCGACCAGCGGCGCACCGATGGTGACGGTCTCGCCTTCGCCGACCAGCAGGACCTGGTCGAATGTGATGGTGGAATCGACGTCGGCGTTGAGCTTCTCCACGCGCAGGTATTCGCCCTGCTCCACGCGGTGTTGCTTGCCGCCGGTCTTGATGACTGCGTACATGGTTGACCCTTCTGTCGTTCTTCTTGGAGGTTTTCGCGGCTGCGAACCGGCGATTTTAGTGGCAAATACCTCGACAAAGCAAGCACATGACGGGCTTGTTATATTGACCGGTCAGACCCATCAAGGGTCCGGCACCCAACCCGGGCGCCGCCACGCCGTCGAGACCATCTTCCATGAGCCAGATCCGCATCCGCGGTGCCCGCACCCACAATCTCAAGAATCTGGATCTGGACCTGCCGCGCGACAAGCTGATCGTCATCACCGGCCTGTCCGGCTCGGGCAAGTCGTCGCTGGCGTTCGACACCATCTACGCCGAGGGCCAGCGCCGCTACGTGGAGTCGCTGTCGTCCTACGCGCGACAGTTCCTGTCGATGATGGAAAAGCCGGATGTGGATGCCATCGAAGGCCTGTCGCCGGCGATCTCGATCGAGCAGAAATCGACCTCGCACAATCCGCGCTCGACGGTCGGCACCATCACCGAGATCCACGACTACTTGCGCCTGCTGTTTGCGCGCGCCGGCATTCCGCGCTGCCCCGACCACGACACGCCGCTGGCCGCGCAAACGGTCAGCCAGATGGTCGATGCCACGCTGGCGCTCGATGCCGACAAGCGCTGGATGCTGCTGGCGCCGGTGATCCGCGAGCGCAAGGGCGAGCATGTGCAGGTGTTCGAGTCCCTGCGCGCGCAAGGCTTCGTGCGCGTGCGCGTGGACGGTGCGGTCCACGACCTGGACGCCGTGCCGCCGCTGGGCCTGCGCATCAAGCACAACATCGACGTGGTGGTCGACCGCTTCCGCCCGCGCGAGGACCTGAAGCAGCGCCTGGCCGAATCGTTCGAGACCGCGTTGCGCTTGGGCGAGGGGCTGGCCGTGGTGGCCAACATGGATGACGCCGACGCGCCCGAGCAACTGTTTTCCTCGCGCTATGCCTGCCCGATCTGCGACTACTCGCTGCCCGAGCTCGAACCGCGCCTGTTCTCGTTCAATTCGCCGGTCGGCGCCTGCCCGGGCTGCGACGGGCTGGGCGTGAAGCAGGTGTTCGATGCCGTGCTGGTGGTGCGCCATCCCGAACTGTCGCTGGCCGGCGGCGCGATCCGCGGCTGGGATCGGCGCAACGCACACTTCTTCCAGCTGATCCTGTCGCTGGCCAAACACTATGGCTTCGATGTCGAAACGCCGTGGAGCGAGTTGCCCGACAGGATCCGGCAAGCCGTGCTGTACGGCTCGGGCAAGGACAAGATCGCCTTCCAGTACCTTACCGAGCGCGGCGGCAAGGTCACGCGCGAACACCGCTTCGAAGGCATCGTGCCGAACATGGAGCGGCGCTATCGCGAGACCGAATCGGTCGCCGTGCGCGAGGAGCTGGCCAAGTACATCGCCGACAAGCCTTGCCCCGACTGCCACGGCCAGCGTCTGAACCGTTCGGCGCGGCATGTGTTCGTGGATGGCCACACGCTGCCCGAGATCGGCAATTTGTCGATCGGCCACACC
>DASVGO010000037.1:0-17019 GCA_036379495.1 Rhodanobacteraceae bacterium | reverse complement strand
AGGCATGGTCAAGTCGATGCGTCTGTGTCAACGTTGGGGCATCCGAGAGATGACCCCCGATCGTGCAAGGACTCGTCGATGACGTTTCGCTGGCTGCCTGATCCCGAGCGGTACACGCATCCGCACCTGTCATGGCTGCTGCAGTACGCCTTCGATGTCGTGCTGGGGCGGATGTTCCGCGTCGATCACGACTTGCCATCGGGGTTCCGGTTGCCACCAGGTACGCTGATTGTGTCCAATCATTTGCGCGATTCGGATGCGCCGATCCTGGGGACGCTGTTGTATTGTCGTGAAGGCGTGCACATGCGCGGGGTCTTGCCGTTTTTCGCGATGCGCGAGGACCTGTTTCAACGCGAAGCCATGGCCAACCTGTTGTATGCCTGCCCGTGGCCGCTGATTCACTTGTTGCGACTGGTTCCACTGCGCTGGCTGTTCGGCAATGTGCGTACCTTGCCGATGCGACGGGTGCGCGAATTCACATGGCATGATGCCTTGCGTGAAATCGTGCACATCGGGTTGGGGGCATGCGATCCAGCCGAGGTGTTCAATGCGAGGGGGGTGCGCGAGTTGCGCAGCACGCTGGGGACACTACCGAACCGGGTGGATCACATCAACCCGTGGCGCATGGGTGCGTTGCGCGTGGAGGTATGGGGCTTGCGGCGGCTTTCACTGGCAACGTTGCGCAAGATCGCTCCTGATTTCCGTGCTGCGGTGGATGCGCAGCTCAAGGAGATGGTGTGCCGACTGGATGCAGGACACAGTCTGTATTTTGCGCCAGAGGGGCACATTTCGATGGATGGCAGTTTCGGTCGGATACGGGCCGGCACATGGCGGCTTGGCCGTGCAACCGGGGAGCCACTGACGATGTTGCCGATGACGATCAGCTACGATCCGCTGGGGCCTGGAAAGACGCGCTCCATCGTACGCATGGGTCAACCTTTGCGCGACCTGGATGTGCATGACACGCGGAAGCTGGCCCGGAACGTGCGGCAAGCGCTGATCGCCGGGCGCGTGGTCACGCCCAGTCATTTGCTGGCGCAGTTTCTGTCGACGCACGCTGCACCATTTTCCGCGCGTGAACTTGCGGACTGGCTGGAACAGGCAAAGTTGGCGGTGCAGTCCGCACAACTCGTGCTGGACCCCGTGTTCGGACATGGGTCGACGCAAGTACTGGTGGCACAACGGCTGGACTGGCTGCGGCGCCGGCGGCTGGTCACGTGCAAACTGGGAGCATGGCAACGTCGATGGGACCCGTCATCGCCGCCGGGCTGGCTGCACGCGTCGGGCATGGTGCGTTATCTTGCCAATGCCTTTGCCGACCTGGCTCCGGGGCTTGCAAGGACGTTGTCGGCATGAGTTTGAAACCGGTATTGCATGCCCTGTTGCATCCGCGTGTGGTGCTGCCGGTGCTGCTTGCCGCGGCGCTCCTGCTGGTGGCTTTCAGCCTTGGTGACCTGGGTCAGGTGGTGGGTCGGGTCAAGCAGGTGCCGGTGTCGGACATGTTGCTGGCGTTGGGTTGTGCCGCCGCCTATCTGGTGCTCAAGGGCCTGCAATTGCATTTGCTGCTCAATGATCTGGATGCGCATCCGGGATGGCGTCGTTTTGCGCTGGCCTTTGCGGTGGGTGAGCTGGCATTGACCTTTCCGCTGGGGGTGTTTGCGCAGAATTGGGTGCTGGCCGGCAATCGCAGCATGCATTTCGGTCGCAGCTCGGCGGCGACCGTGGTGATGCTGGTGATGGAGGTGGTGGTGGCGCTGCTGTGGCTGGCTGTTGCCGGTGTGCCGGGCTGGACGCCAGTACGGCCCATTGCCGTGATCGTGCTGGTGTTGATGGCGCTGGTGATGTTTGCCCTGTGGCGGTTTCGTCTGCTCGAACGGCTGGCCGGGCGGATCAGCCATCATCGCGTGCATCGGGCACTGGCCGAGGGCATCGGCCTGCTCGATGGCTTGAAGCGTCTGAGCAAATGGCGCGTGTTCGGCATCAACCTGTTGATCACGCCGGCCTACCTCGCCGCACTGGCCGCGGCGTTCTGGGTCATGGGCCACGGCATGGGTTTGCACATGCTTGGCTATCGCGAGGCCACGACGATCTATGCCTTTGCGCTGGCTTCCGTGCTGGTCAGTGGTGGCGTGTTCGGACAAATCGGCCTGGTTGAAGTGATCGGCATGAGCACGGCCCATGCGGCCGGCATGGATTACACCCAGGGTCTGGCATTGATGCTGGGCTTTCGTCTGGCCTGGACCGGTTCGATGTGGCTGCTCAATGGCGTGGTGGCCGTGGCGTTGTGGCGATCGGTCCAGCTCGGCCCGACGGACGCCGCCCGGCGGGCCTGACGTGACCGGCAAGGCGTGCATCAATCATTGATTGCCGCCAGAAAGTGGGCGACCGAATCCCGACTGCTGATGCGCGGCAAGCCAGGGCGTGCATGTGCCTGATCGATGTCGTGCACCAAGTCCAGCTTGCTTTGGGTGGTTGACCACACGTGGCCGTTGTCGTGATGGAATCGTGCCAGATATTCCTGTTCGCTTTGTCCCGGCGTCGGCACGAACAGCGCGCGGGAACCGAGCTCGGCCAGCTCCATCAGTGTGGTGTAGCCCGAGCGCGTCATCACCAGACGCGCGCGATTGAGCATTTCGGCCTGGGCTTTGCGGTCGAGGTAGCCGTGGACCGTTGCATTGCCGATCCGACGACACTCGCCGGCGCGCTCCGGGCGACCGAGGGTGACAACGATGCGGCCTCCCAACTTGGGCAGGGCGGCCAGAACTTTGCTGGTCATCAATGTGCGTTGTGGCTCGATGCCCGAAATCGAGAAAAAGCAATCGATGTCGCGTTCGCCTTCGATATGTGGAATGCCCGACAGCGGACCGATGTAACGCAGCCGACCATTACCCCACGACAAGGCGGGGTCGTGACCAAGGTCGCCCGACAATCCGCGATCGACATCGGTATCGGGGATCAGGATGCGCGTGAAGCCGCGGGTCAGATTGCGCTGGCCGAATTCGACCAGACGTTCCAGTTGGCGCGGGCGACCGGGGATGATCTGGCGCAGTGAATGCAGGATGCAGTAGCTGGGTACCGCTTGCGACCACATGCCGAATCGGCTGTCGGAAACCACGCAGTCGTAATGATCACGGACCACGAGCTTTTCGGTGAAGCGGTGTTCCTGCCTGAAGCGAGCCAACACCAGAGGTGTGGCCAGGCTCATGCGGATGTAGAACATCGCCGGCCAGCGACTGAAGGGTTTGGGAATGTCGCGGCATTCGATGAAACGGCAGGCGTCACCGAGTTCGGATTGCAACAGTTGCCAACCGCCGCCGGGTGCGCTGACGATGGCTACCTCGTCACCCCGTTCGAGCAGGGCACGGATCAGCAACAGACTTCGCGACGCATGCCCCAGGCCCCAGTCGTGAATTGCGAACAGGATGCGTCGGGCCATGCGTATTCCTTGTTGGTGGCGTGTCGTGAGGTTTGCTCAGAAATTGCGTTGCACGATGTATTCGGCCATGAAACGCAGCGGATCGGCGGACTGGCCAAGGCCGTGCAGTGCTTGCAGTGCATGAGCGTAAGCCGTGTCGGCACGGTCGCGAGCGGCGTCGACACCGAGCAGGCTGGGCCAGGTCGACTTGCCGTGCGCGGCATCGGCACCGATGGCCTTGCCAAGAGTGGCGATATCACCTTCGACATCGAGCAGGTCGTCGCGGATCTGGAAAGCCAGTCCCATGTGCGTGGCAAACGTGTCGAGATTGCGGCGCACGCCGGCATCCAGTCCGGGCAGGGCGTCGCAGGCCAGCAGGACACCGGCGCGGATCAGACAGCCAGTTTTGCGGCGGTCAAGTTCCTCAAGTGCAGCCAGATCGATGGTGCGCCCCTCGGCTTCGAGATCCATCACCTGGCCACCGGTCATGCCCAGCGATCCGGTGGCTTGCGCCAGCGTGCGCACCATGCCGATGCGACAGGCCGATGCATTGCGGCCATCGGCAAGCACACTGAAAGCCAGCGTCTGCAAGGCATCGCCGGCAAGAATGGCGGTGGCCGTCCCGAAAGCCTTGTGCACGGTTGGTTGACCGCGGCGCAAGTCATCGTCATCCATGGCTGGAAGGTCGTCATGCACCAATGAAAAGCCATGGATCATTTCCAATGCGCAGGCGGCATCATCGAGATCATCCGGGTCGATGCCCAGCACTTCGCCGGTGGCGTAGCAAAGCAGCGGGCGGATACGTTTGCCGCCGCCGAGGATGGCATAGCGCATCGCCTGGTGAAGCGTGGTCGGCGCAGTGTCGGCAGCAGGCAGGCGGGCCTCGAGGGCGTGCTCGACGCGCTCGACGTAATCGGGGGCGCGGGTCTCGAAACCGGTCATGCTGTCCACGGATGGCCTTTGTGTCTGGCGATGTTGTTGCCATGGTGCAATGTGGCTGAAGGGATGTCCACTGGCGCGCGTTTTGATCGGATGCGTGGAGGGATGCAGATGGCACGCAGCGCCCATGTCTGACCGTGGCTGCATTCAGTGTTCGTACAGCTCCATCACCTGTTTTGCGCTACCGTTTTTTGGTGGCAAGCGTTATCTTGTAGCAACGGTGCGACAAAACACACAGAGGAGGCAACATCATGCGCAGGTCCGTTGCCCTTGCTCCTTCTGCGAAGTATCAGCACGATTATCAGGACGATATCCTGCAGAAGGTCTCGAGGACTTTCGCCCTGACGATCCCGCAACTGCCCAAGCCGTTGCGGCGTGTGGTCACCAATGCCTATCTGTTGTGCCGCATAGCCGACACCATCGAAGACGAGTCGGCGCTTTCTCCCGAGCAGAAACAGCATTTCCACGATCTTTTTCTCGACGTGGTCACGGCCGGAGGCGATGCCGCAGCGTTCGCCCGTGAGCTTGCACCGCTGCTGGTCAATGACGCGCTGGAGGCGGAAAAGGACTTGATTGTCCACACGGATGCGGTCATCGCCGTCACCCGCGGGTTCAACCCCAACCAGCGTGCGGCACTGAATCGTTGCCTTGCCGTGATGTGCCATGGCATGCCGTGTTTCGAGCGCCATGCCAGCCTCGCCGGGCTGAGCAATCAGGCCTCGCTGGACCGTTACTGCTACTACGTGGCGGGGGTGGTCGGCGAAACGTTGACGGCGCTGTTCTGCGATTACTCGAAGATCATCGACGCTCAACGCGAGCGCATGATGCAGCTTGGCCTGTCCTTTGGTGAAGGCCTGCAGATGGTCAACATTCTCAAGGATTTCTGGGAAGACCATCAGCGTGGCGTGTGCTGGTTGCCGCAAAACCTGTTCGCGCGGATGGGGGTCGATCTTGGCCAGGTCAGTCGTGACCGCTATCAGCCGGGTTTTGGCAAGGCGTACGCCAAGCTGATCGGCATCGCCTACACGCATCTGCGCAATGGGTTCGAATACGCATTGATGATACCCGACAGTGAGCCGGGCATTCGCCGGTTCTGTCTGCTGGCGCTGGCGCTGGCCGTGCAGACGCTGCAGCGCATTTATCAGCGGCCCGATTTCAGAAGCGGCAGCGAAGTGAAGGTATCGCATCGCGTTGTTGCCAATACGCTCATCATGACGCGCTTGTTCGCAAGCTACGATCGCGTGTTGCGCCGCTGGTTCGGGCGACTTGGACGTGGTTTGCCGATCCAGGCGTTGATGGCGGACTGGTCGGAGCAGTTGCGCAAGGCATGATCGACGGACAGCGTGTCCGTTTGCCAGGTTAGACAACTCGAAGGAGGCTGTGATGCGCGACATCGTCGGGGATAATGCCGTGGCCGCCGGCAGCCAGACAGTGCGACCACATGTTGACCCGGAGCACTTGCAGTCTGTGCTCGATGCGACCCGAGATGCCTTGCTGCGTGCCCAGCACGATGACGGCCACTGGTGCTACGAACTGGAAGCCGACTGCACCATCCCGGCGGAATACGTGATGATGCTGCACTACTTCGGTGAACGAGAGCCGGAGATGGAAGCCGGCATCGGCCGCTATCTGCGCGCACGTCAGGGCAAGGACGGCGGTTGGCCACTGTACGAAGCCGGCGCCACCGATGTCAGTTGCAGTGTCAAAAGCTATTTTGCGCTCAAGCTGATAGGCGATGATCCCGGTGCGCCACACATGCAGCTGGCGCGCAAGGCCATCCTTGCGCGCGGTGGGGCTGCTCGGGCCAACGTGTTCACGCGCATGGCGCTGGCTTTGTTTGGTGAACTGCCGTGGCGCGGTGTGCCGGTGGTGCCCGTCGAACTGGTACTGTTGCCGCGCTGGTTTCCCTTTCATCTGCTGAAGATTTCCTACTGGTCGCGCACGGTGGTGACGCCGTTGGCGGTCTTGTGCAGCCTCAAGCCGCGTGCTGCCAATCCGCTGGACGTACACGTGCACGAGTTGTTCGTCACGCCGGCAGAGGACGAACAACATTACTTTGCGCCGCCAACCTCATTGCTGGCGCGCATGTTTTTGTGGCTGGACAAGCTTGGCCATCTGCTGGAAACGCATCCGCCGCGGTGGTTGCGCCGGCGTGCCATGAAGCGCGCCGAGCAATGGATCCTGCAACGCCTGAACGGCAAGGACGGGCTGGGCGCGATATTTCCGGCTATGGTCAATGCCTGCGAGGCGCTGGTTTTGCTCGGGCATGACGAGGCCACGTCGGCGCCGCTGCGAACGGCGCGCCAATCCGTGCGCAATCTGCTGGTGGTGCATGCGGACGAGGTGTATTGCCAGCCGTGCGTGTCGCCGGTGTGGGACACGGGTTTGGCTTGCCTGGCAATTGAAGCCGATGCCGCAGGTCGATTCACGCCAGACCAGGAACGCGCGTTGACCCATGCCTTCGAGTGGTTGCATTGCCGGCAACTGCTTGATGAAAATGGTGACTGGAAAGTCACGCATCCAAATCTGCAAGGGGGCGGTTGGGCCTTTCAATACCACAACGATTGCTATCCCGATCTCGACGATACGGCCGTCATGGCCTGGGCCTTGCAGCAGACGAGCGACAGTGATCGGGGCAGGGAGTCCATCCGCCGCGCAGCTGACTGGCTGGTCGGCATGCAATCGCGCAACGGGGGCTTCGCGGCTTTCGATGCCAACAACACGCATTACTGGCTCAACCAGATTCCGTTTGCCGACCACGGCGCGCTGCTGGATCCGCCGACCAGTGACGTCAGTGCGCGTGTGCTGACCTTGCTGGCGAAACTCGATCGACCGCAGGACCAGACGGTGCGTCGGCGTGTGCTCGACTATCTGCGCGCCGAACAAACCGATGCCGGATGCTGGTTCGGCCGCTGGGGCACCAACTACATCTATGGCACCTGGTCGGTGCTGATGGCCATGGAGGCTGCAGGTGTTGACGCGGATGATCCGGCGGTGCAGAAGGCCATTGCCTGGCTCAAGCATTGTCAGCGCGAAGATGGCAGCTGGGGCGAAACCAACGACAGTTATTTCGATGCCGGATTGGCCGGTGCCGACACGCGCGGCAATGCTGCACAAACGGCCTGGGCCTTGCTCGGTCTGATGGCCAGTGGCGAGACGGCAAGTGTTGCCGTGACACGCGGCATCGAGTGGTTGCTGCGAACACAAGCCGACGATGGGCGGTGGCACGATGCGGGTTTCAATGCGCCTGGTTTTCCACGCGTGTTCTACCTCAAATATCACGGCTACAGCCATTATTTCCCGTATTGGGCACTGGCCCGTTATCGCCACGACATCGCCGATGTCTGAATTGGGCGTGGTGGTGGCTTTGCCCGGGGAGGCGGCCTGCCTGCCGGCGCGCAAACGGTCATCAGGCCATTTCCGGCTGACCGTGGCCGGCATGGGTGCATGGCGTGCCACGCAAGCCGCAGAAGGGCTGATTGCCGGAGGTGCAGGTGCGTTGTTGAGCTGGGGCGTGGTCGGTGGCCTGTCACCGGCATTGCATCCAGGAGACTTGGTGCTGGTTGATCGGGTGATGTCGGCCGAGAGCGAGGAAACGTGCGATCCAGCCTGGCGCGATCAGCTGGCGCAGACATTTGCCCGGGCTGGCGTGTCCATGGTGACGGGACAGTTGTGGTGCCACCCTCGAGCGGTCACCTCCGTGCAGGACAAGTGCCGGTTGGCTGCGAGCGGTTGCCTGGTGGTCGACATGGAAAGCGCTGCCGTGGCGCGTGTCGCGCGTGCGGCAGGCGTGCCGTTCATCGCCATCAAAAGCGTCTGCGATCCGGCCGACCGCGCAATTCCCGATGACGTGGCGGGATTGTTGCGCGAAGACGGACGGGTACGTCTGCCGGCCGTGGCCAGGGCCATGCTGCGCGGGCCGGTGATGTGGCGGTCGTTGCGTCGCATGCAGCGTGATTTCGATGCTGCCTGCGCGGGCTTGCGGCGGGCGGGCAGTGTACTGCCGTTATCATGCCCGGCATGAACGATCTTGTGCTGGTCACGGGCGCCACCGGCTTTGTCGGTTCGGCCGTCATGCGCAACCTGCTGGGTGCCGGCTATCGCGTGCGCACCCTGGTCCGGGAAACCAGTCAACGCGACAATCTGGCTGGTCTGGATGTCGACATCCGGACGGGGGACGTACGCAATGTCGATTCCCTCGTCGCAGCCATGCATGGTTGTCGCGGCGTGTTCCATGTCGCGGCCGATTACCGGTTGTGGACACCCGACGCGTGCGCGGTTGCAGCGATGTATGCGAGCAATGTCGTGGGCAGTCGCAACGTGATGCGCGCAGCGCACCAGACGGACGTGGAACGGGTGGTGTACACCAGCAGCGTGGCCACGCTCGGGTTGCATGCCGACGGCACGCCGGCCGACGAGGACGTGCCGGTTTCGCTGGACGCCATGGTCGGTCACTACAAGCGATCCAAATATCTGGCCGAACGAGCAGTCATCGAACTGGCAGCCGAAGGGCAACAGGATGTCGTGATCGTGCATCCAGCCGCACCGGTCGGGCCGCGCGACATCAAGCCCACGCCGACCGGGCGCATGGTGCTTGATGCGGCGAGTGGTCGCATGCCGGTGTACGTCGACACGGGCTTGGACATCGTGCACGTCGATGACGTGGCCGAGGGCCATCGACTGGCCTACGAAAAAGGCACGCATGGCCGACATTACATTCTTGGCGGAGACAACCTCAGCCTGCGCGACATCCTGATCGAGGTGGCCGCCATCACCGGACGGCATCGCCCGTGGATGCGCGTCCCGCACGCGCTGGTGATGCCGTCGGCGTACATGGCCGAGGCATGGGCCCGAGTCAGTCGGCGCGAGCCGTCGGTGACCGTGACAGGTGCCAGACTGGCACGCAAGCACATGTATTTTTCACATCAGCGCGCCACGCAGGAACTGGATTATCGACCGCGACCAGCCCGGCTGGCGCTGGAGGACGCCATTTGCTGGTTTTTCGATAATGGCCGATTGTGAACATCGAGTTGGGCAATTGAAGTAAAATGAAACGAGTTTTTTTGCTTGTTTTGTCCAGTGTTTTCCATGGCCAAGGTCACCAGACATTCAGCTGTCCGCACCGGGCGCAGCGTATGCTGGCAATGGCATCGGAGTACTTGCTGGATGCGAAGGAGTCCAGATGACGGCGGTTGCACAAGCCCAGCCCAATATCGCGCTTGTCAAATACTGGGGCAAACGTGATGCCAAGCTCAATTTGCCTGCGGCTGATTCGCTGTCCATCACACTGGCATCCTTGTACACGCGAACCGAGGTCAGTTTCGATCCGGCGCTTGAGCACGACACCTTGCAATTCAATGGTGCAGACAATCCGCGTGCCTTGATGCGGGTCAGTGCATGTCTTGACGCGCTGCGCAACCGGGCTGGTATCGCATGCCGCGCATCGGTGGTGACGCACAACAATTTCCCGACGGCGGCCGGCTTGGCCTCGTCGGCATCGGGGTTCGCCGCGTTGGTGATGGCCGCCAGCGAAGATTTGGGTCTGCCGGTGGATCGTCGGTTCCTTTCCATCGCGGCGAGACAGGGATCAGGCTCGGCAGCGCGTTCCCTGTTTGGTGGCTTCGTGCACATGCATGCCGGCCAGGCGGATGATGGCAGCGATGCATTTGCCGAGCCCTTGCTGGATGCCGATGCCTGGCCCTTGCAGGTCGTGGTGGCCGTGGCCACGCATCAGGCCAAGTCGGTGAGTTCTGGCGAAGGCATGGAGCGCGGGCGGCGCACTTCGCCGTTTCATGCGGCATGGATCGATTCGGTTGATGCCGACATCACGCTCGCACGCGCAGCCGTCATGGCGCGTGATTTCCAGGCGCTGGCCGAGGTCAGCGAACACAGCTGTTTGAAGATGCACGGTGTCATGCTGTCCAGCCGTCCGCCATTGATGTACTGGCTGCCGACCACGCTGGCCTGCATGCGGCGTGTGCGCGAATTGCGCGAGTGCGACGGGTTGGGGACGTTTTTCACCGTGGATGCCGGACCACAGGTCAAGGCGGTCTGCCTGCCCGAAGACGCCGGCAAGGTGGCTGCCGCGCTGGGAGAAATACCGGGTGTGAAAACGGTGCTGATCAGTTCGCTGGGCGAGGGAGCACGCAGCATTCCGGCGGCCGAGGTGGCGTGATGCATGTCCATGCCAGCGCCCCGGGCAAGCTGGTCGTGGCGGGCGACTATGCCGTGCTGGAGGGTGCGCCGGCCGTGGTGCTGGCGTTGGATCGTCGGGCCAATGTCGAGCTTGCTCCGGGTAGTGGCGAGACGTTTTGCGTGCATGCACCGGATCTGGGCCTCGATGCGGTGCATGGTCATCTTGATGACGGCCGCATGGCATGGGATGCGGCGCCGGATAGGGTGGCCAAACTGGCCTTGGTGACTCGGGTATTGCAGCACCTGGCCGGCAACGGTGTGCTTGCGGCACCGCTGGACATCACGCTCGACACGGCTGCGTTTTTCGATGCCGCGGCGGGCGCGAAACTTGGCTTGGGCTCCAGTGCCGCGTTGACGGTGGCTTTGAGCGCTGCCGTATTCGCGCTGACTGATCAGGACTTGCCGGACACGGCGGCCATGATCGCCCTGCACCGAACCATGCAGGGTGGGCGCGGCAGCGGTCTGGATATCGCGACCAGTTTGCTGGGCGGAACCGTGATCTATCATCTGCGCGATGATCAGCCTGATGCAGTGCGAGCCGAATGGCCACAAAATTTGCGGTTCCGCTGCGTCTGGTCCGGGCGTTCGGCATCCACGGGTGAGGCCTTGACTCATCTGGCCGATTGGCAGCGGCAGTATCCGAAGGCCTACACTGCCCACATGAACGAGCTTGCCGTGGGCGCCTCGGCGGTGGCTGTCGCAATCAAATCGGATGACGCCGATGCCATGCTGGATGGCATGGCGGCCTACGCCGATGGTTTGGCCAGGCTGGGCGCGGCCAGCGGTATCGATATCGTTTGCGCCGAACATCGCGCGCTGGCGGACATCGCCCGCGCCTGTCACGTGGTCTACAAGACCTGTGGTGCCGGCGGAGGCGACATCGGCATGGCCGTCGCCACTGACGACGAGCGACTCATCAATTTCAGCCGACAGGCTGCCGTCGCCGGTTTCCATGTCCTGGAAACCGATGTGGATGCGCGCGGCTTGTCGGTGCACACCAATCCACGTCGAAGGAGATCATCATGGACAACCAGCGCGTGAATGAGGGCGAATCCGCGCCCGCGCCGTCGCATACGGCGCGTCTGCCCGGCTTCTACAAACTGTCGGTGGCCGAACGGGTGCGTTTGCTGAGCGGTCGGGGACTGTTGTCGCGCGAGGACTGTCGCGCCCTGTCCAGCGGTCATCACCAGCTCACGGTGGACAAGGCCGACAAGATGATCGAGAACGTCATCGGCGTGCTGGGCATGCCGGTGGGTCTGGGCCTGAACTTTCTCATCAACGGCAAGGATTACGTGGTACCGCTGGCGGTCGAGGAGCCGTCCATCGTGGCCGCATTGAGCTCGGCGGCCAAGCTGGTACGCGCGGCCGGCGGTTTTCGCACGCGCAGCACCAAGCCGATCCTGATCGGCCAAGTACAGGTGGTGGATGTGGCGCATGCAAGCAAGGCGCAGGCCGCCTTGTTGCGACGCAAGGACGAGATCATCAATCTCGCCAACAGCCTGCATCCCAACATGGTGGCGCGTGGCGGCGGGGTCGAGGATGTCGAGGTCGTGATCCACTCCGCGCCCGACGGCAAGCGCGACATGGTGGTGCTGCATCTTTTGGTCAACACCTGCGATGCCATGGGCGCCAACCTCGTCAACACCATGTGCGAAGGCGTGGCGCCGTTGGTCGAGACGATCACCGGCGGCAAGGTGTTCCTGCGCATCCTGTCGAACCTGACCGATCGTGCCTTGGCGTGGGCCGAGGCGGTGATTCCGATCGAGCTTCTGGCCGGCAAGGGCAGGGATGGTGCCGAGGTTCGCGACGGCATCATTCTTGCGAATGACTTGGCGATCGTGGATCCGTATCGGGCGGCTACCCACAACAAGGGCGTGATGAACGGCGTGGACGCAGTGGCGCTCGCGACCGGCAACGACTGGCGTGCGCTGGAAGCCGCCGCGCATGCCTACGCCGCGCGCGGCAAGGCTTACACGTCATTGACGCGCTGGTACAAGAACGAGAATGGCGATCTGGTCGGCAGCATCGAGATGCCGATGAAGGTCGGCACGGTTGGCGGCAATCTGCAGTCCAACCCGACGGTCGGCATCAACCATCATCTGCTCGGCATCAAGAGTGGCCGCGAGTTGGCCGAGGTGATGGGAGCGGTGGGGTTGGCGCAGAACTTCTCGGCTCTGCGCGCGTTGGTCACCGACGGTATCCAGCAAGGCCACATGACGCTGCACGCCCGCAGTGTGGCCATGGCGGCGGAGGCCACGCCGGAAATCTTCGACACCGTGGTCGAGCGTTTGCTCGAGGATGGCGAGATCAAGATCTGGAAGGCACGCGAAATCATTGCCGAATTGAGTGGTCAGTCGCGCCCGCGTTTGGTCGGCGGCAAGGACAAGCGCGAGGACGAAGCTTCCTGGTCGGCAGGACACGGCAAGGTGATCCTGATGGGCGAGCATGCCGTGGTCCACGGTCGCCACGCGATCGCCGCGCCGTTGCCGCTGGCGATCAGGGCACGTGTCGATGATGCGGCCGAAGGCGTTACGTTCATGATTCCGCGCTGGGGCGTCGAGCAACGCCTGCAGCAGCACATCAACCACCCTGGTTCGTTCCTGCAATCGCTGGACATGCTGTTGCGCAAGCTCGACCTGGCTGATCGTGCGATGGAAGTGCGCGTCAATCCCAATGTGCCGCGCGCCATGGGTCTGGGTGGCTCGGCATCACTGGCCGTGGCCGTGATCCGTGCACTGGACAGGCATTTCGGACTGTTGCTTGGCGAGGCCGAGATCTGCCAGCTGGCGTTCGATTGCGAAAAGATTGCACATGGCACACCGTCGGGCATCGACAACACCGTGGCGACGTACGGCAAGCCGTTGCTGTACCGCAGCGGCAATCCGCCGGAGGTGCATACGCTTGAATTGTCCCAACCTTTGCCGCTGGTCATCGGCCTGTCCGGTACCGAAAGCCTGACCGCCAAGATGGTGGCGCGCGTGCGGCGTGCGTGGGAGCGCAACAAACCGCTGTACGAGCGCATCTTTGATGAAATCGATACGCTGACCTTGCAGGCCCTGGATGCATTGAAGGCGCATGATCTCACTCAGCTGGGCGAGTTGATGAACATCTGCCAGGGCCAGTTGAATGCCTTGCAGGTGTCCAGCTGGGAACTCGAAGAATTGATGCAGATCGCACGCGACAACGGGGCCACTGGCGCCAAACTGACCGGTGGCGGTGGTGGTGGATCGATGATTGCGTTGTGCCCGGATGGCACCGAACGCGTCATCAAGGCCATGCATGATGCCGGTTATCAGGCGATGGAGGTGCAGTTTGGCTGAGGCACTCGAAAAACAGGATGCCGTCGTGTCCTTCGATACGGAGGAGTTGATCCTGGTCAATGCCGAAGATCATGAAATCGGCTACAAGGACAAGGGTGCCTGCCATGATGGCCACGGCATCCTGCACCGCGCGTTTTCCCTGTTCGTGTTCAATTCGCGGGGCGAGCTGTTGTTGCAGCAACGCAGCAAGGGCAAGCGCCTGTGGCCTGGCTATTGGGCCAATACGTGCTGCAGTCATCCGCGTCGCGGTGAAACCATGCAGGAAGCCACCTCGCGTCGTCTCGAAGAGGAAATGGGCATGCGTTGCGACATGCGTTACCTGTTCAAGTTCGAGTATCAGGCCGATTACGGCGACCTCGGCGCGGAGCACGAATTGTGCAGCGTCCTGATCGGGCAAACCGCGGCAGCGGTACATGCCAATGCCACCGAAGTCGAGGCTTGGCGTTTCGTGTCGGTGGACGACCTTGACGCCGAGATCGCCGATCACCCGGAACGTTTCACGCCGTGGCTGAAAATGGAATGGCAACACCTGCGCACCCAATTCAATGACATGTTGCCGCAGGCGGGTACCTGAAGGTTGTCGTTTCTTTGACTCCCGCCGTTTGCGGGCATAGGCTGGAACAAGCAATCGGCGACGGATCGCACCCCCACACTCGCATTGATAGGAGGTCATCATGGGCATCCCTGTCGCGCAGCAATTTCGCGTTGCACGTTACATCGTCGGACAGCGGCTCAAGGGCATCAAGCGCTACCCGCTGACGCTGATGCTGGAACCGCTGTTTCAATGCAACCTGGCTTGCCCCGGCTGCGGCAAGATCGACTACGAGGCGGACATCCTCAAGCGGCGCATGTCGGTGGAGGAGTGCATGCAGGCCATCGATGAATGCGGTGCGCCGATGGTGTCACTGGCCGGTGGCGAGCCGCTCGTCCACAAGGAAGTCAAGGAGATCGTCGAGGGCTTCATTGCCCGTGGCAAGTATGTCTATCTGTGCACCAACGGCATCCTGCTGGAGAAAAAGCTCGATCTGTTCACGCCATCGAGCCATCTCACATTTTCCATCCATCTTGATGGCATGCGTGAACGACATGACGAAAGCGTCGATCGCGAAGGCGTGTTCGATACCGTGGTGTCGGCCATTCGCGAGGCCAAGCGGCGCGGATTCCGCGTCAATTTGAATACCACGCTGTTCACGACAGCCAATCCCGACGAGGTCACCGAGTTTTTCGACTTCGCGACCGATGAACTCAAGGTTGATGGCATCACCTTTTCGCCTGGCTTTGCCTACGAGCATGCGCCACGTCAAGACGTGTTCATGGGACGCCGCCAATCCAAGGATCTGTTCCGCAAGATCTTTGCGTATCGGAAAGAAAAGCGTTGTCGCTGGCCATTGTCGCAATCGAGTCTGTTTCTCGATTTCGTGTGTGGCAACCAGGGTTATCAGTGCTCGGCCTGGAGCATGCCGTGCCGCAACCTGTTTGGCTGGCAGAAGCCGTGCTACCTGCTGGTCGACGAGGGTTACGTGCCAACCTTCAGGGATCTCATCGAACATACCGATTGGGATCACTATGGTGTCGGACGCAACCCGAAGTGTGCCAACTGCATGGCGCATTGCGGTTTCGAGGGGACGGCCGCTGCGGATTCCTTCGCGCATCCGTTGAAGGCGGCTTGGGTTCACCTGCGCGGGCCGAAGCTCAAAGGCGCGTACGCAGCGGACCCGCCACTTCTGTACGCCGGCCGTGATGGCGAATCGGCGCATCTGCACATGGCGGCCAATGGGCCGCATGAGCACGATTGAACAAGGTCTGTTCGGAGCAATTCCAATGGACCGATGCAACGATGGCGGCCAATGGCCGCCATCGTGTTTTGGGGACGTGTCGCGGCCCTATTTCGGCGTCTGACCACCGCCCAGCGGGCTTGCACTGTCACCTTCGGTTTCGAAGGGATGCTCGGCGATGTCGCCGGCGTGGCTGTCCAGCTTGTCACCAAGCAAACGCCGCACGGTGACGTAGAACACCGGCACCAGCAACACGCCAAGGAAGGTGGCGAACACCATGCCACCGATCACGCCGGTACCGATGGCGTGGCGCGCATTGGCGCCGGCACCGGTGGACACGGCCAGCGGCAGCACGCCGAGGATGAAGGCCAGCGAGGTCATCAGGATCGGGCGGAAACGCAGGCGTGCGGCTTCGACCACGGCATCACGCAGCGAACGTCCGGCCTTTTGTTCGGAGACCGCGTATTCGATGATCAGGATGGCGTTCTTGGCGGCCAGGCCGATGATCGTGATCAAGCCGATCTTGAAATACACGTCGTTGGTCAGACCGCGCATCATCGAGAACAGCACCGCACCCAACACGCCCAACGGCACGATCAGCAACACCGAGATCGGAATCGACCAACTCTCGTAAAGTGCGGCCAAGGCCAGGAAGGCCACGATCAGCGACAGACCGAACAGCAGCGGTGCCTTGTTTCCCGAGATGACTTCCTGATAGGACTGGCCGGTCCAGCTGATGCCAAAGCCGGGCGGCAGATCCTTGTTGACGATCTGCTGCATGGCCGCCATGGCTTGACCGGAGCTGTAGCCGGGGGCTGCCGAACCGACAATCTCAACCGACGAGAACCCGTCATAGCGAGTCCGTGTCGGAGGCTCGGACTGCCACTGCGTCGTGACCACGTTGGACAACGGGATCATGTTGTCACCCGTGCTGCTGCTGTGAGCAAGACTGCTGGGTGTCCAGAAGTGCGACAGATCCTTGGGTCCCATGCGGTACGGTGCCGCCGCCTGCATGATGACGCGCTTGACGCGGCCTTCCGAGTTGAAATCGTTGACATAGACAGGCGCAAGCATCAGCTGGATGGCGTTGTACACATCGCTGACCGAAAGCCCCATGGATGCGGCCTTGGTACGATTCACGTCCAGCTTCAGCTGCGGCGAGGGCGGCAAACCGTTTTCGCGGACACGGAACAGCATCGGATTCTTGCTGGCCTTGGCCAGCAGCGTGTGCTCAGCCTTGCTCAGGGCCGCAAAGCCCTTGCCGGCGCGATCCTGCAGGTACATGTCGAAACCGCCGAACTGGCCCAGGCCCTGAATCGTGGGTACGTTGAGCATGATCACGGTGGCGTCGTGAATGCTCATGAAGAGTTTGGCG
>DASVGO010000036.1:0-7386 GCA_036379495.1 Rhodanobacteraceae bacterium | reverse complement strand
ATGGGTCAATCGACCAATTCACCGCCACCGTGGTAGTCACGTCCTGCAAGTCCTTGGAAGCGGCCATCTGCCGTTCGCTCGATTTCTGGATCTGCACATCCATCTCGCGAACCGTCTGCATGAATGGCAGCTTGAAGTGCAACCCCGGCGCCAACACGCCTTGATGCACCGAACCAAAGGTCATCAGCACGCCGCGTTTGCCCGGCCCGACCGTGACAAAACTGTCGAACAGCAAGATCACGATGACGATCACCAAAACGATGATCCATGCACCATGACGCAACAGGGGTTTCAACAATCCGGAATCGGAATTTGGCACGGTTCTCTCCTTGGGTGAATCAGAAACACTATCGACAATGGCGGCACGCCGCGCTTCAAAGCATGGGCAACTTCAACCCCTGCTCCTTCGCACAGGCGATGGCCTCTTCGTAACCCGCATCGGCGTGCCGCATGACGCCGGTGCCGGGATCGTTCCACAGCACGCGGCCGATGCGCTTGTCGGCCGCCTCGCTACCGTCGCACACGATGACCAGGCCGGCGTGCTGGCTGTAGCCCATGCCGACGCCGCCGCCGTGGTGGAAGCTGACCCAGGTGGCGCCGCTGGCAGTGTTCAACAACGCGTTCAGGATCGGCCAATCGGACACCGCATCGGAGCCATCACGCATGGCTTCGGTTTCACGATTGGGGCTGGCCACGGAACCCGAATCCAGGTGATCGCGACCAATGCACACCGGCGCTTTCAACTCACCGTTGCGCACCATTTCGTTGAACGCGAGGCCCAGTTTGTGGCGCTGCCCGAGGCCGACCCAACAGATGCGTGACGGCAACCCCTGAAAATGAATGCGCTGCTCGGCCATGTCCAGCCAGTTGTGCAGGTGCGCATCATCCGGAATCAATTCCTTGACCTTGGCATCGGTCTTGCGGATGTCTTCCGGGTCGCCCGACAAGGCCACCCAGCGGAATGGGCCGATGCCGCGACAGAACAACGGGCGCACGTAGGCCGGCACGAAGCCGGGGAAGTCAAAAGCGTTTTTGCAGCCGACATCGAACGCCATCTGGCGGATGTTGTTGCCATAGTCGAAGGTCGGGATGCCTTGCGCGTGGAAGGCCAGCATGGCATCCACGTGCACCTTCATCGACGCCTTGGCGGCGTCGCGCGTGCCTTCCGGATCACGCTGGCGGCGCTCGAACCATTCATCGACCGTCCAGCCCTGCGGCAGATAACCATTGACCGGATCGTGCGCGGAGGTCTGGTCGGTGACGGCGTCGGGCTTGACGCCACGCTTGATGAGTTCAGGCAAGATGTCGGCGGCATTGCCCAACAGCGCGACCGATTTGGCTTCGCCGGCAGCGCAATACTTTTCGATGCGCGCCAAGGCATCATCGAGGTTGTCGGCCTGCTCGTCGACATAGCCGGTACGCAGACGGAAATCGATACGCGACTGCTGGCATTCGATCGCCAACATGCACGCGCCGGCCATGGTCGCGGCCAGTGGTTGCGCGGCGCCCATGCCGCCCAAACCCGCAGTCAGAATCCAACGACCCTTGAGGTTGCCGCCGTAACTTTGCCGCCCCATCTCGACGAAGGTTTCGTAGGTGCCCTGGATGATGCCTTGGCTGCCGATGTAGATCCAGCTGCCTGCCGTCATCTGCCCGAACATCATCAGGCCCTTCTGGTCGAGCTCGTTGAAATGCTCCCAGTTCGCCCAGTGCGGCACGAGGTTGGAGTTGGCGATCAGCACACGCGGCGCATCAACCGTCGTTCTGAACACGCCGACCGGCTTGCCCGACTGCACCAGCAAGGTCTCGTCGTCGTTCAATTCACGCAGCGCCTTGAGGATCGCATCGAAGCATTCCCAGTTGCGCGCGGCACGACCGATGCCGCCATAGACCACCAGCTCCGACGGATTCTCGGCCACATCGGGATCGAGATTGTGCTGGATCATGCGGTACGGCGCTTCGGTCAGCCAGCTTTTGCACGACAACTGCGTGCCTGTGGGCGGATGAATGACGCGACTGGTGTCTTTGCGCGTGAAGCTGGCCATGGGTTGTCCTCGCGTGGATCAAAGCCCCGATTATGACCCAAGCGGCATGCTCGTTGGCGGTGTGCCGAAAGGCATATGGCATGCCCGACGCATTGATGTATACACTGTATACATGAAAAAGCCGACCACCGCCGAAAAAATTCTCAAGGCCGCGTATCGCCTGTTCGATCGCGAAGGGGCAAGCGCGGTAACGATGCGCCGCGTGGCCGAAGTCGTCGGCATCACGCCGATGGCGATCTACCGGCACTTCCCCAACCGCGAAGCGCTGCTGAAGAAAATTTCCGACGACAACTTCCAGACGGTGGCCAGCAACATGCTGGCGTGCACGGAGCAGCCCGACATCACGGCACAACTGGTGGCCTTGACGTGGCCGTATTTCAACTACGCACTCGAACACCCGCACCTGTTTGACCATGCCTTTTCAAACCAGCGCGACGATGCCCGTCGTTTCCCGGAGGACTTCCGCGCACGCAAGTCGCCATCCTTCAACGTCATCGTCGATGTCGTCGCCGAAGGCATGCGCCAAGGCGTGCTGAAAAAAAGCGACCCCTACGACGTGTGCATGACCATCACCGCGCACGCGCACGGACTGATCGCGCTGTATCGCGGCGGCCGTTTCAGCTTCGACGAAAAGCAGTTCCGCCAGTTCTACCTCGAATCCACGTGGAGAATGTTCGATGGCCTCAAAAAGTAGCCGTGCCATGTTGCTGTTCGCGCTGCTGGCGACGGCGTTGTCCGCCGCCGGCTGGTGGTTCGGTGCCCAACTTGATCCGATCTGGTGGCTGACCTGGCTGGCGCCGTTGCCGTTGCTGTGGCTGGCGACGCGCGTGCGTGCACGTTGGGCTACGCTGGCCGCGTTCGTCGCGATCGCGATCGGCGACCTTCCGTATTGGCAGTACACACGCATCGGATTGCCGGTTTCGATCGTGCTGCCCATGATCGCCATGCCGGCGCTGATCCTTGCGCTGGCGGTACTGCTGTTCCGGCGACTCACCATGCAAAGGCAATATCTGGCAGCGGCATTCGCCTTCCCGGTATTGATTGTGGCGGCGTATTTCATCAACGGCCTGACCAGCATCAACGGCACCTGGGGCGACATCGGCTACACGCAGATGGACGCGTTGCCGATCATCCAGATCGCCGCGCTTACCGGCGTGGCTGGCGTCAGTTTTCTGGTGATGCTGGGCCCGGCCTTTGCCGCAACGCTGTGCAACCACGCCGCCTCGCGCATGGCACGGCTGCGGGTGCTCGGGATCGGCGGCGGCCTGATTGCACTGGCGTTGATTTACGGCGTCTGGCGCCTTCACGCGGCGCCAGTCAAAAGTGGGGCGCCGATGCAGATCGGCTTGATCTCGCTGCAGGGTCCGGCCCCGGCCCCGCTGAACTCGGCGCAAGGCAAGCAATTGCAACAGCGCTACGTCGAGGCCATTGGCGCACTTTCCGCGCGCGGCGCCCAAACCGTGGTGCTGCCGGAAAAGGTCTGGTCGACACCCGAACCCGATATTCCGGCATTTGCCGAATTGGCACGGAAAACCGGCGTCACGGTGACGACGGGCGTTGACTACCAACCGGCGAATCAACGCGAGCGCAACGACACCTTGACCTTCACGCCCGTGCCAGCAAAGCCGATTGTCTACGTCAAAAACCACTTGCTGCCATTCCTCATGCCCCGCTTCGAACCCGGCCACGATCACACCATGCTGCCCGGCACGCGGCGCATCGGCATGGCCATCTGCAAGGACATGGATTTCCCGGCCATGGGTCGCAGCTACGCCGCGCGCGACGCACAATTGCTGCTGGTACCGGCGTGGGATTTCAACATCGATGGCTGGTTGCACAGTCGCATGGCGATCATGCGCGGCGTGGAAAGCGGCTTTGCCATCGCCCGCGCCGCCCGCAACGGCCGCCTCACGCTCAGCGATGACCGTGGCCGTGTACTGGCTGAAGCCAACAGTTCGCGGCGTGATGCGCAGTTGCTCGGAACCTTGTATCTGCGTCACACGCACACGTTGTATGCGCGCTGGGGCAACTGGTTCGGCTGGCTGGATGTGGCCGCGCTGCTGGGGTTGCTGGGTTTGACATGGATCGGCCGCAAAAGCACGAATGCCATGTCGAATGTGTCGGATGCCGACTCGCCCACGTGACGACATCGCGCCCGTCCGCATGCAATCGCAGCGCTCGGCCGGCTCGCCTCAAGCCGCAAACACGCGACTGGCGGGCCATGGCCATGTGTGCCGCGTCAACCCGAGCTGCTGGCCGAGGCCGGCTGCGACTGCGTCTGTGACTGCGTGGACGATGACGATGTGTGATCATCGCTGTTGCGAGGGGTGGTCTGATCGGCATCACGGTTGGATGGCACAGCTTGCTGCGTTGGCGGGCTGCTCTGGAAGGCTCGCTCGGCCGTGCGCTGGATACGCCGCTGCACCTGTTGTCGCGCCTGGCTGGCCTGCAATTGCTGCTGCACCGCCGGCGAGTCCTGTTGACTGGCGGCCGTATCGTTGGCGTCGGCCTGCCGCTGTTGCACCTGCTGGGTGTGCTGCATCTGCTGCTGCACTTGCGGCTGGTTCTTGAAGGCCTGGCTGGCGGTCTGGCTGATGCGCTGCTGCAGCTGGCGCTGCTGCTCCTCGCGCTGTTGCTGTTGTTTTTGTTGCTGCGCCTGCTGGGCGGTGGTTTGCCCGTACGTCTGCGCCGATGCCGGTTTGGCGACCAGCAGCAAGGCGACCGACAAGGCCAGAGCCAACATCGCGCCGACTCGACGGGCGGCGCTTGGCCGCAGGTCAAATTCAATGTGTGTCGTTGTCATCATGATGGTCCATCATAAGCGGATCGTATATTGAGGAACGCTTTCATGAACCGTTTGGTTTACCGTCTCGCCATGCCACTGGCGTTGCTGCTGGCCGCCGGCAGCGCCAGCGCCGCCACGCCGACGCCGGCGCAAACCGGCAACCGCCCGCCGTTGTTGCTGATTTCCATCGACGCCTACCGCGCCGATTACATCAATCGCGGCTATTCGCCCACGCTGGCCATGCTGGCCAAAACCGGCGTGCATGCCAAGGCGATGGAGCCGTCGTTTCCGTCGCTGACCTTTCCCAACCATTACACGCTGGTCACCGGGCGGTATCCAAACCACACCGGCATCGTCAACAACACCATGTACGACGCCAAGCTCGGCAAGTTCTCGCTGGGCAATCGCAAGGCCGTGCAAAACGGGCTGTGGTGGGACGAAGCCGCGCCGATCTGGGTGACTGCCGACAAGGCCGGGCTGAAAACCGCGACCATGTTCTGGCCCGGTTCCGGCGCCAAGATCCGCGGTTACCGGCCCACTTACTGGCGCCCGTTCGATGACCACGTGGATGCCGACCAGCGCGTCGATCAGGTGCTGCAATGGTTGTCGCTGCCGGCCGCGCAGCGTCCGCAATTTCTCACGCTGTATTTCGATGCCGTCGACCACGCCGGGCATCGCTACGGCCCCGACACGCCGCAGGTCGACCACGCCATCAAGCATGTCGACAACGCCATCGCGCGACTGGTCAAGGGCCTGAAAGCGCGGCACCTGTTCGAACACATGAACATCATCGTCGTGTCCGACCATGGCATGGCGTCGTCGCCGAAAGGCCAGTACATCCTGATGGACAAGCTGATCGACCTGGCCCACGTGCGCGTGGTGGCGATGGGCGAGTTGGCCGGGTTCGATCCCAAGCCGAGCTACGCCAAAGCCGTCGATGCCAAGCTGCTGGCGCCGCATCCACACATGACTTGCTGGCGCAAGCATGCCATTCCCAAGCGCTTCCACTACGGCTCCAACCCGCGCGTTCCGGCCATCGATTGTCTGGCCGACGTGGGCTGGCAGATCACCTCGTCGAGCTATCTTGCCCATCGCAAGTATCCGATGAGCCTGGGCAGCCACGGTTACGACAATGCCAACCCGCTGATGCGCGCGCTGTTCATCGCGCACGGGCCGGCCTTCCGCAAGGGGTTGGTGGTGCCGGAGTTTCCGAACGTGGACGTGTACCCGCTGATGACGCATCTGCTGGGCATCCAGGCGCAGCCCAACGACGGCAGTTTCAAGGCCGTCGAGGACATGCTCAAGCCATCCTTGCGTTGAACCTGCGACGCCTTTGGCCGCGCCTTGATCTGGATCAGGGCGCGGTTTTTCATGTCTCATACATGATAATGCTTCTCATTTGTCATATACTCGAAGCCCATGGACGCCCGCCGCACGTTGTTGTCCCGCCCCGCATCGGCGCATCGGCCGGGCTGGAAAATCTTCCTCGCCACCCTCGGCCCGGGGCTGGTGGTGATGCTGGCCGACACCGACGTCGGCAGCGTGCTGACGGCCGCGCAAAGCGGCGCGCATTGGGGCTATCAACTGTTGTTGCTGCAGCTGGCCCTGATCCCGATCCTGTACGTGGTGCAGGAGCTGACGGTGCGGCTAGGCATCTTCACCGGCCGCGGCCATGGCGAACTGATCCGCGAGACCTTCGGCCCGTTCTGGGCGTGGGTCTCCGTGTCGAGCCTGCTGGTGGCCGCGCTGGGCGCGCTGCTGACCGAGTTTTCCGGCGTGGCCGGCATTGGCGAATTGTTCGGCGTGCCACGCGCCGTCAGCCTGACGCTGGCCGCGCTGTTCCTGTTGACCGTGGTGTGGACCGGCAGTTATCGGCGCGTGGAGCGCATCGCCATTCTTCTGGGTTTGTTCGAGCTGGTGTTCGTGTGGGTGGCCCTGCGCGCGCCGATCGACGCCGGCGTGGCCTGGGCCAGCATGACTCATCCGCAATGGCAGCATGCCGACCTGTGGTACTTGGTGGCCGCCAACATCGGCGCGGTGATCATGCCGTGGATGGTGTTTTATCAACAGTCAGCCGTGGCCGACAAAAAACTCGTGCGCCGCCAACTGGCGGCAGCGCGCTGGGATACCGCCATCGGCGCGGTGCTGACGCAAGTCATCATGGCCGCCATCCTGGTGGCCACGGCGGCAACGCTGTGGGCCAGCCATCTGGATCCGTCGTTGACCGAGGTGGGCCAACTCGCGGATGCCCTGACACCGTTCTTCGGCGCCACCACCGGGCGCACGTTGCTGGGCCTGGGCATCCTCGGCGCGGCGCTGGTCGCGGCCATCGTGGTGGCGCTGGCCGCCGCATGGGGGCTGGGCGAAGTGACCGGTTACAAGCACTCGCTGGAACGCCATCCGCGCGAGGCGCCGTGGTTCTACCTGGTGTTCACGGTCGGCATCGTGGCCGGCGCGCTGGTGGTCGGTCTGGTGCCCAATCTGGTCGAATTGTCGGTCGGCGTGGAGGTGATGAATGCGCTGCTGCTGCCGATCGTGCTGGGCTTTCTGGTGGCG
>DASVGO010000035.1:0-44143 GCA_036379495.1 Rhodanobacteraceae bacterium | reverse complement strand
ATTCTCCCGCCAGTGGTCGGCGGCTTCGGCCTTGGCCTGCAAGAGGTCGGCGTCATCGCGGATCGTGCGCGGCACCAGCACGCGCGGTTCCACCGAGGTCACCGGTTCGTAGATCACGCGCTTCTGATCGGGGTCGTAGCGCACTTCGACATTGCCGATCAACGGGAAGTCCTTGCGGAACGGATGGCCGACGAAACCATAATCGGTAAGGATGCGGCGCAAGTCCGGATGACCGTCGTAGATGATGCCGTACAGGTCGAACGCCTCGCGCTCGAACCAGTTGACGCCCGGCCAGATGCCGCTCACCGACGGCAGCATCGGCAGCGAATCGTCTTCGCAAAACACACGCAGGCGCAGGCGCTGGTTGTGCTCGACGGAAAGCAGGTGGATCACCGAGGCGAAACGGCGCGGCTGGTCGACATTGCGCGGGCGATCGCTCCACTGGAAGCGCCCCATGGCCTCGCCTTCCACGCCGCGCGAGAAACCCGTACCGGTAACGGTCTGGGTATCCCATTCGGTCTGGCCGTAGCCGAGGTAGTCGACGCCGCACAGATCCACCAGCTCGCCGAAGCTGAAGCCGGGTTCGTCATGCAGCGCGGAGGCCACCGCAAGCAGGTCGGCGGCAGCCAGTTCGGCGGTGGTTTCATTGCGGGCGGTGCTGATTTTCAGCGTATCGCCGAATCGCGCGGCAAGGCGCTCGGCCAGCGAGGACGATTGCAGGTCGGTCATGACGGCGCCTTCAGGAGCGGGCGATGGTGCTGGTGCGACGAATCTTCTTCTGCAATTGCAGAATGCCGTGGATCAATGCTTCGGCCGTAGGCGGGCAGCCCGGCACGTAGATGTCCACCGGCACGATGCGGTCGCAACCACGCACCACGGAATACGAATAGTGGTAATAGCCGCCGCCGTTGGCGCAGCTGCCCATCGAAATGACCCACTTGGGCTCGGGCATCTGGTCGTAGACCTTGCGCAAGGCCGGAGCCATCTTGTTGACCAGGGTGCCGGCCACGATCATCACGTCGGACTGACGCGGGCTGGGACGAAACACCACGCCGTAACGGTCAAGGTCCAGCCGCGCTGCGCCGGCATGCATCATTTCCACAGCGCAACAGGCCAGACCGAACGTCATCGGCCACATCGAACCGGTGCGCGCCCAATTGAGCAAGGCATCGATGCTGGTTGTGGCAAAGCCGCGCTGCATCACGGGGTTGTCCGCGGCCGGACGCAGGATGTCGTCGACCAGGTTCAACGGCTCCGGGTTGTGCATTACCCGGTCAATCGCGGAAATCACTCCCATTCGAGCGCTCCCTTCTTCCAGATGTAGGCAAAGCCAACGACGAGCAATGCCAGGAACAGCACCATCTCGACCAGGGCAACCAGGCCAATCTTGTCGAACACCACTGCCCACGGGAACAGGAAAGCCACTTCCAGATCAAACAGGATGAACACGATGGCGATGAGGTAGTAACGCACGTCGAAGCGCTGACGAGCATCTTCGAACGGCTCGAAACCGCACTCGTACGGCGACAGTTTTTCCGCTTCCGGACGCTTGGGCGCAAACAGCAAGCCGACCGTCAGAAGCGCCACGCCGATGCCAATGGCGACCGCGATGAACAGGAGAATGGGCCAGTATTGAGCTAACACGTTTGGCAAACCTCCGCGCTGTCGCGCATCAGCGGTCACATCCGGTCAACGATGCCGACTGGCCGGACTGGCCTGTATATGGTGCCCAAGGGGGGACTCGAACCCCCACAACCGATGGTTGCTACCACCTCAAGGTAGTGCGTCTACCAATTCCGCCACCTGGGCAAAGACAATCTAATGCTGGGTTTTACTGCTTGATCCGGACGATCCGTGCCCGGTTGTGGCCGTTCCCGTTTTGGCGGCGTCCCTGTCCGGCACGGTCGCGGTCGGCACATCGCTGCCGGCCCTGGCACTGGCCGGCTTGATGGCCGGTTTCGTCGCGGCTGCAGGCTGTGCTGCCTGGGGTACGGCCGAGGCAGGCGCCTGCTTGGCCGGTGCACTTGCTTTCTTTGGTGTCACGGGCTGGCTGCTGGTGCCCACACCCGACATCACGCCAAGATTGTTGGCGGGATTCGGCACATGGCTGTGCGTGAGATAGATCGCCATGCCCAGGCTCATGATGATGAAGATGGCAAACAGCACGGCCGTGGCCCGGCTCATGAAGCTGGCCGAGCCGCGCGCACCGAACACCGTGCCCGACGAGCCGCCGCCGAAGCTGGCGCCTGCATTGGCACCTTCGCCACGCTGCATCAGGATCAGCACGGTCATTGCCGCGGCGACCAGGATGTAGAAGACACTGAAAATAATGAACATAAACGAATCCGCTGCGTCACATCACGATTGTGCCGCAGCACAAATGGCCAGGAAATCGGCGGCCACCAGCGAGGCGCCGCCGATCAAACCCCCATCCACATCCGGCTGCGCGAACAACTCGGCCGCATTGGCCGGCTTGACGCTGCCGCCATAAACAATGCGGGTCATCAGCGGGATTTTATCATCCTGTTCCACCAAATGGCTACGGATGAATGCATGAACTTGCTGTGCCTGCTCCGGCGTGGCGTTGTGACCCGTGCCGATGGCCCATGCCGGCTCGTATCCGATCACCGCGCGTTCGAAGCAGGCAACACCACATACCGCAAGCACGGCATCCAGTTGGGTGGCAATCACCGCCTCGGTCCGGCCTGCTTCGCGCTCGGCCAGTGTCTCGCCCACGCACAGGATCGGTGTCAATCCGGCTGCCAGCGCCGCAGCAAACTTGGCCGCGACGCACGCATTGCTTTCGCCGTGGTAACGACGCCGTTCGGAATGTCCCGTCAGCGCCCAGCGACAACCTGCATCGGCCAGCATGGACGCCGACACCTCGCCCGTGAAGGCGCCCGGCTCGGCGTGTTCACTGACATCCTGCGCACCCACGGCCAGCTCGGCATGCCGCGACGCCAGTTCGGCCACATACGGCATGGGGGGAAACACGGCCACGTCAACCTGCTCGGGCAAGTCGCGCGCGATGGCATCGACCAGCCCCGTGGCCATGGCACGCGTGCCGTACATCTTCCAGTTTCCGGCGACCAGTTTTCTGCGCATGTCCTTGGCCCGTGGACCGACAAGGGGCGCAAAGGATAACGGCCGCGGCCGCCGATTGCACCCCCGCCACCAGGCCCAGACAGGGCCGGCCCGCGCCATTGGTCAGATCAGACGAATCTCGCGCAACCGCTGCTGCAGGTATTCGTGCGCCGTCAACGTGCCCTCATAGTGCAGCGGATTGTCGGGCGTCACGCATTGCGGCAACGGATCGAGCACCACATCCGGATTGGGGTGCAGGAAGAACGGCACGGAATAGCGTGCCTTGCGCGCCGCCTCACCCGGCGGATTGACGACGCGGTGCGTGGTCGACGGATACACGCGGTTGGTCAGGCGCTGCAGCATGTCGCCGATATTGACCACGATGGCGTCGCCTTCGGTGGTGATGGGCAACCACGCGCCCTCATTCGTCTTGACCTCAAGACCCGCCTGGCTGGCGCCCACCAGCAAGGTGATGAAATTGATGTCCTCATGCGCACCGGCGCGCACATTGGGCACGTCACCATGCTCGATAGGCGGATAGTGGATGGGCCGCAGGATGGAATTGCCGCTGTCGGTCTTGTCGGCAAAATAGTCTTCCGGCAAACCGATGTGCAGGGCCAATGCACGCAGCAGGCGGCTGCCAAGGGCATCCAGCGCGTTGTACAAATCCAGTCCACGCTCCTTGAAATCCGCCACCTCGGCAGGCCAGATGTTGGGCGCCATGTCGGCAGCGTATTTCGAACCGGCCGACAGCTCGCGCCCTATGTGCCAGAACTCCTTGAGGTCCGGATACTGGCTGTCCTTGGCCGTCTCGACCTTGAACGGCGTGTAGCCACGCGCACCGCCCGTGCCGGCCAAGTGATACTTCTGCTTGGTTTCGACTGGCAGCGCGAAGAAGCGTCGGAACGCATCGTAGGCGCGATCAACCAATTCGCGCGGCACGCCGTGATGGCTGATGCAGCAAAAACCGAATTGCCGGTAGGCGGCGCCGAGCTCGGCCACGAAGGCCGTGCGATCGGCATCGAAGCGGCGCATGTCGAGGGTGGGAACGTGTTGCATGAGGCTCTCCAGGTTGACGTCGCAGTACGCAGCCGTACCGCGTTGGCGGTACACGTCGGGCCGTTCCCTGGCGTCCTGGGTGGGGGCTTGTCCCCCGTCAGGCTCACGAGCGTGAGTGGCCTGATTCTACGACGTTCGCCAGCGCTTGCACCACGGCGTGCACCTCGTCGGCATCCTCGGCTTCCACCGTGACCCGCACCACCGGTTCGGTGCCCGAAGGACGCAATACCACCCGGCCGCGTCCCGCCAGTTGCTGCTGCGCCTTGGCCAGCGCCGCCTGCACCGGCTCGCTGGCCACCAGCGCTGCGCCGCCGGCGGCACGCACGTTGACGGTGGTCTGCGGCAGCTTGACCAGACCGGACAGGGCCTCGGCCACGCTTTCGCCGCGCCCGACCAGCTGCTCCAACACCGCCAGGGCGCTGACGATGCCATCGCCGGTGGTGGCGCGATCCAGGCACAAGATGTGTCCGGAAGTTTCGCCGCCCAACACGCCCGCATGGGTTTTCAACTCGCACAACACGTAGCGATCGCCCACGTTGGCGCGCAGCAACGGAATGTCGAGTGCCGCCAGTGCTTGCTCCAGTCCGTAGTTGCTCATCAAGGTGCCCACCACCGGGCCGTGCAATCCGCCATGCGCCTGCCAGCCACGTGCCAAGATGTACAGCAAGTCATCGCCATCGGCGAGGCGGCCCTTGGCATCCACCATCATCACGCGATCGCCATCGCCGTCGAAACAAATGCCGGCATCAGCGCCCTGCTCGACCACGACCCGCTGCAAGGCCTCGGGATGCATCGAGCCCACGCCGTCGTTGATGTTGAAACCATCCGGCGCCGTGCCCAGCGTGGTCACGCTCGCGCCCAGCTCGCTGAACACGGCCGGTGCGACCTGATAGGTGGCCCCATGGGCACAGTCGAGCACCAGCTTCAGTCCGCGCAGGCTGAAATCTTCGGGCACGGTGGATTTGCAGAACTCCACGTAGCGCGTGTTGGCATCAGCCACGCGCCGCGCCTTGCCCAGCTGTCGCGACGGCACGGTGACAAATTCGGCGTCCACTTCGCGCTCAATGGCCGCCTCCACATCATCATCCAGCTTCTCGCCATCAGCGGAAAAGAACTTGATGCCGTTGTCGTGGTGCGGATTGTGCGAGGCGCTGATGACGATGCCGGCAGCGGCACGCAGGCTGCGCGTCAACATGGCCACACCAGGCGTAGGGATCGGTCCGACCAGCAGCACGTTGGCACCGGCAGCGACCAGGCCGGCTTCCAGCGCCGATTCGAACATGTAACCGGACACGCGCGTGTCCTTGCCGATCAGCACCGTCGCCGGACCGTCGCTGCCAGCCAGCACCACACCGGCGGCGCGGCCCAGCTTGAGCATGAACTCGGCGGTGATCGGCCAGTTGCCGACCTCGCCACGAATGCCATCGGTGCCAAAGTATTTTTTGCCCACAAACCATTCCTCTCAATCATCATCCGGCCAGATCGGCCCGGCTGGCGCGACCGTCCGCACCACGGGTTCACTCGCATGAACTGCCTGCCACACGGCCAGGGCATCGCACGTGGCCGCCACGTCATGGGTGCGCACGCAAATCGCACCACGCTGCACGGCCAGGACTGCCGCCGTCACGGACCCGGCCAAGCGGTTGCCGGGAATGGCGCGCCCGGTGATTGCGCCAATCATCGACTTGCGCGACAAACCGACGTAAATGCCTGCGGCCAGGTCACGAAACCGTTCCAGCCCGCTCAACAAGGCGAGATTGTGCTGGAGATTCTTGCCGAAACCGAATCCCGGATCGACCATGATTCGGCCCGGATCGATGCCGGCCATGCCGCAAGCCAGCACGCGATCGGCCAGAAAGCGATGCACTTCGCCCACCACGTCGTCGTAATGCGGCGTGACCTGCATGTCGCGCGGCTCACCCTGCATGTGCATCAAGCACACCGGCACACCCAGTTCGGCTGCCACATCTAGCGCACCCTCGCGGCGCAAGGCGTACACGTCGTTGATCATGCCGGCACCCGCGGCCACGGCCGCGCGCATCACCTCGGGCTTGGATGTGTCCACGGCAATCGGCACATCCACCTTGGCCGCCAAACGTTCGACCACCGGCAGCACACGCCGCAATTCCTCATCGACCGACACCTCATCGGCCCCCGGACGCGTCGACTCGCCACCGACATCGAGCATGTCGGCACCGTCTTCCACCATGCGCAAACCATGCGCCACGGCCATCTCGGACGAAGCATGCTCACCGCCATCGGAAAACGAATCGGGCGTGACATTGAGGATGCCGACCACCCGCGGCCGATCCAGCGGCAGCGGCCGGCCAGCGCAATCGAGAACCCGCATGGATGCATCGGAAAACATGTTCAGCCGCCCGCCCTGCCGCTCAATTCGCCCATGAAACGACGGTAATACGCCAGCTCGTCGATGGAATCATGGATGTCGCTCAACGCCGTGTGCGCGCTGGTCTTGTGAAAGCCCTTGGCGATCTCCGGCGCCCAGCGTCGCGCCAGCTCCTTCAGCGTGGACACGTCCATGTGGCGATAGTGGAAATAGCGCTCCAGCATCGGCATCTGGCGATACAGGAAACGCCGATCCTGACAGATCGTGTTGCCGCACATTGGTGACTTGCCGGTCGGCACCCACTGCGCCAGAAATTCGAGCGTGCGCGCCTCGGCTTCGGCACGGTCGATGTTCGATTCCAGCACGCGCTGCCACAGGCCGGACTTGCCGTGCTGGTTGCGGTTCCAGTCATCCATCGCCAGCAGGCACGCCTCGTCGTGGGCAATCGCCATGACCGGCCCCTCAGCCAGCACCACAAGATTCGGGTCGGTGACCACAGTCGCAATTTCCAGGATGGAATCGCGATCCGGATCCAGCCCGGTCATCTCCAGATCGATCCAGACGAGGTTGTCATCGTTGATTTGCGGCATGGCGATTCCTTCGTGATGAGGCAAGTTTATCAGCGTCCGTCCATCGAGAAGGCTTGAACCATGCGATGATGCCCGCATGCCGTCACCCACTTTTTTCTGGCACGACTACGAAACCACCGGCGCCGATCCGATGCGCGACCGGCCGCTGCAGTTTGCCGGAATCCGCACCGACATGAACCTCAAACCGATGGGCGAGCCTGTGATGCTGTACTGCCAGCCGCCACCGGACAGCCTGCCGCATCCGCAGGCCACGCTGATCACCGGCATCACGCCACAGCAAGCACAGCGCGACGGTGTCATCGAGGCCGAGTTTGCCGTCGCCGTGCACGAACAACTGGCCCAACCAGGCACCTGCGGCGTCGGCTACAACTCGCTGCGTTTCGACGATGCCGTCACGCGCCACCTGCTGTATCGCAACTTTCACGACCCTTACGCACGTGAATGGCAGGACGGCAACAGCCGCTGGGACATCATCGACCTGGCTCGCATGGCATTCGCGCTGCGCCCGGATGGCATTGTCTGGCCCGAACACGACGACGGCACGCCCAGCTTCAAACTCGAACATCTGGCCACGGCCAACCGTCTCAAGCAGGAGCATGCCCATGACGCGCTGTCCGACGTGGAAGCCACCATCGCCTTCGCGCGCCTGTTGCGCACGCACCAGCCGCGCCTGTGGGACTGGTATTTCAAACTGCGCCGCAAAGCCGCCGTGCAAGGCTTGATCGACGTGGCCGGCATGACGCCATTGCTGCACGTATCCTCGCGTTATTCCGCCAGCCGTGGCTGCCTGGCCATGATCGTGCCGCTGGCCATGCACCCGACCCGCAGCACCGAAGTCATCGTGGCCGATCTCGCCGGCGACCCCGACGACCTCATCACACTGGACGCCGAGGCCATCGCCGACCGCCTGTTCACGCCGCGCGCAGATCTGCCTGAAGGCATCGAACGCGTCGGCTTGCGCACGCTGCATATCAACCGTTCGCCGGCATTGGCACCGCTGACCACCCTCAAGGATGTCGACACCACGCGCATCGGTCTGGACGTGGACGCCTGTCTGGCCCATGCCGAGCACCTGCGCCGCGCCGACGGCCTGGCCGAAAAAGTGCGCCGGGTCTATGCCACCGCCAGCGACCTGCCGCCCGCGGACGATCCCGAACTTGCACTCTATGGCGGCTTCCTGCCCGACGCCGACCGTCCCTTGCTGGAACGCGTGCGTTCCACGCCGCCCGAACAACTTGGCCATGCCCGTTTCCCGTTTCGCGACCCGCGCTATCCCGAACTGCTGCTGCGTTACCGCGCACGCAACTGGCCCGGCACATTGAACACCAGCGAGCGTGCACACTGGGATGAATACCGCCGCGCCCGCCTGACTTGCGAAACGTCCGTCACCACGCTGACCCTCGACAGCTACTTCGCACACATCGCCGACCTGCGCCGAGATCCCGCGCGAAACGGCCATGAGCAGGCACTGCTCGACCAGCTCGACGCCTGGGGCCAACAGCTGCAGGCTACCCTCTGACCACCGCTGCCATCGACCATGGAACGCACCTATTTTTCCCCGGCCACCTTCCGCTTTCTGCGCCAGCTCGATCGTCACAACAATCGTGAATGGTTTCAATCGCACAAAGCCGATTACGAACAACACGTGCGCGAACCCTTCCTCGCGCTAATCGCCGACCTCGCCGAACCACTGGCAAAAATCAGCCCGCATTACCGCGCCGATGCACGCAAGGTCGGCGGCTCGATGTTCCGCATCCAGCGCGACACGCGGTTTTCGAACAACAAGCAGCCATACAAACCCTTTGCCGGCGCGCGCCTGTTCCACGAACGCCGGCGGGAAATCGCCGCGCCCTCGTTCTATCTGCACATCGCTCCGGACGACTGCTTTGCCGGCGGTGGCCTGTGGCACCCGGAAGCGCACACCCTGCTCAACATCCGTCGCTTCATGGTGGACAATCCGGCGGCCTGGAAAAAGGCCACGCGAGGACGCGCCTTTCGCGAACATTTCGAGTTCTGGGGCGAGAGCCTGCAACGCCCGCCACGCGGCTTCGACGCCGACCACGAACTGGCCGACGATCTCAAGCGCAAAAGCTTTGCTGCCGGCGAAGGTTTCGACGAAGCACTGGCCTGCTCCAGCGAACTGCGACCGTACGCCGTGGCCACTTTCAAGCGCATTGCGCCGATGATCGATTACCTGTGCGCGGCACAGGATCTGGCGTTCTGAGCGACGCCGCGGATTGCACGGTTTCCCCGGCAGCCAGGGCCGGGCGCTACACAAGTTCGCCATCCATTCCGCGTGGCTCTGGCATGATGGCACCAAAGAAAAGGCACCCGAAGGTGCCCAAGTCTTTGTTTTTTGGAGGCCAAGGTCGGAATCGAACCGGCGTACACGGCTTTGCAGGCCGCTGCATAACCACTCTGCCACCTGGCCAGGTGTCGTACTGCATCGAGGATGTCACGACATCGTCGAAAAACAAAACCCCGGCGGACCGGGGTTTTGCAGGAATGTGCCTGGAGCGGGAAACGAGACTCGAACTCGCGACCCCGACCTTGGCAAGGTCGTGCTCTACCAACTGAGCTATTCCCGCCCGGGAGCCGCGTATCTTACCCGTTCGCCAAAACCTGTCAAGACTTGGTGTCATCCTCATCACCGCGCAATGCCGGCCACGCGGCACGCAAGTAGGCCAGCCCCGACCAGATCGTCAGCACGGCAGCAATCACCAGCAAGGCCTCGCCGACATACCAGTAACGCAGGAACCTGGCATCACGGTCATGTTCGAGCAGCAACACCACGATGGCCACCATCTGCATCACGGTCTTGATCTTGCCAAGCATGGCCACACGCACATGCGCCCGCTTGCCGATGGATGCCATCCACTCGCGCAGCGCGGACACGCCGATCTCGCGTCCGACAATGACGGCGCTGACGATGGCCATCAACGCCGTGTGGTGGCTTTGCACCAGCAGGAACAAGGTCACGGCAACCATCAGCTTGTCGGCCACGGGGTCGAGGAACGCACCAAACGGGGATGTCTGATTCCAGCGCCGAGCCAGCCAACCATCGAACCAATCGGTCACCGAGGCCAGCACGAAGATGATCGCTGCGCCGATCGTGGACACGTGCAGCGGAATGGCCGAATACATCGCGTGCGAGTAATACACCAGCACCATTACCGGCAGCAGGGCTACGCGGAACAGGGTCAGCCAGGTGGGAAAATTTATGCGCATGCAGGAATCTTGGGTGGGCCGTCAGCGGATTGTCTCAGGTTTTGGATGAACCGACAGGGACGACGACATGCCAAGTTTGCGTGGCAAGCAAACATCCATGGTGGGTGTCGCCGGCCCGGCCATCCATGGCCGGTCGTTCGCTTGCTGCGAACCGCCACTGGCGGCTCGGTCCAGCTCACCCATGCAAGGCGGCATAAATGCGCTCGGCAAGATCACGGTGAATGCCGGAAACCTGCATCAGCTCATCAACGCCAGCCGCCTCCACGCCACGCAATCCACCGAAGGCCTTGAGCAGCGCCGACCGCCGTTGGGCACCCACACCGGGAACCTCTTCCAGCACGCTGCGTTCGCGTGCTTTCTGGCGCCGTTTGCGATGGCCTGAGATGGCAAAGCGATGCGACTCGTCGCGCACGGCATCGATCAGGTGCAAGGCCGGTGAATGCGGCCCCGGATGCAGAATGCGCCCGCTCTCGGCGAGGATCAGATCCTCGTCACCGGAACGCCGCGCCGGACCCTTGGCCACGCCGACCACGCGCTGATCACGGATACCCAGTTCCGCCAGCACGTCCAGCGCCTGCTGCACCTGGCCCTTGCCGCCGTCGATGAGCAGGATGTCGGGACGCATGCCCTCTCCTGCCAACGCGCGACGAAAGCGCCGCGTCAGCGCCTGATGCATCGCGGCGTAATCGTCGCCGGGCGTGATGCCATTGATGTTGAAGCGACGGTAGTGCGACTTTTCCGGACCCTCCGGCCCGAACACCACGCACGACGCCACGGTCGCCTCGCCGCGAGTATGGCTGATGTCGAAGCATTCCAGACGTCGCGGCGGCTCGGTCAGGCCCAGCAACTTCTGCAAATCGTCGAACCGTTCGCCCAAGGTCTGCCGGCTGGCCAGGCGCGAGGTCAGCGCCGCATTGGCATTGCGTCGTGCCAGCTCCAGAAAACGCGCACGCTCGCCGCGCACCGCCGTCTTGATCGCGACCGCATGCCCCGCGTGTTCGCTCAAGGCCTCGGCCAGCACGGCATGCTCGTCGACGGTGTCACTCAACACCAGTTCACGCGGCACCTCGTCACGCTCGAGGTAGTACTGCGCCGCAAACTGCTGCAACACGTCGCCCGGCGTGGCGTCCAACGGCAGGCTGGGAAAAAAGTCGCGCGACCCCAGCGACACGCCATGCCGGAAAAACAACACGCTGACGCACGCCATGCCAGCCTCGATGCGACAAGCCAGCACATCCATGTCGGCGCTGGCGCCCTGCACATGGTTTTGTGCCTGCACCTTGGCGATGGCGGCGATCTGGTCACGCAGCACCGCCGCCCTTTCAAAATCGAGCGCGGCGCTGGCCTGCTCCATGGCCATCGTCATTTCCGCGATGATTTCCGGACTCTTGCCGTCGAGAAACATCTCGGCATGACGCACGTCCAAACGATACGCATCGACGTCGATCAGCCGCACGCACGGCGCGCTGCAACGGCCGATCTGGTATTGCAGGCACGGCCGCGAGCGGTTGCGGAAATAGCTGTCCTCGCATTGCCGCACCTTGAACAGTTTCTGCATCAAGTTCAGCGTCTCGCGCACCGCGCCGCTGGAAGGAAACGGCCCGAAGTAACGCCCCGGCGAATGACGTGCGCCACGATGATAGGCCAGGCGCGGGTAATCCTCGCCGGCGGACAGGTAGATCCACGGATAGCTTTTGTCATCGCGCAGCAGGATGTTGTAGTGCGGCTTGAGCGTCTTGATCAGCTCGCACTCAAGCACCAATGCCTCGGCGGCGGTGCGCGTGACAGTGGTTTCGGCACGCGCGATCTGCGCGACCATGGCGGCGATGCGCGGCTCCATGCGCGGGCGCAGAAAATAGCTACCCACGCGTTTTTTCAGATTGGCGGCCTTGCCGACGTACAGCAGCCGGCCAGCGGCATCGAAATATCGATAGACGCCGGGCGACGTGGTCAGGGTACGGACAAAAGCCTTGCCGTCAAACGGCGGCAGCGCGGAATCGGACATGCACGCATTCTAGCCGGCGCGCGGCTTGCGTCGCATCACGAACCGGGACGCCACCAACCGAAACCCGGCAAGGCCCACCGCATCGCGGCAAACCCGGCCGGGCTTCGAGCGCCTCCCCCGAGGCGAGCGCCGATCAGCGACCGGTGTTCTCCGTCTGGTCGATGAAACGCACCACATTGTCGTGCAGTTTCTTCAACGCCGGCACATGCGCGTAGACCATGTGACCGGACTGGTACCAGTGGTACGAAATGTTCTTCTGCAACGAGTTGGGGATCGGCAGGTGTTTCATCTCGTACACGGCGGTGAAGAACGGCGTGGCCAGATCGTAGTAACCGCCGTTCAGCATGACCTTGAGGTTGGGATCGGTCTTCATCGCCATCGCCAGATCCGGCATCACGTTGAGCGTGCCGCTGTGGCCGTGATGCTTCATGCTCCAATGGTTGATGTCGGCGTACAGGCGATAGTGCATGCCTTGGCCAAAATGCAGCGTCTTGCGCACGTAATTGTTGAAGACCGCGACATACGCGGAGCTGATCGACGAAGACTGCGGGTCGTACTGCGCGCTCTTGCCCAGCGGATCGAGCGCTGGCCCCTGGAAACGCGTATCCAGCCGACCGGTGTCCTCATCGCCCTGGCTGAGCAGCTCATGCTCGAACATGCCACCGCTGACGCGCAGGTTGGCCTTCAGCCAATAGTTGACCGGCAACCCGGTGAACTCGTGCAGCTTTTCCGCCACCGCCTGCTTTTGCGCCTGCGGCAGATCGGCACCCTGCATCAAGGCCAGCGTGTATTGATGCGTCGCATAGTGCTCGACCTTTTGCAAAAACGCCTGCAGGTCGGCTGGTTGGTTGGGCAGCTTGTGGTGATACCACGCCGTGGCGGCAAAGGTCGGCAGCGCGCCAATGTAGGGCATGTCCTCGCCAGGGTTGTACTTGGGCCCGTCGATGCTGAAATTGAAATTGAGGATCTGCGACAACAGGATCACGCCATTCAGATCAATGCTGTCCTGATTGGTCAAAATGTTGGCAAGTACCGCCGAACGCGTGGTGCCGTAGCTTTCGCCAAACAGGTACTTGGGCGAGTTCCAGCGCCCGTATTTGGACAGGAACTGCTGGATGAATTGCGAGAACGCCTCGGCATCACCATCGACGCTGTAAAACTGCTTTTGCCGCGCCGCCATTTCCTTGGCGCGTTCGGCCGGATTCTTGGCATTGGCGATCAGACGACTGAAGCCGGCGCCCGGAGCGTCGATGAACACCAGATCCGAAGCATCCAGCAGGCTGTAGTCGTTGTTGACCAGGCCATACGGCGCCGCCGGCGTGTGCGTGTGATCGGACGTGACCACGCGCCGCGGGCCCCACGCGCCCATGTGCAGCCACACCGTGGCCGAACCCGGGCCTCCGTTGTAGATGAACGTGATCGGCCGATCCTTCGCCGGCGCGCCCTTCTTGAAGTAGGCCACGTAGAACATGCTCAGCGTCGGCGTGCCGGATTGGTCGCCATGCTTGTGCAGCACCAGCGTGCCGGCCACGGCCTTGTAGTGAATGGCGTGGCCCTCGACCGTAACGGTACCGTCGGTGACCGACGACTGCGGCTTGACCAGTGAGCTGGCGGGCGCTGCCGCTGCCGTCGATCCGGTTTTGCCGTGCGCGGCCAAACTCAATGGCGATACGGAGACAAGTGCGGTCAAGGCCGCCGCGAGAACGAGTTTGCGCATGCGATCACCCTTTGCGGTCGGCGCGCACGCCGCGCGCCCCTCGCCGCAGGCTAGCGCCGGCGTCACATCCGGCACATGCCCCGAAAGTCATGGACGACTCAGGTTTCTGCCTGAAGCAAACGGATCAAGCCACGCACCCCGCGTTGCGCCAACGTGACGACATGCGCAAAGTCCGCGGCGCCGCCATGCCACGGGTCCGGCACTTCCTGTGGCGGCGTGGCGGCAGCCACATCAAGAAACAGGCCAACCCTTGCACGCAACGCCGGCGGACAAGCCCTGCGCAAGTCGTCCACGTTCGCATGATCCATGCCAAGAATCAGCCGATACCGCGCAAAATCTTCCTGCGTAAGCTGCCGTGCCCGATGCCGCGACAGGTCATACCCCGCCGCCGCACCAGCCTCGATGGCACGCGAATCGGCGCCCTGCCCCACATGCCAATGGCCGGTGCCACACGAGGCCACCGGCACCGCCAGGCCGGTGCGCGCGAACTCGGCACGCGCCACGGCCTCCACCGTAGGCGAGCGGCAGATGTTGCCCAGACACACGAACAAGATGCCTTGCGCTTGCTCAATCATGACTTCCCCGGATAGCGCTGGATGCCGACGCGCACAAACAGGCTTTCACGCATGCGTTGCCAGCCATGCCTGCGCGCGTGCCAGATCCGCCTCGGTGTCGATGCCGGGCGGGAAAGCCGCCGGCGTCTCGCGCACGGCAATCGCGTAGCCATGCTCCAGCGCGCGCAACTGCTCCAGTGATTCGGCCTGCTCCAACGGCGTCGACGGCAGCGCGGCAAAGCGGCGCAGGAAGCCGGCGCGGTAAGCGTAAATGCCGATGTGCCGCAAAAATGGCACACCCTGCGGCAACATGCTGCGATCGGTGGTGAACGCATCGCGCGCCCACGGCATCGGCGCACGACTGAAATACAACGCATGCCCTTTCTGATCGACCACGACCTTGACGCTGTTGGGATCGAACATCTCGTGCGCCTCGGTGATGCGCGCTGCCAGCGTCGCCATCGGCGCATCGTCGTCGGCCAGGATTCGCGCCACCGCACGAATGCCATCGGCCGGTGCAAACGGCTCGTCACCTTGCAGATTGACCACGATGGTGTCATCCGGCCAACCCATGCGTTCCACGCACTCGGCCAGACGATCGCTGCCCGACACGTGATCGGCGCGGGTCATGCACACCAGCGCGCCACTGTCATGCAAGGCGGCCTCGATGCGCGCATCGTCGGTGGCCACCACCACCTGCGCCGCGCCAGCATCGTGTGCCCGCCGTACCACCTGCGCGATCAACGGCAAACCGCCAAGATCACGCAACGGCTTGCCCGGCAAGCGCGTCGACGCATGACGTGCGGGAATGGCAACAACAAAAGGCGCAATGTCGGAAACCATGCAACACCTCGAACAATTTCCGGCAGCTTAACGCAGGCGCCTGTTTGGCGCGCACTCGCCAACATCGGTCAAGCGAATCATGGCAACGGCATCGCGAACGCCACCTCCGAAGAATCAGGATGTCACGGCGTGGACGCTGTCTCCGCCGGCAATGGCTGACCAGGCACCGGCAAACCAAGCTTGCGGCACAAGGTGGCAAAGCGCGGATCATGCTGGTACGGCAGAAGGTATGGATCGCTGAGCAGAGAGAGCACGGTAGTCGATTTTTGCTGCACGACGGCACGTTGCAGCCACTGGAACATGACATCCGGTTGCTTGCGGATGGCATACAGATCAGCCACCGAAGATGCCTGGGTCTTGCCGTATCCATTGATGTACGCACGCAAGGAGGCATCTGCGGCATGCGGGTCGCCAGAGATCTGCTGCACCGCCGTCAGCAAGAAAGGCTTGAACCCTTGGCTCGCTTTGGCAGCATCACGACGAGCTGCAGCCAAATCGTGACGCAGGATGTCGATGGTCACAAGTTGCTCATAGGCCCCATGGGAAGCCGGTTGCAAGGTAAGTACCTTGCGTATGGCCTGTTCCGCCGCATCCAGCTTGCCCGTCACGACCAACAATGTGGACAAACTGCTGTACAACCCCGCTCGTAATGGATCCTTGGCAATCGCCTTGCGCAACAGTGCGACCGCCGCCTGCGGTTGGCCCATGATCCGCAACTGCTGCGCCAGCATGGTCATGGCCAGCGCATTGTTGGGCGCCAACGCCAAGCCGCGGCGGTATTCCGCCAAGGCGGCTGCCTGGTCGAAATCCAGTGCGGACAACAACAATCCGCGCGCCTCAATCGTGGGCCACGCATTCGGAGCCAACAAAGTGGCGTGATCCAGGGCCGTACGCACCTGGGCAAAAACTTGCTGCTGGGCACCGCCGTTCCGATAGTACAAGCCAAGCACAAGACGAAATTGTGACAAGGCAGCCCACGCGGCAGCATAGTTCGGAGCAAGTTGCACGGCCTTCTTCAACAACGCGATGCCGTGCGTCATCTCCGACTGGGACTGTCCGCGCGCCACCGTGAAGCTTTGCAAGAACAGTCGATAGGCCTCGACATTGCCATTGGGCGGTTTCTGCTCGTTGACAAGCGTATTGCCAAGCAGCTTGATCTTCAGTGCCGCAGTGACCGCCTTGCCGATCTTTGCCTGGATCGCGAACACGTCCTTGATCGGCTGATCGTAGGTATGCGACCACACACTCGCACCGTCACGTGCGCGGATCATGCCGACCACAACGCGGATGCGACCACCTTGCTGATCCACCGATCCCTCGACGAGGTTCGCAACCCCCAGGATGGCGCCAATCTGCGCGGGCGGATCCGCGGAACCGCGGAACTTGAACGAGGAATACGAGCCAATCACCTTCAGATCACTGACTTGCGTCAAATCAGAAATCAGTTCTTCGGCCATGCCATCGGAAAAATATTGCTGCTTCGGGTCGGCACTCGTGAATGGCAACACCGCCACGGACTTGCTCGGCACCTTGGCCAGCGTCGCCGCCCATGCCTTCGCACTGGCAACATTCGCCACGCCCGTCGCATCCCGGTGCAACACGAATTGGTTGGTAACCAGCAACACCACTGCCACGGCCAGCACGCCAATAATCCAGAAATCCAGCCGACGGCCGGTGGCACGATGGAAGGCCGGATCATCCGCTGCGGCCATGTCGGTTTCACGCTTGAGTCCGTCCGGTGTCAGCTTGTAGAACCAGGCAAACGCGATCCAGAACGGAAACCCGATCGCGCAGGCAACCACAAACCAGCGCGTGACCCAGTCCGGCATGCCAAAACTCGGCCCCAGTTGCGCAATGCCTTGCACGAGTGCCCACACCGCGCCGATGTACACCACCGCCGCGCGCCAGACATGACGATAGGAAAGTTCGGCAATGATGCCGCGCTTCGTCGAAGGTGGTTCGGTCGGATCGGTCAAGCCGCCTCCAGCAAAAACCTATCACCGCGCAGAGTACAAGTGTCGATCTGCAATCTTTGCAATGCAAGCGAGATCACTGCCTCGCCCCGTGCTTCGTGTTCCCGTTACCTGCCTGTCGACACGTCGACAAGCGTGAACCCGCTATCCCCGGCCAATTCCACGAACCCAGGAAACGAGGTCGCCACGTTGGCGCAATCGCGGATGACCACCGGAGTGCTCGCCAGCTGACCGGCCACGGCCGCGCTCATGGCGATGCGATGATCGCCGTGGCTGTCGATCTCGCCACCGCGCAGCGTGTCGCCGGTGATGCGTGCACCATCAGGGGTTTCATTGACCTTGATGCCCAGCGTGCGCAAGGCCTCGCTCATCACGGCCAGGCGATCGGATTCCTTCACGCGCAGCTCGGCCGCGCCGGTCACGGTGGTCATGCCGTCCGCCGCCGCCGCCGCGACGAACAGCGCCGGGAACTCGTCGATCATGTCCGACACCAGCGCCTCGGGCACGTCGATGCCGTGCAGTGGCGCATGCCGCACCACCAGATCGCCCACCGCTTCCCCGGCCGTCTTGTGCCGATGCTCGACGCGGATGTCCGCGCCCATCAAGCGCAAGGCATCGAGCAATCCGGTACGACGTGGGTTGAGCCCAACGTTGCACAGGCGCAACGAGGAGCCGGGGATGATCGTGGCGGCGACCAGAAAAAACGCGGCGGAGGAAAAGTCGCCCGGAACGTCCACGTCGGTGGCATCCAGCCGACCACCGGTGCCCAGCCGCACGTAACCCGGATCGAATGCCACCGGCCAGCCGAACGCGGCCAGCATGCGCTCGGTGTAATCGCGGGTCGGGCGCACCTCGCGCACCACGGTGTCGCCATCGGCGTACAGACCGGCCAACAACAGGGCCGACTTGACCTGCGCGCTGGCCACCGCGGGCGCATGTTCGACACCATGCAATGACTGCCCGCCATGCACATGCAACGGTGGACGCCCACCCTCGGCGGCATCCACGCGCGCGCCCATCGCTGCCAGCGGCTCGGTGACGCGCCGCATCGGTCGCCGCGACAACGAGGCATCCCCGGTCAACACGCTGTCGAACGCCTGTCCCGCCAGCAACCCCGCCAGCAGGCGCATGCCGGTGCCGGCATTGCCGCAATCAAGCGGCTCGGCCGATGGCACAAGGCCATGCAGGCCCACGCCATGCACGATGCGTTCGCCCGGCGTCGGCGCGTCGATGCGCACGCCCAGCGCGCGCAATACCTTGGCCGTCGCGCGGGTGTCTTCGCCTTCGAGGAAACCGCGAATGTGCGATACGCCCTCGGCCAGCGCCGCCAGCATCACCGCGCGATGCGAGATCGATTTGTCGCCCGGTACGACGATTTCGCCGTGCAACGGACCGCCTTGGCGACTGTTCCAGTCGATCACGGCAAGGCATCCAGCAAGCGCTGGTTCTCGGCACGGCTGCCGATGCTGATGCGCAAGGTCTGCGGCAGTCCGTAGCCGCCCATCGGGCGCACGATCACGCCGCGTTCGAACAGGTGCCGCTCCAGTGGCGTCGCATCACTGCCGACATCAAGCAGCAGAAAATTGGTGTGCGACGGCAAGGTGGCGTGACCGCGTGCGTGCAACGCGGCGATCAACCAGGCACGCTCATCGGCATTGAATGCCGTGCTGCGTCGCAGGTGCTCGACATCGATCACGGCGGCGGACGCGGCGGCCAAGGCCACGGCGTTGACGTTGAACGACTCGCGCAGACGCTCGACGACGGCCACCACGCTCGGGTGCGCCATCACATAGCCGACACGCAATCCGGCCAGCGCATGGGCCTTGGAAAAGGTGCGCGTGACGATCAGGTTGGGATGACTGTCGAGCAGGGATATCGCCGAAGCCAGGCCGGCGGCATCGGTGAATTCACCGTAGGCCTCATCGATCACCACCAACGTGTCTTCGGGCACCCGTGCGAGAAAGGCCTCCAGTTCGGCCATCTCGAAACGCGTGCCGGTGGGGTTGTTGGGATTGGCCAGATACACCAGCCGCACATCCTCGCGCAGCGCGGCAGCCATGCCGGCCAGGTCATGCCCCAGCGGCGCCGTCACGTGGTTGCGCGACAAGGCCGGCACGCAAATCGCCGGCGCACCCACACCCGCCACCGCCAGCGCGAACACGGCAAAGCCGAATTGCGAATACATCACGGCCTGGCCGGGACCGGCAAAGCATTGTCCGAGCAGGATCAGCAATTCGTGCGAACCATTGCCCAGCACGAAACGTTCCGGTGCCAGTCCATGCTGCGCCGTCAACGCCGCGCGCAACACGCCACCACGTGGATCGGGGTAACGGTGCGCATCCGCCAACGCCGCACGCGCCGCCTCCAGCGCTCGCGGACTGGGGCCGACCGGGTTCTCGTTGGAACCCAGCTCCGCCAGTACCTTGCCGAAGCGCTCGCGCAACGCCGGCAAGTCGTGCCCCGGGTCGTACGCGCGCAGCGTGCTCACCGCAGCATTGGCCAAACGGCCGGCATCGAAACTCATGGCACGGCCACCGGGTAGGAACCCAGGATCTTGACCTGGGTCGCGAACGGCGCCATTTCCGCCAGCGCCTGGCGCACCAGGTCGTCTTCGACATGACCGGCCATGTCGATGAAGAACGAGTACTGCCACTTGCCCTCGTGCGCCGGGCGCGACTCGATGCGATTCATGCTGAGCTGATGCTTGGCCAGTGGCGCCAGCACGTGCGCCAGCGCACCCGGCTGGTCCTTGACGAACACCAGCACCGAGGTGCGGTCGTTGCCGGATGGCGAAAACAATTCGCGTCCGATCACCAGAAAGCGCGTGGTGTTGTCGGGGCGATCCTCGATGGGACCGGCGATCTGTTTCAAGCGATACACCACACCGGCCGACTCGCCGGCGATGGCTGCCGCATCATCGGCATTGCGCGCACGCCGCGCGGCTTCGGCATTGCTCGATACCGGCACCCGCTCGGCATTTGGCAGATGCTGACGCAGCCACGCCTTGCATTGCGCCAGCGATTGCGGGTGCGAATACACGCGCTCGATGTCGGCAAGGTTGCCGGTACGTGACAACAGGCATTGATGCACGCGCAGCTCCACTTCGCCGCAAATCTTGAGGTTGGAGGTGAGGAACATGTCGAGCGTCGACTGGATCGTGCCCTGCCCCGAGTTCTCCACCGGCACCACGCCGAAATCGGCATTGCGTGCTTCCACTTCCTGGAACACTTCCTCGATGCTGGCCAGCGGCAAGCCGTGCGAGGAGTGCCCGAAATGCTTGAGCGCCGCCTGTTCGCTGAAGGTGCCCTGCGGACCGAGATAGCCGATCTTGAGCGGCTCCTGCTGCGCCAGGCAAGCGGACATGATCTCGCGGAACAGGCGCACCATCTCGGTGTCGGACAGCGGGCCGTCGTTGCGATCGACCACGCGCCGCAACACCTGCGCCTCGCGTTCGGGACGGTAGTAATCGACGGCCGCGGCCAGCTTGCCCTTGGCCTTGCCGACCTGCTGCGCCCAACGCGCGCGCTCGCCGATCAACGACTGGATATCGCGATCGATGGCATCGATGCGCTCGCGCGCTTCACCAAGCGTGAACTTCTTGTCCGTGGAAGGGGTCGTCTTGCTCATCGTCTTATCCGTGCCGGCGCATGAAATCGCGCATGAAAGTCGTCAACGCGGCAACGGCTTCGAGTGACACCGCGTTGTACAACGAGGCGCGCAGGCCGCCGATGGCGCGATGACCCTTGAGGCCGATCATGCCGGCGGCTTCGGCCTCGGCCACGAACACCTTGTCCAGCGCCTCGTCGTGAATGCGAAAGCGCACATTCATGCGCGAACGCGCGCTCGGCTCGATGTCGCACACGTAATAACCGTCCGAGCCGTCGATGGCGGCGTACAACGCCTCCGCCTTGGCCTGATTGCGTCGCCCGATCACGGCCAATCCGCCTTGTTCCAGCAACCAGCGCACGGTCAGTCCGACCACGTACCAGCCCCAGGTGTTGGGCGTGTTGAGCATGGAATCCTTCCCCGCCTGGCTGGCGTAGCGGAAGATGTTGGCCACGCGCTGGCCGGGCCGTTCGAGCAGGTCGCGCCGGATGATGGCGAGCACCACGCCGGAGGGGCCGAGATTTTTCTGCGCGCCGGCATAGATCATCCCGAAACGCGACACGTCCAGCGGCCGCGAAAAGATATTGGAAGACATGTCGGCCACCAGCGGCACGCCATCGACCACCGTCGGCACGTCATGCGCTTCCACGCCGTGGATGGTTTCGTTGGGCGTGAAGTGCACATAGGCCGCGCCGGCACCGAGGTTGTCGGGCAAGGCCGGCAAGCGACGGTAATCGGCATCGGCACTGCTCGCCACCACGCGCGCATCGACGTACGGCGCCGCCTCGCTGACCGCCTTGTCGCCCCAGTGGCCGCTGACGATGTAGTCAGCATGCTCGCCGGGGCCGGCCAGGTTCATTGGCACCTGCGCAAAATGCTGGGTGGCACCGCCCTGCAGAAACAGGATGGCGTAATCATCCCGAATGGACGCCAGCTGGCGCATGTCACGCTTGATCGCAGCGGCCAGTTCCATGAACGGTTTGCCTCGATGCGACAACTCCATCACCGAGGCACCATGGCCTTGCCAGTCCAGCAGGTCCGCTTGTGCCTGACGCAACACGGCCTCCGGCATGGCTGCCGGCCCGGCGCTGAAATTCCAGCTTCTGGCCACGAGGGCACCTCAATTCAACAGGGATTGACCATTATCCCGTGCCGACGCCGACAGGCAAGCGCAGGCCCATGACGTGGCGCCATATGCTCATCACCACACGACAAACGCGACCTCTCCCATGGGGCTCAAAAACGCACGAGCAAGGCCAGCGCCAGCACCACTGCGAGCACGATGGCGGTAGCGACCAGCCAGACCATCTCGCGCCGCAGCCGCCAGCCGGATTCCGATGTCGGTCCGCTTGTGGCGGAATGCACCACCTCAACTGCAGGCAACGTCAACGCGCGTGCGCTCACGTCGAGCACGTAATGATGCGTGCCCACGACCAACTGGTCGCCATCGGCCATCACGGCACGCCGCGTGGCCACGCCATTGACGCGCACGCCGACCGCGCGATCCATGGCCTCGGCGTCCAAACACGCCCAATGGCCATGCACCACCAGGCTGGCCGCACCATCGCACACCAGCTCGGCCGGCCCCTGCGCACCGAAATTCAGCGTGTCTCGCAACGCCCAGACCTGCCCCGACAGCGGCCCCGCCACGGCGCGCAACGCGAGGGTCGCCGTGCCCGCATCAAGCGTTGCGCCAGTACCCCGGGCATCGGGATCCGCATCAGCCAAGGCATCAGCGCACAGCCGCAGACGGTGCCCGCCAATGCCGAGCATGTCGCCCTGGCGCAACAGCGCGCGTTCACGCACGGGCCGTGCATTGACGTATACCGGCCCGGCGCCGCGATCCACATCCATGACCAGCCCGCGCGGATCGCAGCTCAGCCGTACATGGCGCGCGGCCACTCCATCACCAACCAGACGCAAGTCATTGCCTTCGGCTCGACCGATACGCAGCTCGCCCGCAGTCCAGGCAACCGGCGCGCGCGACTCGGAAGCAAATTCGATCTGCATGCAAAATCCACATGACACAAGGCGTTGCAGAACATAGCAGAAGCCATGCCGGCAACTGTCAACGGATTGTCATCCGTGCGCAAGCCGGGCACCATGATCGGCATGAGCACCATCGACATTACCCGCCAGCACCACCTTGCACCCGATCAGGCCCGCGCCGTCATCGAGCACATCGCCGACAGCCTCGAACACAAATTCGGCGTAACCCCGCAATGGGACGGCGATACCCTGCGCTTTGCACGCAGCGGCGTGGATGGTTTCATCGCGCTAGGCGCGGGTTTTGTACATGTCAATGCCCGCCTTGGCCTGCTGCTGAGCCCGCTCAAGCCGATGGTGGAAATGGAAATTCGCAGCAAACTGGATGAATACTTCCCGGCCGCGGAATGACGAATCTTTAACGGCACCCACCGACGTGTCACAATGGCGCGCTTCGGCACCCCCATTGACAGGCACCCATGGCCAAAGACGACGTCATCGAGATGGAAGGCACGGTTATTGAAACCTTGCCCAACACCATGTTCCGCGTGGAGCTGGAAAACAGCCACGTGGTCACTGCGCACATTTCCGGGCGCATGCGCAAGCATTACATCCGTATCCTGACCGGCGACAAGGTGCGCATTGAAATGACGCCCTACGACCTGACCAAGGGCCGCATCACCTACCGCATGCGCTGATCGCGTCCGTCGTCCTCGCGTCGCATCACGGCAACGCGAGAACCCGATTCAAAGCCGGCTGCTGTCGGCCATGACGTGGTTTGGTCAGACCACCACCGGCAATGCCGTACCGGCTTCGGTTTCAACGCTCAGCTTGCCATCACGCACGCCGAGCACCACCTTGCCGCCATCAGCCAGCTTGCCGAACAGCAACTCGTCGGCAAGCACGCGCTTGATGTTTTCCTGAATGACACGCGCCATCGGCCGCGCGCCCATTTGCGGGTCAAAGCCATGCTCGGCCAGCCAGCGCCGGGCATCCTCGCCGACATCCATGGTCACGTGCTTTTCGTTGAGTTGGGCTTCCAGCTCGATCAGGAACTTGTCGGCCACGCGCAGGATGTGCTCGAAATCCAGCGACTGGAACTGGATGACGGCATCCAGCCGATTGCGGAACTCCGGCGTGAAACTGCGGCGGATGACTTCCATGGAGTCGGGCGCATGGTTCTGCTCGACAAAACCGATGGTGCGCCGCGCCGCCTGTTGCGCACCGGCGTTGGTGGTCATCACCAGGATCACGTTCTTGAAGTTGGCCTCGCGCCCGTTGGTGTCGGTCAGCACGCCGTGGTCCATCACCTGCAGCAGAATGTTGAACACGTCCGGATGCGCTTTTTCGATTTCGTCCAGCAACACCACGCAATGCGGATGCTTGGTGACGGCTTCGGTGAGCAGGCCGCCCTGATCGAAACCGACATAGCCCGGCGGCGCGCCGACCAGACGCGACACCGAATGCGCCTCCATGTATTCGGACATGTCAAAACGCACCAGCTCGATGCCCAGCTGCAACGCCAGTTGCCGCGTGACCTCGGTCTTGCCCACGCCGGTCGGGCCGGCCAGCAGAAAACTGCCGATCGGTTTGGCCGGATCGCCCAGCCCCGAACGCGCCATCTTGATCGAGGCGGCCAGCGCATCAATGGCGCTGTCCTGACCGAACACGACCATCTTGAGGTTGCGATCTAGATTCCTGAGCACATCGCGGTCGGATGCCGACACTTGCTTGGGTGGAATGCGCGCCATGCGTGCCACGATGAACTCGATCTCGGGCACGTCGATCACGACCTTGCGCTGGCCCACGTCCATCAGCCGCTGGCGCGCACCGGCCTCGTCGATGACGTCGATGGCCTTGTCCGGCAGCAGGCGATCAGGAATGTGACGCACCGACAGGTCCACCGCCGCCTGCAACGCGGTCGGCGTGTAGGTAACGCCATGGTGCTCCTCGAAACGACCCTTGAGGCCCTTGAGGATATCCACCGCTTCGGCGGGCGTCGGCTCGGCAATGTCGATCTTCTGGAAACGCCGCGCCAGCGCACGGTCCTTTTCGAACACGCCGCGGTATTCCTGAAACGTGGTCGAGCCAATGCAGCGCAGTTCGCCCGAGGCCAGCATCGGCTTGATGAGGTTGCTGGCATCCATGGTGCCGCCGGATGCGGAACCGGCACCGATGATGGTGTGAATTTCGTCGATGAAAAGGATCGCCTTTTCTTCCTTCTTGAGCTGCGCGATCACGGCTTTGAGGCGCTTTTCGAAATCACCGCGATACTTGGTGCCGGCCACCAGTGCGCCCAAATCCAGCGCCCAGATGGTGCTGTCGTCCAGCACTTCGGGCACGTCGCCCTCGACGATGCGCTTGGCCAAGCCTTCGGCCAACGCGGTCTTGCCAACGCCAGCCTCGCCGACGTACAGCGGATTGTTCTTGCGCCGGCGGCACAACACCTGAATGGTGCGTTCGATCTCCTCCTGACGGCCGATCAGCGGATCGATCTTGCCGGCCATGGCCTGTTCGTTGAGGTTGGTGGCATATTCGGTGAGCGGATTGCCCTTGCTCTCGCCGCCGTCCTCGGCCTCGTGTTCACCGTCGGCCGGCGCCGCGGCCGGTTGTTCACCGACCTTGGCGATGCCGTGCGAGATATAGTTGACTACATCCAGCCGCGTCACTTCCTGCTGGTGCAGGAAATACACGGCATGCGAGTCCTTTTCGCCAAAAATCGCCACCAGCACATTGGCACCGGTCACTTCCTTGCGGCCCGAGGACTGCACGTGATAAACGGCGCGCTGCAACACGCGCTGGAAGCCAAGCGTGGGCTGGGTATCGCGCTCGTCGCCGTCGGGCAGCACCGGCACGGTCTCGCCGATGATGCGTTTGAGGTCGTTGCCCAGTTTGTCCAAGTCGACATTGCAGGCGCGCAATACCGCCGAGGCCGAGGCGTTGTGCACCAGTGCCAGCAACAGGTGCTCGACGGTCATGAACTCGTGGCGCTGTTCGCGAGCCTGCTTGTAGCAGTGGCCTATGGTGAGCTCGAGATCCTTGCTGAACATTCGGATCATCTCCGCTGGTGGGGGGTTGTTCTGACCCCTATGATGGGGCCACCCTACATTTTTTCCATGGTGCACAACAACGGGTGTTGATGGTTGCGTGAATACAGGTTGACCTGGTTGACACGGGTTTCCGCCACTTCCCGGGTGAACACCCCGCAAATGCCCTTGCCGCGCGTGTGTACATGCAGCATGACCTGCACGGCACGCTCCTGATCCATGCCGAAAAAGCTGCGCAGCACCTCGACCACAAAGTCCATCGGCGTGAAATCGTCGTTGAGCAACACCACCTGGAACAGCGACGGTCGCTCGGCCTCAGGGCGGCTGGGCGCCACCGCGAGGCCGTGTTCTGATTCATGCTGGCGGTCGGGCGTTTCGCTCATGGATACCGGAACAATTTCTGGGCGTGACCACGATTATACGCCGACCCCCGTCTTGTCCAGTGACCCGAAAGCATGTGCACAAGTGGCACAATGGGACGTTTCCGGCCCCGTTGCCGCCATTCGAATTTTTCATGACCACGCCCCCGGACATCTGGCGCCCGCACGTTACCGTGGCCACGGTGGTGGCCGATGGCGACCGCTTCCTTCTCGTCGAAGAAGACATCCGCGGCGCGCACCTGTACAACCAGCCTGCCGGCCACCTGGAGCCGGACGAATCACTCATTGACGCCGCCGTGCGTGAAACCCTGGAAGAAACCGGCTGGGAAGTGGCACTGGACCATTTCATCGGCGTGCATCAGTGGTGGAGCCCGGTCCATCACGACCACATCGTGCGCTTCAGCTTTGCCGGCCACGCCTTGCGACATCACGCCGACCGCGCCCTTGATGCAGGCATCTGCCGCGCCCTGTGGTTGCGTCGCGACCAAATCGCCACACACACCGATCAGCTGCGCAGCCCGCTGGTACTGGCCAGCATCGATGCCTGGCTGGGCGGTCAGCGCCTGCCGTTGACCACATTGCAATGCTTGTTGCCGGAGCCGGTTGTCGCTCCATGAAGGTCATGCTGGGCATCTCCGGCGGCGTCGATTCCTCGGTCGCCGCACTGCGCTTGCAGCAGGCCGGCCACGCGGTCGATGGTCTGTTCATGCAGAACTGGGAAGACGACGGCCGCGGTGGCCCCTGCCGTGCCGACGAGGATCGCAAGGATGCCGTCGCGGTCTGCGGCAAGCTCGGCATTCCATTCCATCATCGCAACTTCGCCGCGCAGTACTGGGACGGCGTGTTCGAGCATTTTCTCGCCGAGTACCGTGCCGGACGCACGCCCAATCCCGATGTCGCCTGCAACCGCGAGATCAAATTCCGCACGTTCCTGGATGAAGCCCGTGCACTCGGCGCCGACAAGATCGCCACCGGCCATTACGCGCGGGTGGACTGCATGGACGGCCGTTGGCGCTTGTTGCGCGGACGCGACGCCGGCAAGGACCAGAGCTACTTCCTGCACGCGCTGGGTCAGGAAGCCCTGGCATCCACGCTGTTCCCGATCGGCGAGCTGGAAAAATCCGAAGTGCGGCGTCTGGCCCGCGAAGCCGGCCTGGCCACGCACGCCAAGAAGGACTCCACCGGCATCTGCTTCATCGGCGAACGCAATTTTCATGACTTTCTGGCGAAATACATTCCGGCCCGCCAAGGCGAGATGCGCACCCCTGAAGGCCGATTGATCGGCGAACACGATGGCGTGATGTATTACACGCTCGGCCAGCGCGGCGGCCTGCGCATCGGCGGCCGCACCGGCACCGCGGGCGAGCCGTGGTATGTCGTCGGCAAGGACGCGGGCGCCAACATTCTCTACGTGGCCCAGGGTGGTGACACCCACTGGCTGCAATCGATCCGCCTGCACGCAGGCGAGCTGACCTGGATCGACGGCAGTACCCCCGATGCCTCGTTCCGCTGCACCGCCAAGACGCGCTACCGGCAACCCGACCAATCGTGTACCGTAAACCTCGTCGATACTGGCTGCGAGGTGATTTTCGATACGCCGCAGCGCGCCGTCACCCCGGGCCAGTCCGTCGTGTTCTATCTCGATGATGTCTGCCTTGGCGGCGGCATCATCGAAGCCACCGATGCTCCTTTCGGCGGCTTGCCCGCCCCATCCACGAATACCACGACCGCATGAACGAAGACCGCGTACTGGCACTGGCCGGTGTTTTCCAGGGTGTCACCCTGGCCAGTCAACTGGCCAATGAAGGCCGCTGCGATGAAGGCGCGCTGACCTCCAGCCTCGCCAGCGTGTTTCGTATCGACGCACCCAGCGTGGTCGGCGTGTTCGGCGCCATATCCGACGTGCGTGTGGGTCTGCGCACTCTCGTGGCACAGTTCGATGACGGCCAGCGCGATGCCAACATCATGCGCATGGCGGCTACCGTGCTGCGCCTGGAACGCACCTTCTCGGGACGCAAGAGCCTGCAAAACGAGCTGCAGGAAGGCATTCTTGCCGCGCAGCGCCAAGTGGACCACTTTGGTCAGGACCACCCCATGGTGGCCGCGCGCCTGGCTGGTTTGTACACCGAGGTCGTCTCGCCGCTGCGCCCACGCGTGCTGGTTGCCGGCCAACCCTTGCACCTGCAGCAGCAATCCATTGTCGAACGCATCCGCGCGGCCCTGCTCGCTTCCATCCGTGCCGCCGTGCTCTGGCACCAGATCGGCGGTCGCCAATGGCAGCTGATTTTCAACCGCAACCAGTACTGCATGCTGGCGCGCGGGTTGCTCACGCGCGCCACACTGGACCACGGCTGAGCGAACGGCCATTCGCAAAAAAAGACGGGTTGCCGCTGGCTGTCAGCAGTGTCTCAAGCTCGCTTGTTCGAATGTGCGCGATGTTCGCCGAACACCCGTTCGCGCAGAACCTCTTCGTCATACTCGTGGGCATGCGGTTTGAGCAGGTCAAAGCGGGTGACCATGCCCAGCAGCACATGGTGCTCGGGACTCACTACCGGCAAGCGGTCAAGGTTTTCCACGGCCGCGCGAATGGCCACGGCCTTGCAGCTTTCGTCGGGGTAGGCCACGACCGGATCCGGTCCAAGGATTTCGGCAAGAGTCTTGTTCCCGCTCGGATCACCCTCCAGCCATGCCAGCACGCATTTGCGCTCGACCATGCCGAGCAGGATGTTGTCGGCATCAACCACCGGATACCCACGAAATTTCTGCGTGGCACCAAAATACTGATCCGCTACCTGGCGCACGGTGAGGCTGGCGGGCACGCTGGTGATGTTGCTCGTCATCACGTCCTTGACGGGCATGAACTCCATCTGGTCGACCATGTACGGGCGAAAAATGTCGCGGCCGCGACGCGCGATCTTCTCCGTCAGGATGGAGCGCTTCATCAGGAACACGCTGGTGCCGTAGGCCATGGTGCAGGTAATGAGCAAGGCCGGCAACACGCTGGCGTTGTCGGTCAACTCCAGCGCAAACATGATCGAGGTGAACGGCATGCGCATCACCGCCGCCAGCATCGCGCCCATGCCCAGGAGCGGCCACAGCAACGGCGCCGGCCCGGGGAAAACCAGCGCCTCAAGACCACCCAGGCCGGCGCCCAGCGCAAGCAATGGTGCCAGAGTGCCACCGGAGGTACCCGAGCTCAGGTAGGCCACCCAGATCAACGCCTTGACCACCATGAACAGCAGGATGCCCATGCCGACGATCTTGCCGTTGAGCAGCATGTCGATGATGTCGTAGCCCACACCCAGCGTGCGCGGATCGATGATGCCGCCGATGCCCACAATCAGGCCGCCGATGGCTGGCCACCACATCCAGTGCATGTGCAACTTGCCGTACAGATCCTCGGCCTTGTACACCAGAAACGTCACCAGCGTGGCCAGCAAACCGGCAAGCAATCCGCTCACGGCCGCCATGCCGAGATCGGCGACGCTCAAATGGAAATGAATGGCAATCGGAAACAGCGGCCCGGGTCCGATCAGGAACGGCCGCAACGACGAGGCCACGAAACAGGCAACCGCCACCGGAATGATGCTGCGCGGACGCATTTCGAACAGCAGCAGTTCCACGCCCACCAACGTGGCGGCGATCGGCGTGGAGAAGGTCGCGGCCATGCCGGCACAGGCACCGGCCACCAACAGGGTGCGCCGTTCGACAGAAGTGAGATAGAAGATCTGTCCAATCAGCGAACCCACCGCCCCAGCGGTCATGATGATCGGCCCTTCCGCGCCGAACGGACCACCCGTGCCAATCGCAATTGCCGAGGAAATCGGCTTCAGGATGGCCACCTTGGCCATCATCTTGGACTTGCGGAACAGGATCGCCTCAAGTGCCTCGGGAATGCCGTGGCCGCGAATGCGCTCGGTGCCGTAACGCGCCATCACGCCAATGATGAGGCCGCCAATCACCGGCGCAATCAGGATGACCCACCATGCCGCATGCAACTTCGAGGGCTGCACGAAAGCGAAATTCCATTCGCCGACAAAGGCCAGATGCGTCACCAGACCAATCAGGCGATACAGCATCCACGCGATGACGGCGGCGGCGCCACCGATGAACACCGCAATGAAGGAAACCTTGAGGATGGAAATGGTCGGGTGGAAGTCGCTCTCCATGAGCACGTCGTGCTTCCACTTCTCGTAAATGCGGATGAACCATCGGACGAGTACCTGCATGACTGCGGCGTCTCCCACATCCAGACCATGGCCCACATTACCTTCATCGCTCGACGCGACACAAGACGCGCACCATCGGCAACGACATAGTCCAACCGGCACCTGAATCATTCAGGTACACGGCGTATCCTCCCTCGGATGCGCAGCTTTCCCGCACCGGGTTTAGCCTGATCGTCCCCAAGGAGAACCAGCCATGCAGCAACCCGCCGGTCAACCGGATTTCGCCACCCGCACTTTTCCCCCATTGACCACGCACGGAGCATTTGCATGAGCACCTTGACCGATCAAAAATCCTGGAAGGCGCTTGCCGTCCACCAAAAGGCCATCGCCCGACGTCACTTGCGCGACCTGTTCGCGGCCGATCCGCAGCGTGTGCGCCGTTTCACCGCCGAGGCCGCGGGTTGGCGCCTGGATTATTCCAAGCACCGCATCGACGGAACCACCTTGAGGCGCCTGTTCGCCCTGGCTCGCGAGAGCGATCTGGAAGCCCATCGCAATGCGATGTTCGCCGGCGAGAAGGTCAACCCCACCGAGCAACGCGCGGCCCTGCACATCGCCTTGCGCGCACCGGCCAGCGCCGTCATCCGCGTGGATGGCACCAATGTCGTGCCGGAGGTCCATGCAACCCTGCGCCGCATGGCCGACTGTGCTCACGCGGTGCGTACCGGTCAATGGAAAGGCTACTCGGGCCGGCCCATCCGCAACATCGTCAACATCGGCATTGGCGGCTCCGACCTGGGCCCGGTGATGGCCTACGAGGCGCTGCGCCACTACAGCGACCGCGGTTTGCAAATGCGTTTCGTGTCCAACGTGGACGGCACCGATTTCGCCGAAGCCGTGCATGGATTCCGCCCGGACGAAACACTGTTCATCGTCGCCTCCAAGACCTTCACCACATTGGAGACGATGACGAATGCGCATACCGCGCGCGACTGGCTGCTGGCCGCCGCCGGACGCGGCAACAAGGACGCCATCGCGCACCATTTCGTGGCCCTGTCGACGAATGCCGAAGCGGTCGAAAAGTTCGGCATCGACACCGCCAACATGTTCGGCTTCTGGGATTGGGTCGGCGGTCGCTACTCGATGGATTCGGCCATCGGCCTGTCGACCATGATTGCGATCGGCCCGGAAGCATTCGAAGAGATGCTGGCCGGCTTCCATGCCATGGACAAGCACTTTCACAACGCGCCGCTGGAGAAAAACCTGCCCGTCATCATGGGCCTGCTGAACGTGTGGTACACCAATTTCTTCGGCAGCCAAACCGTCGCCGTGCTGCCCTACGAGCAGTACCTGAAACGCTTCCCGGCCTACCTGCAGCAGCTCAACATGGAGTCCAACGGCAAGCACGTCACGCTGACCGGCAAGCATGTCGATTACGCTACCGGCCCGATCTTCTGGGGCGAACCGGGCACCAACGGGCAGCACTCGTTCTACCAGTTGATCCACCAGGGCACGCCGTTGATCCCGTGCGACTTCATCGCCTTCGGCGAGGCACTCAACCCGCTCGGCACCCACCACGATTTGCTGATCGCCAACGTCATCGCCCAGGCCGAGGCGCTGGCCATGGGTAAGACCACCGCCGAAGTGCGCGCCGAAGGCACACCGGCGCGCCTCGTGCCACACAAGGTGTTCGAGGGCAATCGTCCAACCAGCCTGCTCACGGCCGATCGGCTCACGCCGCACGCGCTGGGCGCACTGGTTGCGCTCTACGAGCACAGCGTATTCGTGCAGGCCACCATCTGGAACATCGATCCGTTCGATCAATGGGGTGTGGAACTGGGCAAGGTGCTGGCCAAAAAAGTCGCTGCCGAGATCGACGATGCCAAGGCCCGCCTCAAGCACGATGCCTCCACCAACGCCGCCATCCGCTGGTATCGCAAGGCACGCGAAACCGCGCCGGGCAAGCGCACCGACAGCAAGAAAACCCTCGCGCTCGACATCGGCGGGAGCCATGTCAAGGCGCTCATTTCCGGCAGCCGGCAAGCACAACGTTTCGTTTCCGGCCCCAACCTCACACCGCAACAAATGATGGATCAGTTGGCCAAGCTGCTCAAGGGCAAGCGCTTTGATTTCGTCAGCATCGGCATGCCGGCGCCGGTGGTGCACGGGCGCATCCTTGCCGAGCCGGTCAACCTCGGCCCGGGCTGGGTGGGCTTCGATTTCGCGCGCGCTTTCCAGCGGCCAGTGTGCATCCTGAACGATGCCGCCATGCAGGCGCTTGGCAGTTATGCCGGCGGACGCATGCTGTTCCTCGGTCTGGGCACCGGTCTGGGCTCGGCCATGGTCGTCGATGGCCATGTGGAACCGATGGAGCTCGCGCACCTGCCCTTCCGCGGGCATGACTACGAGCACTTCGTCAGCGAAGCCTTCCGCGAGCACGATCCCGGGCAGTGGAAGCGCAACGTGCTGGAAGTGATCGACGTGCTGCGCCACGCCATGGAGCCGGATTACATCGTGCTGGGCGGCGGCAACGTGCACCATTTCGACACCTTGCCCGACGGCGTGCGCCGCGGCGACAACGACAATGCCTTCATCGGTGGATTTCGGCTTTGGGAGAATCTCGCATGAGTCACGAACACAAACTGCAGCTGGGCATGATCGGCCTGGGCCGCATGGGCCTGAACATGGTGCGCCGCATGCAGGCCGACGGCGTCGCCTGCGTCGGTTTCGACACCAACGCGGACGCGCGCAAGGCCGTCGAGCAACACGGCGCGCGCTCCGCCGCCAGCCTCAAGGAGCTGGTCGACAAACTCGCCGCACCACGCGCCGTGTGGATGATGCTGCCCACCGCCATCGTCGATGACGTGCTGGCCGAATTGGTGCCATTGCTTGGCGCCGACGACATCATCGTCGATGGCGGCAACTCGCATTACGTCAACGACATTCGCCGCGCCAGGGCGCTGGCCGACAAGCACATCAACTATGTCGATGTCGGCGTCAGCGGCGGCGTGTGGGGCGCCGAACGCGGTTACTGCCAGATGATCGGCGGCCCCGAGGCAGCCTTCAAACATCTGGAACCCGCCTTCAAGGCGCTGGCGCCGGGCGTGGCCACGGCCGAACGCACGCCTGGTCGCAAAGGCGTCCCGGGGCCGGCCGAAAACGGTTACCTGCATTGCGGCCCGAGTGGTGCCGGGCACTTCGTCAAGATGGTCCACAACGGCATCGAATACGGCTTGATGGCCGCCTACGCCGAAGGCCTCAACATCCTGCGCCATGCCGACGCCGGCAAGACCAAGCGCACGGAAGATGCTGAAACCACGCCACTGGAACACCCCGAGCATTACCAGTACGAACTCCCCTTGCACGACATTGTCGAAGTGTGGCGTCGCGGCAGCGTGATCGGTTCGTGGCTGCTCGATCTGACCGCCATCGAGATGAGCGAAGACCCGACTTTGGCGCGTTATTCGGGTCGCGTTTCCGATTCCGGCGAAGGTCGCTGGACAGCCCTGGCCGCGATCGAGGAGGGCGTGCCGGCGCCGATGCTGAGCTCGGCCCTGTTCGGTCGTTTCAGCTCGCGCGGGCGCGACGAATTTGCCAATCAGGTGATGTCGGCCATGCGCCACGCCTTTGGCGGTCATGCGGAAAAGAAGGCGTAAAGGAGCACGTCATGAGCGATACCACCCTGGTCATTCTCGGCGCCACCGGCGATCTCACCAAGCGCCTGCTGATGCCGGCGTTGTTCCGACTGCATGCGCGCGGACTGACGCCGGACTTGCGCATCGTCGGTTACGCCATGGAACGCTGGAGTCGCGAGCGTTTCGAGGAACACATTCACAAGGCGCTGAAGGCATTTGCGCAGGACTACACCGAGGCGCACTGGAAAACCTTTCGCGCACGGCTCGATTACGTCAGCGGCAAGCTCGAACCCGACCAGCTCAAACAGCTCGACAGTCGACTCTCGGCCTGCACCCTGTTTTACCTGGCCCTGCCACCGCCGCTGTTCGGCCCGGCCGCACGCGCACTGGGCGAGGCCGGCATGGCCCAAGCCAGCAAACGCGGCTGGCGGCGTCTGGTGGTGGAAAAGCCTTTCGGTACCGACCTCGCCACCGCCGAAAAACTGCGCGCGGACATGCACACGCACTGGCAGGAAAACCAGATCTTGCGCATCGATCATTTCCTCGGCAAGGAAACCACGCAGAACCTGCTGGTGTTCCGTTTTGCCAACCGCTTCCTCGAACCGGTGTGGAATGCCAATCACATTGCGCAGGTGCAGATCACCTACGCCGAAACCCTCGGCGTGGAAAGGCGCGCCGGCTATTACGACCATGCCGGCGCGCTGCGTGACATGCTGCAAAACCACTTGATGCAATTGTTCAGCCTGACCGCCATCGACTCGCTGTCCGAATGGGATGCCGACGTGCTGCGTGACCACAAGGTCGAGGTGCTGCGTTCGGTCAAGCCGATCACCGCGCGCAACGTGCAGCATCATGCCGTGCGCGGTCAGTACCGTGCCGGCAAGGATGGTCGCAAGAAACTGGCCGCCTACCGCGACGAGCCTGGCGTGCCGCGCGACTCGATCACTGAAACCTTTGCCGCGCTGCGTTTCGAAGTCGACAACTGGCGTTGGCAAGGCGTGCCGTTCTACCTGCGATCGGGCAAGCGCATGGCCAGCAACTGCTCGGAAATCGCGGTGCAGTTCAAGGCCACGCCCGGCGCGCTTCCCGGTGCCGTCAAGGCCGCCAACAACTGGATGATTTTTCGCATCAAACCCACCCAGACCATGGCTCTGCTGGCCAATGCCAAGCACCCCGGCCTCGAACTGGATGGCCATCAAGTCCATCTGACAGCGCCGTACGTGCAAACCGGCGAAACCGAATTCTCCGCCTACGAACAGCTGCTGATGGACGCCATGCAAGGCGACCGCACGCACTTTCTGCGTTTCGATGAAGTCGAATGGGCATGGCGTCTGCTCGACCCGGTGCTCAAGGCATGGAAACAGGGCACGCCCGATTTCTATGCCGCCGGCTCCGAAGGCCCGGCAACGCAGGATCGCCTGCTCGATGCCGGCCATCACTGGCGACCGGTGCACCTGGCCGCAGGTGAAGCGCCGTGAACGCACCAGGTGGCCCAGGACTGTCACCGGTCTGGTCGCGCGGCTCCAAGGACGCCGTCGGCACCGCACTGGGCAACAGCCGCGTGTGGTACACCATCGGTCGCGGCATCCTCACCGAGATCTACTGGCCATCATGCAGCACGCCACAGGTTCGTGACTTTGGCTTCATCGTCGCCGGCGAGGACTTCTGGGACGAAGTCAAATGCAACGGCGACTACGCCCTGCACGCAACGGCCGCCGGCGTGCCCTTGATTACCGTCAAGCATCACCACAAACGCTATCAGTTGCACCTGGAAATCCTCGCCGACCCGATGCGCGACGTGGTGCTGGTGCGCTACCGGCTGCATGGCGACAAGCTCAAGCTGTACGCCTTGCTGGCACCGCACTTGGACGGTTCGGGTCATGCCAACACGGCACTGGTGCTGCCTGACGGACTGGCCGCGGTCAAGGCATCGACCGCATTGATGCTTGGTGCCAATGGCGGCTTCAGCCGCTCCAGCGCCGGCTTCGTCGGCAGCTCCGATGGTTGGCAGGATTTTCACCGCAACGGTGCCATGACCTGGCAATACCCGCGCGCCGCCAACGGCAACGTGGCCCTCATGGGCGAGCTCAACCGCAATGATGGCGTGCTCGCGCTGGGCTTTGCCGAAACCATCGAAGGCGCACGCACGCTGGCGCTGTCATCGCTGGCGATCGACTTCGACGAAACCGCCAAGGCCTTCACCGAAGGCTGGCAACATTGGTCTCGCCATCTGCACCAATGCAGTGCCGATGAGCAGATCGAACGCGCGGTACGGCGCGCCGCCATGGTCATCAAGTGCCACGGTGACCGCAGCTTCCCCGGCGCCACCGTCGCCAGCCTGAGCACCCCGTGGGGCTTCACCCGCGATGATCCCGGCGGCTACCATCTGGTGTGGTCGCGCGATGCCGTGCAGGCGGGCTTGGCGATGATTGCCTGCGGGCATATCCCCGAAGCACGCAACATGCTGGCCTATCTGATCGCCACCCAACAAGACGACGGCCATTGGACACAAAACTTCTATGCCGACGGACGCCCCTATTGGCACGGTATCCAGTTGGATGAAGCCGCTTTCCCGGTGCTGCTCGCGGCGCGGCTCGACGCACTCGATGCACTCGATGGCTTGCGCCCGCAAGCCACCGAAATGGCGCGCCGAGCGCTGCGTTTTGTCGCCCACAACGGCCCTATCAGCCAGCAGGATCGCTGGGAAGAAAGCGCGGGCATCAATCCCTTCACGCTCGGCGTCTGCATCGCCGCGCTGGTGGCCGCCGCCGCGCATGGCTTCCTCGAGGATTACGAAGCCGCCTATGCGCTGTCGCTGGCGGACAACTGGAATGCGCGCATCGAATCCTGGCTGTACGTGCGCGACACCGATCTCGATCGCGAACACGGCCTGCAAGGCCACTACGTGCTGCTGTGTCCTGCCGACGGCAATGCACAACGCAGCGACATCGAACTGCGCAACCGCGGCGGCGAAACCATCGCGGCACGCGATCTGGTTGGTCTGGAATACCTGTACCTCGTGCGCCTTGGCCTGCGTGCGGCCAACGATCCACGCATCGTGGAAACCACGTGCCTGATCGACAAGCTGCTGCGCGTGGATACGCCGCACGGCCCGTTCTACCACCGCTACAACGAGGACGGCTACGGCGAACATGCCGACGGACGCGCCTACGACGGCACCGGCATTGGTCGTGCCTGGCCGCTGCTGTCGGGCGAGCGCGGCCACTATGCCGCGCTTGCCGGCGATGACGCCAGGCCCTACCTCGATGCCATGCTGGCCTCGACCAGTGCCGGCGGCATGATCCCCGAACAAGTCTGGGACAGCGCCGCCATCGACGATTGCTTCCTGTTTCCGGGACGCCCCACCGGCAGCGCCATGCCGCTGGCATGGGCGCACGGCGAACTGATCAAGTTGGTCGCCACCATGCAATGCGGCACCGCGGTCGAGTCCCTGCCGGCCGTGCAGGACCGCTACCGCCGCATCGTCACGCCGGATGTCGCGCACTGGCGCGAACACACGCCGTGTCGTTCGGTGAAGCGCGACCAGACCCTGCTGGTCGAAGCTGATGCACCTTTCACCCTGCACCTGGGGTACGACAGCTGGCAGACGCCATGCGACCTCGACAGCCAGCCGACCGCCTTCGGCATGCACGGCGTGCACGTGGACATCACCAGCCTCGGGGCACGGCAGACGATCGAGTTCACTCGCCGGTTCCACAACACCCGCGACTGGGAAGGCCGTGACTGGCATCTGTTATTGCTGCCGCTGGTGGACAAGGCTGCGGCACGTGCAGGCCATGGCGACGCTGTCGCACCCCCTTGATGACGGTGGCAGCCATCCCCATCACGCGTACAACCCAACGGGCAACACACGGTTCCGAGAAAACATCGATCATCGCGGCGCATCTGCCGACCTGATGGCAGTCGACAGGTTGCCGGCGCCACGGGATGTCCGCGCCGCGCGAATCACGCCACCACATCCTTTCCCATGCGCAACCGCCACGCACCACCGCGTGCATGAAGCGGTTTGGTTGCCGGAATGAAGCAACACAAGGAAATGCAGGCAACCTCATGAAAACCAGACCAAATCATGACGCCACACGCGTGCTGATGCTGGGCTGGGAGTATCCGCCGCGCTTCGTCGGCGGACTCGGCAAGGCCAGCCAAGGTCTGGCCCATGGTCTGGCCGATCTGGGCCTGGATGTCGTGTTCGTGCTGCCGCAATTTGACTCGCGGCGCGACGGCCGCCGCCTGCGCGTGATCGGTGCGCACAACTGGAACGTGCATCACCACGGCAGCATCATCCCGCGCCAGGCCGGTGGGCGACACCTGTTGCCACTGGCGGCGCGGTTGAGTCCGTATGCAAACCCCGACCCGACCACGCCCGGCGCCGATCTTCCCGTCGGCGATCCACGCCGCATCTACGGCAGCGAACTGGGCCGCGAAGTGCGCCGTTTTGCCACCCAGGCCGGCGCCATTGCCCGCTGCGCGCAAGCCGACGTCGTGCATGCGCATGACTGGATGACCTTTCCGGCTGCCATGGCCATCGCGCAACGCGAACACCTGCCCTGGTTCGTGCACGTGCACTCCACCGAATACGACCGCGCCGGCAGCGGAGCCAACCCGGACGTGGCCGCCATCGAGCAAGCCGCTTGCCAACAGGCTACCGGCGTGTTCGCCGTCAGCGACTACACCCGCCGCATCATCATCGAACGTTACGGCGTGCCACCCGAGCGCGTCCGCGTGATCTACAACGCGCCGGACGGCCCGATCCGGGCGGCAGCGTCCCAACCGATCGACAGGCGCGAGCCGTGGATCGTGTTCGTCGGCCGCCTGACTTTCCAGAAAGGCCCGGACCACTTCCTGCGCGCCGCCGCGGATGTCGCCCGATGGCATCCGCAAGCGCGTTTCATCCTGTGCGGCACTGGCGACATGCGCGGGCGTCTGGAGCAACAAAGCCACGAGCTTGGCATTGCCGATCGCGTCGAGTTCCGCGGTTTCGTCGCCCCACGCCAGATCGACAAGCTGCTGGCGCGATCCAGCCTGCTGGTCATGCCCAGCGTGTCCGAGCCCTTCGGGCTGGTGGCGCTGGAAGCCTTGCGCGCCGGCACCCCCATCATCGTCTCGCGTCAATCGGGTGTGCGCGAAGTCATCAGCCACAGCCTGCAAGCCGACTTCTGGGACACGGACAAACTCGCCGACCAGATGCTGGCCGTGCTGCGTCTGCCCACGCTGGCGTGCCAGCTGGTCGACGAAGGCCGCAGCCAGCTGGCCATGCTGTCCTGGCACGCCTCCGCACTGGGCATCATCGAGGCTTACGCACGAGCCGGCATTCGCGTGCCTGACGAGTTGGGGCACATCGGCGCCGAGGCCACGTCATGAGTCTGGATGTGTGTTTCTATTTCCAGGTCCATCAGCCTTGGCGTCTGCGCCGCTACCGCCACGCCGACATCGGCCATCATCACGACTACTTCGACGAGCGCGTCAACGCCGACATCCTCGCGCGCGTCGCGCACAAATGCTATCTGCCGATGAACGCGCTTCTGCGCGAACTCATCCAGACCCACTGGCCGCACTTCCGCGTCAGTTTCTCCATCAGCGCGACGGCATTGCAGCAAATGGCACGCTTCGCGCCCGACGTATTGAGCTCGTTCCGCGCCCTGCTGGCCACCGGTGGCGTGGAACTGTTGTCCGAAACCTCGCACCACAGCCTGGCCGCCCTGTACAGCCCACGCGAATTCGCCGCCCAAGTGCAGCTGCACCGGCAGGCGTGCCAAAGTCTGCTCGGTTCGCCGGGGTTCGTGTTCCGCAACACCGAACTCATCGTCAGCAATGCCGTGGCCGCGCAAGTGGCGGCATTGGGTTGCACCGGCCTGTGCATGGAGGGTGCCGACCGCCTGTTTGACGGACCGGCCGTGTGTACGCCGCACCGCTTTGCGGCCGCACCAGGGTTGGTCGCCCTGCCGCGCCACTATCGGCTGAGCGACGACATCGCCTTCCGCTTCTCCGACCGCCACTGGAATGCTTGGCCCCTGACTGCGCCGCGCTATGCGCAATGGGTACGCGCCCAGGCCGAACACCTGCCGGCGGCAGCGCATGGCCGCGGCTTTCTAGGCCTGTTCATGGACTACGAAACCTTCGGCGAACACCAATGGGCCGACACCGGCATTTTCGATTTCATGTGCGCGCTGCCCGCCGCGCTGCTGGGCATCGACGGCTTGCGCTTCGTCACCCCCTCGCAGGTAGTGCCTGCGGTTGCCGCCAACGCGACGCTCATCAACGTACCCGAGCCACTGTCGTGGGCCGACCTGGAGCGCGACACCTCGGCGTGGGACGGCAATCCGATCCAGCGCGACGCCATGCAAGCAGTCTTCGCCATGGAACCCGCCTTGCGCCACCATCTGCGCCACCACCCCGGCAGCGCGAGCGCCAGCCTGCTCGAAGACTGGCGCCGACTTCTTACCAGCGACCATGTCTACTACATGTCGACCAAACACTGGGCCGACGGCGACGTGCACCAATACTTCAGCCCGTTCGAGTCGCCGTACGACGCCTACATCAATTACATGAACGTGCTGGAAGATCTGCGCACACGCATCTCCGGCGCACGCGTCAAACCCGCCACAAAGCCAGGCACCCGCTCGGGATCAACCACACCTTCACGCAACGCGTGAACCCCGCGTCTCGCGGCGAACGATCGATCGGAATCAGCCAGCCTGCAGCTTGCGTTCCCATGCCAGCGACGTACGCGCGATGAAATCCAGATCATCGTGCTGCGGTTGCCATCCCAGCGTGGTGCGAATGCGTGCGGCGGAAGCCACCAGCGACGGCGGATCACCGGCGCGACGCGGTGCCTCGACGCATGGCACCGGTGCGCCATGCGCCCGACTCACGGCCGCCAGCACGTCGCGCACCGAATAACCATGCCCGTAACCGCAATTGAGTGTGGCCGAGGCACCACCTTCGCGCAGATAGCGCAAGGCATCCTGATGTGCCCGCGCAAGATCTGCCACATGAATGTAATCACGCACGCCGGTGCCATCCGGCGTCGGGTAGTCGGTGCCGAAAACCGACAACGGAGGACGCTTGCCCAGCGCCGCCTCGCACGCCACCTTGACCAGCAGCGTGGCCTTCCGGGTGGATTGCCCGATCCTGCCCTGCGGGTCGCTGCCGGCCACGTTGAAATAGCGCAGCGCCACGTAACGCGGGCCACCGGCAATGGCCAGATCGCGCAGCATCCACTCGCTCATCAATTTGGAACTGCCATAGGGATTGATCGGTGCGGTGGGCGTGTCCTCGTCGGCCAGACCATCGGGCGGAATGCCGTACACCGCCGCCGAGGATGAAAACACGATCTGCGCGACACCCGCCGCACTGCAGCAGGCCAGCAGATTGCGCGTGGCGCAGGTGTTGTTGCCGTAATAGCGCAACGGGTCAGCCACCGACTCAGGCACGATCGTGCGCGCCGCGAAATGCATCACCGTATCGATGACATGCTCGCGCAACAACCTCGTCACCAGATCCTGATCGCCCACATTGCCGACCACCAGCTCGGCCCCCGTCACCGCCTCGCGAAAGCCGGTACTCAAGTCATCGAGCACCACCACCTTTTCGCCCGCCGCAACCAGCTGCAACACGACATGGCTGCCGATGTACCCGGCACCGCCGGTCACGAGGATGGATTTGCGCGCTGCTGATTCGGGCATGGAATGATCTCGCTGCGAAGGGACGTCCCGACCAAGGCCGGGAACGGCAGTTTACAAGACGCCGGACAAGAAAGTGGTTGATGATGGTGTCGACTCTCCCGATCAGGCCCAGGCAAAACCGAAGTTTCGGGTGGTGGTCAAGCGATGCTCGACAGCAGCATTCCCGCCCCGCCATAACCATCAACCCAGGCAGTCCTGCCAGGCCCCCTGTTCATGCTCGCCCAACGTCACATATTCCGTCGATACTCCCCACCCACATCGTACAGCGCATGGCTGATCTGCCCCAGCGAGTGGGTCTTGACTGCTTGCATCAGGGCGTCGAATACGTTGTTGCGTTCGCGGGCGGTGTCTTGCAGGTAGCGGAGGCCGTGGCCTTGGGTGTTCCTGTTCGCGCCGCTCGTTCCTTCGACTTCGTTCGCCGTCGGCGAACTACGCTCAGGACGAACCGAATGATTGGCGTTGCGCTCGGAACGAACGGGGGTCTGTGCATCGTCGGTCGAATCCACCTCATGGGTGTGATCGGTTTCGCCTGACGGTGCGAGTGCGTTGCGAGCGTGCTGAAAGGCCTCGACGTTGGCAATCTGCTGAGCTTTTTCTTCCTCGGTCGAGCGGATCAGCTCGATCTTGGTGGCGACTTCGCCTGCGTGTTCCTTGGGCAGGAAGGTGTTGACGCCGATCAACGGCAGGTTGCTGATCCGCCCAAGTAGCAAGCTCGCAATCAAGCTACGCCACCTTCCGCGCCGGCTGTAGTTTGCCGTCTTCGCGCAGCCTTGCCTGTAGCGAGGCAGCGCTGAGATCGAATCCGTTTGGCCACGCCAGTGCACCAAGCTCGATGAAGTGGCGCGCGAAGAACGTGCGATCGGCGAGCGGTGCCGTCATTTCGGTACGCGCATCGACGAACGGGGTGAAGTCGTACACGCCGCTGGTTCCGTCAGAGAAGCTCAGCCGCAGCTCGTAGCCTGAATGTGGCGCTACTGCGATCAGTTTAATCATTGTCGGCTCCCGGAATGCGGCTCAACGGCTGCAATGCCTGTGCACGGGTCCAATTCTGCGCCAGTTCTGCGGCGTGGTCGAGGCACCACTGTCGAACCAATGCCGCTGCGCGCTTGGGTAGGGCTCCTTCGAGAATCACGCCCGAGTCGATGGCAACCAGTGCTTCGTGACCTTGGTACTCCACGTGTATGTGCGGCGGCGCGTGATCCGCGAAGTACATGCGGACGTAGATGCCGAAGAAATTGGAGATGATCGGCATGGATGTGGCAGCTCCTTGGTTGTCCAGCACCCTCATCCGGCGCTTCGCGCAAGAACAAGAGCAGCGCGCTGCGCCCTTCTCCCGGCGGGAGAAGGACGAACGCGCTACATGTTGCGGCGATACTCCCCACCCACGTCATACAACGCATGGCTGATCTGCCCCAGCGAGTGCGTCTTCACCGCCTGCATCAGCGCGGCAAACACGTTCTTGCGCTCGCGCGCGGTGTCCTGCAGGTACTTTAGGCCATGGCCGTCGTGGGTCTTGGGCGTGGGCAGTTCGGTCGCGCCGATTTCGTTGGCGTGGCCGGTTTCGCCTGATGGCGCCATCGGGTTGCGGGCTTTCTGGAAGGCCTGGACGTCGTGGATCTGTTCGCGCTTTTCGGCTTCTGTCGAGCGGATGAGTTCGATCTTGGTGGCGACTTCGCCGGCGTGTTCCTTGGGCAGGAAGGTGTTGACGCCGATCAGCGGCAGCGAGCCGTCGTGCTTCTTGCCTTCGTAGTACAGCGATTCTTCCTGGATCTTGCCGCGCTGGTACATGGTGTCCATGGCGCCGAGCACGCCGCCGCGGTCGCTGATGGCCTCGAACTCCTTGTACACGGCCTCTTCCACCATGTCGGTCAGGCGCTCGATGACGTAACTGCCCTGCCACGGGTTTTCGTTGAAGTTGAGCCCCAGCTCATGATTGATGATGAGCTGGATCGCAACCGCGCGGCGCACCGATTCTTCGGTAGGCGTGGTGATGGCTTCATCGTAGGCGTTGGTGTGCAGTGAATTGCAGTTGTCGAACAGCGCATACAGCGCCTGCAGCGTGGTGCGGATGTCGTTGAACTGGATTTCCTGCGCGTGCAGCGAGCGGCCGCTGGTCTGGATGTGGTATTTCAGCATCTGGCTGCGCGGTGATGCGCCATACCGCTCGCGCATGGCGCGCGCCCAGATACGGCGTGCAACGCGGCCAATGACGCT
>DASVGO010000034.1:0-88982 GCA_036379495.1 Rhodanobacteraceae bacterium | reverse complement strand
TGCCTGCGTTGCATGCCGCAGGTGCATGGAGCGGTGCGTGATGCCGTCGAGCAGGCGTGCCGTGTCATCGACATCGAATTGAACGCGGTCACCGACAATCCGTTGGTGTTCCCGGACGCGAAAAATCCGCGTTACATCGAGGATCAGGTGATTTCCGCCGGGCACTTCCACGGCATGCCGTTGGCGCTGGTGATGAGTTACGTCAAGGCCGCCATTCCGGTGCTGGCGTCGATCTCCGAGCGGCGTTTGAACAAGCTGGTGGATCCGGCCAACAACGACGGTCTGCCGGCGTTTTTGACCGGCAACGAGGACGCCACCGATTCGGGTTTCATGATTGTGCAGTACACGGCGGCGGCGCTGGTCAACGACCTCGCCACGCGCGCGCACCCGGCCAGCGTGTATTCGATCCCGACCAGCGCCAACGCCGAGGATCACGTGTCGATGGGCGCCAACGAGGCGCGTCACGTGCTCGACATGACCAGCGATCTGGGCCATGTGCTGGGCCTTGAGCTGTACACCGCCGCGCAGGCGCTGGAGTATCGCCAGGACATGCTCAATGCCGCCCGCGATCTTGCGCGCGAAGGTAGCTGGGAGGCCTTGGCTGCGAAGGTCGGAGGCGCGCCACACGTCGATCATGCCGACTACGAAGTGTTCCACAATGAGGTGCGGCAGCTGATGCAGGCGCTTGCCGATACCAAAGCCTTCCGTCCGGGCGAGGGTGTGGGCAAAGCCTTCGCCATCTTGCGTGAGCGCATCGACTTCATGCGCCAGGATCGTTCCATGGGGCAGGATGTCGAGGCGGCGTGCAAGCTGGTCGCTGATGGAGCTTTCGGGCAGTTCTGAATCTGCGGAGCAAGCACGTGGACCTTGCCAGTCAATCCGATGCCGACATCATGGCAGTGGTCGATCCCATCATGAATCACCTGATGGATGCCTCGACCGCCGTCGATTACGCAGCACACGTGCGCGATTTCACCGAACGCGCCAAAGGCATGTTGTCCAGGCCCGCGTTCGAGGCAATTTGTTCGCAATACCAAAACACACGCGGTTTGTTTGCCGCGCGCGAGCGGGTCGCAATTTTCCGGCGTCCCGATTCCATCGCCGTGGTCTGGCGTCAGTGTTTCACCAAGGTGCCTGGTGACTACGTTGCCGAGCTGGTGTTGGTGGAGCGCGAAGGACGCAACCTTGTCGACCACGTGATGGTGTTCTGAGCAACTTTCAGGGTGCAGCGTGCCCATGTGCAGATTGCTTCAGGTGCTGCTTGACCCAGTGGCTCAGCCATGCAGTCTGCTGTTTTTGATTGGCGGCACCTTTTTGCGCGGAGTGCGCCAAGTGTGCATCCAACGCCGCTGCCGATTCGACCTCGAAGCTGTTGGAAATTGTGGACTTGCTTCCGGCTTTGCCGTGAACCTTGCTTGTCGTGGTTATGGGAGGCGAACCTGTGCGCATGGCCCTGAGATGGCCGTTGCCGTCGAGCAGGAACAATGTCGGATAGGAACTTACTTTCAGACGCTTGTTGAGGTAAGTGCCACCGGCGTAGGCGACTGGCCAGGTAAAGTGACGTTTGGCCACGAAGTCGGCCGCGGTTTTCTTGCCGTCGAAAGTGATGGCGAGAAAGTGCATTTTTGGATGGGAAGCCTTGTAGGCGTTGAGAGCTGGCAGCTCTTCGACGCAAGCACCGCATTGGGCAAAGAACAAATCAACCAGTGTCGGCGCGCCTTGCAGTGATGCGGGAGAAGCATGGCCTCCGCCAAGCAGAGGCAGCCGGAACGCGGGCAACGTACCGCCGATGGCAACGTCGAGCTTGGGCAGGTTGCCGAAATTGATGCCGCCAGTCGCGCCCTTGGGCAGCAATGTGAGGATGGCGTGCTTGTGGTCGGCAGTTAGCTCGATACTGAAGTGGTGCCCGGTTTTCACGGCCTTGTTGAAGGCCTCAGCGGTGATAGGGCGCCCGTGGATGTTGTGATAGACGGTTTTGGCTTTGACGTCCTGCGTGGCGTGGGCCGACGACGTTGTGATCGCGACGTGATGAGTGCTGGTATTTCGGGCCAAGGCCGCGTGGGCGGCAAGGGTCAGTGGCAAAGACAGTACGGCGACAAACACGAGGCGCATGCGACTCTCCTTGTGACGTGAATGATGAGCGTGCTGTAAGTGTGGCCCGCAGTGAGCACGGCTTTGCCAATGATGCACCAGCCACGCCAACCGTCGCAAACGCCAGGCGCAGCCTCAATCCTATTGTGCATGAACGGAACTTGCGCACGTTGATGGCTGCGGCTACACTTTGCATCCAATGTAATAACGCGTTAATACATCAAAGACCATGAAACGTCGCAGCCTTGACCCCGACATGGCGCCAGAGAGCGCCGAACAAAGCCTGTGCAAGGCCTTGTTGTCACTTGATTCCGTGCCAGCCATGCGCGCCTTTTTGCGCGACTTGTGCACCCCCGCCGAGCTGGAAGCCATGACCGATCGCTGGCGTGTCGTGCCGCTGATTCTCAAAGGCATGCCATACCGCGACATTCACGAGCAGACGGCGGTCAGCATCACCACCATCGGCCGTGTCGCGCGTTGCTTGAACGAAGGCAATGGTGGTTACCAGAAGGCGGTAATGGCCATTCGGCCACGCAGCCGCGTCAACGTGAAAGCAGGAGCCTCGGCATGAGAACGCGCGATCGTCTGCGCATCGCCGCGCAAAAATCCGGGCGTCTGGCCGATGCCGGGCGCGACTTGCTGGCCCGCTGCGGACTGGTGTTCCGTGACAGTCGCGACAAGCTGTTTTGCTTCGGCGAAAACCAGCCGGTCGACCTGCTTTTGGTGCGCGACGACGACATTCCGGGTCTGCTGGCCTCGGGCACCTGCGATCTGGGCATTGTCGGGCGCAACGTGCTGGACGAGTACACGCTGGAAAATCCGCAAGGCCCGGCCTTGCGCGAATGGCGTCAACTGGGCTTTGGCCGTTGCCGGCTGTCGCTGGCGCTGCCGCGCGAGGAAGCCTGGCAAGGTCCGCAGCAACTGGCCGGACGCAGCATCGCCACCAGTTATCCGCAATTGCTGCGCCAATGGCTGGATGCTGAAGGCGTGGATGCGGCCATCGTCACCTTGTCCGGCTCGGTCGAGATCGCACCGCGTCTGGGTACTGCGGACCTCATCTGCGATCTGGTGCAAAGCGGCTCGACGCTGGTGGCCAACCAGCTTGCCGAGGTCTGCACGGTGCTGGAAAGCGAGGCCGTGCTGGCCGGTCCGGCCGTGGCACCGGCCGACGAGCGTGGTGATTTGCAGGACTTGCTGCTGCAGCGTCTGGACGGCGTATTGAATGTGCGCGAATCGCGTCTGGTGATGTTGCAGGCGCCGCGCGCGGCCTTGGGTGACATCACCGTCTTGCTGCCGGGGTGTGCCAACCCGCTGGTCACTTCCATCGAAGGCCAGCCCGACCGCATTGCCTTGCAGGCGGTTTGCAACGGCCGCGTCGATTGGCAGGAACTGGAAGCGATGCGCCGCGCCGGCGCGCAATCGATGCTGGTGCTGCCGGTGGAGAAGATGCTCGCATGAATGCCGTGAATGTGGTGTCCGCGTCCGTCGAACTGGCGATGCTGGATTGGAGCGCGTTGTCCGACGCCGAGCGCCGCGCCGCGCTGAGTCGTCCGGTGCAGGCGTCCAGCCGTGAGCGCGCCGAAAAGGTTGCTGCCATCATCGATGCCGTGCGCGAGCGTGGTGACGCGGCGCTGCGCGAACTGACCGAAAAATTCGACCGCTGTCGCGTGACAGAACTGGTGGTGACGCCAGCCGAATTCGATGTCGCCGAACGCGAATTGGCGCCAGCGCTCAAGCAGGCCATTGCCGAAGCCGCCGCGCGCATCGAAACGTTTCATCGCGCCGGCATGACCGCGCCGATGCGCATCGAGACCGCGCCCGGCGTGATCTGCGAGCGCCTGCCGCGTGCCATCGCACGCGTGGGCCTGTACGTGCCGGCCGGCAGCGCGCCCTTGCCATCGACGGTGCTGATGCTGGGCGTGCCTGCGCGTCTGGCCGGATGCCGCGATGTGGTGTTGTGCTCGCCACCGCGACCCGATGGCAGCGTCGATCCGGCCGTGCTGTATGCCGCGCGTCAGTGCGGCATCGAACGCGTGTTCCGGGTCGGCGGCGCCCAAGCCATCGCAGCGATGGCGTTGGGCACCGAAAGCATTCCCGCGTGCGACAAATTGTTTGGCCCCGGCAACAGTTGGGTGACCGAGGCCAAGCGGCAGGCCGCTGCCGAGCCGGGCGGCCCGGCCATCGACATGCCGGCCGGCCCGTCCGAAGTGTTGGTGATCGCCGACCAGGGCGCCGATCCCGATTTCGTGGCCGCCGACTTGTTGTCGCAAGCCGAACATGGCCCGGACTCGCAAGTCATTCTGCTGACCGATGATCCGGCCCTGCCGGCCAAGGTGGCCGCGGCGGTGGCCGCGCAGTTGCAGCAACTGCCGCGCGCGGACATTGCTCGCCGCGCGCTGGCGAGCAGTCGCCTGATTCGCGTGGCCTCGCTGGATGAGGCGGTGGCGGTGTCCAACGCTTACGCACCGGAGCATCTCATCGTCCACGTGGCTGATCCGCGCGCTCTGCTGCCAGCCATCGAGCATGCCGGTTCCGTGTTCCTGGGCGAATGGTCGCCCGAATCGGTCGGCGATTATTGCAGTGGCACCAATCACGTGTTGCCGACTTACGGCCACGCGCGCGCGCTGAGCGGCGTGTCGGTCGACAGTTTTCGCAAATATCTGACGGTGCAGCAGTTGAGTGCCGACGGCTTGCGCGCGATCGGCCCGTGCGCGGTGACGCTGGCCGATGCCGAAGGCCTGGGCGCGCACGCGCGTGCCGTGTCGCTGCGGCTGCAACGACTGGAGCGCGCGCCATGAACATGCGTGATCTGGCGCGACCAGAGGTGCTGGCGCTGACGCCGTATTCGTCGGCACGCATGGAAGCCGGCGCTGCCGCCGTGATGTTGAACGCCAACGAATCGCCGTGGCCACCGGCCGGTGATGCCGGGCAGGGGCTGAATCGTTATCCCGAGCCGCAGCCGCTTGAGTTGTGCGCACGCCTGGCCGCGCTTTACGGCGTGCGGCCCGAACAACTGCTGGTCAGCCGCGGCAGCGACGAAGCGATGGATCTGCTGGTACGGGTGTTTTGTCGCCCCGGCATGGATGCCATCGCCATTTGCCCGCCGACCTTCGGCATGTACGCGGTGTGTGCCAGCGTGCAGGGCGCGGGCATCATCAGCGTGCCGCTGGATGCGAATTTTGCCGTCGATGCCGATGCCTTGCTGGCGGCGGTGACGCCGACGGTGAAGCTGGTGTTTTTGTGCTCGCCCAACAACCCCACCGGTGGCGTGATCGAACCGGCCATCATCGAGCGTCTGTGCACGCAGTTGGCCGATCGCGCGCTGGTGATCGTCGACGAGGCTTATGTGGAATTTGCCGATGGCGGCAGCGTGGCGGCATGGCTCGATCGGCATGCCAACCTGGCGGTGTTGCGCACGCTGTCCAAGGCGTGGGCGCTGGCCGGCGCGCGCGTGGGCGCCTTGCTGGCCAACCCGGAAATCATCCAGCTTGCGCGCCGCATCATGCCGCCGTATCCGTTGTCGACGCCGGCCGTGCGCGCCGCCTTGGCGGCGTTGGATGAAGCCGGCGAACGCCTTGTGACCGAGCGCGTGGCCGGCATCCGCGTTGCCCGCGAGTGCTTGCGTGAGCAATTGCAGGCGCTGCCGGAAGTGCGTGAAGTGTTGCCCTCGCAAGCTAACTTTCTCACCGTGCGTTTCGAGGACGCGACCACCACATATCGCGCCTTGCTGGCGCAAGGAATCGTGGTGCGTGATGTCGGGCGCTATCCGGGTTTGTCGGGTTGCCTGCGCATCAGTATCGGCAGCGCACAAGAGAACGCGCGCCTCATGTGTGCGCTTGGTGCACGGGAAGTAGTCGCATGAGCCGCAAGATGTTGTTTGTCGATCGCGATGGCTGCCTGATCGAAGAACCCGCCGACGAGCAGGTCGATCGTCTGGACAAGCTGGCCTTGCTGCCGAATGTCATTCCGGCGCTGCGCCGTTGCGTGGAGGCGGGTTACGAACTGGTCATGGTGACCAACCAGGACGGCTTGGGCACGGCGAGTTTTCCGCAAGAAGATTTTGATCGTCCGCAGAACTTTCTTCTGCAGCTGCTGGCCTCGCAAGGCATCCGCTTTCGCGAAGTGCTGGTCGATGCCAGCTTTCCCGATGAAGACAAGGACACGCGCAAACCGGGCACGGGTCTGGTGCGGCATTACCTGGCCGACGATGGCTGGAGCCGCGCGCAGTCGGCGATGGTGGGTGATCGCGAGACCGACATGCAGTTCGCGGCCAACCTGGGCGTGCGCGGCCTGCGCGTGGGCGCCGATGGCCTTGACTGGTCGATGATCGCGCGCCAGTTGTGCGTGCAGCCACGCGTGGCCAGCGCCTTGCGCATCACCAACGAAACGCGCATCCAGGCGCGGGTGGATCTGGATGTGGCGGGCACGACGCATATCGCCACCGGCATCGGTTTTTTCGATCACATGCTCGACCAGATTGCCCGTCACGGCGGCTTTTCGCTGGAGCTGACCTGCGATGGCGATCTGCACGTGGACGATCATCACACCGTCGAAGACTGCGCGCTGGCCTTGGGCGAAGCGATCCGCAAGGCGCTCGGCGACAAGCGCGGCATCGGTCGCTACGGATTCACCTTGCCGATGGACGAGGCACTGGCCAGCGCTGCGCTGGATTTGTCGGGGCGCGCGTATCTGGTTTTCGAAGGCACGTTCCCGCGCGACCACGTCGGCGAGTTGGCTACTGAAATGGTGGTGCACTTTTTCCGCTCGTTCTGCGATGCGTTGGGCGCCAATCTGCATTTGACGGTCGCCGGCGACAACGCGCACCACATGGTCGAAGCCTGCTTCAAGGTGCTGGCGCGTTGCCTGCGTCAGGCCATCGCGCGCACCGGCAACGAACTGCCCAGCACCAAGGGAACGCTGTGATGGACGTGGTGCTGGTGGATGCCGGTGGTACCAACATCGGCTCGGTGAGTTACGCGCTGCAGCGGCTGGGTGTGCGTGCCGAGATGACGGCCGACCCGGCGCGCATCCGCGCGGCCAGTCACGTGATTTTGCCCGGTGTCGGCGCGGCGGTGCAGGGCATGCAGCGCTTGCGCGACAGTGGTCTTGACCGGCTGATCCCGACGCTGACGCAGCCGGTACTGGGTGTGTGCCTGGGCATGCAGCTGTTGTTCGCACATTCCGAAGAAGGCGAGGTGGATTGCCTTGGCATTCTGCCCGGCACGGTGCGCAAGCTGGCCGGTGGAGCGGGCTTGCGCGTGCCGCACATGGGTTGGAATGGTCTTGCCAAGGTACGTGACGATGCCTTGCTGGATGGCGTCAATGACGGCGAGCGAGCCTACTTCGTGCACGGTTACGCCGCCCCGGTTGGCGCCGACACCGTGGCCACCAGCACGCACGGCGAAGCGTTCAGCGCCATCGTGCGGCACGGCAATTTTTGCGGCATGCAGTTTCACCCCGAACGTTCGGCGGCGCTGGGCGCGCGTCTGCTGGGCAACTTCCTGCAACTTTCACCGGCAACCAGCGCATGAGCTTTGTCGTTTATCCCGCCATCGATTTGCGTGACGGCCGCGTGGTGCGTTTGTATCAGGGCGATTACGCGCGCGAGACGCGTTACGAGGTCACGCCGGAAGCGCAGGCGCAGGCGTATCTGGAGGCCGGCGCCACATGGCTGCATGTGGTCGATCTGGATGGTGCGCGTTCGGGCAACACGTCCAATCTCGGTGTCATCACGGCTGTGGCCAAACAGGGCTTGAAGCTGCAAGCCGGCGGTGGTGTGCGCGAAAAAGCAGATCTGGCGCGTTTGTTCGATGCCGGTGTGGCGCGTGTGGTCATGGGCAGTTTGTCGATTCGCGATCCTGGTCTGGTTTGCACGTGGCTTGCCCGCTATGGCGCCGAGCGCCTGACCATTGCCTTGGACACGCGCTGCCGCGATGGCGTGTGGCGTCTGCCCAGCGCCGGTTGGGAGCGCGATGAAGTCGCCACGCTGGACGAGCTGGCGCCGCGTTATGCGGCGGCCGGTGCGCGGCATGTGCTGTGCACCGACATCGATCGGGACGGCACTTTGTCCGGACCGAACCTCGATCTTCTGGCGCACCTGCAGACGTTGGCGCCAGCATTGAATGTGCAGGTATCCGGCGGCGTGCATGCGCTGGACGACATTCGCGCGGCACGCGCCGACGGAGCCGCCGGCATCGTGCTGGGTCGGGCCTTGCTGGAAGGTCGCTTCACGGCACGCGAGGCGCTGACATGCTGAGTCGGCGCATCATTCCGTGCCTTGACGTACGCGATGGACAGGTCGTCAAGGGCGTGCGTTTTCGCGATCATCGCGTCGTCGGCGACATTGTCGAGCTGGCCTTGCGTTATCGCGATGCCGGTGCCGACGAGCTGGTGTTTTACGACATCACGGCCAGCCCCGAAGGGCGCGCGGTTGACCGCGAGTGGGTCGAACGCGTGGCGTGCGTCATCGACATTCCGTTTTGCGTGGCTGGCGGCATTCGCAGCGTGGATGCCGCGCGCGCGGTGCTGCATGCAGGTGCCGACAAGGTGTCGGTCAACTCGCCGGCACTGGAACGTCCCGCGCTCATCGATGAACTGGCCGATGCCTTCGGCGTGCAATGCGTGGTGATCGGCATCGACAGCCTGCGCGATCCGGATGGCCAGTGGCGTGTGCGCCAGTACACCGGCGATCCGGCGAAAACGCAGGCTTTGCGCCACACCACACTGGATTGGCTGGTGGAGGTGCAGCAGCGTGGCGCCGGTGAAATCGTGCTCAATTGCATGGATACCGATGGTGTGCGCGATGGTTACGACATCGCGCAATTGCAAGCCGCACGTGCATGCTGTCGGGTGCCGTTGGTGGCTTCCGGCGGTGCCGGAGGCATGGATCATTTTGTCGACGTGTTTCAACGCGCCGACGTCGATGCCGCGCTGGCCGCCAGCGTATTCCATTCCGGTGCCATCGCCATTCCCGCATTGAAACAGCACCTGGCCCGCGCCGGTGTGGAGGTTCGCACATGAACGAGCAAACATCCCGCATCGATTCAGACAAGATCGATTGGGCCAAAGGCGGCGGTCTGGTGCCGGCCATCGTGCAACATGCGCGCGACGGCCGCGTGCTGATGCTGGGCTACATGAACCGCGAGGCGCTGGACGTCACGCAGGCAAGTGGCCACGTCACTTTTTTCAGCCGCAGCAAGCAGCGCTTGTGGATGAAGGGCGAAAGCTCCGGCCATGTGCTGGAGCTGGTGTCTGTGCAGATTGATTGCGATGCCGACACCTTGTTGGTGCTGGCGTTGCCGCATGGCCCGACCTGTCACACCGGCACGGCCACCTGTTTTGGCGAGGACGCGGCGCCGGCGCTGTCCTTCCTTGACCAACTGGATGCACTGGTAGCAACTCGGCATGCCGAGCGGCCCGCGGGCAGCTACACCACCCAATTGTTCGAGTCGGGTACGCGGCGCATCGCACAAAAAGTGGGCGAGGAAGGCGTCGAAACGGCGCTGGCGGCGGTCGCCCAAGGCGACGACGATTTGCTCGGCGAAGCAGCCGATCTCGTCTATCACTTGCTGGTGCTTCTGCACGACCGTGGTCTCGCGTTGGTCGACGTGGTGCAGACCCTGCGTTCACGTCACACCTGATCAATCGGCGTTCACGCATAGGAACAATCCGTCCGGATTTTCCCTCTACCGGCGATCCACACGAGTCGCCATCCTTGCGTCCAGTGAATGCACGCCGTTTGCGTGGTGTGCCGACTTTCATTGGATTCGTGAGGAAACGTGATGAGCAAACCCCGTCTCAACATCGTGATTGCCAGCACCCGGCCCGGTCGCATTGGCCCGGCGGTGGCCGAATGGTTTCGTGCGTTCGCCGACAAGCATGGCGCGTTTGATGCGCGCCTGGTCGATCTGCTCGATTTCGATCTGCCGGTGTACAACGAGCCCAAACACCCGATCATGCAGGATTATGCGCACGATCACACCAGGCGTTGGAGCCAAAGTGTGGCGGCGGGCGATGCCTTCGCGTTCGTGACGCCGGAGTACAACTTCAATCCGCCGCCGGCGCTTGTGAATGCGATCAACTACGTCTACAAGGAATGGAATTACAAGCCGGCGGGTTTCGTCAGCTACGGCGGTGCATCCGGCGGCTTGCGAGCGGTCCAGACGGCCAAGCTGCTCTTGACCACCTTGCGCATGGTGCCGATTGTCGAAGGCGTGATGGTGCCGATGGCTTGGGAACATCTAGGCGAAGACGGCAGGTTTTTGTCCAATGACAAGATCGATCCGTCGGCGACGGCGATGCTCAACGAACTGGCGCGATGGGCGCCGGTGCTCAAAACCATGCGTGAGCCAGAGGCCGTGGCGGCCTGAGAGTGCGGTTTCATGCCGATCATGTCGGACGTTGACGTATGCTGGCGCCTGACTGTGTCACGGGAGACAGACATGCTGGAGACGATCATTGATGCACGCCGCCACGATCTCGGCGACGGTTTCGAAGTGGGTCGCGCATTGCCCAACCGCGTGCGACGCATGGTCGGGCCCTTCGTGTTCCTCGATCACATGGGACCGCTGGAAATGGCCGCGCCCATCCCGAAAAATCGCGATGTGCGCCCGCATCCGCATATCGGCCTGTCGACGGTGACGTATTTGTTCGAGGGCCAGATGACGCATCGCGACAGTCTTGGCTGCGAGCAGGTGATCACGCCTGGCGCGCTCAACTGGATGACTTCGGGACGCGGCATCACGCATTCGGAACGCTTCGATGGCATGCGCGAAAAGGGTGGTTTGATTGAAGGCGTGCAGGCCTGGGTGGCGATGCCTGCAGAAAACGAAACCGATGCGCCAAGTTTCGATCACCATGATGCGGCGGTTTTGCCGGCTTTCACGGATGCCGGCATCAGCGGGCGCGTGATTGCCGGCAGTGCTTATGGTTTGACCAGTCCAGCCCGGACCTTTTCGCCACTGTTTTACGTGCATGCGGACATGCCGGCGCAGTCGCGGCTGGCGCTGCCAACGGACTATCCGGAGCGTGCCGTGTTCGTGGCTGCGGGCGAGATCGAGGTAGCCGGCCAACGTTGTCACGCCGACCAGTTGCTGGTGTTTTCCAAGGGCGCGGCATCCACCTTGCTGGCCACGCAACCATCGCGGGTGATGCTGCTGGGTGGCGAGTCGGTTGGTCCGCGCTACATCTGGTGGAACTTCGTGGCCTCGCGGCGCGACCTCATCGAGGCCGCGGCTGCGGACTGGAAAACCGGGCGCATGCCCCTGCCGCCGCTGGATCACGACGAGTTCATTCCGTTGCCCGACATGCCGCGCCTGGCAGAACGCCAGTAGCCGCAGCGCCCGGCATTTGGCGGTTGCGTGAAGTGAGGGCGTGGTGTCAGCGCTTGCGCGCGAGGGTCAGGCCGTCGCCGATCGGGATCAGGCAGATGTCGACACGCTGATCGCGATGCAAATGGTCGTTGAAGGCACGCAGGTGCTGTGTGGTGTCATCGTGCACATCGGATTGCGCCACCTTGCCGCCCCACAACGTGTTGTCGATGCCGATGAGACCGCCGGTGCGCAGCAATTTCAGGGCACGTTCGTAATAGTCGACATAGGGTGCCTTGTCGGCGTCGATGAAGGCAAAGTCGAATGGGTCAACGGTAGCGTCGGAAAGCAATGCATCCAGTGTTTCGATGGCCGGCCCGAGGTGCAGGTCGATCTTGTGCGCGACGCCAGCCAGCTCCCAGTAGCGCCGCGCGATGTCGGTCCATTCGCGACTGACATCGCAGGCGACAAGCTGGCCATCATCGGGCAGAGCCGTGGCCACGACGGTGCTGGAGTAACCGGTGAACGTGCCTATTTCGAGACAACGCCTGGCACCGATCAGGCGTACCAGCAAAGCCATGAGTTGGCCTTGTTCGGGACTGATCTGCATACCGCCTTCGGCGAGCTCGGCAGTTTCCTCGCGCAGCTTGGCCAGCACGGCCAGCTCGCGCAGAGTGTGTTGATGCAGGTAAGTTTCGACGGTTTCGGGCAGAAAATCGTGATGGCGCGACATGGGTTGTCTCCGCACGGGACTTCCATTGTCGCGCAACCCTCCGCGTGGGGCAGGGCGAATCAGGCGCGACCGGCGAATTCACCCGTCAGCGTGTTCACCCACACCTTCTCGCCGGTGCTGATGTAGTCGGGGACCTGGATTTCGATGCCGGTGTTGAGCGTGGCCGGCTTGCCACGCTTGGTGGCGCTGGCGCCCTTGAGCTCGGGTGCCGTGTCGGCGACTGTCAGCAGCACGCTGGTCGGGACCTGCAGGCCGACCGGAGCATCGTCGATGATCTGCACGAAGTAGCCACCATCATCGGATTCGACGATGTAGCCGGCGTTGTCGCCAACTTGCTCGGGCGAGATGAGGTATTGCGTGTAGTCCTCGGCGTCCATGAACACGTAGTTGTCGCCGTCCATGTACGAAAAGTTGGCCTGGCGGCGCGCCAGCTCGATCTCGTTCATGTTGTCGTCGGCGCGCAGGCTCAGGTCGAATTTGCGGTTGCCTGGAATCGAATACAACGTGAAGCGAAAGGTGACGTTGCCGCCGCGAGCGGTCGGTGCGCTGCGTTCTATGTCGCGGATCTGGTAGGCCGTACCTTCGTGTTCGATGACGTTGCCTTTCTTGGCGTCGGAAGCTTTCATGGGGATGTCTGCACAGATGTTTTGGGGGTGCGGCAGCGGCTCGTCGCACGCAATGGCTGGTGAGGATAACCGATTGGCATGTCCGTGAACGAACGCGCGATCAGAACGTGATCTGGTCGAAGCTGGCCACGTGCGTGTGCCGGGGGGCCGGCACGGTGCCGTCGGCGGGCCGACATAGCTGAATGGCGCACATGCCGGCGCTGGTCGCGGCATCGAGCTCGGCGGCAATGTCGGACAGGAACAGACAGTCGGCCGGCGCCTCATGGATGGCTTTCGCGATGGCGGCGTAGGAAGCAGCTTCGCGCTTGGGGCCGGTTTCGGTGTCGAACCAGCCGCTGATGAGCGGTGTCAGATCACCGGCTTCGCTGTAGCCGAAGAAGAGTTTCTGTGCTGCCACCGAGCCTGATGAGTACACGTACAATGCGATGCCTTGCGCATGCCATTCACGCAACCTGTTCGACACGTCCGGATACAGGTGCGCGCGATAGGCGCGCGAGGTGTAGCCGTCGGCCCAGATCATGCCTTGCAAGGCCTTGAGCGGCGTGGCCTTGCGGTCGTTGTCGATCCAGTCGATGAGGGTGGCCGTGATGGCAGTTGTGTCATCGACATCCAGCCCGGCTGCGTCTGCGGTGGCGACAAGCCAGCGGCGTACCTGCGGATCCTTGTCGTGACTGCGGATGAAGGCGACCAGATGCTTGCGCGCGTAGGGGAACAGCACGCTTTTGACGAAGGCGATCGAGCTGGTCGTGCCTTCGATATCGGTGATGATGGCGCGCGGAGTGTTGCCCGATGTTGCGGCCGGCATTCACGCCTCCGCGCGGGCGGGTTGCATACGCGGAAAGCGCGCGGAAATGTCGTCACCGGTCAGCCGGGCAACCCAGCCTTCGGGGTTGGTGAACAGGCGGATGGCCACAAACGACGGCGCCTCGCTCATGTCGAACCAGTGCCGGGTACCGTCAGGTACGCCGATGAGATCGCCGGTTTCGCACAGAATGTCGTAAACCTTGTTGTCGACGTGCAGCGTGAACTGTCCTGAACCGGCGACGAAAAAGCGCACCTCGTCTTCGCTGTGCGTGTGTTCGGCCAGAAACTTCTGGCGCAGTTCGACACGCTTGGGGTTGTCGGGCGCGATGGAAATGACGTCGACTGTGGTGTAGCCGCCTTCGCGCTTGAGCCGCTCGATGTCGTCGTTGTAGGCAGCGAGTACGGCTTCGGGTTCGGCGCCGGGTGCGATTGGCCGATTGGCTTGCCATTGCTCGAAACGCACGCCGATCGTGGCCAGCTCGCGCGCCATGTCGACATGGTCGGAGAAATTGCCGACGGGCGTGGTGCCGTCGGTGTCATTGAAAATGCGCAGTTGGCTCATGCGATCAGTCTCTTGAGATCAAGTTCGCAGCCGAGCAGGAAGTCGAATGCTTCGAGGTGGCGCAGGGCCTCGGCCATGTCACGGCCCCAGGCATACAGTCCGTGGCCTTCGATGAGGTAGCCGGCAAGTGGTTTGCCGGCGTCCATCCAGGCATCGACCCTGGTGGCGATGTCGGGCATGTGTTGCGAATTGGCAAACACCGGCAATTCCAGCGTGTCATCGTGCGTGACATGACCGGCAATGGCTTTTTGCAGCTCCCAGCCGCAAAAGCGCACCACGCCGTCGCCCGCGTAGAGGCGCGAGGCTACGCTCTGGTTGTGCGAGTGGGTGTGCAACACGGCGCCGACATCGGGCATGCGTCGATAGGCCTGCACATGCAACAGGGTTTCCGCGGAGGGTTTGCGCGTCGCATCGATCGGCTGGCCATCGTCGAGGTCGACGATGAGGATGTCATCGCGTTGCAGCCGACCCTTGTGTTTGCCGGATGCCGTGATCGCCGCGTGCCGATCATCCATGCGCATGGAAAAGTTGCTGCTGGTGGCAGGCGTCCAGCCAAGAACGGCACATTCCGCAGCTGCTTTCACGATGACATCGGCGCACGTGGTCAATCGACGCAGGGCATGGTCATCGGTGGTTTTCATTGTGGAATGGACGTCCAGGCGGGATCGCATCGTACCATGGCGATGGTGAGTGCACTGCGCTAATGCGATTCATTCTCGCAAGTCAGTAGGTATTGCGGGTTGCGGTGTACGATGTGAGGATACGGGTTTTGCGCCTGTTTCCGTTTATTCCTGATGGAGGGTTTTGCATGTCACAGCATGACGACAATGATCTCGACAAGCGTACCGAATCGCGACGCCATTTTCTGAAACTGGCTGCGGGTACGGCCGCGGTGGCCGCGGTGGCGGGCACCGGTGCGTTCTCGCGTCTGGCCCATGCCGCCGATGCGGGCTTGCCGCCGCTGAGCCTGTCCGACCCGATGGCCAAGGCGCTGCATTACACCAACGATGCCGCGACCACCAAGAACCCGAAACACAAGAAGGGTGACGACTGTTCCAATTGCATGTTCTACAAGGGGCAACCCGGTGCCGCACGTGGGCCATGCCAGATCTTTCCGGGGCATTCGGTCAGTTCGAAGGGCTGGTGCGTATCGCATCAGCGCAAGCCATCCTGAGCTTCGCTGGCGATTGCCATGCAAAAGGCCGGCACCAGCCGGCCTTTTCATGTGAACGGGAAACATTGCCACCGGGCGTACCGGGTGAGGAGCTGACCCTGCCGGTACGCCCCGGCGGCAATTCCGGGGCCCACTGCCAAGTGAATAACCCGCGGGCTGGTCATCATACTCCCACATCGGTAGGGCGGGACAGAGAGTTTGATATTTTTGTAAAATATCTATTTTTTACAATAAATTAAGACATATATTGGATGTCATGTATATGAATTGCGGGGCGTTGCCGGGCTCGAATGCCCGGCCTTGGCGACAGGCCGGCAGAACCGTTTACCCCGCCTTGTGCAACTGGCTGTGGCGGTGCCCGTACAGGAAGTAGATGGCCAGGCCGAGAATGGTCCACACCACCATCAACACCCAGTTGTACCAGCTCATCTGGGTCAGCAGGGCCAGACAGCTGAGCACGCCAAGGCTGCTGATGACCCAGATCCATGGCACGCGGAAGGTGCGCGGCAGATCGGGCTGGGTATAGCGCAGCACGAGCACGCCGGCGCACACCGCGATAAAGGCGATCAAGGTGCCCATCGATACCAGGTCGCCGAGGATGTCCAGCGGGAAGATCGCCGCCAGCAGCGCGATGCCGGCACCGGTGATGAGCGTGTTGATGTGCGGCGTGCGATGGCGCGGGTGCACCTTGGCGAATACCTTGGGCAGCAGGCCGTCACGCGCCATGATCATGAAGATGCGCGGCTGCGCGATGATCATCACCAGCACCACCGAAGACAGGCCGAGCAGGGCGCCGACCTCGACCACGCCACGCAGCCAGCCGAGACTCGGATGGCCGGCGATGGCCGTGACCACCGGATCGCTGGTACCGAGTTTGTAGAACGGTGTCAGCCCGGTCATGACCGCGGCCATGGCCACGTACAGCACGGTGCACAGGGCCAGCGAAACAAGGATGCCGATCGGCAGGTCACGTTGCGGATTGCGGGATTCCTGCGCTGCCACCGAGGTGGCCTCGAAGCCGATGTAGGCAAAGAACACCATGGCCGCGCCGCGGAACACACCGTGCCAGCCAAATTGTCCGGACGCCGTCGCCGCCGGCACGAATGGGTGCCAGTTGCTGGTATCCACGTACTGCCAGCCGACGATGATGACCAGCATGATCAGCCCGACCTTGAGGATCACCATGGCCATGTTCACGCCGCTGGACTCGCGGATGCCGACATAGCAAAGCCAGGTCAGTGCGATCACCAGCACCACCGCCGGCAGGTTCATGATCGCACCGGTGGCGACCAGGTGCCCGTGCACGACGCCCAGCGGAGCGCTGACCAAAGCTGCCGGCAGGTCCAGGCCCACGTGATGCAGCAGGCTCATGAAGTAGCCGGTCCAGCTGACCGCCACGGCCGAGGCCGACACGCCATATTCGAGCACCAGGTTCCAGCCGATGAACCAGGCCACCAACTCGCCGAGCGTGGCGTAGGCGTAGGAATAGGCGCTGCCTGAAACCGGGATCAAGGTGGCGAATTCGGCGTAGCACAACGCCGTGAACGTGCTGCAGATGGCCGCGAACACGAACGACAGGATCACCGCCGGGCCGGCGAAATTGGCCGCCGCGACACCGGTGATCACAAAGATGCCACTGCCGATCACCGCGCCGATGCCAAGCGCGATCAGCCCCCATGGGCCGAGCGTGCGCCGCAGCCCCGGGCCGTGTACATCGTCGTCGTCGCTGAAGCTCGTCTTGCGGGCCAGCAATTGCTGCAACATGATGTATCCCCAGTCAAAAGTAGGTCGGAACCTGCACGGGCAGGCGCGGCGGCTCGCCACCATAGCCCAGCTGGCCGGGTTCGTACAAGCACGGTTCAGCTGGGGACAAAGGGCTGTATCGACGCGGTCACAATCGGCACAATGTCGGCATGCCGGACCATCGCGACAATCTGCGGGACGCCTTCGAAACCTATCGAGGCAAGTGGCCGGCTGAAGCCGACACGGTTGCCTTGTTTCGCGGTTTTCTCGATTCCCGTGCCGATGTGTTCGAACGGCGTCATCAAGTGGGCCACTTTACCGGCTCGGCTTGGCTGGTCAGCGCGGACGGCCGGCGGGTGCTGCTGACCCATCACCGCAAACTCGACCGTTGGTTGCAGCCTGGTGGCCATGCCGATGGCGATGTCGATCTGGCGCGGGTGGCCTTGCGTGAGGCGGACGAGGAAACCGGGGTGACGGAATTGCGCGTGGAAGGTGACATTTTCGACATCGACCGCCATCGTATTCCGGCACGTGGCCACGAGCCGGAACATTGGCATTACGACGTGCGTTACGTTGTGCGTGCTGGCACCGATGAACATTTTGTGGTCAGCGACGAATCCCATGCGTTGGCATGGCGCCAGGTGGCCGATGTGGCCAACGACGTCACGCTTGATGCTTCGCTGCGGCGTATGGCACACAAATGGCTCGCCGCCGGTGGACGTGGGTTGGGGTGACGAAGGAACCCCAACACGACACACGCCTCGTGCCGATGCGGCGAGTTGGCGCTGGGGTTCACGGGCACGGATATCGCTTGGATGTTGGGGTTCGCGGTGCTTACCCCAACCTACGCGGCGTAGCGAGTGGGGGCCGGGTTGAGATGGCCGCAGGCAGCGCAGGTGCGTGCCTCGCGCGAGGCATAGAAGCGATCGAATACCGGCGGGAAATCGGTTTCGATGCTGTCCAGCACGAAGTATTCCTCGTACAGCTTGTGGTTGCACTGCTCGCAGAACCACAGCAGGCCGTCCTTTTCGTGTGCGAGTCGACGGCGCTCGACGACCAGGCCGATGGAGCCGGCTGCGCGTTGTGGCGAGTGCGGCACGCGCGGCGGCAGATAGAACATTTCACCGGCACGCAGGGGAATGTCGCGGGCCATGCCCTCGTCCTGCACCTTGAGCACGATCTCGCCTTCGACCTGGTAGAAAAATTCGGGGCCTTCGTCCCAGTGGTAGTCGGTACGCGCGTTGGGCCCGCCCACGACCATGATGATGAAGTCACCATCGACAATGCATTTGTTGCCCACCGGCGGCTTCAGCAGGTGGCGGTTGTCGTCGATCCATCGCTGGAAGTTGAAGGGCGGTGTCAACATGGCAGGTTCTCCGGATCGGTCAGTTCGACCATGTGCCGCTGGCGAGGATGCTTTCCAGCCGCTGTTGCTGGCCGGCGACAGCGAAATCCTGCTGCGCCAGCCACACGTTGCTGTAGTAGGTGCCGGCATAACGTTCACCACCGTCGCAGATGAGCGTCACGATGGGACCGGTTTCACCGGCCGCGCGCATTTCGCACATCAGTTCGAGCACGCCCACGAAATTGGTGCCGGTGGAACCGCCGCAGCGTCGGCCGAGCAGGGTTTCAAGCACGCGCAACGCGGCCAGGCTGGCGGCATCGGGAATGCGCAGCATGCGGTCGATCACGCCGGGCACGAAGGATGGCTCGACGCGCGGGCGCCCGATGCCTTCGATGCGCGAACCGCAGGGGAGCTTGAGTGACTTGTCGCCGGTGTTGAAGTAATCCAGGAACACGGAGTTCTCCGGGTCGACCACGGCCAGCTGGCAACCACCGGCGCGCGCACCGCAGTAGTGCATGTAGCGACCGATGGTTGCCGAGGTGCCGCCGGTGCCGGCCGAGACGACGACCCAGCGCGGCAACGGCTCGGGTTCGAGCTCCATTTGCCGAAAGATCGATTCGGCGATGTTGTTGTTGCCACGCCAGTCTGTGGCGCGCTCGGCATGCGTGAACTGGTCCATGTAGTGGCCGCGGGTTTCGCGCGCCAGGGCTTCGGCGGCGCCATAAATGTCGGTGTTGTCGACGGGATGGATCTGTCCGCCGTAACGCTGGATGAGCGCCAGCTTGTCGGGCGAGGTTTTGCGCGGCACCACGGCCGTGAACGGGATGTTCAGCAGTTTGGCAAAGTATGCCTCGGAGATGGCAGTGCTGCCGCTGGAAGCCTCGATCACCGGCTTGTCCGGTGCCAGCCAGCCGTTGCACAGCGCGTACAAAAACAGCGAGCGTGCCAGACGATGTTTCAGGCTGCCGGTCGGGTGTGCCGATTCGTCCTTGAAGTACAGCGGGATGCCGGGGAAGGCCGGCAGGTCGACACGAATCAGGTGGGTGTCGGCGGAACGCGCGGACTCGGCTTTCAGCAGGTCGATGCAGCGGGTTGAATAGGACGGCATGAATGGTTCCCGGTTATATCGTGAAGCAGGCTGCAGGGATCTCAACGGGTTGGTTTTATGGCTTCCAATTCCCAAAGCAAGTGGGCTTTGACGGTGGAGGGATCGGATTTGCCTCGCAGCCAGCGCGAGAATCTGCGTGCTTGTCTGGAAAGTCGCTTAAGGCGAGACCTTCGCACGTGTTGCGGGAGATCTTCGAGCAGATCATGACTGGTGCTTTCCACATCCGCAAAATGAACCCATTCACAACGCAGTGCCTTGAAACGGCCTGTGAAGCCGTACATACCTGCCAGCGGATGCTCGCCACAGAAGTAAGCATGAGTACACTCTGTGATGATGTTGACATGGGTGGGGTCAACGAAGGCCTGCGTGTGAGGGTAGGCCGGTGTCAGCGCATACAGACGTCCGCCTGGTTGCAATACACGCCAGATCTCGTCCATCAGGCGCACGAATGGAAAGATCGTGCTGCGACCGTCGGGGGCCGGCAGCAGCCGCGGAACATGCTCGATGAAATCGTAGGCTGATACGGAGCCAAAACTGTCATCGAAATAAGGGATAGGTTCCACGGCCAGATTGGCAAGGCGATATTCGAAACCCTCGGCCTGCAGTGGACGAATGTCAACACCGCAAAGTTCCGTGCGGTGGTACGGGTTGCGCGGAAACTTCCCGCAGCCAAGATCCAAATGACGATCTACAGCGGGCATGTGGTCATACCTCCAGGGTGGCCATGTCGCCCTTTTCTTCCAGCCAGGCTTTGCGATCCGGCGCGCATTTCTTGCCCAGCAGCATGTCCATCAAGCCAGCCGTGTTGTCGCCATCGGCCACGGTAAGCTGGACCAGTCGGCGGGTGTCGGGGTGGATGGCCGATTCGCGCAGCTGCGAAGGATTCATTTCGCCCAGCCCCTTGAAGCGTGTGGTGTGAATGGCGCCTTTCATTTTTTCGCGTTCCACGCGAGCCAAAAGCAGGTTCTTTTCCTCTTCATCGAGGCAGTAGAACACCTGCTTGCCCACGTCCACCCGGAACAGCGGCGGCATGGCCACGAACACATGGCCTTCGCGCACCAGGGACGGGAAATGGCGCAGGAACAGGGCCGACAGCAATGTCGCGATGTGCAGGCCGTCCGAGTCGGCGTCGGCAAGGATGATGATGCGGTTGTAGCGCAGGCCGTCGATCTCGTTCTTGCCGGGGTCGCAACCGATGGCGATGGCAAGGTTGTGCACTTCTTCGGAAGCCAGCACCGAACCCGACTCGACTTCCCACGTGTTGAGGATCTTGCCGCGCAACGGGAGAATGGCCTGGAAGTCCTTGTCACGCGCCTGCTTGGCACTGCCGCCGGCCGAGTCGCCTTCGACCAGAAACAGTTCGGTGCGCTCCGGATCCTGACTGGCGCAGTCGGCCAGTTTGCCGGGCAAAGCAGGGCCCTGGATGACTTTCTTGCGCACGACCTGCTTGGCTTTCTTGAGCCGTGCACTGGCGTGTTCGATGACCAGTTGCGCGATTTGCTCGCCCTCGGCCACATTCTGGTTCAGCCACAGGCTGAAACTGTCATGGGCGGCGGCTTCGACCATGGCTGCGGCCGAACGCGAGGACAGGCGTTCCTTGGTCTGGCCGGCAAATTGCGGGTCGGCCATCTTGATGCTGAGCACGAAGGTCAGCCGTTCCCAGACATCCTCGGGTGCGAGCTTGATGCCGCGTGGCAGCAAGTTGCGCAGGTCGCAGAACTCGCGCACGGCGCTGGTCAGGCCGCTGCGCAAGCCATTGACGTGGGTACCGCCCTGGATGGTCGGGATCAGGTTGACGTAGCTTTCCTGTACCGGCTCGCCTTCGGGTAGCCAGGCCAGGGCCACGTCGATGCCGCCGTTGTCGTCTTGCGTGTGATGCACGAACAGGTTCGCCGGCAGGCATGGCAGGCCACCCAGTTCGCCGGTGAGGTAGTCGGTCAGGCCATCGAGGTATTGCCATTCCACTTCTTCACCGCTGGTCTCGTCGACGAGGCGCACGGTGAGCCCCGCACACAACACGGCCTTGGCACGCAACAGGTGCTTGAGCTTGGGCAGGGAGATTTTCGCGGAGTCGAAATACGATGCATTCGGCCAGAAGCGCAACGTGGTGCCAGTCTGTTTTTTCGGTACCGATCCCAGCACCTCCAGACCGCTGGCCAGATTGCCGTCAGCAAAACCCATGCGGTGCTCGCTGCCGTCGCGGCGGATGGTCACCTCCAGCCGGCTGGACAGGGCGTTGACCACCGACACGCCGACGCCATGCAGGCCGCCGGAGAAGGTGTAGTTCTTGCCGCTGAACTTGCCGCCCGCATGCAAGCGGGTAAGGATCAGTTCGACGCCCGGCACGCCTTCTTCGGGATGGATGTCCACCGGCATGCCGCGGCCGTCGTCAGTCACTTCGACCGAGCCATCCTTGAACACCGTCACGTCGATGCGCGTGGCGTAGCCGGCCAGCGCCTCGTCCACCGAATTGTCGACCACTTCCTGCACCAGATGATTCGGGCGTGTGGTGTCGGTGTACATGCCGGGGCGACGGCGGACCGGATCAAGGCCGGTCAGGACTTCAATGTCGGCCGCGTTGTAGCGACTGCTCATGCTTGCGTGATCCTGTCAAAACGGGTTCTATGGTGGAAGCTTGCCATGCGCGGCGATGGCCGGCATGCGGATGTCAATGCACGCGGCCTTGCATTTGTTGGTTCGCGTCGTGGCGATGTTACGCGACCGGCTGGCAACGCTCGTGCAACCACGCGCGGTCGGCCGCGTCATCGAGCAATGGCGCGAGCTGTGCCTCGACTTGCGCGTGATAGGTATTGAGCCAATCGCGTTCGGGCGGGTCGAGCAGGGCCGGTTCGATGGCGCGCGTGTCGATGGGGCACAGCGTGATGGTTTCGAACTCGAAGAAGCGTCCGAATTCGGTGTGCTCGGCTTCGCGCACCACGGCCAGGTCTTCGTGGCGGATGCCGTGGCGACCGGGCTTGTACAGGCCCGGCTCGATCGAGCTGATCATGCCCGGCTCCAGCGCCACGCAGGCACCGCCGGTGCGCGGCGGACGCACGCCGTGCGGGCCTTCGTGCACGTTGAGAAAGTAACCCACGCCGTGGCCGGTGCCGTGGCCGTAGTCGGCGCCCATGGCCCAGATCGGCGCACGTGCCAGGGCGTCCAGTTGCGGACCGCTGGAACCTTCCGGAAAGCGCGCGCGGCTCAGGCTGATCATGCCCTTGAGCACGGCCGTGCAGTCGCGGCGCTGCTCGTCTGTGGTCGGTCCGAATGCCCACACGCGCGTGATGTCGGTGGTGCCACCGAGATACTGAGCACCCGAGTCGACCAGCAGCAGGCCGTCGGCTGCCAGCGTCGAGTGGCGTTCGGGCGTGGCGCTGTAGTGCGGCAAGGCGCCATTGGCCATGTAACCGGCGATGGTACCGAAACTTTCGCTGACAAAGCCTGGACGCGCGGCGCGGGCTTCGCGCAGAATGTCGCCGACGTCGAGTTCGGTGACAGTTTCGCCGTTGGCCAACGCCTTTTCGATTTTGTGCACGCCGTGCACCAATGCGGCACCGTCTTCGCGCATGGCTGCGCGGATGTGCTCCAACGCGGCAGCGGACTTGATCGCTTTCATCGCCGTGGACGGGTTGGGCAGCTCGATGGTGGCCACGCCGGTCGGCAAGGCGTCGATGATGGCGGCGACCACATGGCCGGGGTCGTACATTACGCGGGCGTCGGCCGGCAACTTCGACAGGTGCGGTGCCACATCGCGATAGTCGGCCAGGTGTATGCCGTCGACGGCCAGCCGCTTGCGCAGATCGGCATCCACTTTGGCGGATTCCACGAACAGCGTGCAGCCCTCGGGTTGCACCAGCAGATGCGCGAGAAATACCGGGTTGTAGTCAACGTCGCTGCCGCGCAGGTTGGTGATCCAGGCAATGTCGTCCAGTGCGCTGACCAGATGGTGCGTGGCGCCGGCGCGGGCCATCGACTCGCGCACGCGCGCCAGCTTGTCGGCGCGCGTGGTGATGGCGTATTTGAGTGGATGTTCGATCACGGCTGCATGCGGCAGGGCCGGGCGATCCGCCCATACGCTGCCCGCCAGATCCAGATTGATGCGCAATTTGGCTCCGACATCGGTCAGGGCAGTGCGCAATTGGCGTTCGGATGCGAGTGCCAGGGTGTCACCGGCCACGGCCAGCGTGTTGCCGTTGCCAAGGTGCTCGCACAGCCAGGTGATGTATTCGGGCGTGTGTGGCACGACCAGTCGCATCAGCGTGACGCCGGAGCCTTCGAGTTGGCGTTCGGCCTGTTCGAAATAGCGCGAATCGGTCCACACGCCGGCAAAATCGGCGGTCACGATCAAGGTGCCGGCCGAGCCGGTGAACCCGGACAGCCATGCGCGACACTGCCAGTGCGCAGGCAGGTATTCGGACAGGTGCGGATCGGCGCTGGGGACAAGGCAGGCATCAACATGCTGCGCGCGCATGGCGTCGCGCAGGGCGGCAATTCGGGGTGGGATGAGCGTATTCATCCTGCCATCGTACCGCGAGCCGACTCAAGTCGGGCATGTCGACGGTGCCAAAGCGCAAACACGTGACCGATCCGGCGAGCGTTTATCCACAAAATTTGTGGATAACCTTGTGAACGATTGCGGGAGCAGTGCTCATGCGGTGGCATGGAGCCTTGCTGGATGACGATCTGGTCAAAAAATCGCCACGACGGTCCGGGGCAGGTCGATGGCGTGCGGCTCACCTTGATACACGCACGCGCAACACCTGCCGGCTTTGTGGCCGACAAGTATTGCGGGTTGTCATGGAATGGGTGTTGCCGAAGCTCAATGGTCGTGGATGAATTTGGAGATGTCGTCCAGCACGTCATCCGCGGCTTCGCCAAGTTTGCTGCCTTCGCGGCCGGAATCGCGAAGCTTGGCAATGATCTTGCCGCTGGCGTCGTGGAACACCATCTCGATGCCGACGCCGGCCTGAGCGAGATGGGCGCCGGCAAACGGAATCCAGGCCTTGTGACGGTTGGCACGTTCGGCCCAGTAGACGCCGACGTCGACGGTCAGGGACTTGGCACCCTTCGCGCTCGAACAATCGCGATTGAAGACTGCGGGTACGTCCGATTTCAGCGTGTCGCGCAGACCGTGATCGACGATGGTAGTGAGATTCTTCACCGTGCCGACCTTGCAGCGGTAGCTGGAAAGTTTTGCCCCCGGAGCGATCCAGTACCACTGGACATCGCTGCCTTCCTGCATGTTGCCGTAGTTGGTGATGATGCCGCGGCCATTGTCCTTGATGTCGCTCTTGAGTCCGTTGCCGCTGGATGCGAAGGCGGGTACGGCGGTCAAGGCAAGCAGGCCAAGCAGCACGAAGTTGCGGTAACGCATGATGAGATCCTTCTTATGGAAAATGTGGACGCCGTGGCGGGGAACTCCTGGTCGCGCCGCGACGGGCTGCATCGTGACGCGATCAATCAGCAGGTGCAAGAGTGATCGATTCGCACAAAGGGCAGGCGAGGCGCAGGGCTGCGGTTGTCTCAACCCGCCTTGGTGCCGAAGATCTTGTCGCCGGCATCGCCCAGTCCGGGCAGGATGTAGCCGCGCTCGTTCAGCCGTGCATCGATGGATGCGGTATAGATTTCGATGTCGGGATGGCGTGCTTCGATGCGGGCCAGGCCTTCGGGGGCAGCTACCAGAAACAGACCCTTGATGCGCGTGCAACCGGCCGCCTTGAGCATGTCGACGGTGGCAATCAAGGTGCCGGCCGTGGCCAGCATCGGATCGACGATCATGGCAATGCGCGAGGCCATGCCGTGGGTCAGTTTTTCGTAGTAGGGCACCGGTTCGAGCGTTTGTTCGTCGCGTTGCAATCCGACCACGCTGACCTTCGCGGCCGGGATCATGTCCAGTACGCCGGGCAGCATGCCGATGCCTGCGCGCAGAATCGGCACGATGGTGATCTTCTTGCCTTTCATGCGCTGCACCGAGACCTGGCCAGCCCAACCTTCGATCCGGCAGGATTCGGTTTCGAGATCGCGCGTGGCTTCATAGGTCAGCAATGAGGCAATCTCGCCGGCCAGCTCGCGAAAGTGTTTGGTGCTGACCGCGGCATCGCGCATCAGGCCCAGCTTGTGGCGGATCAGCGGGTGATCGACTTCGACGATTTTCATGGTGTGGCGATGACTGGTACGTAGGTTGGGGGTGAGCGTAGCAAACCCCAACAATCAGGCTTGTTCGTTTGCGCGGTGTTGGGGTTCGCTACGCTCACCCCAACCTACGCTTTTGCATGTGCTGCGCCGATTTACGCCGCCTTCTTCTTGGCCAAGCGCAACCAGGTGTCGACCACGGTGTCGGGGTTGAGCGATACCGATTCGATGCCTTGATCCATCAACCATTCGGCCAAATCGGCATGGTCGGATGGACCCTGGCCGCAGATGCCGACGTATTTGCCCTTGGCGCGTGCCGTCTGGATGGCCATGGACAGCAGTTTCTTGACGGCCGGATTGCGCTCGTCGAACGAATTGGCCACCAGCGAGGAATCGCGATCCAGTCCAAGGGTGAGCTGGGTCAGGTCGTTGGAGCCGATGGAGAAGCCATCGAAAATGTCCAGGAATTCGTCGGCCAACAGCGCGTTGGACGGCACTTCGCACATCATGATGACCTTGAGTTCGTGCTCGCCTTGTACCAGGCCGTTGCGTTTGAGCACGTCGATCACGGCACGGCCTTCTTCGAGCGTACGGATGAAGGGAATCATCACCCACACGTTGGAAAGCCCCATGACTTCGCGCACCTTCTTGATGGCCTTGCATTCCAGGCCGAAGGCTTCGGTGAAACTCGGGTCGACGTAACGGCTGGCACCGCGGAAGCCGATCATCGGGTTTTCTTCGTGCGGCTCGTAAGCCTTGCCGCCCAAGAGGTTGGCGTACTCGTTGGACTTGAAGTCGCTCATGCGCACGATCACGGTCTTGGGGTAGACCGATGCCGCGATGGTGGCCACGCCTTCGGCCAGACGGTCGACATAGAACTCGACCGGACCATCGTAACCGGCGATGCGCTCATCGATGCGAGCCTTCAGCTCGGCGTCCTGGCGATCGTATTCCAGCAGCGCCTTGGGGTGCACGCCGATGTGGCTGGCGATGATCATTTCCAGACGCGCCAAGCCGATGCCCTTGTTCGGCAGCATGCCGAAGTCGAACGCGCGCTCGGGGTTGGCGACGTTCATCATCACCTTCAGCGGCGCCTCGGGCATGTCGCCCAAATCGGTGGTGATGCGCTCGAAGGCCAGCTTGCCGTCGTAGATGTAGCCGGTGTCACCCTCGGCACAGGACACGGTGACGTCCTTGCCGTCAGGCACCAGATCCATGCCGTTGCCGGTGCCGACCACGGCCGGCACGCCCAGCTCGCGCGCGATGATGGCGGCGTGACAGGTGCGCCCGCCACGGTTGGTGACAATGGCCGATGCCTTCTTCATGATCGGCTCCCAATCGGGGTCGGTCATGTCGGCGACCAGCACGTCGCCTTCTTCGAACTGGTTCATGTGCGCCAGCGACTTGACGATGCGCGCACGACCGGCGCCGATCTTCTGGCCGATTGAGCGGCCTTCGGCCAGCACGGGGCCTTTTTCGTTGAGCACGAAGCGCTCGCGCTGGGTGGCATGGGCGCGCGATTTCACCGTCTCCGGGCGCGCCTGGACGATGTACAGCTTGCCGGTGTTGCCGTCTTTGGCCCACTCGATGTCCATCGGGCGGCCGTAATGTTGCTCGATGGTCAGGGCTTGGCGCGACAGTTCCTCGACATCGGCATTGGTGACGCAAAACTTGTGGCGAAGTTCATCCGGCGTCGGCTCGATGCGCACGCGCTCGCCGGGGGCATCCGAATACACCATACGCTGCTGCTTGGCGCCGATCTGGCGGCGCAGCACGGCGGGTTTGCCGTCGCGCAGCGTGGGTTTGAAGACGTAAAACTCGTCCGGATTGACAGCGCCTTGCACCACCATTTCGCCCAGACCGTAGCTGCCGGTGACGAACACGACGTCACGGAAGCCGGACTCGGTGTCCAGCGTGAACAGCACGCCCGAAGCGCCGGTGTCCGAGCGCACCATGAGTTGCACGCCGGCGGACAGGAACACGTCCTCGTGCTTGAAACCGTTGTGCACGCGGTAGGCGATGGCGCGGTCGTTGTAAAGGCTGGCGAACACTTCCTTGACCTTGTGCAGCACGTCCTGGATGCCGACGACATTCAGGAAGGTTTCCTGCTGGCCGGCAAAACTCGCGTCGGGCAAGTCCTCGGCCGTGGCCGAGGAACGTACGGCGACCGCGATGTCGGCGGCACCGGCTTTTTCACACAGCTGCTTGTAGGCATCCGTGATGGCCTGTTCCAGGTCAGCAGGCAGGGCTGTGTCGACCATCCAGCCGCGAATCTCCTTGCCGGCCACGGTCAGCGCGTCGACATCTTCGACATCGAGCGTTTCCAGGCGCTGCCGGATGCGCTTGGCCAGATCGTCGTGGGCCAGATAGTCCTGGTACGCGTCGGCCGTGGTGGCAAAACCGCCGGGGACGGATACACCCAGCTGCGACAGGTTGCCGATCATCTCGCCGAGGGAAGCGTTCTTGCCCCCGACCTTGCCAAGGTCGGTCATGCGCAGCGCATCGAGCCAAAGCACCAGGTTGCTCAAGGTGGTCTCCATCACACAATCAGGCGGCAAGCCGCGTTCAAAGGACTGGTATTGTCGCCCGACGGCGCCGGACGGGCAAGGCGGAGGCGTCATGAAATTCAGCATCAAGCCGGCTAGACTCGCCCGGAACCCAGGGAGTGAGTGGCATGCGTCGCACCGTATTTTTCATCTCCGATTCGACCGGCATCACCGCCGAAACCATCGGCCACAGCATCCTGGCCCAGTTCGATGGCGTGCATTTCGATACCCATCGTCTGCCATTCGTGGACGACGCGGACAAGGCCGGTGCGGCGGCGTTGCGCATCAAGACGCACTACGCCAAAAGCGGGCAGAAGCCGATCGTCATCAACACGCTTGCCGATCGGGCCCTGAGCAACATCGTGGCCGACAGCGGCGCGCTTATGCTGGATGTTTTCGCCCCGTTTGTCGGTACGCTGGAAGCGGAACTCGGCGTCAAGCGCTCCGGCGCCGTCAACCGATCGCACGGCTTGGTCGACTACGCCAAGTACGAAGGACGCATCAATGCCACCAATTACACGCTGGCCCACGACGACGGCGTCAACGTGAATTACGAAGGTGCCGATGTGGTCCTTATCGGCGTGTCGCGTTCGGGCAAGACGCCGACTTGCCTGTACATGGCCCTGCAATACGGTGTGCGCGCCGCCAATTATCCGCTGACGGTGGATGATCTGGAAAAGCTCGAATTGCCGAAAAGCCTGCAACCCTTCCGCGACCGCCTGTACGGTTTGACCATCGACGCCGATCGCCTGGTGCAGATCCGCAGCGAGCGCCGCCCCGACAGTCGCTATGCCTCGCTCGAACAGGTGCGCTGGGAGCTGGCCCAGGCCGATCGCCTGTATCGCGTGGAGGGCATCCCCAGCATCAGCACCACGCACACCTCGGTCGAGGAGATCGCCAGCAAGATGCTCGATCATCTGCGCATCGACAAGAACCTGTTTTAGGGGCCGGCCGGTGCGAGGGTATGTGGATTTGCTAGCATCGTCGCATGAGTCGCATCCTCGACAACTCCGCTGCCGTGCTGCCCGACCGCTTCGGGTTCCTGATGGGCCTGTATGCGGAAAATTACCATCGCTTGGCCCGCCTGTTTGCCCCGCAGCGTCTGGCGTGCGGGCACTACGTGTCGGATCTTGATGACGGGCTGGATTTGCATCTGACCGTGCAGGAGCGACACCCCTACACGCTGGAGCTGTCCATGAGCTATGGCTTTGTCGACACCAGCACGGGACATCCGTCACCTTCGGCGCAGCTGCGCATGTACACCGACGCGCACATGGCCGAGGCCATGCATTGTCATCCGGGTCGCCATTTGTGGCACGTGCTGGGGCCATTTCCACCGGCGCACACCGTGATGCAGCATCGTCTGCGGATGAACGGGTTTCTCAATCGCTGGCTGGAATACCTGGCCGAGCAAGACCATTCTGTCGGCACGTTGGTGCGCGTGCCGGCAGATTCGTGAAGCGTCGCAAGTATTCGGACCCTTGTCTGTCGCCGGTCCCGGGGCATGCACGAAATACCCTGTTGTGGTGACTCGTGGGGGCCGGGGCCTGCCTCACGAGACCACAAGGTTGACACTGATGATGCGGGCGCGAGAATCGTCCCCGGGGTGAAACGAGAGGGGTTGTCATGGGCTGGAAAACAGCGGAGAGCTGGATATTCAGGTGGGGGGCCGTGACGGTGATGGTGCTCGGCATCACGGCCTGTGGCGGTGGTGGCAGCGGCATAGTCAGGCTGCCACCATCGCCGCCACCACAGAGCAACCCGCCATCGCAGAACTATGACCCTGCCAACAACCAGCTGTTGCCGACAGGTGTCGCGGCAGCGCACGCGGCTGGCTTCACGGGTGCCGGCGTCAAAATCGGAATCATGGGTTTTGGCGCCGATCCCACCACGCCACCGCTGGTCGGACGAATCGCCTGGTTCAAAAGCTATCTTTCTGGCGGCTCGCAAACCCCCAACGACGATTATGGCCATGGCACTGTTGTGGCGGACATTCTCGGCGGGTTGTCACGGGGCGTGGTGCGCGGCGGGGAGACTTTTCCGGGCGGCGTGGCACCTGGGGCCAGTTTGTACGACGAGCAGGTCTGCAAGTCGGATGACACGTGCTCTTGGCACGTTGACAACTTTCAGGATTTTGTCGCCGAGCAGGTGCGGGCGATCAACATATCGGCCGGCCAGCCAAATGCGGCTGGCACTGTATTGAATTACTTCAGTGGTCCTTACGAGCATCAACAAATTGCGGCAGCGCAGGCGATATACCAGCCAGCCGTTGACGCGGGAATCGTGTTGGTTTGGGCCGCGATGAACGCGGGCCAACCACAGCCTTCGGTGCAAGCCGGCCTTCCGTACTGGGTGCCGAGTTTCCAGCCGAACTGGCTGGCGGTGGTCAATATCGAAATTGGCGGCGACGGCAAGCCCCATGGCCTGTGGCGAGGCAGCGAAGAGCCATCCAACGCTTGCGGCGTTGCCGCCGAGTGGTGTCTGGGCGCACCCGGCCGCGTTTACACGCCAACGCCGAACTTTGCCACCATCTTCTGGGAAGGCGGCATCGGCACGTCGTTCGCGGCACCGATAGTCACTGGTACCGTCGCACTGGTGTTGCAGGCCTACCCCTGGATGAGCGCCGGCGACGTGACTGACACGGTCCTGACCACAGCGACGCCAATCGATGACGGCAGCCACATGACGCCAAACGCGACATACGGCTGGGGTATGGTCAATGCCGTCAAGGCGGTGCATGGACCCGCGCAATTTGCATTTCCAGGTTTCGGCCCCTTTGTCGCAGACATTCCTTCGGGAGTGACATCAACGTTCAGCAACGACATCGGCGGCCCCGGGGGATTGAAGCTGACAGGGCCGGGGACCTTGGTACTCACCGGATCGAACACTTTTGCCAGTGGCAGCGAGGTGGCGGCAGGAACGTTGACGATCAATGGCTCGATTGCATCGGACGTCACCATTGACGTCGGTGGCGATTTGAATGGGAGCGGGACCATCAAGGCGAATGTGACCAACGCCGGCACGATCACCAGCAGCGGAACAGGCCCGGTACAAGGGCTTGCTGTCACCGGCAATCTGACTGACCAGCTTGGTAGTACCACGGCGGTAGCGCTCGGTGATCCACTGATCGTCGGCGGTACGGCTGCATTGGCAGGAAAGATGATAGTGCTGGCGGCGCCTGCCAGTTATACGGTGCAATCAACCGAGCCATTGGTGAACGCGGGGCAGATTTCCGGTACATTCCAGAGCCTCGCGTTTGCCACTGGCGTGTTCTACACCGGGACGCTCAGCTACACATCCAGGCAGGTCAGCGTCGCCCTGACGCAGAACAATATTCATGCGGCAGCGGTCAGCATGGCGCCACTGGCCAGTGTGCAGACGCTGCATTCGGCGGCAGATGTGCAAAAGGCCATCGACGTGTCCAATGACTGGTCGGCAACCGGACAAGCCACCGAACATGCAGCGTGGATGCGTGACGCAGGATACTTTCTTGTCGCGGCCACGCCGGAGTCAGCCGTGACCAGTCTCGACTCGCTTTCCGGCGAGATCTACGCCACAAGCCGTGCAGTGGAAGCCGAGCAAGCTCTCGCGACGGACAAAGCCGTGGCCAACCGTGAGCACGCACTGGCCCGACATGAGAATGCTGGTCTGTGGGTGCAGGCACTTGGCGCAGATGGCGCGCTCGCACGTGCTGGCTACGATGCAGCAGACTACCGCGCCGGCGGCACACTGTTGGGTTTCGATGGGTCGTTGACGTCGCATTGGGCTGTGGGCGCTGCAGTCGGTCGAACGCGTGTGTGGGCCAACATGCATGGCCTTGGGGGGCGTGTGCATGCGCGCGAAGGTGTGGGCGAGGGCTATGCGCGTTGGCATTCGGAGGCAGGCTGGTATGTGGCTGGCCGCGCCAGTTACGCCAATGTCAACAACGTCGTCATGCGTGGCATTCTGCTTGGATCAAACCTCCTTCACGTTGATGGTGCACACAAGGACCACCTTGCCATGGCGACTATCGAAGGCGGAAAGACGATCCATTTCGGCAAAACGTCGTTGACACCCTGGGCCAGTTTTGGGGGACTGCGCCTGCATCAGGGAGTCCTCGCCGAACGTGGCAGCGCCATGGGACTTGTTGCGCCGTCACAGGAGCACGACATCGATTTTGCGACCGTCGGGTTACGCTATGGCACCGGATTCAAATGGGTGCTTGGCCGCTCGTTCGTCGACGTGAATGTAGCCTATCGGCGTACGCTGTCGGGGGCGAACATGAGCATGCGCACAAGCTTCACTGGCATGCCGAACGTGTTGTTCATGGCGCAAGGGCAAAACCTGCCGACGAACGTCGGCATGCTGGGCATGCGCGTCAGCACTGCGGTTGGCCTGCATTGGGGCTGGTTCGTTGATGTCGACTACAAAGCCGGCAATGCGGGTGTGCATCAGGCTGCGGCTGACGTGGGCATTCGCGTTACGCCATAGGTGCATCGCAGGCAACAGACCCGGTCATTGAAAGGGTTTTTGCCGTACGTATTGGTGGCACTTACATTTTTCGATGCACATGCCGTCGGAGTCGACGCTACGGTACAGGGCTTCGCGTGACTGGAGCTTGCGCAGCTTGGTGTCGGTCAAGGCCAGGTGAGTAGGCTCCGTGGCACCGCGGGTACGTACTCACGATCCTGCTCACGTTTGGTGCTGGATTCCACTGGACGGCACCGGACGCATGGGCACAAAAAACCCCGCTGCTATGCGGGGTTTTGTCGAAAATCCGATGAATCTGGACTTCGTTGGATCACGAAATGGCGGAGCGGACGGGACTCGAACCCGCGACCTCCGGCGTGACAGGCCAGCATTCTAACCAGCTGAACTACCGCTCCGCATTGTTGCTCTCTCCGATGCGCTCCCGAAGGAACGTGGCGTCCCCACGGGGATTCGAACCCCGGTCGCCACCGTGAAAGGGTGGTGTCCTAGGCCTCTAGACGATGGGGACTCGTTGGTGGAGCCAGGCGGGATCGAACCGCCGACCTCCTGCATGCCATGCAGGCGCTCTCCCAGCTGAGCTATGGCCCCGTCACCGGAGGCGCAGAAGATTAGTGTCGGGCGTCCGGTACGTCAACCTTTTTTTGCAGCCTGAAACGTTTTTCGTGCTCGATGGGTGTCGGCATGCGGGGCTGCGGCATACTGGGGACTGTTGCGTGGATCCTCGGTATGCACGAAATCGGTTTCGTCGGTGATCTTGCCATCGTGATGATGGTCGCTGGATTGACCATGCTGGTGTTCCACCGGCTGCGTCAACCGGTGTTGCTGGGCTACATCCTGGCCGGCGTGCTGATTGGTCCGCATACTCCGGGAATGTTGGTGGGCGACGCAAAGACGATCTCCGACATCTCGGACCTCGGCGTGGTGCTGCTGATGTTCACCCTGGGCCTGGAGTTCAGCGTACGCAAGCTGCGTGAAGTTGGCGCCGGTGTGCTGGTGGCGACGGTCGCCGAAGTGTGCCTGATGATGTGGATCGGCTACGGTCTGGGGCAGGTGTTCGGTTGGGGGCGCGTGGACAGTTTGTTCCTGGGCGCGATCGTGGCGCTGTCCTCGACCATGGTGGCGACCCGCACGTTGGCGGAAGGGCGGCTGCAGCACTTGCCGTTCGCGCGTACAGCGGTGGGCATGCTGGTGGCCGAAGATGTGCTCACCATCGTCATCATCACGCTGCTCACGGCCATTGCCATCGGCGGCACGGTGAAGGCGGATCTCGCATTCACCGTGATTGGCCATCTGGGCATGTTCGTGGTGGTCGGCATGGTGCTTGGCCTGCTGCTGCTGCCAGGACTGGTCGATCGCGTGGCCGGGTACGGGCGGGACGAAATCCTTTTGATTCTGGTGCTTGGCATTTGTTTCGGTGCCAGCTTGCTGGCGCAAAAACTTGGGTTCAGCGTGGCTCTGGGGGCCTTCATGGCTGGCGTGATCGTCGCCGAGGCACGCAGCGCGGGAAGGGTGGTGCATCTGGTGGAACCGTTGCGCGACATGTTTGCCGCCCTGTTTTTCGTGTCCATCGGCATGCGCATCGATCCTGCGTTGCTGATCCACTACATTGTGCCGGCATTGATTGCGGCCGGCGTCGTGATCGTGGGCAAGACGTTGACGGTGAGCCTGGGCGTGTTTGCCACCGGACGCGATGCCCGCATGTCGCTGCGTACCGGCTTGAGCATGGCGCAGATCGGCGAGTTCTCGTTCGTGATTGCGACGCTGGGCCTGACGCTCGGAGCGATCAGCAAGTTTCTGTATCCGATTGCCGTGACGGTGTCGGTGATCTGCATGGCGGTGTCGCCTTACCTGGTGCGTTCGGCCGATGGTGTCATCAATGGCGTTCGGCACGTAGTGCCGCGTCCGTTGCGCGTGCTGGCGCATTCCTACAGCGGCTGGCTGGAAAGCCTTCAGCCGGTGGAGGAAAACGCAGCGATAGCAGCCATGCTGCGCCGATTCATGTGGCACATCGGCGTCAACGTGGTGCTGGTCATCGCCCTGTTCGTGCTGGGCGCCTATATCAACGCGCACAACTGGCGCTGGTTTTCGGGGCTGGGCATCTACCGGCAGATGCGTCATGCCATCATCTGGGCCTGTGCGCTGTTCCTGTCACTGCCGATGTTGATTGCGGTGTATCGCAAGGCCGAAGCGTTGGGCATGTTGCTGGCCGAACTGGGCATTCGCGAACGGGTGGCCGGCGAATACACGCACACCATGCGCATGGTGTTGGCGCAATTGATTCCGTTGGCGACCTTGGTGGGTCTGGCGTTGCTGGTCGGGATTCTGGGGTCGGCCATTCTGCCTTCCAGGGGCATTTTGATCATGTTGCTGGTCGTGGGCATCATCCTCGCCCTGGTGTTGTGGCGGGGTCTGGTCAAGGTGCACGCCAGGCTGCAGGCCACCTTGCATGACACGATTTACAGAGACGAATGATTACTGAAAACAACAGGATGGGCGTATTATCCAGACCGGATCTACGCAATGGTGGCAATGGCAGCGACTGGGGTCATGCCCGTACCTGCGGGTGAACCTTTGCAGCACCTGACGGTCCCATGGCGAGGTCGTTGCCAAGCGCCGCCCGACAACGGCACAATGGCCAACCAGTCCGGGCTTGGCAGCCCGGGCGATCATCTGTCATGAATCCGAGGGAGTCACGAATGAAGCACAAGTTGCGCCCCATCCTGGTGGCGGTTGCGGTTGCTGCCGCACTGGGCATGTCCACGGGCGCGTTCGCCCAGTCGAAGAAAACCACGACGGTACCCAAGGTCAGCAAGGCCAAGGCCAGCTACGTGGTGGGCTGGGACATGGCCAGCTCGCTGCCCGAAATCGTTCGTGAGGAAGTCGATCCGACGATCGTGGCCAATGCCGTCAAGGCGGCGCTGTCCGGTCAGAAGCCGACCATGAGCAAGGCCGAAGCCAGCAAGGTGCAGAAGGCCTTCCTGATCGAGCTGCGCGCCAAGGCCAAGGCCAAGTACGAGCAGGTTGCCGCCACGAACGAGAAGGAAGGCACCGCTTTCCTGGCCAAGAACCGGCATGCCCCTGGCGTGCATGTCACAGCATCCGGCTTGCAGTACAAGATCCTCAAACAAGGCACGGGCCAGCGCCCGGGTCCGAGCGATACGGTGCAGGTCGAATACGTGGGCACGTTCCTCAATGGCAACAAATTCGACGCCTCGGCAGCACATCCCAACCCGAAGGGTGGCACATCCATGCCGATCCCACTGACCAATGTCATTCCCGGTTTTCGCGAAGGGCTGCAGCTGATGCAGGTGGGTAGCCATTACAAGTTCTGGATTCCGTCCAGCCTTGCCTATGGCTCGCAACCGAAGAACGGCTTCCCGCCGAATGCCACGATCGTGTTCGACGTCAAGCTCGAAGGGACCAAGCCGACGCCTGCGCAAAGCTCCAGCGACAACGGTGACAACGGAGACGGCAGCGGCAACTGAGTCCAGTAGTTTCAAATGTCATGGGGGCGGGCCTTGCGGTCCGCCCCAGTTTTTTGCGGACGATGTAGTCGCGCCGGCCTGTCCCTCTTACAATGGTGGGCTTGATGACGTGACGTGGGCGGATGCATGAAAATCACCATCTTTGGTACCGGCTATGTGGGTTTGGTGACAGGCACCTGTCTGGCCGAAATGGGCAACCATGTCGTTTGTGTCGATGTGGATGCGGGCAAGGTGGCGCGACTGACGCAGGGTGATGTGCCGATCTACGAGCCCGGTCTGGCTCCCATGGTCAAACGCAATCAGGACGAGGGCCGCCTGACCTTCACCACCGAGGCGGCGCCTGCGGTGGCCCACGGAGAAGTGATTTTCATCGCGGTCGGTACCCCACCCGACGAGGATGGCAGTGCCGATCTGCGTTATGTCCTGGCCGTGGCGCGTACCATCGGCGAGCACATTGCGGGCTACACCGTGGTGGTGAACAAGTCCACCGTGCCGGTGGGTACGGCTGATCGCGTGCGCGAAACCCTGGCATCGGTCCTGGCCGAGCGCGGCGTGGGTGTCGATTTCGATGTCGTGTCCAATCCGGAATTCCTCAAGGAGGGCGACGCCGTCAACGATTGCATGCGTCCGGACCGCATTGTCGTGGGCTCATCCAGCGACCGCGCGGTGACGGTGATCCGCAAGTTGTATGCGCCGTTCAATCGCAATCACGAACGTCTGGTCATCATGGATGAACGCTCGGCGGAGCTGACCAAGTACGCCGCCAATGCCATGCTGGCCACCAAGATCAGTTTCATGAACGAGGTGGCCAACATCGCCGAACGCGTGGGTGCCGACATCGAACTGGTGCGCCAGGGCATCGGCATCGATCCGCGCATCGGCTATCACTTCATCTATCCGGGCGCGGGCTATGGCGGTTCGTGTTTTCCAAAAGATGTGCAGGCGCTGGAGCGCACGGCTCGTGCGCATGGCCATGAAGCACGCTTGCTGCAGGCGGTCGAAGCTGTCAACTCCACGCAGAAAAACCGGCTGTTCGAGCTTCTTTCGCAACATTTTGGTGGACAGTTGGCAGGCAAGACGGTCGCCTTGTGGGGATTGGCTTTCAAGCCCAATACCGATGACATGCGCGAGGCTCCCAGCCGGCGTTTGATGGAAGCCCTTTGGCAGGCGGGAGCCAAAGTGCGCGCGTTTGATCCGGAGGCGCACGCCGAAACCCGTCGCATCTACGGCGAACGCGACGACCTTGTGTTGTGCGCTGCGCCGTACGACGTTCTCGGTGGCGCCGATGCTTTGGTCGTCATCACTGAATGGAAGGCGTTTCGCAGTCCCGATTTTGCGTGCATCCGTGACGCGCTGACCGCACCGGCGGTGATGTTCGACGGGCGCAATCTGTATGACCCGCAGGCGGTCGAGTCGGCCGGGATTGCTTATTACGGCATCGGCCGCGGCCGCAGCCTGCAGCATGGAGGTCGGGCACGGTGAGCGATGCATCGGTTTCCGATCGGCTGAACGACTTGGAAGTGCGCTTGACATTCGTCGACGACACGGTAACGGGGTTGGCCGATGCTGACGCCGTGCAATCCAGACGCTTGCTGATGCTGGAACAAGCCGTGCATGATTTGCGCACCGAGCTGGCGTCGATCCGTGTGGCCATGGGGCATGATCCGCGCAACGAACCGCCGCCGCCGCACTACTGATTCGAGCATCGGAATCCCGACATGGCAGATTCACTCCGCGAGCAGCTGCTCAAGAGCGGCATCGTCAAGCAGGTGCATGAAAACAAGCCTGCGCGACACCAGAACAAGACGACGCCTAAAGCCAAGCCTGCCAGTCGCCCATCGGACGATGTGGATCTGGCAAGGGCATGGGCCATGCGACAGCGGGCGGAAGCTGCCGAGCGCAAACAGGCCCAGGCCGAAGCGGAAGCCAAGGCGCATGCACGCAAGCAACTGCTGCAGCGCCTGCAACGTACCCTTGATGGCAAGACGCTCAACAAACCGGATGCCGATCAGGTACGTCATTTCGAATACGGCGGCAAGATCCGCCGCGTGCATGTGGATGCGGCGCAGCTCGATGACCTGAATGCCGGTCGCCTGGCTGTCGTGCAGATGAATGGCAGCTATGCCGTGGTATCGGTCGACCTGGCACGCGAGATCCTGGCATTCGCCCCGCAGCATGTTGCGCTGCTGGTGGGGCCTGATGCCGTGGATGTCGATGATGGCGTACCCGACGACCTGACCTGGTAACGACGTGGCGTACATCGCACTGAGCGTGATTTGCAGCGTCGCGGTGTCGATATTGCTGAAGTTGGCCCCGCGCTTCGAGGTGGACGTGCGTCAGGCCATTACCGGCAATTATCTGGTGGCGGCATTGCTTGCGTTGGTGCTGTTCCATCCCGATCCATACTTGCTGTTGATGCCGATGGCACACCCGGCCTGGCGCGTGTTGCTGGCACTGGGTTTGTTGTTGCCGTCGATCTTCGTGGTGCTGGCCATCTCGGTCCGTCGCGTGGGTGTGGTACGTACCGATGCGGCGCAACGCCTGTCACTGTTGCTGTCGCTCATCGCTGCGTTCACCCTGTTTGGCGAGGCGCTGACCTGGCGCAAGGGTATCGGCATGGTGCTCGGGCTGGCAGCCATTGCGTGCATTGTGGCTCGACATGATGCAACGCGTTCGTCACGGTCCGCAGGTGGCTGGTGGTGGCCGCTCATCGTGTTTGTCGGGTTCGGTGCCATCGATGTGCTGTTCAAGCGGATGGCGCAATTGACGGGAGTGCCGTTCACTGACGTGCTGTTTGCCACTTTCGTGGTGGCTTTCGTGCTGGCGCTGCTGGCCATGGTCTGGCTGTATGCCACGCATCGCGCGCGCTGGCGCTGGCGCCATCTTGGTGGCGCGTTGTTGCTTGGCCTGTTCAATTTCGGTGACATCCTGTTCTACATCGAGGCGCATCGACATTTTTCACACGACCCATCGCTGGTGTTCTCGGTCATGAACATCGGCGTGATCGTGTTGGCCACGCTGGTCGGCATGGGGTGGCTGCGCGAACGTCCAGGCCGGATAAATCAGGTGGGTCTGGCCCTGGCAATCGCGGCGGTCGTGGTCATTGCCACGGTTTGAGGGCGGCGACGAAATCAATCGGCAGTTGCGGGTAGCAGCGATGATGCCGGCATGCGCAAGGCCGGTGCATCCCAGCCATCGCGCGGTTTGAATCGGTCGCCATGCCGTTCGGCCAGTTGTTGCAGCCGGACGTGCAGAGCTTCCGCACCAGTGGTGCGGATGTACTGGATGGGGCCGCCCCGGAAAGGGGCAAAACCGGTTCCGAAGATGACGCCGGCATCAAGCTGGTCGGCATCGGTCACCACGTGGTCGTGCAAACAGGCCACGGCTTCGTTGAGCATGGGCAGGATCATGCGGTCCTCGAGGTCGGTGGGAGCCTTGTAGCCTTTGTCCACGGGCGGCTTCTGCGGTTTGCCGTCCTTCCAGACATAAAATCCCTGGCCGTCCTTCTTGCCGCGTTTGCCGGTTTCGAGTCCCGAATCCAGCGTACCGGGGATTTCCAGGCCAAGATACGGCCCAAGCTCCCTGCCGACAGCTGCACAGACATCCAGACCAACCATGTCGGCCAACTCGATCGGTCCCGAAGGCATGCCGAAGCGTCGGGCGACCCGATCCAGCACCGCACCGGGAACCCCTTCGCCGTGCATGCGCATGGCTTCGAGCAGGTAGGGCATGAGGATGCGGTTGACCAGAAACCCCGGCGTGCCGGTCACTGCCACCGGCAGTTTGCCCAGCGCCTTGCAAAAGGCCATGGCGCGTTGCCTTGCGACCGGATCCAGTTGGTCGTGACAGACCACTTCGACCAGCGGCATGCGTGCGACGGGATTGAAAAAGTGCAGGCCGAGGAAGTGCCCCGGCCGGGACAGCCCGGTGCGCAGCTCATTCAGCGGAATGCTGGAGGTGTTGCTGGCAAGCAATCCCGAAGCCTGCAACCGAGGTTCGAGAGTGGCGTACAGCGACCGCTTGGCCTCGGCATCCTCGAAGATGGCTTCGATGACGAGATCCGCCTTGTCCACGCCAGCGCCGCCGACATCGGCGTGCAGGCGGGATACGGCCTGTTCGACACGCGAGGCATCGCCATGTGCCTTGCGTCGATACAACTTGCGGGCCCGGTCCAGCGCCGGTTCGATGAAGCGCAGCTCGCGGTCCTGCAGGGTGACGTCGAAGCCTTTCCATGCGCTCCAGGCGGCGATGTCGCCACCCATGGTACCGGCACCGACCACGTGCAGGTGGCGGATGCCGTGCTCGGATCCACCATCAAGTTTGAGTAGTCGCTCGCGCAGGAAAAACACGCGGATCAGGTTGTGTGCCGTGGGGGTTTTGGCCAGAGCCGTCACCGAACGGGCTTCCAGGGCCAGACGCCGGCCGATCTGGCGGCCGCCTTTGCGCCAGGTCTCGATCAACGCGAACGGCGCCGGGTAATGGCGTCGATCGACCTTGGCGGCCGTCTGGCGCCGCACGCCGATGGCCAGCATTTGGCGAACCGGCCACCAGTTGCTGCCGCTGGCGCGCAAGCGTTGTCCCAGGGGACGCGAGCGTGGATGCACGGCCAGCTGTCGGGCTGCGACCAGCAATTGATCCGCGGGGACGACCCGATCGACAAGACCCAATGCCAGCACCTTGTCGGAGGCGACCGGTTTGCCGGTCAGCATGATTTGCAAGGCTGCAGGCGCACCGATCAGGCGTGGCAGACGCGCGCTGCCACCCCAGCCAGGGTGGATGCCGAGCATCACTTCGGGCAGGCCGATGCTGCCGTTGATCGCGAGCACGCGATGTTGGCAGGCCAGGGCCAGCTCGGTGCCGCCGCCAAGGCAATGGCCATGGATGGCGGCCACGGTGGGAAAGGGCAATTGCGCCAGGCGTTCGAATACCCGCTGACCATGCTCGATGTTGTCGCGCACGCTGTCTTCGGCTGCGTAGCGAACGAATTCACGAATATCCGCCCCCACGGCAAAACCGGAGGCTTTGGACGAATGGACGATGACGCCGGGAGGATGCTCGATTTCCAGGCGCTCGATGATCGTGTCGAGTTCGTCCAGCATGGCGCGCGAAATGGCGTTGACCGCAGATCCTGCCCGATCCATCTCCAGTGTGACGATGCCGCTGTCGTCCTGGGCGGTTTTCCAGTGCTCGAAACGCAGCCCTTCAAACATGTTCGCGACTCATGCGGAACGGGTCATCACGATACCGCGTGAACCGCCGGATTGCGAGATTGTGAAACCATTGGCCAGCGGTCGTCACAAGGCTGAAAACCGGCTTAATCTTGGTGTCAAAATGAGTGCAAAATCGGCAAGGTGACGATAAACGCGATGCACTTCGCGGTTCGATGCAGGCGAGCAATGGCAAGGTAGGCTGGCCTTGATGCGTGACGTGACAGACATGACGTTGGAAACGGTGCCCATTTCGACCGGCAGCCAGGCGTTCGAGCAGATCCTGAATGCGGATGTTCCGCTGCTGACACTGGAATCGAGCGAGCGTGAGGCCATCGTCGAACAATTCCGCCAGAAAGCCCGTTTCAGCGGGCAGGCGATGTACCGGTGGCATGCGGGTGACGGTTTGTGCAGCCTGCGCGAAACCGGCCTGCGTGTGCCGGGTTGCCTGCGCCTGGGAGACACGCTGCGCTATATCTCCATGAGCATGCACTTCGGCATCTACCTGATTGACAATCCCGAGCTGCCGTTGTCGCAGGGCGACATGGCCGTACTGCGTCGCATCGCCAGCACCCGCACCGATTTCGTGCGGCGGGTAGTCTTGCTCAGCGAGGGTCCCGAACTGAGCCGGTGTCTGGGCAAACTGGCCTTGAGGCTCAAGCACGAAGCCGTGGTCGAAGCCCGCTTGCGCCTGCGTGGCGGCCGCTGGGTCTGACATGTCCGCGAACCCGACGCCCCGCATGACGCTTGCTGCCACTGGCATCCTGCTGGTCACGGCCCGACGTGAAGATCGTCGCATCCTGTTTGATGTGCTTGACAGTCATGGCTGCACGCGCATCCATGCGGCCCGTGACATGCAGCATGCCCGGGCCTTGCTGGCCGAACGCCCGGGGCTTGACCTGGTTGTGCTCGAATTCATTGGCGAAGCGCGTGAAGCCACGGCGTTGTGCGCCGAACTGCACGGCATCGACGTGTATCGGGATACGCCTGTTCTCGGGCTTCTGACGCGGGGAAATCGACATCTTCCAGCCGGAGCTGCCGACTGGTTGCATACGCCTGTAGACGCGACCGAAGTGTTGGGCAAGGTGCGTTCGATGCTCGATCGACCGTCCACAAACTCGAAACCAGCATCCGCGTCAGCGGAACAGCCGGGTCGTGACTACCATTTTGCCTTCGACCACGACGATTGCGGCTGGATCATTTCCACGCCCGAGGGCAGTGTGCTCGAAGTCAACCCGGCCTTCGCCCGCCTCGCCGGATTGCCCGCCGAGACACTGTGTGGGCAATCGATTGCCAGTCTGCTGGGGGAAGACGACAGCAGCCTGGCGACGATGCGTGACGGCATCGCGGCCAACGGCCAGCTCGAACGCATCGTGCATTGCCCGCACGGTGAAGGTGGCGATGTCCTCATGCGCGCCATCACCAGGGAAATACGCCATTCTGGCCAGCTGGTGCATGTGACATCGCTTCAGGACTACGGCGATATTGCGCGCGCGCGAGGCATACTCAATTTGTTGGCGCGCTTGCGCAAAGTCGGTGGCGGTGATGTCGGCACACGCGAATCGGCACGCCTGCTGGTCAAATCCCTGCAGCTGGATTTCCTTGGCGTGTATACCGCCATGCCCGAATCGAATGGCGAACCGGAGGCCTGGGCGCAGGAATGGCGCCAGCCGCTGGCACAGGATGACGTGATGCCTGATGTGCTTCGACAGCCGGCATTGAAGCTGGTGCTCGACGGCGAAACCCTGATGCACTCCAGTGATGCCCAGCGGCTGGCCAGCTCGGACGAATTTGTCGCGGCCATGGGCTTCGCTGCCTTTGCCGGCCTGCCATTGATGGACGAGCGCAGCAACGTGCTGGGTGCCTTGCTGGCCGGCAGTCGTACGCCGTGGGACTCGCACTCGCTGGTCCCGGAAGCGTTGCGGGCCACGGCCACTCATTTCGTCTGCGACATGGAGCTGCAGCGCGCCCGCAAGCAGGGGCGTGCCCGCGGCCTGCTCGACGGCCTGACCCGTCTGCCCAATCGCCTGTTGTTCAACGATCGCCTCGAAACCACGTTGCGCGAGGCGCATCGCACGGGCGAAATGTTTGCGGTGATGTTCGTCGATCTGGATCGATTCAAGAGCATCAACGATTCGCTTGGACATCCAGTGGGCGACGAGGTGCTCACCGCCGTGGCCAGGCGTCTGCGCGGCAGCGTGCGCTCGTCCGACACCGTGGCGCGTTACGCGGGTGACGAGTTCACCATCATCCTGCGCCACATCGTCCAGCGCGATGCGGTGTTGCGCATCGCGGACAAGATCGTGCGTCTGATGGATGCGCCGTTGATGCTTGCCGATGGCTCTGAGCTGCACATCACGGCATCCATCGGAGTCAGCTTTTACCCGGATGATGCGACCACCGCCGAACACCTGCTCAAGCATGCGGACGTGGCCATGTACAACGCCAAGGGCAAGGGGCGCAATGGCTATCAGGTTTACGAGGCGGCGCCGGAAAAGTCGCACCAGCAACGCGTGGCGCTCGAGTCCAAACTGCGCGTGGCCGAGCGCAACGGGGAATTGCGCGTCTATTACCAGCCGCAGGTCGATTCCGTTACCGAAGACATCGTCGGCATGGAGGCTCTGGTGCGCTGGGAGCATCCCGAGCTCGGCATGATCAGCCCCGGATTCTTCATCCCGCTGGCCGAAGAAACCGGGTTGGTCATCAGCATCGGCGAGTGGGTGATGCGGGCTGCCTGCGAGGATACGGCTCGCTGGCAGAAACGCTATGGCCTGCCGCTGCGCGTGGGGGTCAATCTGTCGGCCTTGCAGCTGATGCAGCCGAATCTGGCTGATGTCGTTCGCTCCGCCCTGACCGACAGCGGGTTGCCGCCCGAAAGCCTGGAGCTGGAGGTCACCGAAAGCATCAGCGTCAAGTCCATTGCCAACCTTGCGGACAACCTGAAACGCCTGCACGACATCGGCTGCCACTTGGCCATCGACGATTTCGGGACCGGGCAGTCTTCGCTCGACTACCTCAAGAACCTGCCTGCCGAACGCATCAAGATCGATCAGAGTTTCGTGCGCAACATCGGTGTGGATCCGGACGACGAGGCGATCGTCAAGGCCATCATCGACATGGGGCACAGCCTGAATCGTGCGGTGGTCGCCGAAGGGGTGGAGGCCGAGACCCATCTCGAATTCCTGCGCAGCCAACATTGTGATGAGCTGCAGGGCTATCTGTTCTGCCGCCCCTTGGCACGCAACGCCTTCGACAGCCTGCTCGCCGAGCGCCAGCGATTGATGCAGCCCAACCACAACGCCGGCTGACGTCGCCGATCGACACCGCTTGACGCGTTGACCGCAAGCCCCCATCTTGCCGCAAGTGGCGCTGGCAGTGAACTTCAGCGCCTCCCGACAGTCCTAATGCGGCGTGTGGCTCATCCTTCGCGCCAAGGGAGACGGCCCGGATGGGCGAAAACGAACTGGACCGCGCGCTTGTCGAGCGGGTACAACAAGGTGATACGCGGGCATTCGACCTGCTGGTGCGCAAATACCAGCACAAGGTCGTGGGCCTGATTTCGCGCTATGTCGCAGACCGCAGCGAGTGTCAGGACGTGGCCCAGGAGGCATTTCTGCGCGCGTGGCGAGCGATTCAGTCTTTTCGTGGCGACAGCGCGTTCTACACCTGGATGTACAAGATTGCCGTCAACACGGCCAAGAACCACTTGGTGGCCATGCACCGGCGGCCACCCAATGACGATGTGGCCATCGAGGATGCCGTCTACGGCCCCGGCGCCAACAAACTTTACGAAACCGCCACGCCCGAGCACGAGATGATGCGTCAGGAAATTGAACAAACCGTGGTTTCCACGGTCCAACAATTGCCTGAGGAGCTGCGCACCGCGATCACGTTGCGGGAAGTGGAAGGCCTCAGCTACGAGGAGATCGCCAAGGTCATGGATTGCCCCATCGGCACGGTGCGTTCGCGCATCTTCCGTGCCCGTGATGCCATCGACCAGCAATTGCGGCCGCTACTGCCCGGCCATGAGGAATCGACGTCATGAGTCAAGTCGAACGCGAAAACCTGTCTGCCCTGGTTGATGGTGAGCTGGAGCGGGATGAAATGCGCTTCATGCTGCGCCGGACCGACGGCAATGTGTCGTTGTGTGCCGCGTGGGGCCGCTACCACATCATCCGTGACGGCATCCGGCATGAATTGCCGGTGCTTGCCGATGACGGCTTCGCCGAATTGGTCATGCGTCAGATCGAGGCCGGCCCGATGCAGACGGCGACTGTACACCGGCGAGTCCGACATCACTGGTTGCGCTGGTCGGCTGGCGGGGCGATCGCTGCCGGCGTCGCCGCCGTGGCCCTCATCATGGTGCAGCCGCAAATGCGCCCGACGTCCGCACCGACTCCCGCGACGAAAATCGCCGCAACACGTTCCGCAGTGACTGTTCAGCCCCAACCGATGGCGGCACCAGCCGTTCCGCGCTGGCTGTCAGCCACGCCATCGGCTGCACAAATGGCGCAACCTGCAGCAGCCGATTTCTACACCATGGGCCCACCGCAGATGGTGCCGTCGGCTGACTACGCACAGCGGCTGAGTCCCTACATGACGTTGCCGAGTGCGCGTGTGCCCACCGCGCGTGATGCGCGTCAGGTCATGTATCAATTGTGGTCGGTGGCGCCGCCCCGCGATGCGTCGCGCCCGGTGTCACACCCGGCGCATGCACATTGACGTTTGCATCGCGCGTTCACCGTGGCGGATGCATTCCGGCGCCGTGCACCCCGGTGGGACATCGGCTGCCTCTCGTGTTTCAATTTCCACCTGAACGGCGGAGAAGAGCTACGCTGGCCAAATGAGCCGGGTCGGCATTGTCCGGAACTTTCCGGCCTTGCCTCCATCGAAAGGCGCGAACCGATTTCAAGTTCCCGGAATATCCAGTAAGGAGGTAATTACCATGAACCGCATGAGCATCCGGTTGGGCGCCGGACTGGCATTGATGTTGGTGGCTGCAGGGGCATTTGCCGCTCAGCTGCCGGACTTCACGCAGATCGTGAAGAAGAACGCCGATGCCGTGGTCCACATCGAGGCCACCTACAACGGCGGCCAGTCTTCGTTCGATTCCAGCCAGCAGGGCAGTCAAGGTGCACGCCAATGCCCGCCCAACATGCCACCGATTTTTCAGCAGTTGTTTTGCAATCAGCAGCAGACACCACCGCCTGAGGCACGCAGGGGCATATCCATCGGTTCGGGCTTCATCATCTCCAGTGACGGTTACATCCTCACCAACGACCATGTGGTCGACCATGCCGACAAGGTGACGGTGCGTCTGCGTGATCGCCGCGTGTTCATCGCCAAGATCATCGGCACCGACAAGCCTTACGACATTGCCTTGCTCAAGGTCGATGCCAAGAACCTGCCCACCGTGACCCTGGGCGATTCCTCGACATTGCAGCCGGGCCAATGGGTGCTTGCCATCGGCATGCCGTTCGATTTCGACTACACCGTCACGCAGGGCATCGTGAGCGCGGTGGGTCGCAGTTTCGGCCGCCAGGACCAGGAGGACGTGCCGTTCATTCAGACCGATGTGCCGATCAACAAAGGCAACTCCGGCGGCCCCTTGTTCAACTTGCAAGGCCAGGTGGTCGGCATCAATTCGCAGATCTATTCGTCCACCGGCGGTTACATGGGCGTGTCGTTCTCGATTCCGATCAACCTGGTCATGAACGCGGTGCGCCAGCTCAAGACCAAGGGTTATGTCTCGCGCGGCATGCTCGGCGTGCAGATCCAGCAGGTCGATGCGCAGCAGGCCAAGGGCTTGGGTCTGCCCAGTGCCAGCGGCGCAATCATCAAAAAGGTGGTTCCGGGCAGCCCGGCGGCCAAGGCTGGCCTGCAGGTCAGCGACGTGATCCAGGGATTCAACGGCAAACCGGTTCTCAGTGCCGCGGATCTGCCGCCAATGGTGGCATCCACCATGCCGGGCACGGACGTCACGCTGACAGTGTTCCATCAGGGCAAGCGCGAGAACGTCAAGGTCAAGCTCGGTGCGCAGCCGCGCAACGCCGATTCCTATTCGTCCATTTCTCCCACCTGGAAGGCCAGTCTGGGCAGCAAGGCGCTGGGTTTTTCGGTCGAAAACATCACCCCAGACCAGCGTGCGGCCCTGAAGATCAAGAGCGGGCAGGGTGTGGTCATCAACAATGTGCAGGGTCAGCAGGCCATGCAGGCTGGGCTGCAGCCTGGCGACGTCATCCTGATGGTCGGCCAGTACAAGGTCGGCAGCGTCAGTGAATTCGACCGCTTGACCAAGTACATCAAACCGGGCGACACCGTGATGCTGCTTGTGCGTGATGGCCAGGGCAACAGCGGGTTCACCACCGTGACCGTGCCGACAGGACATTGATACCCAGCCCCCGTGGCCGCTGCAGGTTGGCGGCCACGGGCGTGGTTCCATGCGATAATTCGCGTTTTCGCGCCGTCCACGGGCGGCGTTGTGCCGTGTGCGCGCCCACGGTCAATCGCCAGCATCAGGCCCATGGATCACATACGCAACTTTTCCATCATCGCCCACATCGATCACGGCAAGTCCACGCTGGCCGATCGCATCATCCAGTTGTGCGGCGGCCTGACCGAGCGCGAGATGGAAGCCCAGGTGCTCGACACCAATCCGATCGAGCGCGAACGCGGCATCACCATCAAGTCGCAGTCGGTATCGCTGCCGTACACGGCCTTGAATGGCGAAACCTACCAGCTCAATTTCATCGACACGCCCGGGCACGTGGATTTTTCCTACGAGGTCAGTCGTTCGCTGGCGGCGTGCGAGGGCGCGCTGCTGGTGGTCGACGCGGCGCAGGGCGTGGAAGCGCAATCGGTCGCCAACTGTTACACCGCGGTGGAGCAGGGGCTGGAAGTGGTGCCGGTGTTGAACAAGATCGACCTGCCCACGGCCGACCCGGACAAGGTCAAGGAAGAAATCGAGGCCGTGATCGGCATTGATGCCACCGACGCCATTGCCGTCAGCGCCAAGACCGGCCTGAACGTGCGCGACGTGCTCGAAGCCATCGTCGCACGCATCCCGCCGCCACGTCCGCGCGATACCGACAAGCTGCAGGCGCTCATCATCGACTCGTGGTTCGACAATTACCTCGGCGTGGTCATGCTGGTGCGCGTGATGCAGGGCGAGATTCGCCCTGGCGACAAGATCCAGGTGATGTCCACCGGACGCGGCTACGACGTTGACGAAGTCGGCGTGTTCACGCCCAAGCGCAAGAAACTGGACAAGCTCACGGCCGGCGAGGTGGGCTGGATCAATGCCGCCATCAAGGAAGTGCATGGCGCGCCGGTGGGTGACACCCTGACGCTCGCGCGCGACCCGGCCCCCGCGCCGTTGCCGGGCTTCCAGACGATGCAGCCACGCGTGTTCGCCGGTCTGTTCCCGGTCGATTCGGATGATTACGGTAGCCTGCGCGAAGCGCTGGACAAGTTGCGTCTGAATGATGCGGCGCTGTTCTTCGAACCGGAATCTTCCGAAGCCATGGGTTTCGGTTTTCGCTGCGGTTTTCTCGGCATGCTGCACATGGAAATCGTGCAGGAGCGACTGGAGCGCGAATACGATCTGGACCTGGTGACTACCGCGCCCACGGTCGTTTACGAGATCCTGAAGACCGACGGTTCGATCATGCAGCTGGACAATCCGGCCAGCCTGCCGGCCTCGACATTGGTCGAGGAGATCCGCGAGCCGATCATCCTGGCGAATATCCTCACGCCACCCGATTATGTCGGCGCCATCATCACGCTGTGCGAGGAAAAACGCGGCGTGCAACGGTCCATCCACTACATGGCCAGTCAGGTGCAGGTGAGCTACGAACTGCCGCTGGCCGAAGTGGTACTGGATTTCTTCGACCGCCTGAAGTCGGCCACGCGCGGTTACGCTTCCATGGAATACCAGCATCTGCGTTTTGACGCCGGCCCCTTCGTGCGCGTGGATGTGCTCATCAACGGCGATCGTGTCGATGCCTTGAGCCTGATTGTGCATCGCACCTACGCCGAGCGCCGTGGTCGCGACCTGGTCGAGCGCATGAAGGATCTGATCCCGCGTCAGCAGTTCGATGTGGCCATTCAGGCGGCCATCGGCGCACAGGTCGTGGCCCGTTCCACCGTCAAAGCCCTGCGCAAGAACGTGCTGGCCAAGTGCTACGGCGGCGATGTCAGTCGCAAGAAAAAGCTGCTGGAAAAGCAGAAAGAAGGCAAGAAGCGCATGAAGCAAGTCGGCCGCGTCACCATTCCCCAGGAAGCATTCCTGGCCGTATTGAAAGTCGACAAGTAGACCGGACGCCCGGTTCGACAAGGTTTCTTGATGGCCTTTTACTTCGCTTTGCTGCTGCTGGTCCTGACCGTCGTGTTCGGTCTGGTCTGGCTGCTCGATCGGCTGTTTTTTCGCCGGCGGCGCATGCTGCGTGCCACGGCCACGGGCGAGCCGGTGCGGGATCCGTGGTGGGTGGATTGGTCACGCTCGCTGTTTCCGGTGGTATTGGCTGTGTTGTTGCTGCGCTCGTTCGTGGCCGCGCCGTTTCGCATTCCCTCGGGCTCGATGATGCCGACGCTGGACGTGGGCGACTTCATCCTCGTCAACAAATTTGCCTATGGTCTGCGCTTGCCGGTATTCCATACCAAGATCGTGTCCATCGGCGAACCCAAACGTGGCGACATCGTCGTGTTCCGACCACCATGGCAGCCCAATCAGGATTGGATCAAGCGTATTGTCGGGCTACCCGGTGATCGGGTGGTGGTCAAGGGTGAGCATGTGTGGATCAACGGCAAGCTGGTTCAGGATCAAACGATCGGCCCTTATCGCGGCGATGCCGACAAGAAAGTGCAGCGTTACGTGATGAACAACGGGGGCATTCTGTTGCGGGAGCACCTTGGCGGAATCGAACACCAGATCATCAAGATGCCTTCGCTGAACCAGCCACAAAGGGACTTCCCGCCCAACGTGCCCAACGAACACAATCCCGTGATCGTGCCCAAGAACTGCTATTTCGTCATGGGTGACAATCGCGATGACAGCGATGACAGCCGTTACAAGGGCTGCGTACCCGAGAAGGATCTGGTGGGCAAGGCCTTTTTCATCTGGTTCAGCCGGGCGTCCCTGTCACGCATCGGCACGATCCTGCACTGATGGACATTTGATACAAGGGGTACTCGATGGCGCGTTATTTTGCCGAAATCCTGTTGGGCCTGACGATCCTGTTCGGCGTGGTGTGGTTGCTGGACCGGCTGTTTTTCAGGCGCCGGCGCGTGGCGCGGGTGCAGGCCACCGGTGGCCAACCGCGCGATCCATGGTGGGTGGACTGGTCGCGGTCACTGTTCCCGGTGGTGCTGATCGTGTTGTTGCTGCGCTCGTTCGTGGCCGAACCGTTCCATGTGCCGACCGGGTCGATGATCCCGACCATCGACGTGGGTGACTTCATCCTCGTCAACAAGTTTGCCTACGGGCTGCGCCTGCCGGTGTTCCATACCAAGATCCTTGATATCGGCGAGCCGAAGCGGGGCGACATCGTGGTGTTTCGCGCGCCGTGGAGCCCCGGCCAGGACTGGGTCAAGCGTGTGGTCGGCTTGCCGGGTGACCGCGTGGTGGTCAAGGGCGAACAGGTGTGGATCAATGGCAAGCTGGTCCAGGACGAGCCGATCGGTCCCTATCAGGGTGATGCCGACAAGCCGTCGCAGCGTGATCTCATGCAGCGTGGCGCCATCGTTCTGCGCGAGCATCTGGGCGAGCATGTGCACAAGATCATCGAGATGCCGAACTACAATGTGGCGCCCGGCGTGCCCAGCAACATCAACCCGGCAATCGTGCCCAAGGGCTGCCTGTTCGTGATGGGCGACGACCGCGACAACAGTGAAGATAGCCGATATGAGGGATGCGTCCCGGAAAAGGACCTCGTCGGCAAGGCATTCTTCATCTGGTTCAGCTTGTCGTCGCTGTCGCGAATAGGCACGATACTGCACTGACATCCCGACCGCATGTCGCGAAACCAGGGGAGACGAGCCATGCAATCCAGACAATCCGGCATCACGCTGATCGGCTTCATCGTGATTCTGATCGTCATCGGCTTTTTCGCCTACATGGGCATGAAGCTGGTGCCTCCGTACATGACTTATTTCGGCGTCCGGAAAGCCATGACCCAGGAAGCCACCGAAGGCGTCAGCGGCAAGACCGCGGAAGCCATTCGCCGCGACTTCATGTTCAAGCTGAATTTCCAGTATGCCGACCAAGTCATCACTCCCGACGACATCACGTTCACCCGAACCGCCTCGGGGACGAGCATGGACGTGACTTATGATCAGCGCGTTCCGTTCATTTACAACATTGATTTCCTGTTGCACTTCCACAAAACCGTGAAGTTGCAGGGCACACTGGGATATTCGGACTAGGCATTCCCGCATGCCGGAGCCGGCCGGATCGACCAGACTCCGGTTATCATGGCGGGCATGCAACCAACGCCCGGCACGCCCCCTTGAAATTCGACCATGTCTTTCGTGACCGCACTCTGGTCGACTTGGCGCTGACCCATCGCAGCGTCGGGCGCCCCAACAACGAGCGAATGGAGTTCCTTGGCGATTCGCTGGTCAACATGCTGGTGGCCGAGCTGTTGTATGAGGCGCACCCACATGCCAACGAAGGTGAACTCTCGCGACTGCGGGCCGAGCTGGTCAATGGCAAGGCCCTGGCCAACGTGGCGCGCGAGCTGGATCTTGGCGATGACCTGCGACTGGGGCAGGGCGAGATGAAAAGCGGCGGACATCGTCGCGAATCGATTCTGGCGGATGCCTTCGAGGCCTTGCTTGCCGCCGTTTATCTTGACGGAGGTTTCGATGCCTGTCGGCGCGTGGTGCGGAACCTGTTCGGCCATCGGGTGGCGGCCGTGCCACGCTCGCACAAGGATGCCAAGACGCGCCTGCAGGAATGGTTGCAGGCGCATGGCTGGGATTTGCCCAACTACGAATTGACCCGCACCTGGGGTGAAGATCACGCACGCACCTTCGATGTCGAGTGCCGGATCAGCGTGCCGCGCGAATTGATCATGAGCGGGCAGGGCAGCAGTCGCCGCAGCGCCGAGCAGCAGGCTGCCGAAAACATGCTCGATGCACTGCACGAGGATGCGTCCGCATGAGTGAAGTCCCCGCCGATGATTTCCGTTGCGGCCTCGTGGCCTTGGTCGGGCGGCCCAATGTGGGCAAGTCGACCTTGCTCAATGCGCTGATCGGCTTTCGACTGAGCATCGTCAGCCCGCGGCCACAGACCACCAGACACCGCATTCTCGGCATATCAACGCAACCGGATGGCCAGATCCTGTACGTCGACACGCCGGGACTGCACCGTGGCGCAAAACGGGCCATGAATCGCAGCTTGAATCGCGCCGCACGTTCGGCCATCGCCGAGGTGGATGTGGCCGTGCAGCTGGTCGAGGCCGGGCGTTTCACCGACGAGGATGCCGCTGTCCATGCTGCCCTGCTCGAACGTCAGGTGCCGCGCTTGCTGGCCATCAACAAGACCGACCTGCAGAAGGACAAGCGCACCATGTTGCCGTTCGTGGCCGGCATCACGACCAGCCATGCCTTCGACGAGATTTACTACGTCAGTGCTCTGAAGCAGGATGGGCTGGACGATTTGACACGCGGCATCATTCGGCGCCTGCCGCAGCAGCCGGCCATTTTCGATGTCGATGATGTCACTGATCGCAGCGAACGTTTCATGGCCGCCGAAATGGTGCGTGAACAGCTGATGTTGCGTCTCGACCAGGAACTGCCGTATGCCACGACGGTGGTCATCGAACAGTTCGACGAGCGTGCTGATGGCGTGGCCGAGATCCATGCCGTGATCTGGGTCGAGCGCGAAGGCCAGAAGGCCATCGTGATCGGCAAGGGCGGCGAACGTCTGAAGGCCATCGGCAGCGGCGCGCGGCGCACCATGGAACAGGTGTTTGATCGACGCGTCTTCCTACGCCTGTGGGTGAAGGTGCGTGAAGGCTGGGTCGACGATGAAAATGCCCTGAAACGGTTCGGCTACACGGATTGATCGTCCATCCCGGCCGGCACCTCAGCCCCCTTGTCTTGCCTCCGGTTACTGATGTCGTGCTCATCGTGCAACAACCCGCCTACATTCTGCACACGCGGCCGTATCGCGAGACCTCGCTGCTGCTGGAGTGCCTGACTCGCGACCACGGTCGTCTCGGCATGGTCGCACGCGGCGTGCGGCGTGGGCGTGGCGTGCTGTCGGCATCGGTCTTGCAAGCCTTTCAACCACTGTCGTTGTCCTTCACGCTGCGTGGCGAACTGGGAACCCTGCGTGCAGCCGAACCCGAGCAGGCTCCGCGTCTGCTTGAGGGCACGGCCCTGCTGGCCGGTCTGTATGTCAACGAACTGATGGTGCGTTTGAGCGCACGTCAGGACCCGCAACCCGGGTTGTTCGCCATTTACGTGCGGGCGTTGCAGGCGCTTGACCAGCAGCCTGAGACCATGGCTTGGGCATTGCGCTGTTTCGAACGCGACATGCTCGAGGTCCTTGGCTACGCGATGCCCCTGCGGGAAGACGCCGACACTGGCGCGGCCGTCATCGCGGATGCCGAATATCTTTACGTGCCGGAACATGGTCCGGTGGCGGCTGCGTCCGGACAGCCGGGACTGCGAGTGCGCGGCAGCGACCTGCTGGGGCTCGCCGATGACCGTCAACCGGATGCATCGGGGCAGGAACGTTTGCGCCGACTGCTGCGAGGGGTCCTGCTGCACCGATTGGGTGGCGTGCCGTTGCGGTCATGGCAGGTGTTTGGCGGGGCCCGGCAACCTTCCCGGCATGACTGAACCGGGTAAGCAACGACATTTTGCGCAAAGTCTGGTTCACGTTGCAGGCGCTTGCCTGTCGAGAGTCTGCAACGTGCGCATCAATACTTCGCGGAACCTGGTGATTTCGACAACCGATGGCCTACGGCCTTGGGCTAGAGGGTGTTTCAGGCAACGGGCGGCGTCGGCAAGCGCAACAGCACCACAGATGCCGCAAGAAGCAAGCAGGCGATGCAGCCGTTCGGCAAGTTCGGCAGGCTGGCTTGCCAACTGATCCAGCTCGTTGGCAAAGCGGTGCAGTTCCTTGGCAAACAGGCCGCGCAAGGCAATCAGGGCATCCTGGCTGCCGCTGCTTTCCAGTGCAGACAGGTCGTCGAGAACTGGCGCGGTGGCGGCATCCACGGCCGGCAACAGGGAACCCACCATTGCCATGATCACGTCCAGCGGGGCTGGTTTGGACAAGGCCCCGGCAAAACCGGCCAGCAGCAGTTGGCGCCGTTGTCCTTCATCAAGCTCGGCACTGGTGGCAATGGCCGATGCGGCATGCGAGGCGGCGGCCGGTTCGGCACGCAAGGTTGAAAGGATGGACAGTGCCCCGGCGCCGGGCATGCGGCAATCAAGCAGCAGCAAATCGAAAGGGTCTTCGCGGGCCCGTTGCAGCGCAGCGACGCCGTTGCTTTCCAGGGTAACCCGACAACCCAGCCCTTCGAGCACGGATTTGAAAAACAGCCCGCTGGGGCCGTCATCCTCGGCCACCAGTACGGCGGCATGACAAACGGGGTCGGAAAGTTGTGCGGTTCGAGTTGGCATGGCCGTTTCCCTGGCGTTTGGGCAGCTTTTGGCACAATGGCGCCCGTGTCGTTCCGATCAAACCACTTTGCAGGCCACCGATCAAGTCGGGCGATGCTGATCGTCAGAGTGGTGCTGTGCCTGTCGATGATGTTCTGCTGTGCTCTGGCACAGGCATCGATCACGTTGACCGCCAAGCGCATCAGTCACGGTGGTACGACGCTCCGCCAACTGCATGTAAGCATCGAGCATGGTCCCGAGGGCCATCTGACGTTGCAGTTGAAGGCTGCGAGTGTGGACATGCCGACACTTGGCTGGCGCCACGTCGGGTTGGACCTTGATGGCGTGGTGACCCGCATGGGCAATCGCCATTGGCAGTTCGATGGAAACATTGCATTGACGGGTGCCCCTGGTGGCCTGTTTTCCCGCAGCCATGTATCCATGGTCGTGGATGCCGACGCCGACAACATCGGCATCGTCATCACCCAGCAATCCATCAAGGTGAATGCGGCATTGCCGCTGGACCAGCCCACCCACGCCCGTATCCAGCTGCAGCATTTGCCATTGGCCTGGTTGCAGGGGCTGTTGGCCCGCGCCTGGTCTGGACGGATCACCGGCGGACAGCTGGATGGCGTGGTGGCACTGGATATTGAAAATGGAGGAGTGCGCAGCTCCGGGGACATCCAGCTCAGCAAGGGCGGGTTTGATGCCTCGAACGGCACGCTTGCCGGCCAGGATTTGGCAGCCAGGGGCAGAGTGACGCTGGACACGTCCGGCGGGCACGATGCCATCAACACGGATCTGATCCTGCAGGGCGGACAGTTGTTGCTGGGGCCGCTGTACACAGCGTTCCCCGACCACGGGGTGCACGTGTCGATGCGCGCCTTGGTGCAAGGGTCCGACATCGACCTGCGCGAGTTGCGCTTCACCGATCCGGGGACGTTGCAACTGGTCGGCGCGATGAATCTTGGCATCGATGGCCACGTCCGGGCCATCCACTTGAGCCGGTTCAGTGCCAGCCTGCCCTCGGCCTACCAGCGCTACGGCAAGGCATGGCTGGCCACCCTAGGATTCGATCATCTTTTGACCAGCGGACAAGTGTCGGGCTACCTGTGGATGGACGCACACGGTTTGCGCGCGTTCGGGCTGCAGAGCAACCAACTGGGCATCCGCGGCGCCCGGCTATCGGTGAACGGGCTGGATGGCACGCTCGACTGGCGACGTGGTGGCAGCTTGCAGGCCACCACGCTGGCATGGAAAGCACTGGGTTTCTACAACATTGCCCTGGGCCCGGCCACCAGCCGCTGGCAAAGTCGCGGCGGCGCGCTGACTTTGGTGGCGCCGTTGAGCGTGCCGGTGCTGGGTGGTCAACTGCATGTACGCCGACTGGCCTGGAATCCGCAATCGGGCAAGGGGCAGCATTTGGCAACGTCCCTGGCGATGACGGGCATCGATGTCTCGCAGTTGTGCGCGGCATTTGGCTGGCCGGCATTCCCGGGCACACTGGGAGGGGCCATCCCGGGCTTGCGCTACGTCGGCGATCAAATCCAGCTTGATGGCGGGTTGTCGTTGAACGTGTTCGGTGGCTATGTGGCCGTGACGCAGCTGGCATTGCAACATCCGTTCGGTGCCGCGCCGGTGCTGGCCGGAGATGTCCGGCTGCGTGGACTGGACCTTGCGGCCATGACCAGCGTGTTCGACTTCGGTCGCATCACCGGGAAACTGGATGGCTCGGTCCAAAATCTGCGCTTGGTGGACTGGCAGCCGGTGGCTTTCCAGGCGTCCCTGTCGACCACTGGCGATGGCGGACGCATCAGCCAGCGCGCCGTCAACAACCTCACGGCGGTAGGTGGTGGCGGCATGGCCTCTGGGTTGCAAGGCGCCGTGCTCAAGCTGTTCGACAGCTTCGGCTACCGCAAGATCGGCTTGAGCTGCACGCTGCAGGGGTCGGTCTGCCACATGCAGGGCATCCAGCCGGAAGAGGGTGGCTACCTCATCGTCCAGGGCCGGGGATTGCCACACTTGTCCGTCGTGGGCCACCAACACGAGGTCAGCTGGCCGATCTTGGTGTCACGGCTGAAAGCGGCCGTTCACAGTGGCGGGCCCGTAGTCAAATGATGGTTCGTGAATGCGGACCGGGTGCGCGACGGGGGCCATCTGTGTGATGATTCCGGATTGTCCGGCACGATGCTGGATGGCTTTCGGAGAACCCCCATGCGCAAGAGCTTGCTGTGTCTGAGTGTGCTGCTGCTGACCGTGCTGGCCGGCTGCGTCACCATCAACGTGTATTTTCCGAAAGCGGCGGCGGAAAAAGCGGCCGGGCAGTTCATCGGCTCGGTCATTGACCAGCCGGCAGTCAATGCCAAGGCGAAGCCTGCCACCAAGGCGGACACGGCAAGCAAGCCTGCGTCCACGCAAGGCGACACGCATGGCGAACCGCTGGCCAGCCGGTTGGTGGACTTCCTGATTCCGGCAGCCTACGCCGGCCAAACCCCCGACCTGCGCATCCACACACCGGCCGTGGACGCCATCCACAGCCGCATGCGGCAGCGCTTCCAGCAATCATTGCGACCGTTGCTCGATGCCGGTGTGGTCGGCTTCACCCACGATGGCATGGTTGCCGTGCATGACGCGTCCAGCATTCCGCTGGCCAAACGCGCCGAGGTGAACAGCGTGGTGGCGGCGGCCAATCGTGACCGTGCGGCGTTGTACCGTGAAATTGCCAATGCCAACGGCCATTCGGATTGGGCGTCGAAAATCCGTGCCATCTTCGCCGCGCTGTGGATCCAGAAGGCACATGCCGGTTGGTATTACCAGAACGCAAGTGGTGCCTGGGTGCGCAAGTAACTCTCCATGTTTCCCATGCCCGGACGTCAAAGGTCCGGGCATGATTTGACCTGCATCATGAAAAAAACCACCCAGGTTGACACCGAAATCACCGGCCTTGCCCATGACGGACGCGGCGTTGCGCGCGTCGACGGCAAGGCGTTGTTCGTGGACGCTGCCTTGCCGGGCGAACGCCTGCGTGTGGCCGTGAGCCGACGCCACCGTCGCTTCGATGAAGGCGAGGTGGTCGAACTTTTCAGCCACTCGCTCGACCGTGTCGAACCGATCTGTCCGCATTACGGCACCTGCGGCGGCTGCTCGCTACAGCATATGGCCTTGCCCGCACAGATTCAGGCCAAGCAGCAGGTGTTGGCTGAAAACTTCGAACGCATCGGCAAGGTGTCGCCAGAGCACTGGTTGCCGCCGCTGACGGGCGCGGCATGGGGCTATCGGCGGCGTGGCCGCTTGTCGGTGCGCAACGTGTTCAAGAAAGAGCGGGTTTTGGTCGGTTTTCGCGAAAAGGCCAACCCGCGCTATGTGGCCGATATCGCCCATTGTGACGTGATCGCGCCTGCGCTGGGTACCAAGGTGGGTTTGCTGGCCGAGATGATTGGCCGTCTGGATGCCATCGCCGACATTCCGCAGATCGAGTTTGCCACCGGCGACGACACGCTGGCCTTGGTGTTTCGTCACTTGAAACCTCTGGGCCAACGCGATCTCGACATCCTGACGGACTTTGGTCGCGAGCATGGCTTTGCAATCTACCTGCAGCCCGGCGGCAACACCAGCGTGCATCCGCTGTGGCCGGAACACCCGCGTCTGGCCTATCGGTTTGACGGCGGTGCGCTTGAACTCGAGTTCCGGCCACTGGATTTCGTCCAGGTCAACGGCGACATGAACGAGCGCATGCTGGCCCACGCGCTGGCCTTGCTCGACCCGCAACCGGACGACCGCGTGCTTGACCTGTTCTGCGGCCTGGGCAATTTCACCTTGCCGCTGGCGCGGCGTGTGGCGCGGATCGCCGGCGTGGAGGGCGAGCATGCCCTGGTCGAGCGTGCCGATGCGAATGCCGCGCACAATGGTCTTGGCAATGCGCGCTTCCATGTCGCCAACTTGTTCGAAGACCAGCGCCACAGCACCTGGGCCACGCAGGACTGGGACAAGCTGCTGCTTGATCCGCCGCGCGCCGGTGCCAACAAGGTGCTCGAATACATGCCGGGCAAGGCGACACGACGGGTGGTGTATGTGTCTTGCCACCCCGCGTCGCTGGCGCGCGATGCCGGCATCCTGGTTGCCAAGCACGGATTCCACTTGTGCGCGGCGGGGGTGATGGACATGTTTCCGCACACTGCGCACGTCGAATCGATTGCGTTGTTCGAGCGTTGACGATGGGCATCGAGATCGAACGCAAGTTTCTGCTCGCGGATGCAAGCTGGCGTGCGCACGTTGCCTCAAGCACGGCCATGGCGCAAGGCTATCTGACCGATGCGGCGGCACTCGAACAAGGCCTGGCGCGTGCTTCCGTGCGAGTGCGCGTGGCCGGCGCGTCGGCCTGGCTCAACATCAAGTCGATCACGCTTGGCATCGCGCGGGCCGAATTCGAGTATCCGTTGCCGCTGGCCGATGCCCAAACCCTGCTGCGCGATTTGTGTCGCGGCACGGTCGAGAAAACCCGCCATCGGGTCGACGTTGACGGACATGTTTTCGAAATCGACGAGTTCGATGGTGACAACGCCGGCCTCATCGTGGCCGAACTGGAACTGCCGGCCGTGGATGCGCCGTTTCCGCGGCCGGCATGGCTGGGCAAGGATGTCAGTCACCTGTCGCGGTACTACAACGTCAGCCTCATCGATCACCCATTCTGTCAATGGAGTGCCGCCGAACGGGTCGGGAAGGGTGACTCATGCTGCTGATCGGCTTGACCGGTACCGCGCTGGACACCCGCGAGCGCGAACAACTCCTGGCACCGCAAGTCAGCGGCGTGGTGTTGTTTGCGCGCAACTTCCGCTCGCGCGAACAGCTGCAGGATTTGCTGGACGACTTGCGCGAGCTGCGCACGGATGATGCCTTCATCGTCGGCGTGGATCAGGAAGGTGGCCGGGTGCAGCGTTTCCGCGATGGATTCACGCGCCTGCCGGCCCTGGCTCGCATCGGCACCGTGTGGGACCGCGATCCGCGACAAGCCGTGGCCCTGGCCGAAGAACACGCCTGGCTGATGGCCAGCGAGATGCGCGCGGTGGATGTGGATGTGAGTTTTGCGCCAGTGCTGGATCTGGCGCGTGGCAATCTGGCCGTTGGCGATCGCGCGATGCATGCCGATCCCGAAGTGGTATCCGCGCTGGGCCAGGCTTACGTGCGCGGCATGCGCTTGGCTGGCATGTCGGCCACACCCAAGCATTTTCCCGGACACGGGTCGGTACTGGCCGACACGCATCATGACGCGGCAGTCGATCCGCGCGATCTGGCCAGCATTCGTCGCGACGATCTGTTGCCCTTCAGTGATGCCGTCGCCAGTGGCGCCGAGGCCGTGATGATGGCGCATGTGGTTTATCCCGCGGTCGATGATCGTCCGGCCGGGCAATCACGCATCTGGATCAAGGACGTGCTGCGCGGCGAGCTGGCATTCGGCGGTCTGGTCGTGAGCGACGATATCAGCATGGCTGCAGCCGCGGCTGCAGGCGGCGTGGCGGCCCGCATCCATGCGCACCTGGATGCCGGATGCGACCTCATTCTGGCCTGCCAGCCGGACGTGGTCGATGCCGCACTCGACGCATCCCGTCACTTGCCACCCTGTGATCCTGCGCGCGTCGCCAAACTGCGCGGCAGCGTGGCCTGCACCTGGGCGTCACTGGAAGACAACCCCCAACGCGACACTTTCATCACCCACATTCGTGAACTGGACAACGAGGTTGCCCCATGACATCGCTTCCTGCCTTGGCCGACGCTTTGCATGATGCCGACTTGCTGTTCGATCAACCCTCTCTTGCGGCGGAAACCGCGCGCATGGGGCAGGCGATCGATGCCGAGCTCGGCGGCGAGCGGACGGTCCTGCTGACCGTCATGAACGGTGCCCTGGTGTTTGCGGCGCAACTGGCGCTGGCTGTGCGCACCGATCTTGAATTCGATTACGTCCACGCCACACGCTATCGCCACAACCAGGGCGGTCAGCTGCATTGGCTGCGCAGGCCGCATGCGGACCTGGACGGACGCAGCGTGTTGCTGGTCGATGACATCCTCGACGAGGGTCATACGCTCAAGGCCGTGCGCGACGCCTGCCATGACCTGGGCGCACGCCGCGTGCTGGTGGCCACGTTGTGCACCAAACAGCACAACCGGCGTGTAGCCGGCATCGATGCCGACTTCAATGGTGTCGAGGTTCCCGATCGCTACGTGTTCGGCTATGGCATGGATTATCAAGGCCAGGGACGCAACCTGCCGGCCATTTACGCGCTCAAGGATGCCTGAGGTCCGAACATGTCGAATATCGATTTTGCCGTGATTGGTGGTACCGGTTTCTATCAGCTGGCCGAATTGGACGAGGTTGAACGCACGGTTGTGGACACGCCATTTGGCCGCCCATCCGCAGATATCGTGATCGGCCAATTCGGTCAGCGGCGGCTGGCCTTTCTGGCGCGTCACGGCGAAAACCATTCGGTCGCGCCACACCGGGTCAACTACCGCGCCAATATTTGGGCCTTGCAGCATCTGGGGGTGCGCCGCGTGTTGGCCATCAATGCCGTGGGCGGCATTCGCGCCGACATGGGGCCGCGTTGTCTGATCGTGCCGGATCAGTTGATTGATTACACTTGGGGGCGGCCAGGCAGTTTCTGCGATGCCGACGGGGTCAAGGTGCTGCATGTGGATTTCAGTGAACCCTACAACCCGACGTGGCGGCAGGCCGTGCTGGATGCCGCGCATCGGGCCGGTGTGCCGATCATCGGCGAAGGCTGTTATGGCGTTACCCAAGGGCCGCGTCTGGAGACCCGTGCCGAAATCGCGCGCATGTGTCGCGATGGCTGCGACCTGGTCGGCATGACCGGCATGCCCGAGGCCGTGCTGGCGCGTGAATTGGACATGGAATACGCCTGTCTGGCGCTAGTGGCCAATTGGGCAGCCGGCTGCGATCCGGACAATGCCCCCGAAATCAGTCTGGATCAGATTTTCGCCTATCTGTCCGAAGCCACGGCCAAGGTGCCGGATATTCTGCGGCAGCTGTAATGGACGGCATATTTGTGTGACTTGTTCAGTCTTCCGACAAATATGCTGGTCTGGCATGTCGAAATGTGTATTCAGCCACTTGCAAATTATGTGTTAACGCGGTGATACTGCGCTCAGCATGGGAGTACGCAGAGCCAAATAGCGGGCCTTTCATGCACTTGTTTACGTGAGGGGTTTGTCAATGCGTTTCGGTACAGTCAAATGGTTCAATGATGCCAAGGGCTTCGGTTTCATCGCGCCCGAGGACGGCGGTGACGACGTGTTCGTCCACTATTCGGCCATCAACGACACGGGCTTCCGCAGTCTCAAGGAAGGTCAGCGTGTCAGTTTCGAGGTCACTCAGGGGCCGAAGGGAGCGCAGGCTTCCGCAGTGGCCGCCGTCGAATAAGGCATCATTTCCGTCACCCGGAAAAACCCGCGCCGCAAGGTGCGGGTTTTTTCTTGCCTGCGACTTGCGGGGCCATTGAAAGCGGAGCAAGGTGCAGGCATATCCCCAGATGACTTTTCAAAAAGGAAACCCCATGAACGCGACCCGGCAATTGCATGATCTCGGCCAGAGCCTGTGGCTGGACAACATCACCCGCGACATTCTCGATGACGGAACACTGGCCAGACACATTCAGGAGTATTCGCTGACCGGCCTGACCTCCAATCCGACCATCTTCGCCAAGGCCATCGGCGGTTCGGAAGCCTACGATGCCGGCATTCGCGCCAAGACAGCGGAGGGCAAATACGGCGAAGCCCTGTTCATCGAGCTGGCGCTGGAAGACCTGCGTCGCGCCGCCGAACTGTTCCATCCCGTGTTCAAGGATACCCACGGCGTCGATGGCTGGGTGTCGATGGAAGTCTCGCCGCTGCTTGCCAGCGATACGGCAGCCACCATCGAAGCGGCCGCGGCCATCCATCATCAGGCCGCGTGTGAAAACCTGTTCGTGAAGATTCCGGGTACCCCCGAAGGCATTCCCGCCATCGAGGAATCCATCTTCGCGGGTGTGCCGGTCAACGTTACCTTGCTGTTCTCGCGTGAACAGTATCTTGCCGCTGCCGAGGCCTATCTGCGCGGTGTCGAACGCCGTGTCGAGGCAGGTCTGGACCCGAAAGTGGCTTCGGTGGCCTCCGTCTTCATCAGCCGCTGGGATGTGGCGGTTCAGGACAAAGTCCCGGTCGAGCTCAAGGACAAGCTGGGCATCGCCATTGCCGGGCGTACCTACGAGGCCTACGTTGACCTGCTTGATTCACCGCGCTGGCGCAAGCTGGCCGATGCCGGCGCCATGGTGCAGCGGCTGTTGTGGGCCAGCACCGGCACCAAGGACCCGAATGCCTCCGACACGCTTTACGTCACCGAGCTGGCGGCACCAAACACCATCAACACGATGCCCGGCAAGACCATCGCGGCGCTGGCCGACCACGGCCGATTGCACGGTCCCATGGCTACCGATGGTGCTGCCGCCGAGGCCATGCTGACCCATTTTGCCGAGGCCGGCATCGATGTGCATGCTCTGGCCGACCAGTTGCAGGACGACGGCGCCAAGGCATTTGTCAAATCCTGGCATCAGCTGCTTGAACGCATCGCCGAGCAGGGACGCATTCTGGCTTCAGCCTGATCGTCACGGCATGGGCGGGCAGGGCAGCATTTTGCCCGCCCGCATCGTGCCCAGCATGATGCGTCAACGTGACGTTGGCGATCACCTTCAACGCCAGACATCGGCTGCAGCGCACCGTCCGTCGCGTTAGCATGAACGTTTGCCACGAACACGGAATCCGCATGACAGCTCCTGTACGATTGGCCATCAATGGCGCCTCGGGACGCATGGGCCGCGCCCTGTCCACTCTGGTGCGCGGAGACCGGCGCTTCGTGTTGCGCCGCGCCGTCATCGATGCCGATTCCGAACTTGTCGGCCAGCCGTTGCACGTGCCGAGCACGCCGGACACCCCGCATTACATGACCGGCTGGACTGCCGATGACGCGCTGGATGTGGTGATCGATTTCAGCAGCCCGACGGGGCTCGCCGCCGCGCTGGCGCATTGCCGCGCCCACAAGGTGGCCCTGGTGACGGGAACGACCGGGCTGGGTGAAGATCAAGAGCATCAACTCGATGCCGCCAGCCGCAACATCCCGATATTGCGTGCAGCCAATTTCAGCCTCGGCGTGGCGGTTTTGACCCGACTGTTGCGTGAAGCAGTTGCGGCCTTGCCGGATTGGGATCTTGAAATCATCGAGGCTCATCACGGGCGCAAACAGGACGCCCCGTCCGGCACCGCGCTGGCGCTTGGCACGGCGGCGGCGCAGGCACGTGGCGGTACCTTGGACAGCCTTGCGGTGCATGCCCGACACGGACAAACCGGCGAGCGTGCCGAGGGCAGTATCGGCTTTGCCGTGGTGCGCGGCGGCGACATCGTGGGCGAACACACCGCACTGCTGGCTACACGCGGAGAGCGTCTGGAACTGATCCATCGTGCCACCGATCGCGCCATCTTCGCGCGCGGCGCCTTGACTGCCGCGGCCTGGTTGGCGGGGCGCAAGCCCGGGAGCTACACCATCGACCAGGTTCTGGACCGGCACGCCTGAGCGCCGGTTTGGCGCGCAGCGGTCAGTCTTTCGGGCTTACTTGCGATGCGATGCATTGCGATCGCGGTTGGCGCCCAGCCGACGGTCCAGCCCGCCGGACAGCTTCTTGAACAGACGTGACAGATGCCCACGCTGGGTCTTGCGCAGCTTGGCTTCCTCGCTCACCAGCCACGCCACCTGGATGACTTGCCGCTCGCCTTCATAGGGCAGGTGCCCGTGAAAGGAATTGTCGGCACGACGAAAGGCCACGAACTCGCCATACAGTGGTTTGACCTCCGGCGACACCATGGCATCGATGTCGTCGATGCTGCGCAGAAAGCGCAGGCAGCCATCACTGGTGTCAGGCCAGTTTTCATTCAAATACACCAACGCCGTGGCCACCTTGGACTTGCTGTCGGTATGGATGGTGCCGTGGCGCAGGTTCAGACTGCGGCACAAGGTGACCAGGGTCGGATAGCCGGCCAAGTGGTCGATACCCAGTCGTTGGCCGAGCGCATCGGCAACCTCATCCGACACGAGCTGCTGCACCAGTGCCTGTACGGACGGGCCGCAATCGGCTTCGTCGTAGGGGAAAAAGCCGGCTTCGGCATAACGCGGAAAATCGTGCATCAACGCCTGCCGCTGATCCTGCGGCAACACGCCGTGCGCCACCATGAACGAGAACGGCTGATCCGATACCAGTGTGTCCGGACGATCGAAGCGGGCAGGGTTGAGCAGGGGAGCGGTCATGTGCGTACCGATGCGTGGGAACGGCTCATTGTAATCCAGCGCAAGAGGATCACATGCACGGCCATTCATGAATCCCGTCCGCCGCCGCGCGTCCGATTTACGCCACCGCGATGAAAGTTTGCGCAGCCTTGCCGGCTGCCACGATAATGGGCTTTCCCGTTTCCCGCCCAGGACAGACCATGCTCGATCCGGCATTGCTGCGTACGCATCTGGCTGACACTGCCGCCCGTCTGCAGCGGCGTGGCTACACACTGGATACGGCCACCATCGAGTCTCTTGAGGCTGAACGAAAGCGCCTGTCCACCGACACCCAGTCCCTGCAAGCCGAACGCAATGCACGTTCCAAGACCATTGGCAAAACCAAGGCTGAGGGTGGCGATGTCGCCGCCTTGCTGGTCGAAGTCGCGGGGCTGGGCGATAAGCTCAAGGCCGCCGAGCAGACTTTGGCCGTGGTCCAGGCAAAACTGGCCGATGTTGCTCTGGGCATCCCCAATCTGCCCGATGAATCCCTGCCCGAAGGCAAGGACGAAACCGGCAATGTGGAGCAATCGCGTTGGGGTACGCCACGCACCTTCGACTTCACCGTCAAGGACCACGTCGAGCTGGGCGAGCGTCACGGCTGGCTGGACGGCGAGGCCGGCGTCAAACTCTCCGGTGCCCGATTCACCGTCATGCGTGGCCAGTTGGCATGTCTGCACCGCGCGCTGGCGCAGTTCATGCTCGACCTGCACACGCGCGAACATGGCTACATCGAATGCAACGTGCCGCTGCTGGTCAACGCGGAAACCATGCAAGGCACCGGCCAGTTGCCGAAGTTCGCCGAAGACCTGTTCTCCACGCAGGTCGGCGAATCCCGGCGCTACCTCATTCCCACGGCTGAAGTGTCGCTGACCAACCTGGTTGCCGACACCATTCTCGATGCCGCCGACCTGCCGCTGCGCCTGACCGCCCATACGCCATGCTTTCGCGCCGAGGCCGGCAGCTACGGGCGCGATGTACGCGGCATGATCCGCCAGCATCAATTCGAGAAAGTCGAGATGGTGCAGATCGTGCGTGCCGACACCTCGTTCGACCAACTCGAAGAGCTGGCCGGCCACGCCGAAGACGTACTGCAAAAACTGGATCTGCCGTATCGCAAAATGCTGCTGTGCACCGGCGACATGGGCTTCTCCGCCACCCGCACCTATGACCTGGAAGTCTGGCTGCCATCGCAAAACACCTATCGCGAAATCAGCTCCTGCTCGAACTGTCTCGACTTCCAGGCCCGCCGCATGCAGGCGCGCGTGCGCAATCCGGAAACCGGCAAACCCGAATTGGTGCACACCCTCAACGGCTCCGGCCTCGCCGTGGGCCGCTGCTTGATCGCGGTGATGGAGAACTACCAGAATGCCGACGGCTCGATCACGGTGCCCGAAGCATTGAGGACGTACATGGGTGGCATTGAACGTCTCGCGTAAGCCATTTTGGTGCGCAAGACACGTTACAATCGCAACCCGAATCAAACTGCCGTGGTGGCGTGCGCAGCATGTCACTTAAGCAGAAAAGTTTCAGGTGAGGTGGCCGAGTGGTTTAAGGCAGCAGTCTTGAAAACTGCCGTGGGTTCACGCCCACCGTGGGTTCGAATCCCACCCTCACCGCCAGACACGCAAAGCGCCCCGCATGGGGCGTTTTGCGTGTCTGCAATCAAGCCGTATCCCGCCGCAGATAGTCGTACAGGCCAATCAGTGCAACCACGATACCGGCGACCGACCCCAGCCAGATGGCGACGGTCATGTTGTGTGCATCCTTGCCGAACACCTGCATGGGCATCGACCATGGATAAAACTTGCCCCAAGTGTGCGAACGCCCGATCAAGAAACCGGCGACCATGGCGAAGATGCCAACCGATACGGCCACTGAAAAGCTGCGCCAGTGCAGGGCAACCCACATTTGCAGCGAGATCATCAGCAGCGATGCCAGCATACTGCCTGCGACCGGGCCAACCAGAGGCCCCAGTGCTGGTACACCGGCGATACCCAGTGTTGGTGCGGCGAACATCAACACCCAGCCGGCCACCGGAATCAGCGCAAGCAAGATGAGATGGGCACAAATCACCATCAACACGGCCATGCTCCATTTGCCGAAATAATGGGCATTGCGCGGCAGGGCGAGGGCTTCCAGGTGTTTCCATTGACGGTTGTTGTGTTCGAGTCCGGCAAGCAGCGCGGTTTCGAGGGTGACAAACAGCGGCAGCATGAGCAGACACCAGAAAACGAACGTGCTCCTGCCAAGGGAAAACCATGCCTTGGCCGCCGTGTGCGCATGATGCCCGGGCATGTAGTGTGCGATCGAAATGTATTGCGCAATGATCAGCAACGCGATCCCGACCGGTATCAAGACAACCAGACGCAATGCCATGGTGTGCTTGAGTTTCAGGATTTCAGCATGCAGTGCTCGATACCAGCTATTCATGCGGCTGCTCCACGGATTGCGACGAAGCTTGCGTCAGTTCGAGGTACAGGGCTTCAAGCGAGCGGGTAACGCGAATGAGGCGATGAACGGCATGCCCGTGTTCGACCAGCAATCGGTTGACCTCATGATCGGCACGCGTGGAATGCCGCAGGTGCAATGTGCCGGCATCGACAAATTCGGGGTCTTCGCCTGCGGCACGCAGATCGACGCAGGCGGCAGCACTGTCGTTACATGCAATTTCGAGGCACGGTCGCGATTTGGTGCGCAGTTCGTCAAGCGTCCCTTGAAACAGCAAACGGCCGCCATGCACGATGCCCACATGAGATGCCATCTGCTCGATCTCCGTCAGCAAATGGCTGGACAGAAACACGGTAAGGCCCAACTCATGCGCCATGCGCTGGATGAATCGCCGCATCGAGGCGATGCCGGCAGGGTCAAGACCATTGGTGGGTTCGTCCAGAATCAGCAGGCGCGGTTGTCCGAGCAGAGCAAGGGCGATACCGAGGCGTTGGCGCATGCCGGTGGAAAATGTCCGCACCCGGCGATCCGCATCAGCATCCAGCTCTACCATGCGCAACACTTCGTCAATGCGTTGCCGTGGTACGCCGACAAGGCGACGAGTCACTTCGAGATTGTCGCGCGCGCTCAAATGCGGGTACAACGAGGGTTCTTCAACCAACGCGCCAACCCGATCGAGCATGGCCCGATGCGTTCGGGTGAATTTCTGACCAAACAGATGCAACTCTCCCGCATCGGCTTGCAACAGGCCGAGAATCAGGCGAATAGTCGTGGTCTTGCCGGCACCATTGGGGCCGAGAAAGCCGAAGATGGCGCCTTCCGGGACCTCGAGATCGATGCCGTGCACACCCTGACCACCCGCGAATACGCGAGCAAGCTGGTGCGTCTGGATGGCGAACATGGAACATCCTTTCGTGTCGTTTGCCGTTACTGTACGCAAATGTAATCGCCATGAAATCCCCCGATCGGCACCCTGCCTTTTGGCAGATGGAAGAAGGTTGGACACACATCCCACGGCAGCGCAAAATCCGGCTTGGTTATTCAAGGAGTTCGTCATGCAGTCCATGACCGGCGCGCTGCAGGACCTCAACGACTTGTATTTTTTTGCCGCCGTGGTCGAAAACGGCGGCTTTTCTGCGGCGAGCAGGGCGCTGGGCATTCCCAAATCGCGGCTGAGCAAACGCGTGGCACAACTGGAAAATCGTCTTGGGGTGCGTTTGCTGCAGCGGACCACTCGCAAGTTCGTGGTCACCGAAACGGGCGAGCGTTTCTATGCGCACTGCCGCGCCATGCTGGAAGAGGCGCAAGCGGCGCAGGAGGCCATCGACACGCTGCGCAGCGAGCCGCGCGGCATGGTGTGGCTGAGTTGTCCGACTTCCCTGGCGCGTACCATGCTGGCGCCGATCATGCCGGAATTCCTCGCACGTTATCCCAAGGTGCAAGTCCACCTTCTGGCCAGCAATCGGCGTGTGGATCTGATCGGCGAAGGCTACGACATTGCCATCCGCGTGCGCTTCAAGCTCGACACGGATGCCACGCTGGTTGTCCGCGAATTCGGGCAGTCCAGCATGATGCTGGTGGCCACCCCGGCTTTCCTTGATACCAATGGACGCCCATCGGCACCGGATTCGCTGACGCAGATGCCGACACTGTCGATGTACGAGCGCACGGGTGAGCACGATTGGCATCTCGTGGATACCAAGGGCCATGAACGGCGCGTTGCAATTCAACCGCGATTGGTCAGTGGCGAATTTGCGGTGTTGCTGGAGGCGGCGAAGCAGGGCACGGGCATTGCCTTGCTGCCAGAGTCGGTGTGCGGAGCCGCGCTATGCGATGGCACGCTGGAACGCGTTTTGCCGGATTGGTGCGGACCCATGGGCAGCATGCATTTTGTGTATCCAAGCAGGCGTGGCCTGTTGCCCGCCGTGCGTGCACTGGTCGATTTCCTGGCCGACAAATTGCCCCTGGCAGTGCGCGACAGCCGTCCCGATGGATCGCCCCTGAAAAACCTCAGTCAGACAAATCGTCCTGGCGGCAGGACCGAACGGCTTCCAGAAACCCCGCCATGATCGGCGATGGGTGGTTCTTGCTCCAGGCCACGGCCAGCAACAATTCCGCCTGGGCATCTTCCAGCCCGACCAGACATACTTCCGGGAGATGCACGGCGCGCAAGGACTCAGGCACCAGTGCCATGCCGATGCCTGCCGCCACCAGCGCCAGCAATCCGGTCACCTGCTGGGCTTCTTGTCGAATCATCGGGTGAAATTGTGCTGCTGTCGCCATCTGCACCAACGTGTCATACAGCGTGGTGCTGTAAGCCCTGGGTTGCGTCACGAAGGCTTCGGTTGCCACTTCGCGCAACTTGATTCGTTGGCGCCCAGCCAGACGGTGTGAGCGGGGCAGGGCCAAGAGCAGGGGCTCGTTGTCGATAACCTCGAGTTCAAGCTGTGCGGCGGTGCCTTGATCCTTGGGCAGGGCGCGTACCAGACCCACGTCGATCTGCCCGGACACCAGGGCCTTGTACTGGGTCTCGGTATACATTTCGTTGAGATCGACTTCCACGCCCGGACTGGTTTCGGCAAAACGCAACAAGGTTTGCGGCAAGGCGCGATGGAATGACAGCGATGCAGGGTAGGCCAGGCGCAAACGTCCGCGTCGGCCAGCCGCGGCCTCGGTGGCGGTCAATCGGGCCGTGGCGGCTTGCGCCAACACCAGGCGGGCTTCATCCAGAAACAATCGGCCCGGCTCGGTCAAGGCCACATGACGACGGCTGCGATCGAACAGACGTACGCCAAGGTCTTCCTCCAGCGCACGAATCTGCTGGGACAACGGAGGCTGTGACAGATGCAGACGCTCGGCCGCATGTGTGAAGCTGAGGGTTTCGGCAACTGCCACGAAATAGCGCAATTGGCGAAGATCGAACATAGTCGTTGTCCGAATAACTGATGGTCGCAAATCATATTGGATTCTATGACAGATGGCACGTATCGTACGTATCGTTCGTCGCCATCCCCTCCCCCTGGGCGGCGAACCACCGCCCCGCAGACGGCACATCCGAGCGGCATCGATTTCTCCCCTCCGAAACGATGCAGCCGTGCCAGCTCTGCGGGGCGCTTTTTTGCCCGTTGCTTGCGCCAAAGGGCGTCAACGGCACGCAAAGTTTCCGATCAGCGTCTCTACTGCACAGCCGCAGCCAGCCAGTCGGTCTTTCTGTGCGCGTCTGTGTGCGCCTTGCTTCGACTGGTCTGCGTTTGTCGTTCTACGCGGTAACGGCGAGGCTCGAAAGATATGTCGAATATGATTTTACATAATATACATTATGCGAACATATACGGAGAGCCTCGCCGGGCCTGGCGACTGCCCCTGACGAGCTCCGCGAGCTGCGCCTGTCGTGCAAGTGTCTGTGCCGGCTATTTGGGCGCGTCGTTGCGCAGAGCTCTGTTCTTACAGCCCGACACCCTGTCCTTTGCGACAACGGGCATCGGAGCCACACCGTTTCTGCAAGCGTGTAATGCCTCGGGTTTGTTTCACCACGCGTAATTCACGAGTCATCGATGCCTGAGGGCGGTCGTGGCTCCGTTTTTTGCAAGGGGCATCAAGCACCAGTACGCAAAAGCACGTTTTTTTCAGCGTCGTGCGCGAAAAAAGTCTCGCAACAAAGCGCCGGCCTCATCGGCAAGCAGGCCGCCGGTGACGTTGACGCGGTGGTTGTGCCGGTCGGATACCAAAGTGTCGAACACGCTGCCGGCCGCGCCTGTCTTGGGATCGCTGGCAGCATAGACGACTCGCGCGATGCGTGCATGCACCATGGCCATGGCACACATCGAGCAGGGTTCGAGGGTGACATAGAGCGTGGTGCCGGCCGGCAGCCGATGGTTGCGCAGGCCCGCGCAGGCGGCGCGCAAGGCCATGATCTCGGCGTGCGCGGTGGGATCGGTCAAGGTGATGTTGCGGTTCCAGCCTTCGCCGATGGCCACGCCGTCATGCACGATGACAGCGCCAACCGGCACTTCGCCGTCGGCATCGCGTGCATGGGCGGCCAAGTGCAAGGCGTGCTCCATGAACGTGATGTCGGTGGCGCTGAAACTGGCGCTGCCCGTCGGTTCCGACATGATGTTTTAAATCAATATGTTGAAGGAAAATCATGAAAAACAGGCAAGACTTCTAGCTCAGTCGCATCCACGCAAGTCATTGATTTTGTTATTCCCACTCGATGGTGGCCGGTGGTTTGCCGCTTATATCATAAACAACACGCGATATATGCCGTATCTCGTTGATTATACGATTTGAAACTTTCTCAAGGAAATCGTACGGCAGGTGCGCCCAGCGGGCGGTCATGAAGTCGACGGTTTCCACGGCACGCAGCGCGATGACCCACTCGTAGGCACGCGCATCGCCTACCACGCCAACGGATTTGACCGGCAGGAACACGGCAAAGGCCTGACTGACGGTGTCGTACAGGTCGGCCTGGCGCAACTCGTCGATGAAGATGGCATCGGCGCGGGCCAGGATGTCGGCGTATTCGGCCTTGACTTCGCCCAAGATGCGCACGCCCAGGCCCGGTCCCGGGAACGGATGCCGGTAGACCATCCCGCGCGGCAGGCCCAGTTCCACGCCAATGCGGCGCACTTCGTCCTTGAACAGCTCACGCAGCGGTTCGATGAGCTTGAGCTTCATGTGCTCGGGCAGGCCGCCGACGTTGTGGTGGCTCTTGATGACGTGGGCCTTGCCGGTCTTGCTGCCAGCCGATTCGATGACATCGGGGTAAATCGTGCCCTGCGCCAGCCATTTGACGTTGCCGCCATCGGCGATGAGTTTCTCGGATTCTTCGTCGAAGATTTCCACGAACAAGCGGCCGATGATCTTGCGCTTGGCTTCGGGATCGGCCACGCCTTCGAGCGCCTTGAAGTAGCGTTCGGCGGCGTTGACGCGGATGACCTTGACGCCCATGTGCTCGGCCATGGTGGCCATGACCTGATCGCCTTCCTGATAGCGCAGCAAGCCGGTGTCGACAAACACGCAAACCAGTCGATCGCCGATGGCACGGTGCAACAAGGCAGCCACGACCGAAGAATCGACACCACCGGACAAGCCCAGCAGCACATGATCGTCGCCGACCAGCGCGCGCGCGCGCGTCAGCTGGTCGGCGATGATGTTGGCAGCCGTCCACAATTTGCGGCAACCGCAGATGTCGATGACGAAGCGATCCAGGATCGCCCTGCCCTGAATGGTGTGTGTCACTTCGGGATGAAATTGCACGCCGTACCAGCGTCGAGCCTCGTCGGCCATGGCGGCGATCGGCACGCGCTGCGTGCTGGCGGTGACAACGAAACCGGGTGGCACTGCCTCGACGTGGTCGCCATGGCTCATCCACCCATCCAGGCCGGGTGTGGCGCCCGTGTGGTCGTTCAAGCCAGCAAAAAGGGCACTGTCGGCCACGATTTCCACTTCGGCATGGCCATATTCGTTGGCTGCGGCCGAGGCCGTCTTGCCGCCCAGTTGCGCTGCCAGGGTCTGCATGCCGTAGCAGATGCCCAGGATCGGCAGGCCCGAGTCGAAAACCGCTTGCTGGGCCGTGGGCGCATCGGCCAGCGTGGTCGATTCGGGGCCTCCCGACAGGATGATGCCCTTGGCGCCGAACGCGGTGATGGCTTGGGGGTCGTGGTCCCAGGCCCAGATTTCGCAGTACACACCCGATTCACGGATGCGCCGCGCGATCAGTTGCGTGTACTGCGCGCCGAAGTCGAGGATCAGGATCTTGTCGGTATGGATGGCGTCGGACATGCGGGACTCGTGGCGCGTGGTGGCAAGGCTGGAAGGCCGCCGTACCGTCAATCGGTCAAACGGTAGTTCGGCGCTTCCTTGGTGATCTGGACGTCGTGCGGATGGGCTTCGCGCAGACCGGCGCCGGTGACGCGCACGAATTGCGGCCCGTGGCGCATGGCTTCAATGTCGGCACAGCCGCAATAGCCCATGGAGGCGCGCAGGCCGCCCATCATCTGATGCACGATGTTGCGCATCGGGCCGCGGTACGGCACGCGACCCTCGATGCCCTCGGGCACCAGCTTGTCGGTGTCGGTGTCGTCCTGGAAGTAACGATCCTTGGAGCCCAGCTGCATGGCGCCCAGCGAGCCCATGCCACGGTAGCTCTTGTACGAACGACCCTGGAACAGCTCGACTTCACCCGGCGATTCCTCGGTGCCGGCCAGCATCGATCCAAGCATGACGACCGAGGCACCCGCGGCAATGGCCTTGGCCATGTCGCCCGAATAGCGGATGCCGCCATCGGCGATCAGCGGGATGTCGTCCTTGAGCGCTTGGGCGACCAGATCGACGGCGGTGATTTGCGGCACGCCCACTCCGGCGACGACGCGCGTGGTGCAGATGGAACCCGGACCGACGCCCACCTTGACGGCATCGGCGCCAGCATCGCGCAAGGCCAGCGCCGCGTCACCGGTGACGATGTTGCCGGCGATGACCTCGATGCCCGGGTAATGCTTCTTCACCCAAGCCACGCGATCGAGCACGCCTTGCGAATGGCCGTGGGCAGTATCGACCACCAGCACGTCCACGCCGGCGTCAACCAGCGCTTCGACGCGCTCTTCGGTGCCGCCGCCAACACCGACAGCCGCGCCGACCAGCAGATGTTCGCGCTGATCCTTGGCGGCATACGGATTGTCTCGCGCCTTCTGGATGTCTTTGACGGTGATGAGACCACGCAGCTGGAAGTCGTCGTTGACGACCAGCACTTTTTCGATGCGGTGGCGATGCAGCAAATCGAGAATTTCGTCGTGCCCTGCCCCCTCGCGCACGGTGACCAGGCGATCCTGGCGCGTCATGATGTTGCGGATCGGGTCATCCAGCTTTTTCTCGAAACGCATGTCGCGACTGGTGACAATGCCGACCAGTTGTTCGCCTTCGACCACCGGCACGCCGGAGATGTTGTGGGCGCGGGTGATTTCCAGCACCTTGCGGATGGCGGTGTCCGGTGTGACCGTGAACGGATTGCGGATGACGCCGGCCTCGAACTTCTTGACCAGCCGCACCTCGGCGGCCTGCTGCTCGGCGGTCATGTTCTTGTGGATGATGCCAAGGCCGCCGCATTGGGCCATGGTGACGGCCAGACGGGCCTCGGTGACGGTGTCCATGGCCGCCGAAATGATGGGGATGTTCAAGCGCAGATTGCGGGTCAGACGCGTGGAGGTCTCGACCGCGTTGGGCAACACGCGCGAGTAGGCCGGCACGAGATAGACGTCGTCGAAAGTAAGAGCCTCGGCCAGTATGCGCATGGCAAAAATCCCACAGGTAAATTGGGCAATTATAGTGCGTGCATCCATGCACCCGCCAGTTGATGGACTCAGCGCACCGCGCGTGCCTGTCGGTTTTCGGCGGCTTCGAGGGTGTTGCCGATCAGGGTCGCAACAGTCATCGGTCCTACCCCGCCCGGCACCGGCGTGATCCACGAAGCACGCTCGGCGGCGGCCTCGAATTCGACATCGCCGACCAGCCGGCCATCGTCCAGTCGATTGATGCCCACGTCGATGACCACTGCGCCGGGCTTGATCCATTCGCCCTTGACCAACCCCGGTTTGCCGACGGCCACGACCACGATGTCGGCGCGGCGGACATGCCCGGCCAGATCCTGCGTGAACTTGTGACAGCTGGTCACGGTGGCGCCGGCGATCAGCAGTTCCAGTGCCAGCGGGCGGCCGACATGATTGGATACGCCGACGATCACGGCATCGCGACCGCGCACCGGCCTATCGGTGTGGCCCAGCAGCGTCATTACGCCCTTGGGCGTGCATGGGCGAAGGCCCAGCCGGCGCAGCGCCAGCAGGCCGACATTGGTGGCATGAAAGCCGTCCACATCCTTGCGCGGATCGATGCGATCAATCAGCACGTCCTCGTCCATGTGCGGCGGCAAGGGCGATTGCACAAGGATGCCGTGTACCGCGGGATCGGCATTGAGCTTGTCGATCAGGGCCAGCAATTCGGCCTGGGTGGTGGTGGCCGGCAGATCGTAGTCGAAAGCGCGGACACCTGCCTGCGCACATGCGCGGCGTTTGTTGCGCACATACACGGCCGAGGCGGGGTCATTGCCGACCAGCACCACGGCCAGCCCGGGCGGCGGCAAGCCGGCGGCCACACGTTCGGCGACCCGCTGGCCCACACGCTCCAGCAGTTGTTGCGAGATGCGTTTGCCGTCAAGAATGCGTGCGCTCATGGGCTGGCGGGCTGTGGGGAACGCACATTATCCGGGTTTGTGCCGGTTCGCACAAACCCGCTGCGTGCCACGCGGCGCAGAACTTGTGAAAAATTCGACCGCCGTGGCGAGGGTGTCGCAGGGTGCGTGTGACAAGGTCCATGGCGCGCAAATTTGGGGAGTTGGGTGAACCAAATGACGCAAATTTGCGTACCGCGGATCGCCGGCACGCGCGTTCAGTGGCGCTCGCAGCAGGTGGACGTTTTTCACAGGCTCTCAGTGTGCGCAGATTTGCGCGATGTTGGCATAGCCTTCGAAGTGAGCATGTTGGCCACAGCCCGGGCAGGCCGCATCGCGCGGCAAGGCGATCTCGCGAAAGCGCATGCGCAAGGCATCCAGCGTAAGCAGCCTCCCGATCAAGGGTTCGCCAAGACCCAGAATCAATTTCAGCGTTTCGGTGGCCTGCAGCATGCCGATCATGCCGGGCAGGACGCCAAGCACGCCGGCTTCGCTGCAGTTGGGCGCATCTTCCGCAGCCGGTGGCTCGGGGAACAGACAGCGGTAGCACGGCGAATCGGTTTGCCGCGGATCGAACACGCTCACCTGCCCGGCAAAGCGTTCGACAGCGCCGTACACCATCGGGATGCCCAAGCGCAGGCTGGCGGTCGAAAGCAAATAGCGGGTCGGAAAATTGTCGGCACCATCGAAGATGATGTCATGACCGGCAAGCAGAATTTCCACGTTGTCGGCCGTCAAACGCTGCGTGCGTACCTCGATCTGCACGCGCGGATTGAGTGCCATCAGTGCCAGCCGTGCCGACTCGGTTTTGTGCATGCCGATACGGGCATCGGCGTGGATGACCTGGCGATGCAGATTGGATCGCTCCACGCGGTCATCGTCGATCAAGGTCAAGCTGCCCACGCCGGCGGCGGCCAAATACAAAGCTGCCGGCGCACCCAAACCACCGGCGCCCACCATGGCCACCTTGGCGCGAGCCAGTCGCGCCTGCCCTTCTGGCCCCACTTGCGGCAGCTTGAGTTGCCGCGCATAGCGCTCCTCGGCGTCGGCGTCGAGCGATTCTGCGCGGGTTACCGGCAGACCCTCGGCCTTCCAGCGAGCGAAGCCCCCAGCCACGGAGGCGACACGCGCATAGCCCAGCTGCAGCAAGGTATCAGCCGCCAGCAGGGAACGCATGCCGCTGCCGCACAGGGTCAGGATTTCGCGCGACGGATCGGCCACTACGCCGACGATGCGCAATTCCAGAAATCCGCGCGACAGCCCCGTCGCCTCAGCCGGCATGCCCGCCGCGCGTTCGCTGTCTTCGCGCACGTCCAGCAACAAAGCGCCACGCGCCTGACGTGCCAGCGCCTCGGCTGGCGTGATTTCGTCGATGCGGCTTTTCAGGCGCGCCATCAGCGCGGACGGATCGGAGCTGGCAGTCATCATGCCATGGTAGCGCAGCCGGCTTGACGCGCGTTCAGCGGTCTCGCTTTTTGGCGTGCTGGATCATGCGCTGACGCTTGCGTTTCTGGGCATCGGTCAGCACGTTCTTGCGCCCGGCAAAGGGGTTTTCGCTGTCACGGAATTCGATGCGCACCGGCGTGCCTTCCAGGTGGTAGCGCTTGCGGAAGATGTTTTCCAGATAGCGCCGATAGGCCGGCGCGATGTGCTTGGTGCGGCTGCCGTGGATGACGATGGTCGGAGGGTTGTGGCCACCGGGATGCGCGTAACGCAATTTCGGCGTATGCCCGCGCACCAATGGCGGCTGGTAGCTGGCGTAGGCTTTTTCCAGCGTGCGCGTGAGCTGCGAGGAGGTCATTTCGCGGGTGGCGGCGCCGTGTGCGTGCACGATGGCGCGCATCAATTCGCGCAGACCCGAGCCGTGCAACGCCGAAATGCAGACCGGCTTGGCCCAGTCGACGAATACCAGGCGCCGATCCAGCGCCGTATGGCATTGCTCGCGGTCATAGGCGGACATGTCGTCCCACTTGTTGACGGCAATCACCAGCGCCCTGCCCTCGTCCAGCACATGGCCAATCAGGCTGAGATCCTGCTCGGCCAGGTTTTCACGGGCATCGATCATTATCACAACCACCTGCGCAGCGGCGATCGATTGCATGGTCTTGATGACACTGAATTTTTCGACCGCCTCATCGATCCGCGCGCGGCGCCGCACGCCGGCCGTATCGATCAGAGTGTAGCGTCGACCGTCGCGTTCCAGTGGCACGTGGATGGAATCGCGTGTGGTGCCGGCGACCTCGGAAACCACCAGACGGTCCTCGCCAAGCAGGCGATTGATCAAGGTGGATTTGCCGGCGTTCGGCCGCCCGACGATGGCCACACGAATGCCCATGTCCGCACCTTCATCGGCCGCCGGTTCGTCATCGGCGGGCAACAACGGCAGCAAGGCTTCGACCAGTGTCAACGTACCGCGATTGTGCGCGGCGGAAAGAGCCAGACCATCGGCAAATCCGAGCGCGGCAAATTCGGCCAGGGCAACGGATTCGTCCAGACCGTCGGTCTTGTTGACGGCAAGCACGACGGGTTTGCCGGCACGCCGCAGCTCACCGAGGATGTCATGGTCGCGCGGCAGCAATCCGTCACGAGCGTCCACCAGCAGGACCACAATATCGGATTCGGCCACGGCCAAGCGCACTTGGCGCGCCGTCAAGGCATCAAGCCCGGTTTCATCATCGGTGAGGCCACCGGTGTCGACCACCGCAAAAGGCTTTTCGCCAAGGCGGCAGACACCGTAATGGCGATCCCGGGTCACGCCCGGGAGATCAACCACCAAAGCGTCACGGCTGCGTGTCAGGATGTTGAAGAGGGTCGATTTGCCGACATTGGGTCGGCCGACCAGAGCGACGACAGGCAGCATGACTGTTCACGAATCCATTCAATGGTGGTTGGCGCTGATGCGATAGGCGCCGATGTGGCCGTCGACGTCCTCGATATAGGCCACATCACCGACCACCAACGGCTGCGCCCGAATGGCATCATGCGAGAACCGCGTGCGCGCGGCGAATCGGCCATCACCGATCTGCATCCAGTGCAGATACCCCTGAAGGTCGCCAACGACGACATAGTCGCTCTGGATGGCTGGGCCGCTCAACCAGCGCCACTGCAGCTTGTCCTGCTTCCACAGGTTGCTGCCTGACGTCGTGTCGAAGGCCCACACATTCGAGGCATCATCGACCGCCACCAGGGTGTTGCCACTGGCATCCATCGACACGTAGGTGGAAAACTTGTGCTGCCAGATGGGCTTGGCCGTCGGGCCATCAATGGCCATGATATGCCCATGATAGGCGGCGGCGAACAGAGTATTGCCGTGCAGGATGACCGACCCATCGGCGTCATCCATGCGGTCGATGGCCGTGCGGCCTTCGCCATTCGCCAACCGGGTGCTCCACAGCTCGTTGCCGTTGTCCAGGCGCAAGGCCACCAGCTGACCGTCATCGCTGCCGAAAAACACCACACCCTTGGCCACCAGCAAGGGCCCGTTGCCGCGCAGGGAAAGCAACGGCACATTGCCTTGGTCGTACACCCATTCCTGCTTGCCGTTGTCGGCATTCAGGCAAAACACGTTGCCGTCGTTGGTACGCACGATCACCCGTTTTCCAACGATGACCGGCGGCGAAATGACACCTGCCGTGACGGTGGCACGCCAGCGCTGCTTGCCATCCTTTGCAGACAGGCCGTAGACGTGTCCGTCCAGCGTGCCAATCACGAACAAGCCATGGGCCACGGCCGGACCGCCGGCATAGAAGGCATCCTTGCGATGTGCATCACCCCAGCCAAACCAGCCATGAGTGCTGGAATGATGTACCCAGACGGTCGCGCCCGTGTTGGCATTGAATGCCTGTACCGTGCCGTCGGGGCTGGCGGCATAGAGCACGCCATCCGCGTACGCCGGACGCAGGCGCACACCGGTAACCAGTGCACCGCCGCCAACACGCGCTTTCCACAGACGCGTGACCGTGGCTGTCGGAGTGAATTTGACCAGCTCGTGCGGCGGCTTGATGTTGCCGTTCTTGGAACAACCGACCAGCGCCAGCGAAGCGAGAATGGCAATCAGGGCAATACGTTTCATCAGGCGTCCTGTTTCGAGCTGCTGGATGCATGGGCAGCGGCAGCTTTGGTCGAAGCCGGCTTCACGGCTGGCGTGACGGCCAGGTTGTCGATCTTCATCTGCACGATGTGCCGTTGCGGGGAAGTGGCGTCGAAAGCCGTCAGGGCGGACTGGTAAGCACGGCTGGCGGCGTCAACGTGTCCCAGTTTGACCTGTGCATCGCCGCGCAGTTCATCCACCAAGCCTGCGTAAGCGCCAGCGGGCATGGCCGCTAGGCTGGCAATCGCGTCCGATGCCTTGCCCGCATCCAGCTGGGCACGTGCCAGGCGCAAGCGCGTCAAGGCATTCAACGGGCCGGCAGCAGCATGCTTGCTGGCCCACGCCAGTGTGGTGACGGCCGCAGCATTCTTTCCGGCGGCAAGCTCGCGACGGGCACGCAGCGTGGCGGCCAGGATCGCGTAGGTACTGTCGGCATGATTCTTCAAAAGGCTGTCGGTGAGGGTTTCGGCCTCGCTGGTCTTGCCGTTGCCGATGGCGTTCTGGATCAACTGGTACTGATTGGCGGCGTCAAGGTTTTCACTGGCCTTGTGCTTGCCCCACTGCCGATAACCAAAGATGAGCGCCAATCCGATCACGATGCCGGCGATGATGGCCACGCCATTCTGGCGCAGCCATTCGCGTACACGTTCGCCCTGTTCGTAATCATCGTATCCCATGCAATGGTCACCGTCTCGAAATCAACAACGCAAGCGGCACACGAGGTGCCGAAGTGTGAAAAAACAGCCGCGCGGCGTTCCACCGCGCGGTCAAGGTGCACAAGCATACCCGAGGCGGGCAGCCAAGGCGACGGGCGCGAAGTTTTGCGCTACCCGGGTAGCCCGGGTTTGACTACCGCGCGGCCATCCTTCAGGGCCACCCGGAAATGGGCAACGTTGGCGTGCCGATAGGTATCGAGGTCGACCGTCTTGCCATCCAGCTGCACATTGGTTCCCGAGGCATCACCGATACTGACTCGGAACGGCTGGTCGCTGTGGTAGACCTTGTGCGCACCGGCCGGCAGCAAGCTGTACTGCAAACGCTGGCCACTGGCGGTCACGATCTCGACCCAGCTTGGCTGGGTCAGATCGAGGCTGAGTGTGTGGCTGTCCGACGCGGTCGCCGTCACCGGCGGAACCGGCGGCGGGGTTGGTCGAGCCGGCGGTGTCGCCATTTCCTCGTCGACGCTGTCCATGGCCGAAAATGGCGCCATGGATGCCATCAACGGTTTGTCCGCCCGAACCGCGGACTTGACATGGGCCACACCTGCCGAACCGCGGGGAACGGATGCCAGCGCGGACTGCGGTTGTGATACCGGCGCCGAATCCAGTGGTTGCAAGCGCGTGAGTTCGCGATCCAGCCCGCCCTTGAGGCCAAGCCACACCAGGGGCACCACGACAAAGGCCGTCAGGACCACGGCGGCTATCGCGGTGGTGTATTTGTGCCACAGATAGTGCGTACGCGGAATCCCGCCGGTTGACACCAGGGCAGGTTTCTTCTCTGGCGGAGCAAGCTGTTCGACGGCGTCGTGGATGAGGTCGCCCTGCAGACCCACGCAGGCACCGTAGGATGTCAGGTAATTGCGCAGATATACCGCTTCGGAGATGCCCGTGTAATCACCGGCTTCCAGTTTTTTCAGGACGCGCACCGGCAGGCGCAGTATCTGCCCGCAATCGACGATATCCAGATGCCGCGCCTCGCGCGCCTCGCGCAATTGCTGGCCAAGGTGGATATTCAGAGGCGGATTGCGCGTCTCGAGACTTGCCTCGGGCACGATGCCCGGATGAACTTCGGGTACGACGTCAGTTGCAACAGCTGCATTTCCACCCAGGGTGGAAGTCTGTGGATTGGTCATTGAGATGCTTGCCTGGCAAGAGCCTGCGCCTGTTCCGAATCCGGGAACTTGGTACGCAATTGGCGTGCATAGTTCTGGGCCCCCTCCGCGTCGCCCAGTCGAGTGGCGATGTCATAGCCCAGCTTGAGTTCTTCTGCCGTCGGCTGTCCCAGCGCCTGAAAACGCTGGATAAAGGCACTGGCGTGGAATGCGTCACCCTGCGAGAACAGAGCGAGCGCCATCTGGTACAAGGCATCAGGATAATTCGGGTTGAACTTCAGGGCCTTGCCGAGATCGGTTTCAGCCTTCTTGTAGTTGCGAACGCGCATCTGGCATGCACCGGCGTTGGTCCAAGCCACTTCCGGCGTCTGGTAAAACGGATCAGCAAGCGCCTTCTTGAAATAAGGCATGGCTTCGCTGACCTTGCCCTCGTGGCACAGAAATGCGCCGAAATTATTGTTGGTGGCGCCATCCTTGGGCTCAAGTTCGACGGCGCGCCGGTAATTTTGCTCCGCCTTGCCGAACTCGCCGATTCGGGCGTAAAGCGCGCCCAGTACGGTGTGCGCCGGGGCGTAGTCGGGATCGAACTGCAAAGCCGTGTTGAGCTTGCTCAATGCCCGTTTGAGGTCGCCTTCACGCAGATACCCCTGACCCAATTCGGTATGGACGCGTGCGGCATTCTTGCGCGCGGCCGGCGTGTCGGCGCGATGCATGCCATCCGGCCCGGAGCTGCTGGTGGCACAACCGGCCAACGCCAGCACGGCAGCCAGCAAGGCAATACACCCGCAACGATCAAGCCGCAGCATGGTTGGATTCCTCCACACGTTTGCGAAATTGCGCGTGCCGGCGCGTACGGTCCATGACCTGCCCCTTGAGCTGTCCACAGGCGGCATCGATGTCGTCGCCGCGCGTACGACGTACCGGCGCCACCAGGCCGGCCTGATTGAGAATGCGCTGAAAGGTGGCGATGACCTCGGGCTCGGAGCGCTCGAATTCGGTGCCGGGGAACGGGTTGAACGGAATCAGGTTGACTTTGGATGGCACCTTGCGCATCAACCGGACCAATTGCCGGGCGTGCTCGGGGTGATCGTTCACGCCCTTCATCAAGGTGTATTCGAACGTGATCGTGGCACGCGGCCGCAGTGCCACGTAATGCCGGCATGCGTCCATCAGCTCGGCGATGGGGTAACGCTTGTTGACCGGCATCAGGCGTGTACGCAATTCGTCGTTGGGCGCGTGCAGCGATACCGCAAGCGACACGTCGGCCACGTCGGAAAGCTTGTAGATCAGCGGCACCAGCCCCGCCGTGGACAAGGTGACGCGCTTGCTGGCCAAGCCAAAGCCAAGGTCATCGCGCATCAGGCCCATGGCCGTGACGACGTTGTCGAAGTTTGCCAGCGGCTCGCCCATGCCCATCATCACGACGTTGGTGATGCGTCGGTTCTGGTGGGTCACGTTGCCAAGATGCTTGGCAGCCACCCACACTTGGCCGATGATCTCGGCCGCCGACAGGTTGCGGTTGAAGCCCTGGGCGCCGGTCGAGCAGAAATGGCAGTTGAGAGCGCAGCCGATTTGCGACGACACACACAGTGTGCCGCGCGTGGGCTCGGGGATGTAGACGGTTTCGATGGCGTTGCCGCTGTTCATCCCCAGTAGCCACTTGTGCGTGCCGTCGGTGGAAGCCTTTTCGAACACCGTGGCTGGCGGCACGACGTGACTGACCTCGACAAGCTTGCCACGCAAGGACTTGCCGAGGTCAGTCATGGCATCGAAGTCGTTTTCGAGACGGTGGTAGATCCACTTCATGACCTGGTCCGCGCGGTACGGTTTTTCGCCCAGGTTGACGAAAAAATCGCGCATGCCCTGACGGTCCAGGTCAAGCAGATTGGTCTTGGCAACAGCCTCGTTCATGACATTTGCTGCCAGCGCCTCAGCGCGGGCACAGCTCCGCGTCGTTGAAGAAGTACGCGATCTCGGTACGCGCCGTTTCCGGAGCATCCGAACCGTGCACGGCATTGGCATCGATGGAGTCGGCAAAGTCGGCACGGATGGTGCCGGCGGCCGCGTCCTTCGGATTGGTGGCGCCCATCAATTCGCGATTCTTGGCAATGGCGCCCTCGCCTTCAAGCACCTGGATCATCACCGGGCCGGAGCTCATGAACTTGACCAGCGCGGCGAAGAACGGACGCTCGCGATGCACGGCGTAGAAGCCCTCGGCATCGGCCTGCGACAGATGCTTCATCTTCGCAGCCACGATCTTCAGGCCGGCCTTTTCGAAACGTGCGTAGATTTCACCAATGACGTTCTTGGCGACGGCATCGGGTTTGACAATGGAAAGAGTGCGCTCCAGCGCCATGGATCAGCTCCGGTGAATATGCTTGAGATGAGAGGAATCGAATGTGTTCACGTGGCAGCTTTCCGGTGTTTCGCGCTTGACTGGCTGTCCTTGGAGCCGCTGATTTCGACCGCGGACGGGATGTCCGGTTCGACCTCTCGACGGCAGCATTCCCTGCCAGCGTGCCAGTGCTTCGGATGTCTCCGGGCTACACGCAAACTTCGCGTTGGCGCAGTTCCCCCTGAAACCGCGCCAACCATACGCCAAATACACGTCAAATGACGGGCTTAGCTCACAAAATATTGACAGATTCTACCCGAAGTGCAAGTTCTGCGCCTGGCCTGTTTGACCATGCTTCAGTTGGCGTCTATGCTCAAACGATCGTTTCATACACGACCTGGGCCAGCCACAGGGGAATGCGATTGTCCGAAGAGCTTTCATCCACCAAGCAACGCATCCTCGATGCCGCCGAAGCGTTGTTCGCCCAAAACGGGTTCACCGGTGCCTCACTGCGTCAGGTGACGTCGATGGCCAAAGTCAACCTTGCTGCGGTCAATTACCACTTCGGATCCAAGGACAAGCTGGTTGAAGAAGTATTGCGTCGGCGACTGGATGTCCTCAACAAGCACCGTCTCGATGCCTTGGCCGCCTTGCGCGACACGGCCAGCATCGAGAATGTGCTCGAGGCGTTCATCCGTCCGGCCATGGAGCTTCTGGCCATGGATCATGGAGGCATGGCGTTCCGGCGCGTCATGGCCCGAGCCTATGCAGAACAGGACAACCAGCTGCGCCAGTTCCTGTCGGCACACTACAGCAACGTGCTCCGGCAGTTCGCTCACGCCCTTGCCGAGCGGTTGCCCACCCTGGACAAGGCCGAGCTGTACTGGCGTCTGGACATCGTGATCGGTGCATTGACCTACGCCATGGCCGACTTCGGCATCATCCAGCGACGTCCGGATTCGAGTGAGGAACAACACCTCGAACAAGCCGTCCAACACCTTGTCCATTTTGCCGCCGCGGGCATGCGCTCGGCATGACGGCATCCTTTCAAATTCCTTTACTGCTTAAACGGAGACAGGCATGACATTCCCCCTATCCATTCGCAAAGCGGCGGTACTCGGCGCCGGCGTCATGGGCGCGCAGATTGCCGCGCACCTGACCAATGCCGGCGTCGAAACCTGGCTGTTCGACCTGCCGGCCAAGGAAGGTTCGAAGAACGGCATTGCCGTCGCGGCGATCAAGCATTTGGGCAAACTCAAGCCGCCGCCGTTGGGCACCGCGGCCGTGGCCAGCCACATCATCCCGGCCGACTACGACGAGCACATGGACGCGCTGGCCGATTGCGACATCGTCATCGAAGCCATCGCCGAACGCATGGACTGGAAGCTGGATCTGTACAACAAGATCGCCAGCCACCTGCCCACGCATGCCGTCATCGCCTCCAACACGTCGGGCCTTTCGATCAACACGCTGGCCGAGGCGTTGCCGGAAAACCTGCGTCACCGTTTTTGCGGCGTGCATTTTTTCAACCCGCCGCGCTACATGCATCTGGTCGAAGTGATCCCGGCCAAAACCACCGATGCCACCGTGCTCGACGGTCTGGAAGCCTTTCTCACCACGGCACTGGGCAAAGGTGTGGTGTTTGCGCGCGACACGCCGAACTTCATCGGCAACCGCATCGGCGTGTTTTCGATCCTGTCCACGATGCACCACACGCAGGCCTTCAAGCTGGGCTTCGACGCGGTCGATGCCTTGACCGGCCCGGCCATCGGCCGCCCCAAGAGCGCCACCTACCGCACCGCCGACGTGGTCGGCCTGGACACCATGGCGCACGTCATCCAGACCATGGCCGACACCCTGCCCGATGACCCCTGGCACCGCTATTTCAAGGCTCCGGCATGGGTCGCAACGCTGATCGAGAAAGGTGCGCTGGGCCAGAAGAGTGGCGCCGGTTTTTACCGCAAGAACGGCAAGGCCATCGAAGTGCTCGATCTGGCCAGTCAGGACTATCGCCCCTCCGCGCAAAAGGCGTCAGACGAAGTGGCGGCCATTTTGGCGATCAAGAATCCGGTCGAAAAATTCGCCAAGCTGCGTGCGTCCAGTGACGCGCAGGCGCAATTCCTGTGGGCCGTGTTCCGCGATCTGTTCCATTACAGCGCGTATCACTTGAAAGACATCGCGCAAACCGCGCGCGACGTCGATTTTGCCATCCGCTGGGGTTACGGCTGGAAGCTGGGGCCGTTCGAAATCTGGCAGGCCGCCGACTGGCAACAGGTGGCCGGCTGGATTGGCGAAGACATCGCCGCTGGCAAGGCCATGAGCGATGCGCCGTTGCCGGCATGGGTGAGCGATGGTCGCAAAGGCGTGCATGGCACCGACGGTTCGTTCTCCCCGGAAGCGGGCAAGAACCTGCCGCGTTCGAGCCATCCGGTGTATGCGCGCCAACTGTTCCCCGAAACCATTCTGGGCGAAGCGACGCGCACGACCGGCACCACGCTGTGGGAAAACGACGGCGTGCGCCTGTGGTCGTTGGGTGATGACGGCATCGGCATCGTGTCGTTCAAGACCAAGATGCATACCGTCAACGATCAGGTCATCGACGGCGTGCAACAAGCCATCGATTACGCCGAGAAGAACCTTGACGGCTTGGTGATCTGGCAAGACAGCGAGCCATTCTCTGCCGGCGCCGATTTGAAAGGCGCGCTGGGCCTGCTGCAATCGGGCCAGATCGACGCGTTCGAAAGAATGGTCGCGAATTTCCAGGCCACGTCGATGCGCATCAAGTACGCGCTGGTGCCCGTGGTGGCCGCCGTGCGCGGCCTGTGTCTGGGCGGCGGCTGCGAGTTCCAGATGCACTCGGCCAGGACCTGCGCGGCATTCGAGTCGTACATCGGTCTGGTCGAAGCCGGCGTCGGTCTGCTGCCGGCCGGCGGTGGTCTGAAGGAATTCGCCACGCGTGCGTCGCAAGCGGTCGTCGGTGATGCGTTCGAAAACATCAAGCGTGCGTTCGAGACGACTGCCATGGCCAAAGTGTCGGCTTCGGCACTGGACGCCAAGGTGCTCGGCTTGCTGCGGCCGACCGATGTGGTCGTCTACAACGCCGACGAACTGCTGTTCGTGGCCAAAGCCCAGGCACGGGCACTGGCCGATTCGGGCTACCGCCCACCGCTGCCAGCGCGTCACATCAAGGTGGCCGGCGATGTCGGTACCGCCACGTTCAAGGCCCAGCTCATCAACATGCTGGCCGGCCATTTCATTTCCGAGCACGACATGGAAATCGCCTCACGCATTGCCGATACCTTGAGTGGCGGCAACATCGAGCGCGGCAGCGAAGTCGACGAGCATTGGCTGCTGGAAATCGAACGCAAGCACTTCGTCGAACTGGCGCAAATGCCGAAAACGCAGGAGCGCATCGCGCACACCATGAAGACCGGCAAGCCGCTGCGCAACTGAGCGTGCCATCGACAGGCCATTCCAGCCGCGGCTGGAACATGAATCTGACGGTTCCGGCAAGTCCGGAACCACGACAAAGGGTTTTCCCATGAGCAAGCAAATCCAGGACGCCTATATCGTCGCCACCACCCGCACGCCAGTCGGCAAGGCGCCGCGCGGTGTCTTTCGCAACACTCGCCCCGACGACATGCTGGCGCACGTCATTCGTGCCGTGCTCGCGCAATGCCCGTCGATCGACCCGGCACGCATCGAAGATGTCATCATCGGTTGCGCCATGCCCGAGGCCGAGCAAGGCATGAACGTGGCGCGCATCGGCCTGTTGCTGGCCGGCCTGCCGCACACCGTGCCCGGCGTCACCGTCAACCGCTTCTGCTCCTCCGGCCTGCAGTCGGTGGCGATGGCCGCCGACCGCATCCGCCTGGGCCTGGACGACCTGATGCTCGCCGGCGGCACCGAGAGCATGAGCATGGTGCCGATGATGGGCCACAAGATCGCCATGAACCCCGCGATCTTCCAGGACGAGAACATCGGCATCGCCTACGGCATGGGCATCACCGCCGAGAACGTGGCCAAGCAGTGGAAAGTCAGCCGCGAGCAGCAGGACGCGTTCTCGGTGGAAAGCCACCGCCGCGCCCTGGCCGCCCAGGCCGCTGGCGAATTCAAGGACGAGATCACCCCCTTCCAGCTCGACGATCATTACCCCGACCTCGCCAGTCGCAACATCACCACCGACAGCCGCGTCATCGACCAGGACGAAGGCCCGCGTGCCGGCACCACGCTCGAAGTGCTGGCCAAGCTGAAAACCGTGTTCCGCAACGGCCAGTTCGGCGGCACCGTCACCGCCGGCAACTCCAGCCAGATGTCCGATGGCGCCGGCGCCGTCATGCTCGCCAGCGAAAAAGCCATCAAGCAATACAACCTGCAACCGCTGGCCCGCTTCGTCGGCTTCTCCGTCGCCGGCGTGCCGCCCGAAGTCATGGGCATCGGCCCGAAGGAAGCGATTCCCAAGGCGCTGGCGCAGACCGGCATCAGCCAGGATCAGCTCGACTGGATCGAACTCAACGAAGCCTTCGCCGCCCAGGCACTCGCCGTGATGGGCGACCTCAAGCTCGACCCGGCCAAGGTCAACCCGCTCGGCGGCGCGATCGCGCTCGGCCACCCGCTCGGCGCCACCGGCGCGGTGCGCATCGCCACGCTGGTTCACGGCATGCGCCGCCGCAAGCAGAAGTACGGCATGGTGACGATGTGCATCGGCACCGGCATGGGTGCGGCGGGAATCTTCGAGGCGCT